>JADJZJ010000014.1 GCA_016715765.1 Opitutaceae bacterium
CCATAAAGACCAGGTAGGCCTTGAACTCGTCCGGGATCTCGCTCTCCGCGTAGGGTTCGATGTCAACGAAACCGCAGCTCCGGTAGAGCGCGTGGGCCGCCGTCATGAAGCTGGGACTGTCGAGCCGCACGCGCTGGTACCCCGCTTCATCGGCCGCACGAATGAGCTGCTGGAGCAAGGCCCGGCCGGCTCCGACGCGGCGAAACAGCGGCTCCACGTACATGCGTTTGATTTCACCGAGCCCTGGCCCGATCCGGCGCAGGCAACCAATCCCGCAGGGGCGCCCCTCGACGCACGCGAGCAGCAGCCGGCCTTCGGGCGGCAGGAATTTGGCGATGGCCGCCAAGTCCTGCGCCACGGCCTCCCGCGGCGAATGGGGATGCACCCCGTGGCGCGCCTGCATCTCGTCGTTGCCCCAGGTGAGATACTCCAGCCACAACCGCCCGATCGCCTCCCGGTCCTTGGGCATTGCGGCATCGCGGATCTCGAGTTCGGTGGGTTTGGACATGGGGTTCAATTCCTGTGAGGTTGGTTGTGTGGCTGATAAAATTCACGCTGATCGGGTGTGCGGGTTTACCGACTAGAGTGTGTCGAGTGTCTTAGCTCACTTTTCAACCAGATCAATTCTACCCAAAATCTTTGGCGCGAGATTTGGATACAGGGTGTGCGAAATGAACCTCCCGGACACTATGATGCGCCGTTCACTGAATTGCTCTGCGTCCATGGCAAGCGCCGGTGTTATATCAATAGCGATGCTTTCTTCGTAATGTCCGACCTTCTCCTGTGAAGGATACAAATAGGCCTCCTCCCATCCATATCGCCAATAACCATCTACTTCGATGCGCTTCTGGTGATAAAACCCAGGATCTGCCTTGAGCATGTATCGTGACGTAGTGGAGCTTGGGGTCCATTTCCCGACACACCAGATCGCGAATCTGACGATGGTATGCTACCAGCCCGGCACCAATTACGAGAAGAACCGCGCATGCTATGATGGAAATTCTTCTCATGATTTGCCCAGACTTTAAATTTGCGCCACGCCACTGGCCGGAGCGAGCCGTGACTTTCAGGAAGTTATGGTTTTGGCATCTCAGTCGGCACGGCTGGCTGTCCCAAAGGACTCCAGTTCGGCGGCGTGCCGCAGGAGCGTGCAGGCGGCCTCGACCGAGCAGTTCAACCAGTTCAGCTCCGGCTGCACCTGGCGCAGGTGGGTCGGAATCTCGCCGCCCCGAAATAGCGCTGGGCGATGGTGAGGGTGTTGGCCAGGGCGACGGATTTGGCGAGATAGTCGCGCCGGCCGGTGGCCTTGTAGCCCGCCATCCAGGCGTCGATCAGGTCGGCGCAAGAGGCGTTGATCGGAGTGAAAAAGGCGTATTGCTCCACTGCGGCCGGCAAAAACCAGTCCAGTCCGAAATCAGGATCGAGGCCGCTCCAGCGGCTGCCGGGTTTGAACAGCGGCTCCCGGGTCACGGCGTCTGTCGGCGCCCAGACCACAAAGCCGTCCTCGACAAAGCGCAGGAGCTCCTCCGCGCGGGCGATGTCCCCGGGGCTGTTCCGCTCGAACAGCATCACCGCCAGCAGCGCCGGCTCGCGATGCGATTGGTTGCGGTAGGCGGCCTTGGGGCGGGTGTCCTCAAATTGCGCATCCCAGCGCATCGTGGCCAACGGACCCTCGATACAAAAACGCATCGCCCGGTCGCGGGCCGGAACATAGGCAAGAAGCCCGTGCTGGCTGATCAGGCGGTTGAAGAGCCGCAGGGCGGCCACCGGCACGACCAGGCCAGGTTCCTTCGCCCGGCCGGTGGCGCGTTCCAGCCACAGGGGCCAGGTGCCGTTGTCCAGCTGACAGCGCACGAGGGTGTCGGCCACGCCGGTGGCAAAACCGAGATAGGCCGGTTCCCCGGTGAGATCGTAAAGGTCCAGGTAGGCGCGGGCCGCCTCCGGTGGACCGGGGCTCATGATCTGGTCATGAAACCCGGGTTGAATGTCAGCCTGCGCCCCGTCCCAGTAGGTTCGCGGCCAACCGGCGAGCGGCGCGCCCGCGGGCTCGCGCAGGGTCATCAGAAATTCCGCCGCCCGGTGCGCCACGAGCAGGGCCGCGGCCTTTTCTTTTTCGTCGGCAGTGTGCCGGGCCAGCGTGACCATGCCCTGCACGGTCGCCGACGCCATCATGCCGGGATAAATCCACTTGGGATAGTGCACATCGGGCCGGCCCTCCTCCAGCCATGAGGCGACCTTGCGTTGCCGGAGCAGATCGCGCAATCCGCGGAGTCCGCTCTCCGCATACGGGTAGGCCGGCGGCTGCGTGACGCCGGCAAAGGCCGGGCTCTTCACGAATGCGCGCTCACCCACCGGCACCGGACCTTTCGCACCCATCGCCTCGACCTTCAGCACTGCCTTGCCCGCGGGCAGTTGGTTCCAGACTGGAGAAAGCGAACGCCAGGGCTTGTCCGCCATGAAGGTGAAAACCTGGCCACTGGCGGACATGGTCACAGTGAAACGATAGGCCGTGGCGGCGGGCACCTCCCCAAATTCAAAGGCGGGCGCCCAGATGAAACGCCGGGAGTGCCCGTTCCAAAACGGAGCCTGACCGGGCTCGCCCGGCCTGATCGGCTGGCTCAGGTCCTCCGAAGAAACCCCGGCATCGGCCACCGCCGACCAGGCCGGCAGCAGGCAAAGCAAAGTCGTCACCGCCCAAATGGTCCGGACAAAAAAGGAATTCATGACCCGGCCCGGGAAAACCATGCCCGGCCCCACATGGTAAGAACTCTAGCGGGTTTATCGCCCATTCAGCCGGTGCTGCGGTCCAATTGTAGGAGCGGCTTTATGCCGCGATGTGGCGCTCACGGTCGCGGCGTAAAGCCGCTCCTACAGTTCACGCTCTTGGCTGCCCGCGAAATCCACCCAGGCCTGCACGATCCTTGCGCCCGCGGCCTGGATCTCCGCCAGGGGCAGAACCTGGCGGCCGCTGGTGTAGTAGGAGGACAGATCCGGGGCCGTCGGGGCGGGACCCTTGTAGATCCACCCATCAATGCTGAGGCCAAGCGCCCCATAGGTCCGCACGGCCGCGCCGGCCGCCAAACCCACGGAGGGAAACGGATCATACTGCATCCCGGGCAGCTGCCGCTTGATGGCCGCGAGCAGTTGCTCGTAGCGCCGGGCCTGATCCGCGCTGAAATTCTCGAGTGGCAGCACGGGGGCGAACCACTTGCCGTCCACGGTCGAGAAGCCGTGCAGATCCACGAAGGTGCTGACGGGGTGCCCCTGCGCCCGCCAGGCATCGAGTGTCTGCCGGATCGTGCCGATGTCGCAGACGGGGTCGGGCCGCTCCCACTCGCGGTTGAGGTTCCGGCCCGAGCGGTGAATCCTCCCCCGCCCCTCGGCCACGGCATCCACGTTCACGATCGGGATGAATTTGAACTCAAACTTGCGCCGCGCCTCGGCCGCCAACGGCGCATCGGAGATCAGGAACTCCGCCATGCCCTCAAACCCCCACCCCGCCCCCAGCTCCGCACAGTGCTGGAGTCCGGTGAACCACGCCACCTGCTTGGCCCGCAGCGGAACCGCGGGATCGGTGAGGCTGATCAGCGGGATGTCGCGCCCTTCCGTGGATCGCCCGGCCACCTCCACCCGGCAGAAGGGCGAGGATCCGATGCGCTGCGCGACGCGGCGCAAGCGATCGTTCGTGTAGGGATACTGATAGGAAATCCAGACGGTGTCCTGACTGAAGGTGTGTTCGACCTCGATGATCTTTTCATCCGCCAGTCCGTCGCCGCCGAGGAGGTGCTTTTGCGGGGTCCGCGCCCAGCTGTCGCCGTCGTAGCTGATCACGGGGAAGTCCGGATTGGCATACACCACCGACACGTCGTCCGCCTTGCAGCGCTCGTGGAGCACATGAATCCGGAGCGTGATCTTCCGGTCCCGGCAGCCGTCCAGGCGGAACAGAAAACTGTAGTTCGCCCCGTCGCGCCGGTCGCCCGCGCCGTCCAGGCTGCGCAGGGAGATGAAGCCGTCGCGGTATTCATCCTCCAGGTAGGGCCAGCAATCCAGCACGTCGGGTTCGGCCTCGACCACCTTGGCCAGCCCCCCGCCGTCGAAATCGGTGCTCAGACGCAGCCGGGTGCCTTGAAAAACAAATTTGGAAGCCATGGCGCAAATCGGGTTTGGCAGGAAGCGAGCACGGTAGACACCGCCGGAGCAAGCTCCGCCATTCAAGGTAGGAGCCTGCTTGCAGTCACGGTTGAGGCTCGTCTGAGGTGCCTGAGGTAGGGCGAACCGTCCCCGGTGAGCCGCCCCCCGGCGAATGGTCAACCGGCTCGGCGGGGACGCCTCGCCCGACCTTGAGCCCGCGTCGTCGATTCTGCCGGGACGTGTATTCATGACCGGTTGCCCAACGGGACGAAGTGAAGGTTGATCTATCCATACTGGTAGTATTCCAAAGTAATTGACCCCTCCTGCCGGCCACCGAATACGGAGGACCTGCGGAATTCCCCGCTCTTTTCCCTATGCAACTCGACCCCAATGTCACCGCCCGCGGGCTGGTCAAACTCTGGAACTATTTCTCGCATCACATCATCGCGAGCCCGGGCATGGCCCATCCGATGCAGGCCTGCTTCGAGGAGTCCTATGTCGTCAGCGGCGCCGCCCGCGCGATGGACCTGCTGGAGGATGCGCGCATGACCGCCATCTGCCGCCGCTTCAACAAGCGCCAGATGCAGTACCAGGGCGTGCACTGGCCCGACATGTACGACATGGGCTACGGCTACAACACCGACGCCAAGGGCATGGTCAACTGCTCCTGCGTCGCCGACAACGCCTCCACCGCCAACGGCATCCTGGAAGGCGTGCGCTGCTTTCCCCACCTGCCGGAAAACCAGGAGGTCCTGGCCAGCGTCAAACGCTTCATCGACCACTGCCTCGAAAAGTACCTCACCAACAAGGGCGTCATGGGCGTCGGCGTGCTCAACCACAAGGTCAACCCGGCCGGCATGGAGGAGTACTGGTGCGCCAACGCGCTCTTTGCCGCGACGCTGATCCGCTACGCCTCGATCACGGGCGAGACGAAATACTACGACGCCGCCGTGCCGCTGGTGGAATACATCAGCACCTACAACTACAAGCAGACCCTCTGGGAGGAATGGTCGAAGAGCGCGCCGCAGCAGATTCTGATCTACACGGCCGAGGGCCTCATCGCCGCGCTCGCCAGTCCCGAGATGAAAAAACGCCTGCAAGTGCCGCTGCGGAACGTGATCCAGTACAGCAAGCCGGCCGGGCCCGAGGTGGTTGTCCCTGCGCAGGCACCCAACCTCGAGAAGGTCGAGCTTGCGGCCACGCACCAGACCCTGGGCGACACGATCTGGTCGCGGCTGGTCGCACGGTTCGCCGAGTTCAACGACTGGTTCCACCAGAACCAGATGGCCGACGGCTCGTTCGAGCATCCCGCCAACGACCATTTCCGCTGCTACGAGCCGCTGGTCGCCGGCCTCCTCCTCGACGCCGCCGTGCGCACCGAGGGCAACGCCTGGCTCGAGTCCATCGCCGCCAAGCAACTCCGCTTCATGGCCACCAACGGCGGCAAGCTCTACTACGGGCTCTACGCCAACGATTTTGCCTCCGGCATGGCCTTCCTCTCCTTCGCCACCGCCGGCGAAATCCTGAAGAAACGCGACCCCGCCGCCTGGACCGCCGCGCTCGCCGGCGTCTTCGACCGCGGCGAAGATATGTGGTGAAACCTGAAACCGGATCGGGGAAACCGGAAACCGGATAACGGAAATCGAGACCTGAAACCTAAGATTTCCGAACCAGCTTCAGATCAACTCCCGGTCTCAGGTCTCCCTTTCCGGTTTCCGGTCTCCGCTCTCCGGTTTCATCCCCCCTCCTCCCATGCCACAACTCGACTTCAACGTCACCGCCCGCGGGCTGGTCAAGCACTGGAATTACTTCTCACACCATATCATCGCGAGCCCGGGCGCGGCGCATCCGATGCAGGCCTGCTTCGAGGAGGCCTATGTCGTCATGGCGGCGGCGCGGACCATGCCGCTGCTGGACGATGCGCGCATGACCGCGATCTGCCGCCGCTTCAACGAGCGGCAGATGCGCTACCAGGGCGTGCACTGGCCCGAGATGTACGACATGGGTTACGGCTACAATCGCGACGAGCATGGCGTGCCCAACTGCTCCTGCGTCGCGGACTGTTCCTCGACCGCCAACGGCATGCTCGAGGGCGTGCTCCGCTTCCCGCACCTGCCCGAGAACCCCAAGGTCCTCGCCAGCCTCAAGGTCTTCCTCGACCACTGCCTGAAAAACTACCGCACCGACCGGGGCGTCATGGGCGGCGGCATCTTCCGCCACCGGCCCGACGGTCCCGGCAGCACGGAATACTGGTGCGCCGACTCGCTCTTCGCCAAGAGCCTCATCACCTACGCGACCATCACCGGTGAGACGCAGTACTTCGACGCCGCCGTGCCGATGATCGAGTACCTGGCGACCTTCGACTACAAGGACACCTATTTCAAGGAGTGGACCCACGCCGGGCCGCAGCAGATCCTCATCTACTCGTCGGAGGGGGTGGTCGCCGCCCTGGCGAGCCCCCAGATGCGCTCGCGCCTGCAGGGGCCGCTGCAGAACGTGATCCAGTTCAGCCAGCAGGCCGGGCCCGCCGAGATCGTCCCCGCCCAGGCGCCCAACCTGGAGAAGGTCGAATTCGCCGCCGCGCAGCAGCCGTTGGGCCACACCATCTGGGAACGGCTCGTGGCGCGCCACGCCGAGTTCCTCGACTGGCACCACCAGAACCAGCTTGCTGACGGCGCCTTCGAGCATCCACGCGACGACCATTACCGCATCTATGAACCCGCGCTCGCCTGGCTGTTGCTCGAGGCCGCCCGCGGGGTCGACAATTGCGCCTGGGTCGAGTCCGTCGCCGCCAAGCAGCTCCGCTTCATGGCCACCGACGCCGGCAAGCTCTACTACGGGCTGCGCGCGAACGACTTCGCCTCCGGCCTGGCCTGGCTCTCCTTTGCCACCGCCGGCGAAATCCTGAAAAAGCGCGATCCCGCCGCCTGGGAAGCCGCGCTGACCGGTGTCTTCGACCGCGGCGAAGAGATTTGGTGAACCGCGGCGCGGTTCACCAAATCGGAGATCGGAGATCGGAGTTCGGAGATTGCCGGGGCGATTCAACGGCAATTTGGCAGGTCCGATCCGGGCCCGCGAGAGACTGGAATGATATTCCAGCGCGCCCGGGCGGGGGGCGCCGCGACACCGACGGGGGGCCAACCCAGCGGGCCCCGTGGTGGTGCACCACCGTCGGGACGTTGTTGGGGGACGTCACTCCAACGTGCCGGAGGGTGGGCTGTCGGGCGAGGTCTTACCGCCCGCTGGTGATCGGAAAAACCAAACGTGTAGCCGCTCGCCACCGTCATGGTCGCGTCACCGCTTGTATTCCACCCGAGGTCGATGCTGTGATAACCGAACTGATCATTGTAGAACGCGACCGCGGTCTGGCTCGCCATGTGCCAGGCAGCAAAGGCATTATCCACCCAGTGGAATGACAGTACGTCGTTGCCGGTCGCGGTCGTGAAGAATGTGAAGGTATTCCCAAAACCCGCGCCGCCATTTCCATAATAGCCATAGTCCCATCCAAACGTGACGGTCGAGGCATCACCGGATGAGGGCGTAATGGTCTGGGAGTTAAGCGGCAACCAACCGGCATTGAAGAAGGCGGTGGACCAATTTTGCGGCGCGTAATCGCCTTCGAACAGAACCGATCCGCCAATGGCTGTGCTGCAGAGCCCGGCCATGAGAACCGTGCCGATCGCGAGTGATTTCCTGAGGATTGAGATATTCATGGGATCGAAGGTTAGAACAATTCAGCCGATATCGTGCGGACTGCCTTATATACCAGCATCGGTCATTCCAATTTACCATTCTCAGGGTCTTTGAATCCCATTTAACTTGTGCAACTTAACTTAGGGGTTTCATTTTCCCCGTTAAGTTCTGCTTATGCGTCACCTTCCCGCGATAACGTCAGAAATGCCGACACTTTGCCTCCCTGATCGTATCCGGCACCAATTTCTCTCCAGTCATACTTTGCCTGGCTCAGCGATAGACGCCGTTCTCCTTCAACAAACGGATCAGCAGTGAATAGTTCGCGAGGCTGATCGTAGGCGGGACGGAATGGTCGATGTGGTAGATGTATCCACCGCGCTGCATGGCGGCGTCCAATTTTGATACGACCTCGTGGCGGATCTGCTCCTCGCCGCCATTGGCGATCATGTCGGCATTTATGTTGCCCATCATCGTGATCCGGTCACCCCACTGCGGCTTCAGTAGTCGGATATCATTACCCGCCCTAGCTTCCAGGGGTTGAATGACATCAAAGCCCGCCTCCACGACCAGCGGCATGAAATCACGCACATCCCCGTCGCAGTGCAGCATGAATAGGAGCTCATGCTCATCGCAGAACTGCCGGTAGGCGCGATGCAGCGGCAGGACCAGTTCACGGTAGACCGCCGGCGGCAGCAGCATGCCGTTCTTGAAGCACAGGTCGGCAAAGAACCACAGGGCGTCGAACCGCAGCCCCTGCTCATCAATCAGCCATCGCAGGTGCCTCAGACTGTAGTCCATGAACCGGTGCATGGCGCGACTGACTTCCTGCGGATGGGAGAGAAAGGCCATGAGCCCCTCCTCGAAGCCCAGCAGATATTCGATCACGAACCAGGCCGGCTCCATGGGCGACACGGCCGTGAAGTCACCGGCCTCGCGGCACTGCCGGTACTCCTGCAACTGCGCGGGATCGATGACCCGGTGGTCCAGCGCAGCATATTGCTCCATGTAGGCGGCCAAGTATGTCACGTCCGGAACGCCATAGGCCAGGTTCACCGGCGTCGCCGTGGTTTGCTTCAAGCTCTGCACCGTCCGACCCCATTCATCAACCTGCACCACGGTGTCGGCGTCATCGCCGACCACCCGCCGCGGCCGGCGCGGCGAGAGGTCCGGTCCATAGATGCCGATGCGATCCAGGCCGAAATGCTCGTGAAGGTTACAGGAACGCGGCAGCCCTTCGCGTTCCCACCGCTCCACGGTCTCGGGCCAAAAACAAATTTCAGTCAGGGGTATCCGCGGGACCGGCCGGCGCCGGATGGTTTCAACAATCAATTCCCCTTGAGCCCATGCCTCCGATTCAAGACCGGGCATTCCCGGGGCAAAGCCAATGATGCCGGGCTAAAAGCTTATCGGGAAAATCGTCGCGCGGGCGGTCCAGCATCTCTCAGTCGCGCTTGGAGCCGAACGCCACGGCAGCACCCACGCGCAGGGCGGGACTCCTCCTTCGCCGCCTGCATCAGGCGCCGGCCGGCGTCAGTTCAGGTCGCGGTCCTTCCAATATTTCGTGCCCTGCAGGGTGGCCTGGAGGGCGAGGCCGTTCTTGGTGATCTGGAAGACCTCGACGCCCTCGGCCAGATTGCCGGCGCCAGCGGCCGAGCCGCCTTTTTCGCCGGACTTGGCCGCGGCGTCGGCCTGCGCGCTGAAGTCCCAGCCCTTCTCGATGAAGCTCCGCAGCTTGGCCTTTTCGTAGAACACAAACACGCCGCGAAAATCCTTCACGCCCAGGCCGAGGCCGAGGCCGGCGGAACCCATCTTCATATAGGTCTCGGTGTCGCTGATCATCCCCTTCTCCACCACGATCCCATGGCCGCCGGCGAAACTGGCGATGACAAGGTTGATGCCCACGTTGGAAAACACGGCGTAGCCCACCGACTTCCTGATCTTGGCCTTGGCGCCGGGCTGCAGTTCATAGAGTTCGTCCAGCACCTCGTCGTGCATCTTCTGAATCGCCGCCCGCTGCTCGTCAGGGCTCAGCTTCTTGCGCGCCTGCGCCACCGGGCTGCTGCCCACGAACGCAACCAGGATCAACACGGGGAGGACATACCGGGACATGGATTTCATGGATGGGCGAATCGTCAGTGGTTATTGGGGGCTGAAGTCTGCAAAGCGTAATTGCCAGTCAGGGGCAGGCCAGACGGAAAAATCGGCGAAGCCTGTCCCCGACAGGTCGGCACATTGCCGCGCCCGGAAACCGGGCAATGCCAATCCGCCCCATCCTCGCCTCTAAGTCTCAATGCCCCGGCCCAGTCCCGCACTGCGCAGAATTGCCGGGCCTCACGTCTCCTGCGGACGCCGGCGGGTGCGCACATGCGAGTCCACCGCCGTGCGCGGCTGCATTTGCCGCGCACGCAGGCGTTGCCACGCCAGACCCGGGGCCAGATCCGCGCGCTTGTCATGCTTCATCGCCCATTGCGGAACATGGAATGACGGAATGCTGCTGGCCGCCATTGCCAGCCTCTCGCTTGTCGTCTGCGTACCGGCGGGAGGCGTAACGAACTTCAACGCTGTCTGACCAGTTTTGTTTTTCATGGCTGTCCCTGGTTGAGCTGCCCCAAGTGTATCACTTTCCCCGGGAAATACTCCGCAATTCTTGTCGCACCGCCGACCAACGGCGCGCCAACATAGCAGCCTGGGGCAATGCCCTCGCAGTCTTGGCGTGGACCGCCGGCCCGAGGCGAGGCCCCCCCGCAGGCTCAATTTTTGGACGCACGTAACCAGCCCTCCGGCAAGCCAATAGGTTTTGACGACATCAGATGGCAATAAATGATGGCATTCAGGCCCAAAAGATTGTTATCATCCCGGTCGCAGAACCGCATTTAAACAACCAGCCCGTCGCATTGACGCACATTGCATCAAACCCACACAGCACACGGTGACCGATACGGCCTGTTAGGGCGGGTCGTCACGGCGGTGGCGTGTCTGTGGTTCCTCTCCGCCGGCACTCTCCCGACCGTCCGCGCCGCCACCATTGTCTGGGCCAATGTCGGCACCACCTTCAGCACGGGATCCAATTGGGTCGGGAGTGTCGCCCCCGCCAACAGCATCGTGACGGATATCGGCTCTTTTCAGGCCGTATCGGTCACCGCCAATCCGAACCTGACCGCCAGCCGTTCCATCAACGGACTGGAATTCACCTCGGGCACCGCCGGGTGGACCTTCACCGGCTCAGGCGGCACCCGGATCCTCACCCTGGGTACGGGCGGCATTGTCAGTAACGCGTCGACCACCCAGACCTTCAACAACGCCGGCCTCGGGATCGCCCTCGGCGCAGCCACGACGTTCACCAGCAACAGCACCGGGGCGCTCTCCTTCGGCAGCAGCCTGGCCAGCTTTGTCAACGGCGGCTTCCTCCTGACCCTGTCCGGCACCAGCACCAACGCCAACAACCTGATCGCCGAGGCCATCAGCGGCACCGGCGGCCTGACCAAGACCGGCAGCGGCACCTGGACGCTTTCCGGCGCCAACACCTATTCCGGCACCACCAATATCGGCACCACCGGCGGTGCCGACGGCGGCACGCTGGTGCTCGGCGCCAACCACGTGCTGCCGGGCACCACCGTCAGCATCTTCGGCGGCACCCTGGACATCAACACCCGCACCGACACCATCGGCGCGCTCAATCTGGGCGGCGGCGCCGCCGGCACCACGGCCAACATCACCGGCACCACCGGCACCCTCACGCTCGGCGGCAATCTCACCTATAACGCCACCAACAACGCCGACGGCGCCACGATCTCCGGCAACCTCAACCTCGGCGGCGCCGGGCGCACTTTCACCGTCAACGACAGCTCGGCCGCCGCCACCGATCTCACCATCAGCGGCAACGTGAGCGCCGCCAATCGCAACCTGATCGTCACCGGCGCCGGCAACACGCTCATCAGCGGCAATATCGCCACCGGCACCGGCGGACTCACCAAGCAGGGCACCGGCACGCTGACCCTTTCGGGCACCAATACCTACACGGGCGTGACGACCTTCGCCGCGGGCACGGTTTCCGTGTCGACCATCGGCAACGGGGGGGTCGCCGGCAATCTCGGCCACGCCGCCAACCCCGCCAACCGCCTGGTCTTCTCGGGCGGCACCCTGCAATACACCGGCGCCACCGCGAGCACCAACCGCAGCTTTACCCTCACCGGCGGCTCCTCCGGCACGATCAATGTCACCAATGCCGCCCAATCTTCCGGCGCCAGCACCACCACGCATCTCAGCGGCGCACCTCACCCTCAGCGGCCTCAATCTCCACACCGGCGCCACCAATGTCGGTACGGCCGGGGGCGTCTCCGGCGGCACGCTGGCTTATGGTGTGAACAACGCGTTGGCGACCGGTACAGTCAATGTTTACGCCGGCACCCTGGACATCAACACCCGCACCGACACCATCGGCGCGCTCAATCTGGGCGGCGGCGCCACCGCCGGCCAACATCACCGGCACCACCGGCACCCTCACGCTCGGCGGCAATCTCACCTATAACGCCACCAACAACGCCGATGGCGCCACGATCTCCGGCAACCTCAACCTCGGCGGTGCCAACCGGACTTTCACGGTCAACGACAGCTCGGCCGCCGCCACCGATCTCACCATCAGCGGCAACGTGAGCGCTACCAATCGCAACCTGATCGTCACCGGCGCCGGCAACACGCTCATCAGCGGCAATATCACCACCGGCACCGGCGGACTCACCAAGCAGGGCACCGGCACGCTGACGCTTTCGGGCACCAACACCTACACCGGCGTGACGACTTTCAACGCCGGCACGGTTTCCGTCGCGACCATCGGCAACGGCGGGGTCGCTGGGAATCTCGGCCAGGCCGCCAGCACCGCCAACCGCCTGGTCTTCTCCGGCGGCACCCTGCAATACACCGGCGCCACCGCGAGCACCAACCGCAGCTTTACCCTCACCGGCGGCTCCTCCGGCACGATCGATGTCACCGACGCCGGCGCCAACCTCACCATCACCGGCGCCAGCACCGCCACCACCGGCAGCCTCACCAAGACCGGCGCCGGCACGCTCACCCTCAGCGGACTCAACCTGCACACCGGCGCCACCAATGTCGGCACGGCCGGGGGCGTCTCCGGCGGCACGCTGGCCTACGGCGCGAGCGACATATTCTCCACCGGCACGATCAACGTTTACGCCGGCACCCTGGACCTCAACTTCCGCAAGGACACCATCGGCGCGCTCAATCTCGGCGGCGGCGGCGCCGGCACCACGGCCACCGTCTCCGGCACCACCGGCACGCTGACCCTCGGCGGCAATCTCACCTACAACGCGACGAACAATCCCAACGGCGCCCTCGTCACCGCCGACCTGAACCTCGGCGCCGCCAACCGCACCTTCACCGTCAATGACAGCTCGGCCGCCGCCACCGATCTCACCATCAGCGGCAGGGTGAACGCCGCCAGCCGCAACCTGATTGTCACCGGCGCCGGCAACTCCGAAATCAGCGGGGGCATCGGCACCGGCGCCGGCAGCCTCACCAAGCAGGGCACCGGCACCCTCACCCTTTCCGGGACGTCAGCCAACACCTTCACCGGCAACCTCGCCATCGACGAGGGCACCGTGAACCTCAACAAGACCGACGGCATCAACGCCGCCAGCAGCGGCACCGTCATCGTCGGCGACGGCGTCGGCGCGGCCGCCACCGCCAATCTCGTCTACCAGGCCGGCAACCAGCTGGCCGATGCCGCGGACGTCACCCTCAACAGCGACGGCCGCCTCGCCCTGGGCACCTTCTCCGAGTCGGTCTCGACGCTCAACGGCACCGGCCTCCTCGACCTTGGCACCACCGGCGAACTGATCCTCGGGGCCGATGGCGGCGCCTCCCTCTTCTCCGGTTCCATCACCGGCTCCGGCAACCTAGAGGTCTCCGCCCTGGGCAACCTGACCCTCGGCAGCGACATCACCTACACCGGCAGCATGACCCTTGCGGGCGGCACCCTGGTCCTGAATGACAGCGACCTGTCGGTCACCGACCTGGTCATTACCGGCAACTCCATCATCGATTTCGCGGGGGTGTCCTCGAACCTCTTCGCGACCAATCTGATTTTTGCCAACACCACGGTGACCCTCACGATCCTCAACTGGGAGCTGGCCACCGACTACTTCCTCGCCGGGACCTGGGCTGGCGCGGTCCGCGGCATCGATGCGCAGGGCGCGATTCCGATGAACCAGATCACCTTCGACGGCTGGTCCAACAACGAAACCGGTTGGGAGGAATACACCGACCGGATCCGGCCCAACGTCCCCGAGCCTTCCACCTACGGCCTCATCCTGACCGCCGCCGGCCTCGCCCTCTTCGGTTACCGCCGCCGGCGCGCCACCCGCCGCCAGTCCAATTCGTAGTGCTGGCTTCAGCCAGCACTGGTTTGTGAGACCCATGCCGCCGGTGTGGCGCGGTGAACGCGGATTGAAGTCCCGCGCTGTTTTGCGCCCTGCCAGGCCCGCTGTAGGAGCGGCTTTACGCCGCGATTGGGAGTGCAACATCGCGGCATAAAGCCGCTCCTACAGTCACAGACTCCGATGCGCGTCGCCCATGTCGCACATTCCGTGTAGCTACGAGCGTGAGCGAGTGGCGGTTCGACGTCCGCAGCGCGTGATCCACTCGCTCACGCTCATAGCTACACAGCCCTGCGTCGCCCCCACCGCCCGCATTTTTCGCCGAATTTTGAACGAAACGGCCCCCGGTGCGTCTTTCTCCCTGTTGGTTACCCGTTCTTTTCGGAGTTCATTGTTTGTAGTTTAAGTCGGCAAGGGCGTCGGACTCCGGTCCGGCGCCCTTACTGTTTTCAACCCTCGACTCTGCCCGCCGCGCGTTGTTTTTTCATCCCGCCATGCCCGACTTTCGCGCCTTCTGCAGTCCCCCCACCGCCGAACCCGCCGAGATCACCCTTTCCGCCGAGGAATCGCATCACCTGCTGGCCGTGAACCGCGCGCGCCTGGGCAGCACCGTGGTCGCCTTCGACGGCCGGGGCACCGAATGGATCTGCGAACTCACCGGCGACCGCCGCGCCGCCGCCGTCCTCAAGGTCCGCTTCCGCCAGAAGCTGCCGCCGCTGGCCTATGAGATCACCCTCGGCCAGGCCCTGCCCAAGGGCCAGTACATGGATGCCATCGTGCGCAAGGCCACCGAGATTGGCGCCGCCCGCATCGTCCCGCTGGAGAGCGAACGCACGCAGGTGCACCTCGACGGGGAACGGCAGGACCGGAAGATCGGGAAATGGCAGGTCGCCGCCCTCGAGGCCGCGAAACAGTGCGGCAATCCCTTTGTCCCCGAGGTGCTGCCGGTGCAGGAGGCCATGGCCTACATGGATTCCGCCCGCGGCCACGACCTGAAGCTCATCGCCAGCCTCCAGCCCGGCGCCCGCTCGCTCAAGGCCGTCCTGGCCGGGTATCAGTCCGTGCATGGCCGGCTCCCGCGCAAGGTGCTTTGGCTGGTCGGACCCGAGGGTGACTTCACCCCCGCGGAATTGAGCCACGCCAGGACCTGCGGCTTTGAATTCATCACGCTCGGCCCCCTCGTCCTGCGCTGCGAGACCGCCGCCACCTATGCCCTCAGCATCCTGAGCTACGAACTGCAGAACGCGTAGGCCGCGAGCTTGCTCGCGCTCGAGCCGCGTGCGCACGCCAATCCAGCGCTGAAGAGAGCCAAGTAGGGCAGGTCCGCACCCCGCCTGGCTTTGACGCCAATGTCCAATTCGTAGTGCTGGCTTCAGCCAGCACTGGTTGGGGAAAACCATACCGCCGGCGTGGCGCGGTGAGCGCGGGCTGAAGACCCGCGCTACGAAGCGAGCAATTTGCCCCATTCCAGGGCGGGGTCTCCCCCCTCGCCGAGCCTACGGAGGACAGGTCCGAACCCCGCCTTTCAGCTTCGTGCTAGATTCCAATCTTTCTCGTTCTCTTTATCTTTCTCTTTCTCGGCTTGGATAGATTGCGACCGAGGGTGGTCGCGCCCCCAGGCGGGGTTCGGAAACCCCGCCCTACATCAATCCTACCCCTTCCGCTTCGCGATGTAGCGCTGGACATCCTCGCTCGACACGCGGTTGCCCGGGCCGGTCGCCTCGATGTCCGTGATCTTGGCCGGATCCAGCCCGGCCTCCTGCGCCAGTTTGGTCGCCTTCGGCGTCCATACGACCGCCCCCGCGGCCTTGGGATGCTCGGCCGGCGGCGGCGCCGCCGATGCCGCCGCGGCGGCACTCTTCGATTTCAGATGCAGCAGGCTCTCGTCGCTCGTCTCGATCTGCAGGAAAAGGTCGCCCGACGTCATGATCTGGCCCGGCTTGCCGGCGATGGCGTGGATCACGCCGTCGCAGGGACTCTCGAATTCAAAGGCCGACTTGTCGCTCTCCAGATCGGCCATGCGCTGGCCCTTGGTGACCCGGTCACCGGGAGCGACCTTGATGATGATGACGTTCAGTTCGCTGACAGTCGCACCCATGGAGGGCACGGGCACATCGATGATGAAGGTTTCCATGTGGTTGTGCCGTCAGCTTGGCTGGCGCCGGCCATCGGTCAATGCCACTCACCCGGCAGGTAGGAGCCTGCTCGCAGGCGATGGCTTGGATGGGAGCGCGACCGCCCTCGGTCGCAATCAGCCGTCAGCTGAAGGAGTGCTGGTCCACCCCAAGGCATCGCCTGCGAGCAGGCTCCCACCCATCGGCCAAAACTTACCGCCGCACGGCCTGCCAGACGGCCAGGCAGCGCACCAGCAGATCGGTCAATCCGGCCAGCGGCACCATGTTGGGGCCGTCCGAGATCGCCTTGTCCGGGTCGGGATGTGTCTCGATGAACAGGCCGTCCGCCCCCGCGGCGAGCGCCGCCTGCGCGAGCGGCGCCACAAATTCGCGCTGGCCGCCGCTCTTGCCGCCGGCGGCGCCGGGCAATTGGACGCTGTGCGTGGCGTCGAAGATCGTCGGGCAGCCGTTCTGCTTCATGATGGCGAACGAACGCATGTCCACGACGAGGTTCTGGTAGCCGAAGGTCGTGCCGCGCTCGGTCTGCCAGATCTCGGCCGCCTTGCCCTCGCGGAGCTTGCCGGTGACATGCACCATCTCCTGCGGAGAAAGAAACTGGCCCTTCTTGACGTTGACGATGCGGCCGGTGGCCGCGGCGGCGAGCAGCAGATCGGTCTGGCGGCACAGGAAGGCCGGGATCTGCAGGATGTCGCAGACCGACGCGACGGCCGCGACCTGCGTGCGCTCATGCACATCGGTCAGCACCGGAAAACCGTAGTCGCGCTTGATGAGCGCCAGCAGCTTGAGCCCGTCCTCCAGGCCCGTGCCGCGCGGGCCGGCGGCGGAGGTGCGGTTGGCCTTGTCGAATGAACCCTTGAACACGAGGTTCAGCTGCGGCTGTGAATTGCGCAGCACCACCAGCTGTTCCGCGACCGCGCGGCAGACCGCTTCGCTCTCCAGCGAGCAGGGACCGGCGATGACCGTGAGTCTGGCGGGATCGTGGAGCATGATGGATTAGGCGCGAAGGCGCAAAGTCGCGAAGGGGATCGGGATCAATGTGGAACTCAGGAAATCAGGAAACCGCCGAATCCGCACTCAGAAATCTCATCCGGAAGCCTGCTCTTTCCTGCTTTCCTGATTTCCACATAGATTGGGATTGAGGAGCCCCCCCGCTTCAGCCCTTGGCGCCCTTCCTTCGCGGCTTTGCGCCTTTGCGCTTAACGCCTTTGGCCCCCTTGCGCTTGAGGTTGAGCGCCGCCGCGATGAACGAGGCGAAGAGCGGATGCGCCCGGTTGGGCTTCGACTGGAACTCCGGGTGGAACTGCACCGCGAGGAACCACGGGTGATCCTTCAGCTCGACGATCTCCACGAGGTTGCGCCGGGGATTGATGCCGCTCACGACCATGCCGCCGCGCTGGAGCTGGCCGACGTAGGCGTTGTTCACCTCGAAACGGTGGCGGTGGCGCTCGCGGATGCTGTCCGCCTTGTACGCCTTGTGCGCATGCGTGCCGGGCGTCAGGGCGCACTCATAGCTGCCGAGCCGCATGGTCGCGCCCTTGTCGATGATCTTCTTCTGCTCCTCCATCATGTTGATGACGGGGTGCGCGGAATTCGGGTCGAACTCGGTGCTGTTCGCGCCCTTCAGCTTGAGCACGTTGCGGGCAAATTCGATGACCGCGATCTGCAGGCCGAGGCAGAGGCCGTAATAGGGGATCTTGTGCTCCCGGGCGAAACGCGCGGCGGCGATCTTGCCCTCCGTGCCGCGGTCGCCGAAGCCGCCCGGCACCAGAATGCCGTCGAGCTTCCTCAAGACCGCCAGGCCGCCCTTCTTCTCCAGATCCTCGGCATCGATGCGCACGATGTTCACGCGGCAATTGTTGGCGATGCCGGCGTGGGTCACGGACTCGTACACGGACTTGTAGGCGTCCTGCAGCTCGATGTACTTGCCCACGACGCCGATGGTGACCTCGTGCGCGGGATTGAGGATGCGGCCGACCATCTGCTCCCAGATGTTCTTCGCCGGCGGCGGGTTCTTGAGCTCGAAAAGGTCGATCACCAGCTGGTCCAGCCCCTCCTGCTGCAGGGCGAGCGGCAGTTCGTAGATGGAGTGCGCCACGTCGCGGCACTCGATCACGGCCTTCACCGGCACGTTGCAGAACATCGAGAGCTTGTCGCGCAGGCTGAGGTCGAGCGGATGGTCCGTGCGGCAGACGAGGATGTCGGGCTGGATGCCGATCTCGCGGAGCTTGGCCACGGACTGCTGCGTGGGCTTGGTCTTCAGTTCGCCGGCCGCGTTGAGATACGGCACCAGCGTGACGTGGATGAAGACCACGTCCTTCGGCCCAACCTCGAGGGCGAACTGCCGCATCGCCTCCAGGAACGGCAGGCCCTCGATGTCGCCGGTCGTGCCGCCGATCTCGGTGATGAGGATGTCCGCATCCTTGCCGCCGGCGTAGATGCGCTCCTTGATCTCGTTGGTCACGTGCGGGATCACCTGCACGGTCTTGCCGAGGTAGTCGCCGCGGCGCTCCTTCTGGATCACCGACTCGTAGATCTGCCCGGACGAAAGGCTGTTGAGCCGCGAGAGCTTGCCGCTCGTGAAGCGCTCGTAGTGCCCGAGATCGAGATCGGTCTCCGCCCCGTCCTCCAGCACATACACCTCGCCGTGCTGGAACGGGCTCATCGTGCCGGGATCGACGTTCAGGTAGGGGTCGAACTTCTGGATGCGCACGGTCAGGCCGCGCATTTCCAGCAGCGCGCCAAGCGAAGCCGCTGTCAGGCCCTTGCCCAGCGACGAAACCACTCCGCCCGTCACGAAAATGTATTTCATCGGCAAGGGTTAAGCGGGGCGCTTTCGCGGTGACAAGAACAGAGTCCGCCTCCGGGCGGAGATTAGACGGGAAAAGCCGGCCTGGCAGCCGGGCGAATGACCCAAATGCCGGCGGATTAACGGTCGCCCGGCCGTTGCGGTCGCCCCTGGGAGCGCGGGCCGAGGGTTCGCTGGAATATCGTAGTGCCGGGCTTCAGCCGGCACAGGTTCGACAACGCCAAGTTACCGGCGTTGCGGTCCATGCGCGGGCTGAAGCACCGCGCTACGAGGTCAGCAGTCCGGACCGGGGAGGATCTGCCCGACCACCCCGCGACTTCGCAGTGGGCCACTCAACCCTTCACCGCCACCTCGCGGCCCTTCTCCTGCGACCGGTAGACCGCCTCGAGGATGCCGATGACCTTGATCGTCTCGGTCCACGGCACGGGCGAGGGCTTGTCATTGATCACGCAGTCGGTGAAGGCCGCGATCTCGTTCCAGTGCGGGTGCGGCACGGCCGTCGGATTCGTCAGCGAACCCTGCGCATGCACGCCGTTGATCACGGTGGTGAATTCCGCGTTCGGCCACTTGACCCCGCCCCTGGTGCCGAACAGCTGCGCGGTCATCTCCTCGTTCTCGGGCTGGTGGCACATCCAGGCCGCTTCCAGGACCATGGTGGCGCCGTTGTCGAAATGCACGAAACCGGCGGCGAAATCCTCGACCGAGAAACGCTTCCGGTCCCACTCGCCCCACAGGTTGGGGATGCCCTTGCCCTTCGCGAACATGGTGCGCGAGACGCCCGACACGCGCACGGGTTTGGGGAAGTCCATCAGCCAGAGGCAGAGATCGAGCGCATGCACGCCGATGTCCATGCAGGGACCGCCGCCGGAGAGCTTGGCGTCGATGAACCCCGCCGCGGGCGGCAGCCAGGCGCGGCGCATCGCGCGCACGCGGGCGTGATAGGCCTCGCCGAGGTGGCCGGCATCCACCCAGGCCTTGGCGGCGACCGCCGGCGCGGTGAAGCGCTGGTGCTGCGCGGTCATGAGCTTGAGCTTTTTGCGGTCCGCGAGCTGCCCCATCTGGCGCACTTCGGCGGTGGAGACGGCGAGGGGTTTCTCGCACAGCACATGCCGGCCCGAATTCAGCGCCGCGAGGGCGGCGGGCGTGTGCACCTTGTTGGGCGTGCAGATGTCCACCGCATCGAGATCGAGATTCAGCAGGTCGCGGTAGTCCGTGAAGGCATGCTTCGCACCCGCGGCGGCCGCGGCCTTCTTCGCCGTGGCTTCGGAGACGTCGGCCACGCCGACAATCTCAACTTCCGGGAGGTTCTTCCAGCCGGGGATGTGGACGGCCTGGGCGATGCCGCCACCACCAATCAGGCCGACACGGAATTTGCGGGTATTCATGGGGATATTCACTGCTAGCGATGCCGCGCCCGACCCGCGGCGACAATCCCAAAACCCTCCGCCGGTCCGCCCGACGTTGAACAATCTTGTTGCCGGGCCGGCGCGGCTCCGTTGAACCTGCCGGGACCTGTCATGACCGCCGCCCGTCCCTCCCTGCTGTGCTTCGGCGAGATCCTGTGGGACTTTCTGCCGGCGGGACTTTTCCCCGGCGGCGCCCCGTTCAACGTGGCCTACCACCTGCACCGCCAGGGCACCGGCGTGCTGGTGGTTTCCGCCGTGGGCAGCGACCTGCTCGGAGACGAGTTGCGGCGGCGCCTGGAAGGCTGGGGTCTGGACACCGCCGGCATTGCCCGCCACCCCGACCTGCCCACGGGTCACGTCCGCGCCACCGTCTCGGCCCGGGGAGATGCCTCGTACGAAATCGTCACCAACGTGGCCTGGGACCGCATCACGCTCACCGAGGAGGTGCTGCGCCGGGCGCACGCCGCCGGCGGACTGATCTACGGCTCCCTTTCCCAGCGCTCCCCGGCCAACCTCGCCGCCCTGCACCAACTGCTCGCGGCCCTGCCGGCCGCTGCCTGGCGGATCTTCGACGTCAACTTGCGTCCGCCCCATGACGACCCGGCCCTGGTGTTCCGCCTCGCCGCCGGCGCCACCCTGCTGAAACTCAATTCCGCCGAAGCCGCCCGACTCGTCGCCAACCAACCCGAATCCGCCGGCCGCGAAGAGTCCGACGCCCGCGCCCTCGCCGCCCGGACCGGTTGTCCCACCGTCTGCATCACGGCCGGGGCCCGCGGCGCCGGTTTGCTGCGATCCGGTCAATGGCATTGGGAGGCCGGCCGGCCGGTGGCCGTGGCCGACACCGTGGGGTCCGGCGACGCCTTTCTCGCCGCGCTGGTGATCAGCCTGATGGAGTCAAAGTTGTCCGATGCCGCCAGCCTCGCCCGCGCCTGCCGCATCGGCGAATGGGTCGCCACCCGGCACGGCGCCACGCCGGAGTACCCGGCTGGCGACAAATTGTAGGGCGGGGATTCCGATCCCCGCCTTTCGTGGACTTTCCGACGCTGGCATCCAATCTTTCTCGTACTCTTAATCGTTCTCTTTCTCCTGCCCTGGGGTTTGGCGAACGATTGCGACCGAGGGCGGTCGCGCTCCCAGGCGGGGATCGGAATCCCCGCCCTTGTTGCTACAACCGTCCAAACCTCACACATCCCCCAGCTGCGGCCGCAGGATGATTTCCTCGACCACGGTCCGCCGGCTCAGCCGGTAGATGTCGAGGAACGCCCGCGCCACATCCCCGGCGGGCATCATCCGTTGCTCGGGCACGCCGCTGCCGCTCCAGGAGGGTGAAAACGTCGCCCCCGGGCACACCAGGGTCACGCGGACACCCTTGGTCTTGAGTTCCTCGCGCATGACCTTGGTCAGTCCGGTCACGCCGAACTTGGCGGCGCAGTAGGCCGCGCCTCCCGGGTAGGCCTGCAGGCCGGCGATCGATCCCATGTTGAAGACATCGCCGCGGCCGCGCTCGACCATGGCCGGCACGAAGGCCTGCGACACCAGCAGGACGCTGCGCAGGTTCGCCGTCAGCTGGGCATCGAACTGCGCCGGGCTCAGCTCCAGAAAGGAAGCCGGGCGGAACACTCCGGCGTTGTTGATCAGCACGTCCACCTGGCCGAACCGCTTGCGGACGGCATGGGCCATCGCCGTGACGGCCCCGGCGTCGCCCACATCGCAGGCAAACCCGGCGGCCGTGGCGCCCAGCTTTTCACAGGCGCGGGCCACCAGGTTGAGGTTCCGCACATTGCGGGCCACGAGCGCCAGCCGCACCCCGCGCACCTCGCGGGCAAACGTCTTCGCGATCGCCGCGCCAATCCCCTGCGAAGCCCCGGTGATGAGAATGACAGTTTTGGCCATGGGACGAGTTGAGCGCAAAGACGCGAAGACGCGAAGCCCCTTTTCAAATGAATCCGTCTTGGCGGCCGACCTTCGCGCCTTCGCGTCTTTGCGCTTAACGCCTCAGCACAGCAGCGACCCGAAGTCCATGAAGTCGGCCGTGAAGCCGCCCTTCACGCCCTTGCAGATCACGCTCACGGCATCGTGCGAGTGCAGCGACTCGAGGTGCGAACAGGCGATGCGGAAATCACGGATGCGCCGGTCGGCGTCGAACTCCCGGTAGAGCAGGCGCGCGGCGTCCTCGACGAACTTCAGGTGCGCGCCGTTGAGCTCGGCAAAGGCCTGCTCGTCCTCGCGCTTCACCATCACCTGCGTCTCGGTCTGCAGCGCGCGCAGGCAGAGCGCCTGCACGTCCTCGATCCAGATCTTCTTCCCCTCCGCCTCCTCGATGGTCACGCGCGCCTTGCTGCGCTGCGAGTGCGGCACGCCGTACACGCCGCGCTGTTCGCGGGCATGCTCGTTGAGTTCCGCCGAGCACGGGCAGGCCGACGAATACACGAAATCAAAATGGATGAACCGCCGGTACTGCCCCTCGTGGGTCATCACGCCCTCGAAGGCGACCTTGTAGAACTGGTACCCGTCGAGCCCGCTGCGCAGGCTGCGCTGGATCATCGGGTACGAGAAACTGATCTTCAGCCGCGCATCCTTGCTCTGCACCTTGCGGAGGTAGGCCTTGAGGATCTTGCCCACCCACTCGCCGGTGAACACGTCGTCCTTGTGGTCGTAGAACGAGCGCACGATGCGGCTCATGTTGATGCCCTTCAACTCGGCCTCGAGCGACACGGTGCCGGTGATGCTGGCCTCGAGCGTGAGGAGCTTGCCCTGCTTGGTGCGGAACTTGAGGGGCAGCTTGAAATTCGAGACGCCGACCTGCTGGATCGGCACGTTGACGCCGTGGATGGCGTCGTGCGCCGACTCCATCATGTCGGGCAGCGAGGCGCGGTAGGCGTTGGAGACGCGGAACTTCGCGTCATAGCCGCGCTTCAGCTTCGGGGTGGTCCCGTCCGCCGAGCGGTGGAGATACATCTGTTTCTTCTTCATGTCGTTTTTCTAATGCGGGGTGGGTGGCCAGGCGGTTGGGACGATAACCGTAGGCCCGGTGGGGTGGCACCGGACTTAGCTGGCCTCGGGACCAAAGTATTCGGCGTAGTTGCGCGGGGTTTCGTAGAGCCGCACGCAGTGCAGCCGGCCCGCCCGGATGTGCGGCGCGATCTCGTTCCAAAAGGCGATGACGAGGTTCTCGGTGGAGGGGATGATGTCGCGCAGGAAATCCACCTCCTCGTTGAGGTTGCGGTGGTCGCAGCGGTCCACGACCGCCGCGTGGAGGATGCGCTTCAGCTCGGCGAGATCGATGAGGTAGCCGGTCACCGGGTCGGGCTGGCCCTTGACCGTGACCTCGAGCACGTAGTTGTGCCCGTGCCAGTGCGGGTTGGTGCACAGGCCGTACTGCCTTTGGTTCCAGGCCAGGCTCTTCGTCGGATTGTAAAGCCGGTGCGCCGCGTTGAAATGCACCTGCCGCGTGATGCACACGGTGCCCGCGAGCACGCGCGGGGGGCGCACGGAGGCGGGGCGGCGTTTGGACTTGGCGGGCATGTGAAGGGTCAAGCGAAGCCATCCGCGCCCCGGCGTCAACTCATGGCCCGGGTTATTTCCCCGCCCCGCGCCCCCACAATCTTTCTCTTTCGTCTTTATCTTTCTCTTTCGTCAGTGGTCCGTCGGCCCGAATCGTTCTCATTCTCTTTCTCGTTCTCGAACACCCACGCCGCGCGTTGAGAACGAGTACGAGTACGAGAACGAATAAGAGGAAGGGGCCATCCGCGCCGTTGGAAACAAATTGAACCCCGCGCGCCGCTGGCACTGACTGGACCCCGCTCCCATGAACATCCGCAAGGCCCTGATCACCGCGGCCAATCCCCAACAGCGCCAGCTGCCATTGCAAATCCTCATCGGCTCGCAGGGCGAACCCAAGTCCGCCCTGCAGCTCCTGCTGGAGGAGGCCGCCGGCGCCGGCATCGAGGAGTTCTGCGTCGTGGTCTGCCCGGGCGACGAGCCGGCCTACGCCGAGGCCTGCGGACCCCTGCGCACGCGGGTGCGCTTTGCCGAGCAGAGGGAGCCGCGGGGCTACGGCCACGCGGTGCTCAGCGGCCGCGAGTTCTGCGGCGACACCCCGTTCCTCCATCTGGTTGGCGACCATATTCCAGTCGCCACCGGCCCGGTCAGTTGCGCCCGCCAGCTGATCGACATCGCCGTGGCCCAGAACACCCCGGTTTCCGCCGTCCAGCCCACCCGGGAAAACCTGCTCACCTCCTTCGGCGCGGTCGGCGGCAAACTGGTCGGCGGCGATCTCCCGCTCTACCAGGTCGAGGCGGTCCTGGAAAAACCCACGCCCACCGTCGCGGAGCAGGAACTGCTCGTGCCGGGCCTGCGGGCGGGATTTTTCCTGTGCTTCTTCGGCATGCATGTGCTCGACGCCGACATCTTCAGCCTGCTCGACCAGCAGCTGGCCGCGGCCCCCGGCCGCCGGCTGAGCCTCTCCCCCGCCCTGCATGCCCTCGCCGCCCGGCGGCGCTACCTGGCCTTCGCCGTGGCCGGCCAGCGCTATGACATCGGCGCCCCCTACGGCCTGCTCTTCGCCCAGTTCGCCCTGGCCCTCGCCGGCCGGGACCGCGATCCGGTGCTGACCCAACTGGTCGAACTGCTCGCTCAACGCCCGCGCTGAGCCATGGCCACCCATCTGACCGACATCATCGGCGGCACCGATCCGGCGCTGCGGGACCTCGCCGTGGAACAATGGTGCCAGGGCCAATCGCTCGCCGCCCTGCAGGCCGCCGCCGCCGAGCTCGACGCCTACCGGAAATCGGAAACCAACCTCTACCACCGCGTCCGCGCCCTGTTCTTCCTCAGCGCGCTGCACCGCTATCACCTGCCGGCCCGCCCCGAACTCCCCCGCTCCGGCCTGATCCCGCACCTGGGCCACACCCATCTGCTGGAACGCCGCTTCGAGGAAGCCATCGCCGTCTTCCAGCAGGCCGCCGCCGCCGCGGGTCCGAGCGAAACGCTCTCGAGCGCCCTCGCCGCCGCGTACCACGCCCTCGCCTTCCAGACCCTGGCCGACCAGGTCCGCCGCACGGTCCGGTCCACGCGCGGCAACGCCTGGATGTTCCGGCTCGGCCACCCGCTCGACCAGCCGTTGCGCGTCCGGCCCGAACTGCTCGAACGGCCCGACCCCGCCGCGCCCTTCCCGCTGCTCCGCGAGACCACGCCGGTGCGCATGGACCTCACGCACTGCGGCTGGAGCGACATCTTCTTCCTCGGCATGGATTTCCCCGAGGGCGCCCGCGTGCTCAACGTCTCCATCGACCTCGGCGTGCACGGCCGCGACGCCGCCCCGCAGCCGCCGGTCGAGGCCTACTTCCGCGTCATTGACGAGCCCGTCATCCGGCTCGCCAGCGTCGATCTCGGCGCGGAGGCCCGCCTCGGGGCCATCGACGAGGTGTTTGATTTCGGCCGCGACTACCTCGGCCTGCTCAAGGCCGCCGTGATCGCCGCCGGCCTCGTGCCGCCGGGCATCGAGCGCTCCGGCACCAGCCTCGCCGACCTCCTCGGGCGCAGCTTCGGACCCGGCCGCGGCTTCGAACTGGTCAGCAACGTCAACCGCATCCCCAAGGGCTCCCGCCTCGCCGTCTCCACCAACCTGCTCGGCGCGCTCATCGCCGTGTGCATGCGCGCCACGCGGCAGATCACCTCGCTCACCGGTCCGTTGCAGGAGGGCGAGCGCCGCATCGTCGCCGCCCGCGCGATCCTCGGCGAATGGCTCGGCGGCTCCGGCGGCGGCTGGCAGGACTCCGGCGGCCTCTGGCCCGGGATCAAGCTCATCGAGGGCGTGGCCGCGCAACCCGGCGACGCCGAGCACGGCATCAGCCGCGGCTGCCTGCTGCCCAGGCACACCCTGCTCGGACCCGACCGCGTGCCGCCCGCCGCCCGCGCCAAGCTGCAGGCATCGCTCGTGCTCGTCCACGGCGGCATGGCCCAGAACGTCGGCCCCATCCTCGAGATGGTGACGGAAAAATACCTCCTGCGCGGAGCCGCCGAGTGGGCCGCCCGGCGGCGTGCCATCGCGACCCTCGACCAGATCCTCGACCTGCTGAGCCGCGGCGACATCCGCGCCCTCGGGCGCGCCCTCACGGAAAATTTCACGGGGCCCCTGCAGACGATCATCCCCTGGGTCACCAATCTCTACACCGAGCGCCTGATCGCCGGGGCCCGCCGCGACTTCGGCGACGACTTCTGGGGCTTCTGGATGCTGGGCGGGATGTCGGGCGGCGGCATGGGCTTCATCTTCGCGCCCGAACGCCGCGCCGCCGCCCAGACCCGCCTGCAGGAAATCATGCTCGAGGCCAAACGCGACCTGGAGACCGCCCTGCCCTTCGCGATGGACCCGGTGGTCTACGATTTCGCCGTCAACGAAACCGGCTCGAACGCCACGCTGCTCACCGCCGCCGCCGCGCTCCTGCCGGTCGGCTATTACCGGCAGTCCATCCCGGGTCTCCTCCGGCGCGAGGCCCGCGACCTCTCCGGCCGCGAGCGGGGCGACCTCCAGCAGTTCACCCGCGCGGCCCAGACCCGGCCCGCGTTCACCGCCGCCCTGCCGTCCCTGCTCGAGCGGATGCTGCCGGCCGCGGCCCACAGCCAGGACAGCGCCCGCCAACTCGACGCGCTCCTCGCCGCCAACGGATTTGACCGCACCCAGCATGAGCAGATCCGCAGCGACCTGCGCGCCGGCCGCATCGGCCTGGCCAGCAACCGGCTCCCGACCACGACGCGCATCGAGGACGTCCGCGCGGAAGACCTGACCCGGCTCACCGGGGACCAGGCGGAATTCCGCCGCGACGGCGAGGCCGCCCTGCGCCGCGGGGAAGTGGCCGTGGTTTCCTACGCCGCCGGCGTCGGCAGCCGCTGGACCCAGGGCGCCGGGGTCGTGAAGGGCCTGCATCCCTTCGCCGCCTTCGCCGGCCGCCACCGCAACTTCATCGAGGTCCACCTCGCCAAGACGCGGCAGGCGGCGCGGACCGCGGGTGCGCGGATTCCCCACCTCTTCACCACCAGCTACCTCACGCACGAGCCCATCGAAAAGTTCCTGCGACCGCTGGTCGGGGCGCGCTGGGAAAAGGACGTCTGGCTCTCCCCCGGCCGCTCCATCGGCCTGCGCCTCGTGCCCGCCGTGCGCGACCTGCATTTCGCGTGGCAGGAAACCGCCCAGCAGCGCCTCGACGAGCAGAAGGAAAAGGTGCGCGAAAGCGTGCGCGCCGCCCTCACCGGCTGGGCCCGTGACCGCGGCGAGGCCGCCGATTACACCGACAACCTCCCCGGCCAGTGCCTGCATCCGGTCGGACACTGGTTCGAGGTGCCCAACCTGCTGAAGAACGGCGTGCTCGCCCGCCTGCTCGCCGCGCAGCCGCAGCTCCGCACCCTGCTCGTGCACAACATCGACACCCTCGGGGCGACGCCCGATCCCGCCGTCCTCGGCTGGTTCCGCTCCACCGGTGCCACCCTCGGCTGGGAGGTCATCGCCAAGCGCATCGAGGACCACGGCGGCGGCCTGGCCCGGGTGGACGGACGCGTCCGCCTGGTCGAGGGGCTCGCGCTCCCGCAGGAGGAGGACGAGTTCAAGCTGTCGTATTACAACGCCAACACCTGCTGGATCGATATTGACCGGCTCCTGACCCTTTTCGGTCTCGGCCGCGGCGATCTGGCCGACCCGGAAAAAACCGCCGCCGCCGTCCGCGCCGTCGCGGCCCGCATGCCCACCTACGTCACCCTCAAGGAGGTCAAGAAGCGCTGGGGCGAGGGCCAGGAGGACGTCTATCCCGTCGCGCAGTTCGAGAAACTCTGGGGCGACATGACCGGCCTCGCCGAGTGCACCAGCGCCTTCGCCCTCGTGCCCCGCGCCCGCGGCCAGCAGCTCAAGGACCAGGCCCAGCTCGACGGCTGGACCCGCGACGGCTCCGCCGCCGGCATCGCCGCCTTGTGCGATTGGTAATTCCGACTCTTTCTCTTTCCTCTTTATCTTTCTCTTTCGTCAGGGTCCATCCCCTCCGAAACATCGTACTCGTTCTCGTTCTCGTACTCGTTCTCGACGTTTACCGTGCTCTTTTCGAGAACGAGAACGAGAACGAGAACGAGGATGGACCGAACCGAATCCCTGACGAAAGAGAAAGATAAAGAGGAAAGAAGAAAGAAACGGGGGCTAATTGCCCTCATCCGGACCGGATTTTCCATTGCGCCACACCCCACGCGGGGGCATGCAGACCACCGATGGCCATGCGATTTTGCATTCTCGGCAGCGGCAGTGCCGGCAACGCCGCGCTCCTCCGGACGGAGGGCGCGCGGGTGCTGATCGATGCCGGCTTCTCCGCCCGCAAGCTCGGGACCATGCTGGCGGCCATCGGGGAGAGCCTGGAACATATCGACGCCATCTTTCTCACCCATGAGCACGGCGACCACGCCGCCGCCCTCGACGGCCTGAAAAGGCACCCGCACATCCGCGTCTTTGCCAACGCCGCCACCGCCCGGGCGGTCCAGGCCGGCCTGACCCACAAGCCCGACTGGCAGATTTTCGAAACCGGCAGCGTCTTCCGCTACCGCGACCTCGAGGTGCACAGTTTTTCCGTGCCCCACGACGCCCATGAGCCGGTCGGTTTCCGCTTCACGTCCGGCAACGAGGGCGACCTGTTCGCCCCGCGCCGCAGCCTGGCCTGGGTCACCGACCTGGGCTACGCCCCGCAGCACGTGCACGAGCACCTGCGCGCGGCCGACGTCGTCGTGCTCGAATCCAACTACTCCGCCGAGCTGCTCCAGGCCGATCCCAAGCGGCCCTGGTCGCTGAAGCAGCGCATCAGCGGCCGGCACGGGCACCTGTCCAACCAGCACGCCCGCGAACTCATCGAGGCGGTCGGCACCCGGCACTGGCGCCATGTCTTCCTCGCCCACCTCAGCCGCGACTGCAACACGGTCGCCGCCGTCGAGGCGGCCTGCGCCGCGCCGCTGACCCTGCTGCAGTGCGCCTATTCCATCGTCGCCCCCGGCGGCGGCACCCCCGTCCACGATTTTTAAACCACACCATGTCCGAAACCTTTCGTCGCACCAAAATCATCGTCACCCTCGGCCCCGCCACGGAAAGCGAGGCCATGCTGGAGAAGATCATCGGCGCCGGCGCCAATATCGTCCGCCTCAACATGGCCCACGCGAAGCACGACTGGACGCGTGACGTCATCCGCCGCATCCGCACCGTCAGCGCCCGGCTCGGCCGCGAGGTCGCCATCATGATGGACATCAAGGGCCCGGAAATCCGCACCGGCGATGTCTCGGTCCCCCTGGAGCTCAAGCCCGGCGAGATCTTCGACTTCACCGTCAAGCCCGGGGCCGGCCGCGAGAATGCCGAGGAGATCCGCTCCGTGGACGTCAATTACCAGGACCTCGTGAAGGACATCCGCGTCGGCGACACCGTGCTCGTCGACAACGGCCTCATCCGGCTGGAGGTGCTGGCGAAGAGCGACGCGCACATCCGCTGCCGCGTGCTCATCCCCGGCCAGCTCGCCTCGCGCCGCCACATCAACCTCCCCGGCGTGAAGGTGAACCTTCCCTCCTTCACCGAGAAGGACCGCGCCGACTCCCTCGTCGGCCTCGAGGAGGGCATCGATTTCCTCGCCCTCTCCTTCGTCCGCGAAGCCGCCGACATCGCCCGCCTGCGCGAATTCCTCGACGAACGGAAATCCAAGGTCGGCATCATCGCCAAGATCGAGGACCAGTCCGCCATCGAGAACCTCGACGAGATCGTCCGCGCCTGCGACGCCCTCATGGTCGCGCGCGGCGACCTCGGCATCGAGTGCCCCTTCGAGGAACTGCCGGTGATCCAGCGCCGCGCGGTGCGTTCCTGCCTCGCCCACGGCCGGCCGGTCATCGTCGCCACCCACATGCTGGAGTCCATGATCAGCCAGCCCGTGCCGACGCGCGCCGAGATCACCGACGTCGCCAACGCCGTCTTCGAGCTGGCCGATTGCGTGATGCTTTCCGGCGAGACCACGATCGGCCGCTATCCGGTCGAGTGCGTCCAGATCCTCGACAAGATCGCCCGCCGCATCGAATCCGAGGACGACAGCGAGTTGCGCCAGGCCGTCACGGTGCGCAGCGAGCGCATGCGCGTGCTGCATTCCGCCGTGGTCCTCGCCAACAGCCTGCCGGGCTCGAAGCTGCTCACCTTCACGCGCTACGGCACCATGGTCCGCGGCCTCGCCGCCCTGCGCCCGGTCAGCGCCCCCATCCTCGCCTTCACCCCCGCGCCCGGCCTGCACCGGCAGATGCAATTGCTGCGCGCCGTGGAGCCCTACCTGATGACCTTCGCCTCGGAGCCCGACATCACCATCGAGAACGCCATCATGCACCTGCGCCGCCTCGGCCGCATCGCGCCCGGCGACAAGCTGATCGTGGCCACCGACATCCTCTCGCAGGACCGCCTCGTGGAAAGCGTGCAGCTGCGCACCGTGCAGTGAGGCAACAAGGGAGCGCGACGTAAGTCCGCAAGTAGCTACGAGCGTGAGCGAGTGGATTGCCTGTCCACCCTGGGAGCGCGGACGGCTCGTCCGCTTCATTGCCAGACTGCGGGCGGGCCGCCCGCGTCCATCCCAGTCTGTCATTCTGGGCGCCGTGCTGCCTCCCAATCGGGCGCGCTCCCACCACCACCGCTCCTGCATTCGCTCACCAGGATGCCCATCCCTGCCGTCATCGTGAGCGGGCTTGAAATACCCCCTCACAAGCCGACTATGCCCGCAATGAAACCGGCGTCCGCTGTCCGCCTGAAACGATGAGCCTGATCCTCGACCTCACCCGGATTGGAGAAAATTCCCGCCGCACGCCTCAGCACGGGCGCTTCCACGTCCGCGCCCTGGCCGCCGCCGACTGGATGCTGGCCTACCCGATCCCGCCCGCCCTCGACTCCGGTCCGCCGAAAATGCTGAAGGCCGTCCCGCCCCCGCCCGGCGTCACGCCCTTCAGCACCGATTATCTCATCGCCCACGAAGCCTACGAGGTCGCGACCTTCGCGTACCTGCGCGCCGCTTCCCAACTGTCCTTTGCCTTTCACGCCACCGGCCAGGCGGATTTCGCCCAACGCGCGGTCGCCTGGGTGGAACAGTTTGTCCGGGTCATGCCGCACTGGGGACCCCAGGCGAGCGGCACCGACACGTTCATGCCGCGGGCCATGTGCGCCACCGCCCTCGCCTGTGACTGGCTGGGCGAGGCCCTGCCGCCGGCGCTCCGCGCGCAGGCCAGGCTCCGGGTCGAGCATGCCCTTGACCAATGCATCAGCGAGTGGGGCGCCGGCATCGCCAAACCGCTACCTGAGCACGTCAACAATCACTGGTGGTACAACCTCAGCCTGGCCGGCATCGCCGGATTGTGGCTGGGCCGGCGTGATTTTGCCCTCCGCCTGGGCGAGCATTTCGAGCAGCTCATCCCGCTCTCCATCGGCCCGGACGGCGACTACATCGACAAACCCGGCTACCTGATGTGGGCGTACCGCTGGGCCTTTCCGTTCTGGCTGGCCCTGGAACAGGCCGGCGGACCGCGCCTGCTCGATCATCCGCGTATCGGCGCCTCCGCCCGCTGGCTGGTCGCCATGCAGGCGCCCGGCGATCTGGGCTGGGTGGATTGGCCGCGCGGATTCAATTATCCGTGGCTGTACCTGCTGATGGCCGCACGCCACCGCCTGCCCGCCGTGCAATGGATGGGCCTCGCCCTGCGCGAACGGATGTCGGTCCGGCACGAGGCCTCCTGGGTCGACGTGATGTGCGCCGGGGCGGAGATGAACGGCCAGGTTTACGACGAATCCGTGCCGGCCATCCACCCCCGCGAGGACGGCTGCCTGCGCACGCGCCATTACCGTGCCACCGGTTGGGCGGCCCTGCGCGATACTTGGGACGACAACGCTGTCAGTGCCTTTCTCCACGCCGGGCCGGCCTCGGGCAAAAACTACCATGACCAGGGCCAGGTCACGCTCCTCGCCTTCGGCCAGCGCGTGCTCGGCCTGCCGCTGCTCCCCTTCGACAACTACCTGTCCGTCCACGCCGCCGCCCCGTTCATGATGTCCAACCAATCCGGCTTTGTGGCGGAAGTGGAAGGCGTGGGCCAGGCCAGCGGCCACTACCCCCATGAGTCGCCGCTGGTGGCGGAGATTGGCACCGTGGCCCAAACCCCGCTCGCGCGCCTCACCGCGGTGAAATCCGAAAGCGGAGAGCATTGGGCCACGGCTGACCTGACCCGGGCCTATCAGGATTTTTCCTGCGAAGGATTGTGGGGACACCCGGTGCAGGCGCCACCGGCTTGGGAGGGTCTGCTGAAAAACCGACTCGCGCGTTTCGAGCGGCGCATCGCGCTCGTTGACGGCGCCTGGCTCGTGATCGTCGATCATCTGCAGTCGCATCCAGGTCAACCCGTGCGAATTTCCCTGCGTCACACCACGGTCGAGATGCGGATCAGTCCGGCAACGACGCACGTTGATCTGGCCGGCGACCTGGCCAAGGCGCGCCTGTGGTGGTGGAGCGACCAACCCGCCGCGCTCTCAGTTGCACCGTGGCATCATTCGGAACTCGGCCGGATGTTGCAGCTGGATGTGACCGCCCCCGTGGAGCAGGTGAACGTGATCTGGGCCCTGCAACTCGCGCGGCCGGACGCCGCGTTTGCCCCGGCCCCGGCCACATCCGGAGCGTTGCCCGAAGCCCTGCAACTCGGCGCGCGACACCTGGTCGTTCCTTCGCTTCTAGGGACGTAAGGTATGTGCCTGCTTGCAGGCGATGATCGATGTAGGGCCGGACCTTGGTCCGGCCTCGTCCGCGATGACGGCAGCATTGGCACAACAGGCGTCACCAAGGTGACGCCCTACAGGACTGATTTCGAATTCGCCTTAAGTAAGTGCCATTTCCCGCCAGCGGGCTGCCTACGCCAACACCCGGCTTGGTGAATCCTTGCAGCCGGGGGTCGCTGACGCCGGTTCTTAAATCCCCGGGCTCAGCGCCCCCGGCTACATCCTGTTCAAACCGCCGCTGCGGAGAGTTCGCGGAAATGGCCGTAACTCTTGCCATCGGCATCCGTCAGCCTATTGGTACCACCCGTCGCATGAAGCAACTTGTCTGGCTCCTCCTCGCCGCCTGCGTCCTCGCCTTTGGGCAGGTCCAGCCCGTGGCGTCGACGGCGGCCAGGAATGAGTGTTGCGACTGCTGCGACTGCAACGGCACGTGCGGCATGCCTGACTGCCTCCCGGCCCCGACGGCCCGGGTGCCCGTGGTGGCCCAGTCCGCTCCGCGCACGGAGTTGACCGAGACCAGGCGCCGCCAGGCACCGAAGCAGGAGATGACCCAAGCCCTGTGCGGCCGGTCGCTGAACCCGGTTTCTCCCGCGCTGGCCCTGGCCTCTTCCCGGCCGCTGCCGGTGGTGAATGCGCCGGTTTTCCTGCTGCACTGCAGTTTCCTGATCTGAGCGCAGGGGGTTGGTGTGTCCCGAGCCGGCGCTTTGCGCGGCTGCTGTTTCCGCCGTGAATCCGGCGTGATGTTTCTCTGAACCCTCCCTGCTTCCGTCATGAAAACTGTTCTCCTCCTTTCCCTGCTCATTCTCCTGGCCGCCGGCGGTTACTACGCTGGCCGGCAGCACTCCCATGTTCCCGCCGCCACCGGCAGCGCGACTCCGGCCGCAGTCTACCAGTGCCCGATGCACCCGTGGATCAAGTCCGACCAGGCGGACGCCAAATGCACCATCTGCGGCATGGCCCTGGTCGCCGCCTCGGCCTCAGCCACCGCGAATGACGCCGCCGTGGACCCCAATCTCGTCACCCTCACCCCGGCGCAGGCCGCGGTGACCGGCGTCAGGACCGACACGGTCCGGCGCGCCCCGCTCCAACGGGGCCTGCGCGTCAACGGGGTCATTGACGACGACGACACGCGCCACCGCATCCTCGCCGCCCGCGTTCCCGGCCGCATTGAAAAACTCCACGTCAACTACGTCGGCGCCGAGGTCGAGGCCGGCGCCCCGCTCGCGACCATCTACAGCCCGGAAATGCTGACCGCCCAGCGCACCTACGTCGAAAGGCTCAAGGGCGGCATTGCCTTCACCGTCTCGGAACGCTCCCTGGCCCGCGAACGAATGCTGGAACTGGGTCTGACCGAGGAGGAAATCCGCATCCTCGAGGGCACCCTCCAGCCCACCGCCATGGTCAACGTCCGCGCCCCGATGTCCGGCACGGTCGTTTCCCGGTCGGTCTACGAGGGACAGTACGTCGAGACCAACGACCCGCTGTTCGAGATCGGGGATTTTTCGCACATGTGGTTCGTCTTCGATGCCTACGAACCCGACCTGCCCTGGATCCGGCCCGGCCAGATGGTTGAACTCACCCTGTCGTCCCTGCCCGGCCAGGTGCTGACCGCGCCCATCACCTTCATTGATCCCAACCTCGACGGCGCCACCCGCACGGCCCGCGTACGCGTGATCCTCGACAACTCCCGCCGCCTGCTCCTGCACAAGCAGACCGCCCAGGCCGTCGTGCGCACCCGAGTCGCCCGAGACCCTGCTCGTACCCCGGTCCGCCGTGCTGCAGCACGGCGGCCAGCCGGTCGTCTTCGTTGCCCGTGCTCACGAGGCCTATGCCGCCCGCGGAATCCAGCTCGGCCGCATCGGGGACACCGAGGCCGAGGTCCTCTCCGGCCTCAAGGAAGGCGACCAGGTCGTCACCGAGGGCGCCCTGCTGCTCGACGGCCAGGCCCAGCTCGCCCACGCCGCGGTGGGTTCCAGCGGACACGATCACGGCCCTGTCACACCCGCCCCGGTTTCCGTCGCGCTGCCGGCCCACGACGGCGACGCCCACACTTTGCTGAAAACCCTCGCCTTCGCCGCCGCCGATGGCGCCGATGCCCTCGCCTCCGACGACCTTGCGGGCTACGGGAAAAATCTCCCGACCCTGCGCGCCGCCCTCGACGCCTACCTCACCGGTTTCGGCCCCGCCGCCCGCGGACCGCTGGCGGCGTTCACCGGCAAGCTCGCCGACGGTCCAGATCTCGACGCCGCCCGCCGGGCCTTCGAGCCCTTCAGCACCGCCGTCGCCGACGCCGCGAAGGCCGAGCATCTCCATCACCAGGAGAAGCTCTGGATCTACGAGTGCCCCATGACGCCCGTCCTCGGCACCGGCCGCTGGCTCTCCAAAACCCGCCAGCTCCGCAACCCGTTCTTCGGCTCCGCCATGCTCGAATGCGGCGACGAGGTGAACTGAACCCACCCCGGGCTTTGTCACGTAATACGTGACAAAGCCCGGATCGCTCCTCTCACCAAAATCTCCCGCCCACCATGATCAACCGCATCATCACGTGGTCCCTGCACCACCGGTTTCTCGTCATCAGCAGCTTCATCGCCCTCTGCGCCTGGGGCGTGTTCGCGCTGCAGCGCGTGCCGATCGACGCCATTCCCGATCTCTCGGAAAACCAGGTCATCGTCTACGCCGACTGGCCCGGCCGCTCGCCCCAGGAAGTCGAGGACCAGATCACCTACCCGCTCAGCGTCTCGCTCCAGGGCCTCGCCGGCGTGAAGAGCGTGCGCGCCACCTCGATGTTCGGTTTCTCGTTCCTCACCGTCATCTTCGAGGACCGGATCGATCCCTACTTTGCCCGCACCCGGGTGCTCGAACGGCTCAACTCCCTCGGCGACGCCCTGCCCGGCGGCGTCACCGCCCGCCTCGGCCCGGATGCCACCGGCCTCGGCTGGGTTTACCAGTACCACTACCAGGGATGATCCCCGGGCGGCAGGACCTCGGTTACTGCGCGCGGTCCAGGACTGGTTCGTCCGCTACCAGCTCGCCGCCGTGCCCGGCGTCGCCGAAGTCGCCAGCCTCGGCGGCTTCGTGCGGCAGTACCAGATCGAGGTCTCCGCCCTCAAGATGCGCAGTCGGACGTATGCTCGGCGAGGTCATGGACGCCGTCGCCGGCAACCTCAACGTCGGCGGCAAGATCATCGAGGAGAACGGCGCCGAGTTCGTGGTCCGCGGCGTCGGCCTGGTGCAGAGCGCCGCCGATCTCGAGTCGGTCGCGCTCAGCCGGGAACGGCAAGCCGCTCCTGCTGCGCGAAGTCGCCACCGTCCGCATCGGCGGCGACTTCCGCCGCGGCGCCCTCGACGTCAACGGCCGTGCCGTCGTCGGCGGCATCGTCGTCATGCGCTACGGTGAAAATGCCTGGAAGGTCATCCAGGACGTGAAGGCCCGGCTGGCCGCCCTCGCCCCCGGCCTGCCGACGGGCGTCTCCGTCGAGCCATTCTATGACCGCAGCGACCTCATCGCCCGCGCCATCGCCACGCTCAAGTCCGCGCTCACCGAGGAAATCCTCCTCGTGACGCTCGCGCACATCCTGTTCCTGTTCCACTTCCGCAGCATCCTCATCGTCACGCTGCCGCTGCCGGCCTCGATCCTGATTTCGTTCATCCTGATGCACCAGTTCGGCATCCCGTCGCACATCATGTCGCTCACCGGCATCGCCATTTCCATCGGCGTGCTGGTGGACGCCGGCATCGTGATGACGGAAAACGTCATCCGGCACTGCGAGCGCGCCGAGGAGGAGCTGGGCCGCCGGCTCACCCCGCCGGAAGTCTTCACCCACACGCTGACCGCCGCCACGCAGGTTGGCCGGCCGATGTTCTTCTCGATGCTGGTCATCATCCTGGCCTTCGTGCCGGTGTTCCTGCTGACCGGCCAGGAGGGCAAGCTCTTCCATCCCCTCGCCTTCACCAAGTCCTTCGCCCTCATCGGCGCCGTGCTGCTCGCCGTGACCGCCGTGCCGGTCTTCTGCACGCTGCTCGTGCGCGGACCCTTCAAGCCCGAGAGCGAGAATTGGCTGATGAAATACCTCCTGCGGATCTACGACCCCGTGCTCGACTGGGCGCTGGGCAACCGCAAGTCCGTGCTCGCCCTCGCCGTCTCCCTGCTGGCGGTCTGCCTGGTCGTGGCCTTCGGCCTGCCGCGCGCCGTCAATGTCCGGCTGCCCGACTCCGTCGCCCGCCACACGCAGGGTTTCGGGAGCGAGTTCATGCCGACGCTCGAGGAAGGCTCGCTGCTGTTCATGCCCGTGCTGCTCCCGGCCACCTCGCTGACCGAGGTCCAGCGGATCATGGCCTGGCAGGACAAGGTCATGAGCGAGCACCCCGCCGTTGCCTCCGTCGCCGGCAAACTCGGCCGCGCCGAGACCGCCACCGATCCCGCCCCGGTCGAGATGATCGAGACCACCATCATGCTGAAGCCGGAGCGCGAATGGCCGGCCGGCACCACCAAGGCCTCCATCATCGCCGACCTCTCGGAGAAGCTCATGAACGTCCCCGGCTACGTGCCGGGTTTCCTCCAGCCGATCGAGAACCGCGTGCTCATGACCAGCACCGGCATCCGCGCGCAGGTCGGCGTGAAACTCTTCGGCGACAGCCTCGACGCGCTGCAGGCCAAGGCCTTCGAGATCGAACGCGTGATCAACCGCGTCCAGGGCGCCACCGGCGTCGCGCCCTCCCGCGTGCAGGGCAAACCCTACCTGGAAATCGGCGTCCGCCGGACCGAACTCGCCCGCCATGGTCTCAGCGTGGAGGATGTGTTCCGTTACGTGGAGGCCGGCATCGGCGGCGTCACGGTCGGCACGACGATCAAGGGCCGCGAACGCTGGCCCTTGCAGGTCCGCCTGGAGCAGGCGGACCGCGGCGACATCGAACGGCTCGGCGACCTGCCCGTGCCCACGCCCTCCGGCGCCACGATCCCCCTCGGTCAGGTCGCCGACATCCGCCGCGTGGTGGGTCCCAACGAGATTGCCTCCGAGAACGGCCGCCTCCGCGTTTTCGTCCAGGCCAATGTACGCGACCGCGACCTCGGCGGGTTCGTCAACGAGATCAAGGCGCGGATCGAAAAGGAGGTCCGCCTGGATCCCGGCATGAGCCTCGAATACTCGGGCCAGTACGAGCACCAGCTCCGCGCCCGCCAGACGCTGCTCTACGTTTTCCCCGCCGTGATCCTGATCATCTTCGCGCTCCTCGTCGTGACCTTCCACTCCGTGTCCGAGGCCGCGCACGTGATCCTCGCCGTGCCGTTCGCCCTCACCGGCGGCGTGCTCCTGCAGGCGTGGCTCGGCTACAACTTCAGCGTCGCCGTCTGGGTCGGCTACATCGCCCTCTTCGGCACCGCCATCCAGACCGGCGTGGTCATGGTGGTGTATCTGGAGGAAGCGGTGCAGAAGGCGCTCGCAGCTAAATGTAGGGCGGGGTTTCCAAACCCCGCCTTGGTTGGCGTTGTAGCTGGCGAGGCGGGGATCGGAATCCCCGCCCTACAACCAAACCTAACCCGCCCCGAACTCATCGCCGCGATCAAGGAAGGCGCGCGCCTCCGGCTCCGGCCCAAGGTCATGACCGTGGCCACGACGGTGGCGTCGTTGCTGCCGATCTTCTGGAGCAACCGCACCGGCGTTGAGATCATGCAACCACTGGCCGCCCCGGTCGTCGGCGGCATGCTGTCGAGTCTCGTGCACATCCTCGTGGTCACCCCCGTGATTTTCGCATGGCTGCACGAGCGCAAACTCGCCAAATAATCCCCACCCCATGCCCTCCCGCAGCGAGAAGCTCGCCCTGGAACTGAATGCCCAGAGACAGGCGTTCAAGGCCTTCCTCACCGCCCGCCTCGGCAGCGAAGCCGAGGCGGAGGACCTGCTCCAGAACAGCCTGGTGAAGGCCATGCACCACGCGGATGAAGTCAGGGACGACGGCCGCGCCGCGGCGTGGTTTTACCGCGTGCTGCGCAACGCGGTCATTGACCACTACCGCTCCAATGCCGCCGGCCGGCGTCGGGACGACGCGTTCAGTACGCTCATCAACAGCCTCGGCGAGGACATCGCCAGCGCGCCCGCGTGGGAGCCGCAGCTCTGCGGCTGCCTCAACCCGATCGTCGCCTCACTCAAGCCGCCGCAGGCCGAATTGCTGCGCCGCGTCGATCTCGACGGCGAATCCGTCCAGCTCGTGGCGAAGGACCTCGGCCTGACCTCGAACCACGCCAGCGTCGTCCTGCACCGCGCCCGCAAGGAACTGCGGCTCCGGCTCGAGCGCTTCTGCGGCGCCTGCGCCAAGGGCAAGTGCCTCGACTGCGACTGCGAGGCGGAGAAGGCGGCTCCGGGAACCGCCAAGGGCGCGAAGAGGCGCTAAGGATTTGTTTTCAGATTTGCCACAGGGCATTGGAGCCCGGCTGTAGGAGCGGCTTTACGCCGCGATTGTGAGCGCATCATCGCGGCATAAAGCCGCTCCTACAGGGAGACCGGACGTGCCCGCCCAACTGATGGAATTTTTGTAAGATTCCGCCGCCGGATCCGTCTGCAGCCCGAATCCATCCCTCCATGTCAAAACTCACCCAACCCTCCTCCGTTCCCTCCTGCGGCTGCAATCGCTGCAACTGCAACCGCGGCCCCCGCTGCCGCTGTCACGATTACAACGCCCTCATGGCTCTCGCCTTCTGGGACTACGCCCGGATGCTCCGCCGCCACCGGGCCAAGTGACTCCCTACTTTCATGGCTTTAACTATTCACCCGAACTTCGCACGCTGGACGCCTGCCTCCGCCATGCGCGCCCTTGAGCTGAAAATACCACCCGTCGCCGTGGGCCTGATTTTTGGCACGGTGATGTGGGGAGCCGCGCACTTCGCGCCGGTTTTCAATTTCACGCTGCCCGCGGGCCAGCTCATCGCGGCCGGCCTGGCCGCAATCGGCCTGGTCATTGCCGTTCTGGGCGTCGTCTCTTTTCGCCGGGCGAAGACCACCGTCAATCCCCTGCAGCCCGCGGCCGCCTCCAGCCTGGTCATTTCAGGCATCTACCGGCGCACGCGCAATCCGATGTATCTCGGCCTGCTGCTGGTGCTGCTGGGTTGGGGGGCGCTGCTTGGAAACGCACTCGCCTTTGTTTTCGCCGCCGCGTTCATTCCCCTGATGAATCGACTCCAGATTCTGCCCGAGGAAAGATTCCTGGCCGCCCGCTTCGGGACCGCCTTCACCGCCTATCAATCCGCGGTGCGCCGCTGGATCTGAGCGCCCTATTTCAGTCAACCCACCTGCAACCCCATGGAATACCTGATTGGCTTCGGCCTGGCCCTGGCAGCCGCACTATTCGCCCGTTTCACCGGACTGGAACGCGACCGTGCCTTCTATCCGACCGTGATGATTGTCATCGCCCTGACCTATGGCCTGTTTGCCGTCATGGGTGGTTCCCTATCGGCGCTGGCCCTCGAGTCCGTGGCCATCGTCGGATTCATCGTGGTTTCGGTCCTGGGCTTCAAAATCAACCAATGGTTCGTGGTCGCGGCCCTGGCCGGTCACGGGATATTTGATTTTTTCCATCCCCATCTGCTGACCAATCCCGGCGTGCCCGTGTGGTGGCCGGGTTTCTGCCTGACCTACGATGTCACCGCGGCCGTCTACCTGGCTTGGCTGCTGCGGCGTGGCCAGGCCACGGGCACGCCTTGATATTGATTCCCCAAAGCCGAGACCCCTTGGTAGGTTATTGGGTAGGGCCCGACCTCCCTCCTTCGCCCGGCCTACGGAGGGCAGGCCAGACAGGCCGGGATCGGCCGGCGCACACCAAACCGTCCGTCCGGAGGCCGGACGCTACCCGCGGCAACTTCATTTTTCTGGGCATTTCTCATTAGTGCGCATTTTCCGAAGCGGTGTAAGAAATCTCCATCGGAACCGTCTCTGCCGGTGAAGACTCCCAACCCATGAAACACGATCACTCCTCTCCCGCCCACGACCACTCCGGTCACAACCAGCCAGAGACCCCGGCCGCCGACGCACCCGTCTACATGGGGCTGCCGCACGAGCGCTACCTGCGCCCCCGGTTTCTGGTCGCCGTCGTCCTCACCCTGCCGGTGCTGTTTCTCTCCATGACGCCGATGGTGTCGCACGATCTCTACGACTACCTCACCATGCGCGACTCGGCCTGGGTGCAGTTTGTCCTCACCACGCCGGTCTTCTTCTGGTGCGGCGCGCCGTTCATCCGGCGCTGGTGGAAGTCCATCGTCGAGCGCGACACCAACATGTTCACGCTCACGGTCACGGGCACCGGCGCGGCGTACTTCTACAGCCTCGCCGCCGTGATCTTCTGGGAAAACTTCCCGCCGCAGTACTTCTCCCATCACGGCGGCCCGATCTACTTCGAGGGCACGGCCTTCATCACCACCATCGTCCTGCTCGGCCAGATCCTCGAGCAGCGCGCCCATGCCCGCACCGATGCCGCGATCCGCGACCTCATGGACCTCGCACCGAAGCAGGCCCATCGGCTCCGCGCCGACGGCACCGAGGAGGACGTGCCCGCCTCGTCCATCCACCCCGGCGACCGCCTGCGCGTGCGCCCGGGCGAGCACCTGCCCGTGGACGGCGTCCTGCTCGAGGGCGCCGCCGAGGTGGACGAGTCCATGCTCACCGGCGAACCGCTGCCGGCCGCCAAGAACGCCGGCGACGCGCTCAGCGCCGGCACGCTCAACCCCACCGGCACCTTCGTCTACCGGGCCGAGCGGGTCGGCGCCGACACCCTGCTCGCCCAGATCGTCCGCCTCGTCGAACAGGCCGTCGAAAGCGAAGCCCCCATCGCCCGCCTTGCCGACCGCGTGTCGGCCTACTTCGTGCCCGCCGTGCTCGCCATCGCCGTCATCAGCTTTTTTGCCTGGGGTCTGCTCGTGCCCGACCGCGGCTGGCTGCTCGGCCTGCTCAACGCCGTCGCCGTCCTCATCATCGCCTGCCCCTGCGCCCTCGGCCTCGCCACGCCGGTTTCACTCGTCACCGGCATCGGCCGCGGCGCCCAGGCCGGCGTGCTCGTGAAGGATGCCGCCGCGCTCGAACGCCTCGCCGGCGCCGACACCCTGCTCATCGACAAGACCGGCACGCTGACCGCCGGCCGGCCGCAGGTGGTCGGCATAACTCCTGCCGGAGACTTCAACTTTCCGCTTCAACCTCAACTCAGCAGCACCGACGGGCTGCTGCACTTCGCGGCCGCCGCCGAAGCCTCGAGCGAGCACCCGCTCGCCCGGGCCATCGTCGCCGCCGCGCAATCCCGCGGCCTGGCGCTGCCCGCCGCCACTGATTTCTCCGCCCAACCCGGCGCCGGTGTCCGCGCCACGATCAACGGCCGGATGATCGAGGTAGGGCGGGACCGCGGGGACCGCCGCGTTCCCGATCCGGCGCACCCGGAGGTCGCGCCCTACCCCCAGACCGCCACGGTTGTGGCCGTGACCATCGACGGGCAACACGCCGGCACGATCGCCCTGGCCGACACGGTCAAGCCCACGACTCCGGCCGCCATCGCCGAACTGCAGCGCCTCGGTTTGCATGTGGTCATGGTCACTGGCGATCGCGAGGAGGCCGCCCAGGCCCTGGCCGGCGAACTCCATCTCGACGGCTACCACGCCGGCGTCACGCCGGCGCGCAAACAGGAACTCGTCCGGGAGCACCAGGCCCGCGGCGAGCGCGTCATCTTCGCCGGCGACGGCCTCAACGACGCCCCCGCGCTGGCCGCCGCCGACGTCGGCATCGCCATGGGCACCGGCACCGATGTCGCCATGCACAGCGCCGGCCTCGTCCTCGTGAAGGGCGACCTGCAGGCCATGGTCCGCGCCGTGCACCTCAGCCGCGCCGTCATGCGCAACATCCGGCAGAATCTCTTCTGGGCCTTCGCCTACAACACCCTCGGCCTGCCGCTCGCCGCCGGCGCGTTCTATCCGCTCTTCGGCTGGCTGATGCACCCGATGATCGCCGGCGCCGCCATGAGCATCAGCTCGATCACCGTGGTGTCCAACGCCCTCCGGCTCCGCCGGGTAAAATTGTAGGGGGCCAAGAGGCGGGCAGGATCGCGTAGGCAGTCCGCTTGCGGACGCTTGAATTGCGCCCGCAAGCGGGCTGCCTACCGGTTACATTCGCGCCCTTCGCGACCTTGCCTGTTGTAGGGCGGGGATTCCGATCCCCGCCTTCGTTTGTCTATAATTATACGAGGCGGGGATCGGAATCCCCGCCCTACAACCAAACCTTTCACGGTTCCCCCGGTTTGATGCCCCGAATCCAATCGCGGTACCACCGCCCATCACAAATTTTCCCCACTCACCCGTAACTATTTGTCAGCGACTGAGGTTGTCCGCTAAGACCTGCCACCTTACCGCTCCCATGTCGCCTCCCTGTCCGGCCGCCGCCACGCGCGGCCGCTTGCAGTTTCCTTGGTTCCTGTCCGGCCTGCTCCTGGCCGGAATCCTCCACGCGGCCCCGTCCCTCGACATCAGGTCCACCGCGACTCCGCCAGTGATTGACGGCCGGCTAGATGACGCCGCCTGGACCACGGCGGCGCACAGCGACGCGCTTCGCCAGGTCTCGCCGCGCGAAAACGCCGACCCCACCGAGCGCACGGAGTTTTGGGTGACCTTCGACTCCAATCACTTCTACGTGGCCGTGCGCAGCCATGACTCCGCCGGACTGGCCGGCATCAGCGCCTACTCGCTGCAACGCGACCAGGACAACGACTCCGACGATCTGGTCGGCATCGTGCTCGACACCTTTAACCGCCAGAGCGACGGCTACTTCTTCGGCCTCAGCGCCGCCGGCGGTCTCATCGACGGCCTCGTCCAGGACAAGGATCAGTCCAACGACGACTGGGACGGCCTCTGGCACGGCCGCGTCACCCGCGACGCCGGCGGCTGGAGCGCGGAGTTTTCCATCCCCCTGAAATCGCTTTCCTTCGATCCCGGCAACCGGACCTGGGGATTCAACGTCATCCGGGCCATCCGGCGGAAACAGGAAGTCCAGCGCTGGTCCGGCTTCACGCGCGCCCGTTCCGACGTGGCCCTGCCCGAGCTCGGCGAAATCAGGGGCCTCGAGGGTCTCCACCAGGGACGCGGCCTCGAACTCAAGCCCTACGCCAGCGTCACGCGGCGCTCCCGGCCTCGGGCCGGCGAAAAATCCACCGAGTTCAATCCCGGCCTCGACGTGGTCTGGCATGTTACCCCCTCGCTGGCCGCCACGCTCACCTTCAACACCGACTTCGCCGACGCCGAGGTGGATGAGCGCCAGGTCAACCTCGGGCGCTTCCCGCTCTTCTTCCCCGAAAAGCGCTCGTTCTTCACACAGGACGCCGCGCTCTTCACCTTCGGCGGCATCCTCAACGATCCGGTGCCCTTTTACTCGCGCCGCATCGGCCTCGCCGCCGACGGCACCAAGATCGATCTCCTCGGCGGCGCCAAGCTCACCGGTCGCACCGGACCGTGGACCATCGGCCTGCTCGACGTCATGACCGACGAATATGCCGGCGTCGGTTCCAAGAACCTGTTCGTCGGCCGCGTCGCCCGGCAGTTGCTCGCCGAGTCGAGTGTCGGCGTCATCACCACGCACGGCGACCCGCGCACCGACGGCGACAATTCCCTCCTCGGCGTGGACTTCGCCTTCGTCAACAGCCATCTCCCCGGCGACAAATCGCTCAGCATCCGCGGCTCCATCCAGGCCACCGACTCCGACTTCGCCGGCGGCCAGGGCACCGCCGCCACGGTCTGGGCCACCTACCCGAACGAACCATTCAGCGCCCAGTACTGGTACTCCCGGGTCGACGACCGCTTCGATCCCGCCCTCGGCTTCGTCTCGCGCACCGGCATCCAGGATTTCTACACCAACCATGACTTTGCCTGGCGGCCGAAAAAACGGTTCGTCGAGTCGGTCAATTTTTTTGTCGAGACCGATCACATCACCGACCTCGGCAGCCGTCTGCTCGACGACGGCATCTGGACCGGCATCCACTGCAAGAACGCCCGTGGCGACTGGTTCAATATCTGGGGCAGCCACCGCCGCGAGGCTTACGCCGAACCTTTTGCCATCCGCCCCGGCATCATCATCCCGGTCGGCCATCATGGCGGCGAGGCCATGCAGTTGCGCTTCGGCACCGCCACCTCCCGCGCCGTCAGCGCCGAGGTGCGCTGGCAGCACGGTGATTACCTCACCGGCCGGCAGGATGATCTGGAGGTGGAGGTCGCCTTACGCGCCGGCTATCGCGTGGAACTCGACCTCGCCACCCGCCTGCGCAACATCCGCCTGCCGCAGGGCGACTTCCGCGTTCAGACCGTCTACGCCAAGTCCGTCTACAACTTCAGTCCCGATCTTCAGCTCAGCCTGCTGGGGCAATACGACAACCTCTCCGAGACCCTCGGCATGAACTGTCGCATGAAATGGATCGTGCAGCCCGGCAACGAGGTCTTCCTCGTCGTCAACCAGGGCTACGACACGTCCCTCGACCGCCTCCGCCCCACCGGCAACGAAACCTCGCTCAAGGGCGCGTGGACGTACCGGTATTGAAGCGAGAAAAAATCCGAAGAGGCGCGAACGGACTCATACCAATCGCCCAAGGCATTTGGGGTTGGGTAGCTACGAGCGTGAGCGAGTGGATCACACGCTGCGTACGCCAAACTCCACTCGCTCACGCTCGTGGCTACCCTGATGCCGATGGGGCCGCACTGATAATTCCGATGTAGGGCCGGACCTTGGTCCGCACCTTAAATTTCCTTTCGGCACCCTAGCCGCATAAGGCGTCACCGAGGTGACGCCCTGCATTCGCGAAAGCAGCAGGCACTTGACTCTCCGGCACGGCCGGCGACTGTTCCGGCCTGTGAAGCGTCTGTTCCAATCCGTCGCGCTGCTGCTGCTGGCCCTCTGGCTGCCGGCGACGCTGCATTGCGATCTGGAAGCCGCCGAACTCTGGGTCGAACATGCTGAAGACCACGCCGCCGTGTCTGATTCCTGCTGCCAGGCTGGTCTGGGCTGCACGCAAGATGGCTGCGACACGCTGGAAGGCTCCGCGGTCAAGTCCTCCGGAACCTTCGCCCGGGCCCCGTTGCCGGCCCCCTTTGTCTGTTGCTGCCTGATCTGCCTGCCGCCGGCCGAGCCGGCGTCGCTGCTCGCAGCCGTGCCGATTCAGTATCGGTTGGCTCCGGAATTGGACTGGGTCCCCATCGTCCATTTTGCCCGCCGCGCCGCGCCCCTGTCGCGCGCGCCTTCGTTCGTCGGTTGCTGATCAGTCCCTGCGCGGACTGACAGGTTTTCCGCCCACCCCCGGTGCCGTGCACCGGGTCTGCTCCCGGACCAGTCCGTCCGGAGTTCAACCACGATACCCTTCGAAGCCATGTTCACTTTTTCCCAATCACTCCGCCCGTTCATCGGGTTCCTGCTGCTGGCCGCCGCTGTCCGGGCGGAGCCCGCACCCGCGACGATTCCCCTGCCGGAACTCGTCGCCGGGATTCTGTCCAACAATCCCGAACTCGGATTCTACGAGGCCGAGATCGCCGCCGCCAGGGCCGGCCTGCTGGCCGCCGGCACGCGCGCCAACCCCGAACTCTCCCTCGATCTCGGCCGTCGCCGCGTCACCGATCCCACCGGCGTGCTCGCGGGTGAAGGCACGGCCTGGGGCGTGTCCGTCACGCAGACATTCGAGTGGCCCGGCCGGGTCGCGCTCCGCAAGGCCGTGGCCAACCGCCAGGTCGAACTGGCCGGACTCGGGCTCGCCCGGTTCCGGGCCGCCCTGGAGGCGCGCGCGCAAATGCTCGCGTTCAACCTGCATCACGCCGCCGAGAAAAGCGCCGCCGTCCGCGAGGTCGCCGACCGCTTCGCCGCCCTCAAGGCCATCTTCCTCGCGCGCGACCCGTCGGGCCTGACCCCGCTCCTGGAGACCCGCGTCATCGAGGCGCAGGAACTCGCGCTCCAGCGCCGGGCCACCGATGCCGGACTCGCCGCCGCCGCCGCCCTGGTGGAGTTGAACCAGCTCCGCGGCGCCGCGCCGGATGCCGCGCTGCAGGTGGCGGCCGGCTCGCCGTCATTCCCACCGGCCCCGGACAACGACGCGTTGTTGACCGCCGCCCGCGAGGGCAATTTCGATTTCCGCGCGAGCAAGGTGGAACTGGAACAGCAGGGCTACTCCGTCCAGCTCGCGAAGCATGAACGCAATCCGGGCTTCAGCGTGAGCCCGTATTTCTCCCAGGCCCAGGCCGGCGACCGGGAGCGGAATTTTGGCATCGGCCTCTCCCTGCCGCTCCCAGTCCCCGGCGGCAATCACGCCGCCACCGCCGCCCGCGCCCGCCAGCGCCAGGCCGAGGTGGCCTTGCTGGTCGCCCAGCGGGAACTGGAACGCGCGGTGCTGACGACGGCCCAGGCCTACCGGGCCAAGGTTGCGGAAATGCAACGCTGGTCACCGGACACCGTGCAGCAATTCCGCGAAGCCGCCGCGCTGGCCGACCGGCATTTTCGCCTCGGGGCGGTCCCCATCGGCACCTACGTCGAATTGCAGTCCAGCTACCTCGATGCCGTCGAGGCGCTGCTCGACACGCAGGCCGAGGCCCTCGAGGCCGGCCTGAAATTGCAGCAGCTCACCGGTCTCAACCTCAACCTGGGCGGACTCCAACCATGAAGACCCTGCCCCTCCTTCTCGCCGCAGTGCTGCTCATGGCCGGACTCAACGGCTGCAACCGCTCCGCCGCCGAAACCGGCGAGGCCCACGCCGACGCCGCCCAGGCGGCGCATTACAAGGCCGGCCACGGGCTCCAGCTCTCGCCGTCCGCCGCCCGATTCATCGGGCTGGCCACCGCCGAGGTCGGCACGCAGGAAGTCGGCGACGCCGGTTCCGTCACCGCCATTCCCAACGCCGCCCTCCTCCGCACCGTGAAGGGTGATTTCGTTTTCGTGGCCAACGGCGACTGGTATCTGCGCACGCCCGTGCAGATCGGAGCCGCCCACGGTGACTGGCTGGAAGTGACCGGCGGTCTCTATGAAGGCGACACGGTCGTCACCCAGGGCGCCAACGCCCTCTGGCTCGCCGAACTCTCGGCCACCAACGGAGGCGTCGGCTGCGCCGATGGACACTGATGCTCAACCGCATCATTGATTTTTCCCTGGAGCGCCGGGGCCTCGTGATCTTCATCACGCTGCTTTTTGTGATCGCCGGCCTCTGGTCCGCCACCCGCGTCGCCATCGACGCCGTGCCCGACATCACGAGCCCGCAGGTCCAGGTCAACACCCCCGTGGATGCCCTGGCGCCCGAGGAGATCGAGACCCTCGTGACCGTGCCCATCGAGATCGAGATGTCCGGCCTCCCCGGCATGGTCGAGCTGCGCTCGCTGTCGAAGTTCGGCCTCTCGCAGATCACCATGACCTTTCGGGACGGCACCGATATCTACCGGACGCGCCAACTCGTCACCGAGCGCCTGGCGCACGCCCGGGAAAACCTGCCCGCCGGCGTCGCGCCCGGCCTCGCGCCCATCAGCACCGGCCTGGGAGAAATCGTTTACTACACCGTTCGCTATAAAACCGACGCCCCCGACCGGCCGGCCGACCGCATTGACCAACTCCGGGCCCTGCGCCAGCTGCATGACTACACGATCAAGCCCCTGCTGCGCGCCACCCCCGGCCTCGCCGAGGTCAACGCCATCGGCGGCTACGAGAAACAGATCGTCATCGAACCCGACCCGAAAAAACTCGCCGATGCCGGCGTGAGTTTCGACCAGCTCGCCGACGTCATCGCCAAGAGCACCGAAAACGCCGGCGGCGGCCTGCTCGAACTCGGCGGCGAGGCCATCGTCGTGCGCGCCGACACCCGCGCCCGCTCACTTGATGACCTCGCCAATCTCCCCGTGAAATTTGTCGGCGCCCCCCGGCCGCTGCTCGTCCGCGACCTGGCCGCCATCGGCATCGGCTCCGCCGTGCGCACCGGCGCGTCCACCGAGGACGGCGAGGAAACCGTGACCGGCGCCGCCGTCATGCTCGCCGGCGAGAACAGCCGCCTCGTGGCCCGCGCCGTGGTGGCCCGCCTCCGGGTGATCGGGGAAAAGCTGCCGCCGGGCATCGAGCTCCGCGTGGTCTACGACCGCTCCGATCTCGTCCACACCACCATCAACACCGTGCGGACCAACCTCTTCGAGGGCGCCGTGCTGGTGGCCGCGATCCTCTTCGCCCTGCTCGGTCACTGGCGCGCGGCGACCATCGTCACGCTCGCGATCCCGCTCTCCTTCCTGTTCATGCTGACCGGCATGGCGCAGGGCCGGTTGAGCGCCAACCTCATGAGTCTCGGCGCGATCGACTTCGGCCTGATCGTCGACGGTTCGATCGTGATGGTGGAGCACATCTTCCGCCGGCTGGCCGGAAAGCAGCACGCCCTCGGGCGGCTGCTCTCGCCCCCGGAGCGACTCGCCGAGGTCCGCTCCGCGGCCCACGAGGTCGCGCGGCCGATGTTCTTCGGCGTGCTGATCATCCTGCTGGTCTACGCGCCGGTCATCGCGCTCACCGGCATCGAGGGGAAAATGTTCCGGCCCATGGCGCTCGCCGTGATGCTCGCCCTCGGCGGCGCGCTCGCGCTCGCCCTCACGCTGATGCCCGTGCTCTGCGCCCGGTTCCTCTCCGGGAAACTCAGCGAGCGCGAAAGCTGGCTGGTCCGCGCCGTCAAGGCCCTCTACGCCCCGCTCCTCGACCGCGCCCTGCGCGCCCGCGGACTCGTGGTCGCCTGCGCCCTCCTGCTCGTGGCCGGCGCGGGCTGGCAGTTCACCCGCCTCGGCGCCGAGTTCATTCCGCAACTGGACGAGGGCGCCATCGCCCTGCAGATGATCCGCGGCAACAGCGTCGGCCTCGACGCGTCCATCGACCTGCAGCGCCGCTCCGAGCGGCTCCTGCGGGAGAAATTCCCGGAGATCCGCCACCTCTTCGCCCGTCTGGGCACCGCCGAGATCGCGATGGATCCGATGGGACCGAACACCTCCGACACCTACGTCTTCTTCCACCCGCGCGACACCTGGCGCCGGATCGGCGGACGCCCGGCCACCAAGGCGGAGCTGGTCGAACTCATCCGCGCCGAACTGACCGCGACCATCCCCGGTCAGACCTACCTCTTCACGCAACCCGTCCAGCTGCGCTTCAACGAGATCATGGCCGGGGCCCGCGCCGACCTCTCGCTCAAGATCTACGGCGACGACTTCGCGGAGCTCGAGCGCCTGGCCGCCGCCGCGCGCGACCTGCTCCGCGGCATACCCGGCGGGGGTGACGTCGAATTCGACGCCCTGGGCCGCGTGCCCGTCCTGGAAATCACGGCGAAACGCGGATCTCTCCAGCGCCTCAACCTGCACGCCGACGAGATCAACCGCGTCGTCGCCACCGCCCTCGGCGGCCGCGAGGCCGGCGCCCTCGTCGAGGGCAGCCGCCGCGTACCGGTCGTCGTGCGCCTGCCCGAGTCCAGCCGGCTCGACCTCGCCGCCCTGCGCGAACTGCCTGTGCGCACCGATGAGGACGACGGCGTGCAGGTGCCGCTGTCGCGCCTCGCCGACCTCACCGTGGCCGACCGGGTCGGCACCATCACGCGCGAGGACACGCAGCGCCGCGTCGCCATTCTCATCAACGTCCGCGGCCGCGACACCGAGAGCTTCGTGCACGAGGCCGCGGCCGCGCTCCGGCGTTCGCTGCCCTTCCCACCGGGCTACACGTTCGAGTTCGGCGGCCAGTTCGAGAACCTCCAGGCCGCCCGCGCCCGCCTCGCGCTGATCGTGCCCGCCGCCCTCGCCCTGATCTTCGCGCTCATCTACCTGACCTTCGGCAGCGCCCGCCAGGCCGCGATGATCTTCGTCTGCGTGCCGCTGGCCGCCGTCGGCGGGGTCGCCGCGCTCTGGCTGCGCGGCCTGCCGTTCACGATTCCCGCGGCCGTCGGCTTTGTCGCCCTCTCCGGCATCGCCGTGCTCAACGGCATCATGCTGCTGAGTTTCATCAACCTCCTGCGCCAGCAGGGCCGCGCCGTGCGCCCCGCCGTGGTCGAGGGTACGCTCACCCGGTTGCGGCCGCTGCTCATGACCGCCCTCGTCGCGTCGCTCGGTTTCCTGCCAATGGCGCTCTCCACCGGCCCCGGCGCCGAGGTGCAGCGCCCGCTCGCGACCGTCGTCATCGGCGGCATCCTCACCTCCACCCTCCTCACCCTCCTCGTGCTGCCGGTGATCTACGACTGGATCGAAGGCAGGAAAGCAAAAACCAATTAACCACGGATTTCACGGATGGCACGGATCCGAATCCCATCCGCGCAATCCGCGATATCCGCGGAAAAATAATCTCATGAAAACCAGACACCTCCTCCTCGCCTTGGTGGCCTGCGCCACCGCCTCCCTCGCCTTGGGCGAGGACAGGATCGTCGCCGGGCCCAAGGGCGGGCGCCTGCTCGCCACCGCGCCGCACGCGACCGAGTTCTTCGTGACCGCCGACCGCAAGGTCGAGATCACCTTCTATGATGCGGCCCCTGAAGCCAGTGACGCCCGCGACCCAGGTCGTCACGGTCACCGCCGAAACCACCGACGGCCGGGTGACGATCCCGCTCACGCCCAATGGCGATGCCTTGGTTTCAAGTCGGCCCTTGCCGGCCGGGGAAGCCTACCGCGTGGTCGTACAGGTCCGCGCCGCCCCCGGCGACAAGCCGAAAAATTTCCGCATCGATCTCAACCTCGCGACCTGCAGCGGCTGCCAGCACGCCGAGTACGCCTGTACCTGCACGGAGCATTGAACCGACCGCTGGTGCGAGATGTAGGGCGGGGATTCCTCCTTCGCCGGGCCTACGGAGGACAGGTCCGATCCCCGCCTTTGTATTAATCCGCTTACCCCATCTTTCTCTTTCCTCTTTATCTTTCTCTTTCGTCAGGTCGCGACTCCCGCCAATCCCTCAGGCCCGAGAAAGAGAAAGATTAAGAGAAAGAGAAAGATTGGAATCTAGCGCGGGTAACAAAAAGGCGGGGATCGGAATCCCCGCCCTACAATGACAAAGGCCGCCTTGGCGGCTGGCCGTAATCCCCGACCTTACTTCTCCCCGAGCAATTCCTTCTCAAGATGGTGGTCGAGATAGAAGCTGCCGCCGCCGCAGGAGGCGCGCTCCACCTTGGCGACCATCTTCTCACCCCAGGCCTCCTCCTCCACCTGCTCGTTGATGAACCACTGGAGCATGATCTGCACCGGGTAATCGTTGTGCTGCAGCGCGGCGGCATAGGCGGCATTGATGCCCGCGGTGTTGGTCCGCTCGAGTTCGAGGGCCGTCCGGGCCACGTCAATCAGGCTGGGAAATTCATGGCGGGGGGCCGGCAGCGCGCCGATCCGGGGCAACACGCCACGGTCCACCAGGTGCGCCAGCATCTTGCCCGCATGCTCGCGTTCCTCACCCGCCTGCCGATGGAAGAATTTGCCGAAGCCGTCCCAATCCCTCACCTGGCACCAATAGGCCATGGCCAGGTAGCAGTTGGCGGCGTAAAGTTCGTGCGTGAGTTGCTTTTCAATGGCTTCGACAACGGCGGGGACGGGTATGCTCATAGGGATGATGGTTAAGCTGGAGACAGGCCGTGACGGCCTCGTCCCAAGGCAATCGCGGAGCGGAACGTTGTCAAACCCGGTAGATCAGTCGGAACCCAAGCCTCAAAAGCAAAAGCATTATTAACCGCAGAGATCGCAAAGAACACATGGATAAAATCAAATCCCGATCCGGTCTTTGCGTTCCTTGCGTTCTTTGCGGTAAAATCCGGATTCTCCTACTCCACGTCATTTCGTCTCCCCACCTGGCATCTGCAGAGTTGCGATCATACCGGACTCGCCCGATATCATGGGACTCCTCCAATCTGCCATATGAAGCGTTCACTCTTGTATGCCATGTGCCTGTTGATCGCCGGTTTCCTCTGCAGTTGTGAGCGCCCGCCGGCGCCGGCGAATCACGTTGCACCGGTGCACCATCACACCGCGCCGCACGGCGGGCTCCTCGTCGAGGTCGGCTCGCACCAGTTCAATCTCGAGCTCCTGCACGATGCCGCGACTGGCACGCTCACGCTGTACACCCTCGACGCCCACGCCGAGCACTTCATCCGCACCGCGATGAAGGCCATTGATGTCACCCTCCACACCGGCGGCCAGGTCCGCTCCCTCACCCTCAAGCCGGTCGCCAATCCCGCCACCGGCGAGACCGTCGGCGCCACCTCGCAATACGAAGCCCAGGCCGACTGGCTGAAAGCCGCCGGCGAGATTTCCGGCATCATCACCGAACTTGATTTCAACGGCGTGAAGTTCTCCGGCATCCCCTTCGACCAGTAGGGCAGGTCTCTGACCTGCCACGAGTCAGCCGCAGACGGACAGTCACCACCGAGACGGTAACCAAGAAACCAGGGACGCATCGGCTCCGCCGCCTGGCGCTCTCGCGATTTCCCCGATTACACTCTCAACGATCTCCCCTCCTCCTGGATCATGAAACCCGCATGGTTAGCCGCGTCGGTTGCACGTAAAGTCACCTTGCTGCTTTCAGCGCTGGTCCTGACCGCCCACCCGGCCCAAGCCGACGAGTGGCGGAAGTACGAGGCCGATCACCTGACGGTTTACAGCGACAGCTCGCCCAACCGGGCCAGGTCCATGATGCGGGAAATCGCCGCCTACCAGTTGGCGGCCCGGACCCTGTTGCTGCCGGCGGGAAGTCCGTTCCCGCACACCATCCTCGTGCTGTTCGAAAAGGACGAGGAATACGAAAAATACTACCAGTCGCAAAAAATGGAATATGGCACGAAAATCATCCTCCACGCCTCGCGACCGATCGGCCGCAGAAGACTGGTCGCAACCGTCAACGACTCGCGTCTCGATCGACGCATCGGGTCGATTGTCGCATTTGAGTCCGCCAGCCTGCTTTCCTGGTATGACGAGGCTCCGCCCAACTGGATGAAATACGCGGTGCAAACCGCCTTTGAAAAATTCCGCTTCCGCTTCGGCACGATCGATTTTGCGGAAGCCAATGATGATCAGCGCATCAATCTGAAAAAATCCGAGTGGCGCGATTGGTCCGTCGCCGTGGCCGGCGCCCCCGACGAAGTGATGGAACGGGAGAAAACCCCCACCAACACGGTCCAGGCCCAGCTTTGGCTGCTCGGGGACTGGATGCTGTTCGGCTCCGCCCCGCAGGGAACCGCCTGCCTGAATCTGTGCCAATCGCTCCGGACCGACGCTGCATCAACCATGGCCGCATTCGAACGCGGCATTGGCATGAGCAGCGCGCAACTCACCGATCAGCTACGGCAGCATTTCAAAAAACCGTACCACAGCCGGTCGCTGCGCTTCGACACCGCCGGCTTCGACGCCAGCGTGCGCGAATCGCCGGCCAGCGCCCAGGAATTGCACCTGATAAGATTTCAACTGCTGTTCGGCCGGGAACCCATTGACACCGCCTTCGAGGCCCTGCAGCGGGCCGTGGCTGAAGGACCCGCTTCCGATGATTTGCGCATCGCCCGCGTCCTCGGCGCCAAACTCCAGAATGACCGTGAAACGATGATCGCCGTATGCCGCGAAGCCATCGCCGCAGGGACCCGCGACCCGTTTTTTTACCTGAATTCAGCCGAAGCCCGCCTGTATCATGAAACCTATTCACCGAATGAGCACTTTGGCCTGCTCCGCAATTCGCGTAGCAGCCTAAATGCCACCGTCCCGGAGGTTCAGGCCGCCCTGGACGAATACCGGACCGCCCAGCGACTGGATCCGGCCAATCCTTTCATCCATGCGTTGCTGGCCCAGGCGATCGATCAATTGCCATCGGTCACGCGGGAGCACGCCGAGGAACTGACCCCCGGGCTGACGATCCATCCCAACGGCCTTTATATCCGGCTGGTGCGGGGCTACGTTTACAAACGCCTCGGGGCCACGGCGGAGTCGGAGGCTGATTTTGAATATCTCCTCACAGTCCATCCCGACAGCCCGCAGGCTCGCATCATACTAAAGCAGCGTGAAAAGCAGGCCACAGCCGAGGCCAATGCGGAAGCAAACAAAACCCTGGCCGGGCTGTATTCCCAGCGCCGCTTCGCCGCGGCGCGCCGGGTTCTCATCGAGATGCGTGCCAATGAAAAAAACGTTTCCAGGCAGCGGGCGTTTGAAAAGGAAATCAAGCGGTTGGAGGAATTGCTCGACTGGGATGAGGTTACCACCCTCATGAATGCGAAGCGCTGGGCCGAAGTGGCAATAGCCGCAGAGAGCTACATTGAGCACTTTCCGAAAAGCCACCGTGTCCAAGTCATGAAGAACCGCCTGCACTCAGCCCAGGAACAGCTCCGCCGCTGAATCCGGCGCACTCTTTGCCAGCCGCCGCGGATCAGGCCCCGGGTACCGGACCGCTGATTTTCGCTCCTTAGCGTTATCCCAACCCGCGCTTGCTTAGTCGCCCCCGGCGAATTCAGTTAACCCCTCGCATGTCCGCCATCCCTGTCACCGTCCTCACCGGCTTCCTCGGCGCCGGCAAGACCACGCTCCTCAACCGCATCCTCACCGAACAGCACGGCAAGAAGATCGCCGTGATCGAGAACGAGTTCGGCGAGGTCGGCGTGGACAACCAGCTCGTCATCTCCTCCGACGAGGAGCTCTTCGAGATGAACAACGGCTGCATCTGCTGCACCGTGCGCGGCGACCTGATCCGCATCCTCGGCCGCCTGCTCAAGCGCAAGGACCGCCTCGACGCCATCCTGATCGAGACCACCGGCATGGCCAACCCCGGCCCGGTGGCCCAGACGTTCTTCACCGACGACGAGATGAAGTCCAACTTCCGGCTCGACGCCATTGTCACGCTCGTGGACGCCAAGCACATCAGCCAGCACCTCGGCACCGACGACGAGGCCCTGAAGCAGATCGCGTTCGCCGACGTCATCCTGCTCAACAAGACCGACCTCGTCGCCCCGGCCGAACTCACGGCGCTCGAGTCGCGGATCCGCGGCATCAACGCCGTCGCGAAAATCCACCGCACCCAGAACGCCGCCATCGACCTCGACAAGGTGATCAACATCGGCGGCTTCAACCTCTCCCGCGCCACCGAGCTCGACCCGAAGTTCCTCGAGCAGGAATACCCCTTCGAATGGGCCGGCGCCTACCCGCTCCCCGCCGGCACCCACGAGCTGGAAATCGGCCATGGGGACGAACCGCATGATCATGATCACAGCCACGAGGGCTGCGATCACGACCACCATCATCACGGTAACGAGAATGAACTCGACGTGGTGATCATGCCGGTGCCCTCGCTGGATGAAAAGGAAATCGCCGCGGTGCGCGATGCCGCCGCACTCGTCTTCGGCGACTGGGAAACCCGCCTGCAGGCCGGCGACACCGTCATCCCCGGCTCCGCGCTCAACCGCCTGCTCCTCACCGAGGGCAACGGCAAGTTCGCGCTCAAGGTCGAGACCGCCGGCCACTACCTCGTCTTCGAGGCCTGCGGCGAGCATCCCCTGCACATCAACGTGGGCGCCAGCTTCGTGAAGCCTGACTGGCAGCAGGACTTTCACGCCGCCCACACGCACAACGACGCCGTCACCTCGGTCGGCATCACCCTCCCCGGCGACCTCGACGGCAAGCGGCTCAACGACTGGATCAGCGAGCTGCTCCGGGTGAAGGGCGGCGACATCTACCGCATGAAGGGCGTGCTCGCCGTCAAGGGCACCAACAAGCGCCTCGTTTTCCAGGGCGTGCACATGCTCTTCGACGCCAAGTTTGACCGCGAATGGGGCGCCGAGCCGCGCCACAACACCCTCGTCTTCATCGGCAAAAACCTCGACCGCCCCGCGCTCACGGAAGCCTTCAAGGCGTGTTTGGCGGGCTGAGGCTGGTATTATTGCAGGGCGGGGTCTCCTCCTTCGCCGGGCCGGCGGAGGACAGGTCCGAACCCCGCCTGGGAGCACGGGCGGCTCGCCCGGATTCGACGCCGCGCGCTTCGGCCTCGGGAAATCCGCCAAGGGCTTCGCTTCGATCTTTGCCTTGAGGTCGGGCGTGCCGGGAGGAAAATGCGCGCAGCGCCATCTATCCGCTCTGCGCAAAAATCCTGTCACCATCCGGGCTTTTTGCGCCACTGGGATTGTGACATGAAAACCGCGCCCTCCTCTACTCAGTCAGTCGCCGATACCGAGCTTGTCCAGGCCAGCCTGGCTGGAAACCGTGACGCCTTCGGCTCCATCGTCATCCGCTATCAGTCGCTCGTTTGCTCGCTCGCCTACAGTGCTACCGGCAGCTTCGACCGCAGCGAGGACCTCGCCCAGTTGACCTTTGTCACCGCCTGGCAGCGGTTGTCGGAACTGCGCGAGCCGGCCAAACTCCGGGCTTGGTTGTGCGGCATCGCCCGCAACCTCATCAGCAATGCGCAACGCCGCGCCGGCCGGGAGCCGGCCAGCCTGGGCGAGCCGTTTACCGAAGTGCACGAGGCCGTCGCGCCGGAGGTTTCGCCCTCGGACCAGGCCGTCAGCCGCGAGGAGCAGGCGATACTCTGGCGCGCCTTGCAGCACATACCCGCAAGCTACCGCGAACCGCTCGTACTGTATTACCGCGAGCAGCAATCGATCAGGAATGTGGCGGAGGCCATGGAATTGAGCGAGGACGCCGTGAAACAGCGCCTCGCGCGCGGCCGGGCCCTGCTCCACGAACAGGTGCTGGCCCTGGTCGAGGGCACGCTCGCACGCAGCAAGCCGGGGCCGAGGTTCACGCACGGCGTGATGGCCGCCGTGCCGGTGATCGGCACCGGCACAGCCGCCGCATGCGCCACCGCAACCCACGGCGCCGCCGGCTCCAAAGGCGCGCCCTGGCTGGCCACGCTGGGCGCATTGGTCTCGGCCCAGTTGCTTTGGTTCGTATCCTCGGTTGCGTTCGTGGCGGGCATCGGGGCGTTCGCCGGCTGGCAGATGGGTTCACCGATGTCATCGCTGTCGGAGCGGCGCTGGGCGCTCTGGTTCTGGCGCTCGCTGGCGTTTGGACTGGTCGCGTTTGTCCTGCCGGCGACATTGCTGGAAAACGGCGGCAAAACGGCTCCCGGCATGTTCAGCGCGCTGCAAATCTGGCTGGCGCTGTTTTACGTCGTCACGGGAACCCCACTCGTCCTATGGGCCATCGCCAATCACCAGCGGATTCGTACCGACACGGCCCACCCGGCCAACAACGTATCAGGTCCGGACCCATCGCTGCGTCGCTGGGTAACCGCCGGCATGGTCGGTCTGGCCGCCCTGTTGATCTGGGGGCTGAGCCGGACCCACTGGTCCGAGAACATCCGCGCCGACCAGACCTGGGCCGTCATCTCGGCCCATCCCGGGGCCAAACTATGTGTCAACGAATTGGAAAATGGCGGCCGCTGGATCGAGATCGATGCGACGCATGCCGGCTCTGTCATGCGCTGGCGAGGTCCGCTCAGCGAGGAGACATTTCAGCGGCTGAAACAGGCCGACCGTCACTACGTAATACGTCTGCAGGGCCGTGACTATGAGGTGCTCGGATGGCCCGCGCGCCGACTTCCGCTGGTGCTGATCCTCGGCCTCAGCGCCGGGGGACTGCTCCTCTGCCGAACCTCGTATCGCAAGCCGAGGATGGGCTGAACCGACCTGCGTCAAGCTGGGCGCAGGTTACTCTTTTGAAGAAGCTCAAAGGACCTGTTTGACGGGCTGAGGTCGAGCCCTGGGAGCGCGACCGCCCTCGGTCGCAATTGTGCGAAAGCCGTCAGGGCAAGCGAAAGCGAACCTGCGATAGAAAGCATTGATGGTCCGCCTGGGAGCGCGGGCGGCTCGCCCGCATCCACTCTGTTGCGGGCCAGCGGCCCGCGCTCCCAGGGCCCAACTCCGCGTTCTCCGCGCCTCCGCGTGAGCTCTATTTCACCCACTCCACGCGAATGATGCGGTAGCCCTGACCCACCGCCGCAAAATGCAGCCGGCCGTCGCGGACTTCAGGGTGCAGCTCACCATCCTGTCCCAGCAGCCGCACCGACTTCACCTCCGCCTTCGCCTCCAGCCACACGCTCCCGGCCTGGTCCGCGAACAAATGCAGGTAGGTGACGCGGCCGTTCTCCGTCGTCGGCACACTGGCGGCGCCTTCGCGGCCGCCGCGGACGTCATGGATCGCCTCGCCGTTGACCTTCATCCACGCCGCCATTTCGGCCAGCGCGGCCTCCGTGCCCTCCGGCAGCCGGCCATCAGGCCGCGGTCCGATATTCAACAGGTAGTTGCCGTCCCACGCGCGAATCCGGCCCAGGCGCTCGAGTTCGACATTCAGCTCACCGGCAAACGGACCGGAATAGCCCCAGTGTCCGTACCAACTCCGGCAATATTCCCAGCGCCCCGCCGGCCGCTCGCTTAACGCGGTGTACTCATGCGTCGTAAAATCGCCGAACTTCATGGTCGTCGTGTCGCTCCCGTCCGGCGTGCGCACGCGGCCCCAGCGGTCATTGATGAGGATCTGCGGCTGCAGCGAGCGGATCCAGCGGTAGACCGCCTTCGTGGGAAAGGTCACCCCCGGCCAGCCCAGGCCGTCGAACCACAGTTCCTCGACCGGGCCATAGCCGGTCAGCAGCTCGTGCAGCTGCGCGATGGTATAAATGAAAAACTCCCGCGCGCGCTCCGCGTTGGCCGCCGCATCGGCGATCGGCGGACGCTGGTTGCGCTGGCGGTGGTCGAAGTTCACATCGCCCAGCGGAAATCCGGGATAATGCCAGTCCTGCGGCGAAAAATAGAAGCCAACCTTGAGTCCGCTCGCGCGCAGGCCGTCCGCGTAGGTCCGCAGCAGGTCGCGCCCGCCGAGGAATTGCCTGGTGGAAAAATTGCCCCACCGCGACGGCCACAGCGCGAAGCCGTCGTGATGCTTCGCGGTCAGCACCATGTAGCGGAAGCCCGCGGCGCGGGCCTGCGGCGCCCACGCGCCCGGGTCCCAGGCCGTGGGGTTGAAGCGATCCGCGAGCCGGAAATAACCCATGCCGTGAAAGCGCGCCTCCTCGGTGCCATGCGGGTAACCGCGGATGGAGGCCCACGAGGGCTGCAACTGCTCCACGCTGTGAAAGCCCCAATGCATGAACAGCCCCAGCCCCGCGCCCGGCCACCACGCCGCGCCGGGATGCGGATTCGGCGTCACCACCGCCGTGTCCGCCACGGCGTCGTCCGGCGTCGCCAGCAATTCCAGCGCCAGCGCCCGCAGCGCCGGATCGGTCACCCGGTACGCCGCGCGCGCCCCGGGCGTGTCGAGCACTTCGGTGGGATTTTCAAAATCCGCGGCGGCCACATTCATGGTGCAGGCCAGCCCACAGCAGAACCAGGCGCGTGGCCACGACCAAAACCGCAGGGAAGCAGAAGTCATGATGTTTGTCCGTCACCCAAGACTTACCCCGCGAAATGTCCAGAGACGAACCGAGCTTATTGGACAAGAAATCCCGAGCGCTGGTGGCCTGAAGCAGGGCAGGTCTTTGACCTGCCATTGGGGGCATCATTCGCGGTGGGGCATCCGAAGGCAGGTCACAGACCTGCCCTACTTTGTCGCACCGCCACCCATTCGTAGCGCGGTGCTTCAGCCCGCGCCAACCACGCCACCCGGCAGTTCGATTCTCACGATCAAGTGCCGGCTGAAGACCGGCACTACTTCCCAAGCCTAATACCTGCCGTACTTTTCCACCAGCTCCCGCAGCAAGGCGACATTCGCCGCCGGTGTGTCCGGGGCGATCGCGCAGGCGGTGCTCAGGATGAAGCCGCGCGCGGTCATCCCGATTTCCAGGCGCCGGATCACATCCGCCTCCACCTGCGCCGGCGTGCCGCGCAACAGGGTATGCACGGGATCAATGTTGCCCTTGATGAAGGCGCGGTGGCCGATGCGCCGCACGGCGTCGGCCAGTTCCACGTTGCCCAGCGGCGGCGGATCGAGGCATTCGAGGCCGTCGAATCCCACCCCGATGATCATCTCCAGCCGGTCCCCGATGGCCCCGCAGGTGTGGCAATAAACGGGCACCCCGCCCTCGCGGGCCGCCTGCACGAGCACGGCCTGCGCGGGCGCGATCAGGTCGCGGTACAATCCCGGCGAGATGAAACCCTGCCCCGACCACGGGGCCGAGACATTCAACGCATCCGCCCCGGCGGCAATCTGCTCGCGCGCATGCCCGGCCACGGCCCGGGCGAATTTGTCCAGGAGGGCGCGGCATTTCCCGGCTTCGGTCAGCAGCGCGATCATCGCGCCGTCGGCCCCCATCAGGTCAATGAGGTAGTCCTCCGGCGAATAGAGCGCCCCGTGCACCGATACCTCCGGGCCCACCAGCGCCCGCGCCTGCGTCAGTTCCGCCACCCGGGCGGCCGCTCCGCTGGCGATCCGCATGCGCAGCCGGGTCGAGGGCGGGTGGTAGCTCAACTGCTCCGCGATCGCGGCCGGATCGAGCTCGCCGATTTCCCGCTCGGGCGGCGTGGCGTGGAGGTAGCGCGGCAGGTCGTTGCGGCAATATTCGCAGCGGTCCCCGTTCTTGAAATGCACCACCGGTCCCTCGGGGTTCGTGCGGTCGATGCTCCGCACGGCCGACTCATCCAGCGGCGCGGCCCCCACGGCCGGGATGAGGACGCCATCGAAGCCGAAGCGCTGGCTGATCTCGCAGAAGCCCCGGGCCAGGGCGCCGCCGTGGTTGTGCCAGACGTCGATCGGGTCGAGTTCGGGCAGCTGCCGGAGCACGAAGCCCAGGGCCGGCTGGCACATGACCGGCACGCGGTCCGGTTTTTCCAGGCGCATGGCCGCGGCCATCCGGGTACGGGAAGTATGCATGGTTTCAGGCCATTGAACCACGGATTGCACGGATGTCACGGATGAGAGATGGAGATTGATTGACTGGGAGGGAGCGAGTCGGCGATCCCGCCCGGCCAACTGGCGGCGAAGGCACCGGCCCAGGCCGGCTGGCAGGCCGCGATTTACATTCGCCAAGCGCTCCGCCGGCCAGCAATTTCCGGCCCATGGTCGAACCCGCCTCACCCCGCACCCGCCGGAGGCTTTTCTGGCAACTCCAGGTGGGCGGATGGTTGCTCGCGATCCCATTTTTCACCGGCATCGTGATGGTCGTCTTTTCCGATCCCGCCACGGCGCTGAAGGTGGGCGTGGTCCGCCAGTTCGCCGGCTTCATCGTGACCCTCGGACTCTGGCGCATCTACCGGCGCTGGCCCGCCGCCCGTTTCGAGCTGGCGCAGCGGGCCTGGCAAATCGTGCTCTGCTGCATCGCCGCCACCGGCATCGACTTCCTGCTCGGCGAAGCCGGCCGCAACCTGCTCTCGCTGCCGTCCCTGCCCGAAACCGTGCTGCGCGGCTCCCTCTTCCTGCGTTTCGCGGTTTTTGGCGCCTGGAGCGCACTCTACTTTGTGATCCGGCAGGAACTCGAATCCCGCGAAACCGAACTGCGGCTCGCCCGGGTCGAGGCCGTCAACCGCGAGGCCGAACTGCAGCTGCTGCGCGCGCAGATGAACCCGCATTTCATCTTCAACGCCCTCAACACCATCGTCGCCGAGGCCGAGGAGAACTCCGCCGCCGTCATCGCCACCACCCACGCGGTCGCCGACTACCTCCGCTACTCCCTCAGCCACCGGGCCCACCGGGCGCCGCTCGGCGACGAACTCGACGCCATGGCCAACTACCTCCGGGTGGAGCGCACCCACCTGGGCGAACAGCAGTTCAACTGGCAGATCACGGCCGCCGCCGACGCCCGGGCCGCGCTGACCCCCACGGCCTTCGTCCAGCCGCTCATCGAGAACGCCGTCAAATACGGCCTCCGCACCTCCCCACCCCCGCTGCAGCTCCGCGTCACGGCCACGGTGCTGGGCAATGAGCTGTCCGTGGTCGTGGAGAATTCCGGCCGGTGGATCCAACGCCGGCCCGGCGAGGAGACCGCCGACTCCACCGGCATCGGCCTGGCCAATGTGCGCCGCCGGCTCGTGCTGCTCTGCGGCGAAAACGCCCGGCTCGACATCACCTCGCCCGACGGCTTCGTCCGCATCGAGGCGCGCCTCCCGCTGCTGACCGCGGAGCCGCCGGCCGAGAGTAAATAATGGATCGAGGTAGGGCAGGTCTCCGACCTGCCCCCATTTAGCTTTCTGCCGCGGATCACGCGGATCAACGCGGATGACGGAGGTATTATCCGCGACTATCCGAGTAATCCGCGGAAAAGCATTTTCTATCGCACGACGATTGATCGTCGGATTTCAAAGGTAGGGCGAACCGTCCTCGGTGAGCCGCCCCATCGCGGATGGTCAACCGGCTCGGCGGGGACGCCTCGCCCTACCTTCAGACCACTCCGCCAGTGACCGCGGTAGGCAGCCCGCTGGCGGGCGCGGGTTGGGCGCACCCGCGGGGAATAATCACCGCCCTTCCGCGAATTCCTCAGTTAGGATTTGTCGCCCCGGTCCTGCAGCGGGTATGCCAGAACCGCTTCATTTCCAGTCCCCTTATCATGCACGCTCCCCGTGACCCTGCCGTCGACCTGCGGCCCCGCTCCGTCAATCGCGCCACGACGCTCGCCGACGCCCCGGCCATCATCTACCCGGGCTCGGATCCGGCCGGCCGGGCCCTCGCGGAGCAGCTGGCCGCCGCGCTCACGGCGCGCGGCGCCCGCGCGGTCGAGTGCGCCGCCGACCTCGCCCTCATGCCGGAGCGCAGCACGCCGCTGCCCGCCGCCTGGCGCGCGCGGCCGCTGATCCTCCTCGGCAACCTCAACACCAACCGCGCGCTCCTGCCGCTCTACGCCGACTACCTCTGCTCGACCGACGCCACCTATCCCGGCGGCGACGGCTACGACCTGCGCACGATCGTCAATCCCTACGGCACCGGCACCAACGTCATCCTCGCCGGCGGCAGCACGCCGCGCGGCGTCACGCGCGCCGTGGAAAGACTCCTCGTCGCCCTCGCCCGCACCGGCGCCGCGCTCACGCTGCCGTTCCTCCTCGAGGTGGAACTCGCCCCCGCGCTCGCCGCCAACCTCGCCGCCTGGCCGTTCACCCCGCTCGACGACAATCCGGACCTCCAGGCCCTGCGCAACCGCAGCCTCCTGTTTTTCACCGAGCCCATCCGCGTGATCGGCGCCTACACGCTCATGTGGCAGTGGACGGCCGACGCCCGCTACGCCGAGATCGCCCGCGACACCCTGCGCGCCCTCAACGAGCGCATGACCACCGGCTACGGCGACTGGCACTACCTCGCCGAGCGCTTCATGCGCGCCCTCCCCCATCTCGTCGCCGGCGGCTGGCTGAGCGATGCGGACATCGCCCGCACCGACCACCTCCTCCTGCTCACCGCCCTCGGCAACCAGGACGAGTGGTGGCGCATGCGCGCCGCCCAGCCGCCGCTCGGGCACCGCCATCACGGCAAGGGCACCTACGAATTCCTCCTCATCGCCCGCTACCTCCGCGACCAGGCCAATCCGACGCCCGCCCTGCGCGCCCTGTGCGACCGCTGGATCGCCGAGTGCTGCACCTTCCTCGACGCCCTCGCCGCCGCCCGCGTCGAGGACCAGGACGACGAAAGCTCGCTCAACAACATCGCCACCGTCTTCCGCTACGCGCTCGGCCAGGAACGACACGACTTCTTCACCAGCGGCAACGCCCGGCTCGTCGCCCGCCGCTGCCTCGCCCTCCACGACGGCAACGGCAACGGCGCCGGCCAGGGCGGCTACGGCGAAAGCCAGGGCATGTACCTCCATCAGGAGGCCACCGTGCAGACCGCCAGCAGCGCCTTCTACTACGGTGACGGCGAACTGAAGTGGATTCTCCACACGCTCAACAACCTGGCCGTCGCCCAGCGCTATTCCTTCCTGCACTACACGCCTGTCTTCCTGCAGCGCTTCGACACCGGGCCCGAGCTCGTCCCGGTCGCCCCTGCCGCCGACCGCGTCATCGAGTGGCTGCCGGTCACCGACCACCAGTTCGCCATCAGCAACCATCCGCCCGTCAACGTCGAATTCTCCGGGCACCTCGTCAACGCGCTCGAGACCTGGCAGCTCGGCGAGGCCATCGGCCTGAACCGGCTCCCGCAGGCGCGCGGCTTCGACAAGGTCGTCCTGCGCAACGGCTACACGCCCGACGGCTCGTACCTCATGATCCAGGGCTACCAGGGCGGCTTCCGCTGGCAGGGGCACATGCAGGCCGCCAACTGCCTCGTGCGTTTCTTCCAGGCCGGCCACGTCTGGCTCGTGCAGAACACCTCGCGCCACTCGCACCACGACAAAAACGGCCTGCTGATCAGCGACGGCGCCTGCGACTCGCCCATGCCGCCGATCGCGGAAAAAATCGCCGCCGCCGATTTTCCCGCCTGCGCCCTCACGGTCACACGCCTGTCCGACTATCACCACACGTCATGGACGCGCCACCTCTTCTGGTCGAAGGCCGGCGCCGGCTGCTTCGTGGTCATCGACCGCGTCGCCTTCGAGGCGGACGGACCCTACTCGCTCACCTGCTCCTGGCGCACGCCGGGCCACGCCACGATTGACGGCCGCCGCTGGCTCGCCGACCAGGGCCGGCATCGGTTCACCCTGGTCTGCGCGGACCGCGTCCCCTCGACCTGCGAGCCCGAGACCGATCAGGGCGCCTGCGAACCCTATGTGCTCCGCCAGCGCCGCGCCGGCACCCATCGCGCCGGCGACGAGGGCTCGTTCCAGAATCTTTTCCACGTCCGCCCGCAGGACGAGCCGGAGAACCTCGATCTCCAGCGGCTCGACGAGCGCACCGCGTTGCTGCTCCGCGACGGCGCCCCTCACGCCTGGTGCGCCACGGCCCTCGAACCTGCGACGGCCTGGCTCCCGGGGGCCGCCGCCGCCGCCGAGAGCGCCTGGGTCGAGGCCGGCGCGCTGGTCTTCGCCGGCGCGACCGCCTTCACCCTGCCCGGTTTCGCGCTCCACAGCAAAGTCCCTGTCAGCTTCCAAATCGATCTCTCGACCGGCACGCTGACCCTGGATGCCGCCGCCGCCACCGTCACCCTCACGATCAACTCCGAAACCCGAACCCCGAACTCCGATCTCCGATCCGCGATCTTCTTCCTCCCCGCCGCCCTCTGCGCCGACCTCTCAATCGCGCTAAAGTCCTGGCTCGGCACCCTGCGCCCCGCCCTCACGCCGGCCGTCATCCCCGCGCCCACCTCCGATCCGCGCTGGCGCACGGCCTGGACCTTTGACAGCGGCAGCCGCGTCCCCGAACGCGTGCGCAACGTCTGCGTCACCGCCTCGCCGCTCCCGATTGACGGCTCGCCGGACCAGTTGCTCGACCCCGTCATGCCCGACGGCTACTCGCGCGAGATCTGGCGGCAATGGCCCAAGGCCGCGCACTACGACGTCGCCCTCGCCTTCCCCGCCGCGCAAAACGTCACCGCGCTCAACATCCTCGGCGACTGCATCGACGACCCCACGCTGCGCACCTTCAACCCGCTGCCCGCCGGCATCACCGTCGAGGCCGTGACCCCGGATGGATCGCGGCGCGCGTGCGCGGTCAGCCCCGCCCCCGACCGCCGCTACAAGCGCTACCGCGACGCGGAGAACCGCCTCGAGGCCCGCACCGCCGCGGTCAACGGCCCCGCCGCCGCCCTGCACGTCCGCCTGCCCGCACCATCCGACGGCCGGCCGTTCGTCCTGCACCGGCTGGAAATCCTGAGCGACCGCACCGTCGCGCCGGAGATCACGCGCTGGACCTCCGCCGACCTCGATGGTGACGGCCGGCCCGAGCTCATCTTCGCGAACGCGCTCAACGAACTGTTCGTCCTCGACGGCCAGGGCCGCGAACGCTGGCGCCGCACCCTGTCCAATACCGTCACGCATCTCTCCGCCCAGGTGCTCGATGCCGGCCGGCCCCCGGTGCTGTGCGTCGGCCTGCTCGGCGGCGACCTGCAGCTTTATCATGCCGACGGTTCGCTGCGCGCCAACTACCGGCTCGTCGAGGAATTCGCCAAGGTGAAGGACTGCCTCTTCGGCTGGTACAGCGCGGCGCACAGCCTCGCCATCTGGCACCGGGATGCGGCCGGCCGCGGCTCGCTCGTCGTGGGCGGGTATGGCGTCATCATCTTCCTCAACGCTGACGGCCATATCGTCGGCCACAGTTTCTCCGACGGCGCGTGGAGCTACGACATCCTCGTCGCCCCCGAGGACCGGGCCGACCGCGGCGACATTTATGTGCGCTGCGGTTGGAACCACGGTGTCATGTACTACCAGGGCGTGCCGGGTGACGGCCCCAGCGGCCTCGCCCACAGCTTCGGCGGCTTCATGCAACCGATGTTCCGCATGCTGAAGCGCGTAATGCCCTTCCTCAACGGCCGTTCGCTGGCCGCCGGCTGGGTCGAGCTGCCGGCGTGTCCGGAAGGAGCGCTCTTCTCCGCGGTCGAACTCGGCTGCGGCGTGCTCTCCGTGGCGAAAAAGGACTGGCTCTGGAAACTCGAGGGCGGCCTCAGCCTCAACGCCGCCAGCCTCGGCCGGCTGGCCGGCACGCCCGTCGCCTTCATCGGCGGCGCCGACGGCTTCGTCGCCGCCGTGGATCTCGCCGACGGCCATGTCGTCCGCCGCCATCACGCCGGCGCACCGGTCGTCGGGATCAGCCAGACCGCCGCCGGCGGCCTCCTCGTCGCCACCCGCCATGGGTTGCAGGCCCTCGACGCCGACTGGCGTGTACAAGCCACCGCCGCCCGCCCCACCCGCCAGGCCCTCCCGGTCGGTGGCGATGCCCTCCTCCTGGTCCGCGAAGACCGCACCCTGGAACTGGTCAATTACCCCTGAGTATTAACCACGGATTTCACGGATGGCACGGATCCTAACATGGGCCTTCGCAGCTACGAGCGTGAGCGAGTGGATCGTGCGCCACGGACACCCAACGCCACTCGCTCACGCTCGTAGCTACCTTGCCAGCGATGATCCATTTCGTTCCGGAGGTTGTGATTAAATTCCATCAGTGTTCATCAGCGACCATCAGTGGTTAAAACCCAGCCGGTTTTATTCGCGTTCCTTCGTGTTCTTCGTGGTTATGGAAATCCGTGTCATCCGTGAAATCCGTGGTTAAAAACTCATCATAGTAATCCGCGGCAAAACTCCCCCATGGCCCCTGTTGTCCCCGACCCTGCCCTGTTTCTGCAACTTCGTCCGCTGGTTCGCACCACGACTCTGGGTGATCCGGCGCGACGGCCGCTCATCATCCACCCGGCCGGAGATCCGGCCTGGGCCGGGCTCGGCGGCCAATTGGTGCGCGCCCTCGCCGCCCGCGGTGTCACGGCCGAATGCACGACCGACCTCGCGCTCATCCCCGAGCGCCACCTTCCCCTGCCGGACTCCTGCCGTGCCCGGCCGCTGATTGTCCTCGGCTCCCTCGGCACCAACCGCGTGCTCCAGCCGCACTACGCGAATTTCCTGTGCGCCACCGACGCCGCCTACCCCGGCGACACCGGCTGGGAACTGCGCACGCTCGTCGATCCCTACCGCACCGGCGCCAACCTCATCCTCTGCGGCGGCAGCCGACTCGGGGGCGTAACGGCAGCGGTGGAATGCCTGTGCGCCAAGATTGCCAGCGCCCCGGACCCGGTCGTCCTGCCCTGGCTGATGAAGGTGCAGCTCGATCCCGCGCTCGCGGCGCAGTTCGCCGCCTGGCCGCACACCCCGCTCGCCGCCGACGCGGTGAAAATCCCGGTCACGCGCGGCTATTATTTCTTCGCCGACCTCATCCGCACCGTGAGCATGTACACGCAGATGTGGTGGCTCACCGGCGACCACCGCTACGCCGAGGTCGCGCTCACGCATTACCGCGCCCTCAACGAACACGTCACCGGCAGCTACGGCGACTGGCACTACCTCGCCGAGCGTTTCCTCCGCGCCCTGCCGGTCCTCGCCGGCGGCGGCTGGCTGACCGAGACCGAACTCAGGCGCACCTACGATCTGCTCCTCGGCACCGCCCTCGCCTCGCAGAATGACTGGTGGCGCATGCGCGAGGGCCATCCGCCCTTCGGCCACCGCCACCAGGGCAAGGGCACCTATGAGTTTCTCGTCCTCGCGCGCTGCCTGCGCGACACCGCCGAGCCCTCGCCGGCCCTGCGCGCCCTCTGCGACCGCTGGATCGGCGAATGCACCGCCTTCCTCGACGGCCTCGTCCGCGCCGAGATCGACGACCAGGACGACGAAAGCACGTTCAACAACATCGCACAGCTCTTCCGCTACGCCCTCGGCGAGGAGCGGCACGAGTTCTTCACCCACGGCCACGCCCGCCGCGCCGCCGCGCGCGCCCTCGCCCTGCACGACAACATGGGCAGCGGCGCCGGCCAGGGCGGCTACGGCGAGGGCCTGAGCATGTATTACCAGCAGGAGGCCGCCACGCAGGTCGCCGGCAGCGCATTCTATTACGGTGACGGCGAACTGAAGTGGATTTTCCAGCACCTGCCCCGGCTGGCGCGCGCCCAGCGCTTCATGCCGTTCCAGTTCACGCCGACCTTTGTGCACCAGTTCGAGGTCGGCGACGAACTCGCCCCGCAGCCGCCCCGCCGGTTCTGCGGCCTCACCGTCCTGCCCGCCACCGCGCACCAATACGCGCTCTGCACGGAGCCGCCGGTGCACCTCGAGCCGCGCGGCCACCTGGCCAACGCGCTGGAGACCTGGCTAATCCCGGAAGCCGTCGGCCTCACGCAGCTCACCCGCGCGGAGGCCTTCGACAAGCTCGTGCTCCGCGGCGGCTTCGCGCCGTCCGATCCCTACCTGTTGCTGCAGGGCTACCAGGGCGGTTTCCGCTGGCAGGGTCACATGCAGGCGGCCAACTGCATCGTGCGCTTCGCCCAGGCCGGCCACGTCTGGCTCGTCCAGAACACCCTGCGCCACTCCCCCTACGACAAGAACGGCCTGCTCCTCAGTGACGGCCCCGGCCTCGACCCGCTGCCACCGCTCGCGGCCTGCGTCGCCACGGCCGACTACGCCCCCGCCGCCCTCAGCGTGACCCGCCTCCCGGACTGCGCGCAGATGGACTGGACGCGCCATGTGTTCTGGGCCCGCGACGGCGCCGGCTGGTTTGTCGTCGTCGACCGCGTGGACTTCAAGTCCGACGGCCGGCACTCCCTCACCTGCACGTGGCGCACACCCGCGTGGGCCGCCCTCGCCGGCCGGCGCTGGCACAGCCTGCAGGGCAGCCATCGCTTTGAACTGGTGGCGGGCGACCACGTGGCCGCGACCTGCGAGGAAGAGGCCAACCAGGGCGCCAGCCGTCCCTATGTCCTGCGGCAACGCCTCACCGGGCACCATGCCGTCGGCGAGGCGGTGTCCTTCCAGAATCTTTTCTACGTCCGCCCGCAGGATTCCGGCGAGACGCTCGACTTCCAGCAACTGGATGAACACGGCGCGGTCGTGCGCCGCGACGACCGCAACCTCGCCTGGTGCGGCGTCGCCCTCGCCGAGCACACCCCGTGGCTGACCGGCGCATCCGCCGTCGCCGAAAGCGTCTGGCTGAACGGCTCCGCCCTCGTCCTCGCCGGCGCCACCGAGTTCAGCGTCCCCGGCCTCTCCTTCCACAGCCACCTCCCCGCCGCCCTCTGCCTCGACCTCGCCGCCGGCACCCTGACCCTCGACGCCCCCGCCGACGCCAACGCCACCCTCTCCCTCGGTTCCGAACCCCGAACTCCGATCTCCGAACTCCCCTCTGCGAAGATCCTCCTTCCCGCCGCGTTCGTCTCCACCCTCTCCCGCAACCTGCAATCCTGGCTCGCTTCCCTGCACCCGTCGCTCCCCACGCCTGCAACCCCCGCCGTCGCGGCCGATCCGCACTGGCACACGCTGTGGACGCAACCCGCCGGTCCGGTCGTCCCCGAGCGACTGCGCAATGTCTGCATCACGGCCACGCCTCCGCCGATCGACGGCATCGCCCAGCAGCTGATCGACACGATCCCGCCCCAGTCGCGCGAAATCGCCGACCAGTGGCCCGCCGCGCCGCACTATGACCTGACCCTGCGCTTTGCCGCCCCCGAGGCCGTCGAATCCATCAGCCTCCTCGGCGACAGCTTCGAGGAGCCGACGCTCCGCACCTTCGCCCCGCTGCCCGGGGGCATCACCCTGGAAACCGAGGACGCCGACGGCATGCGACAACCCGGCCAACTGGTCGAGGCGCCCGGCCGGCTGTACAAGCGCGTGTACGTCGACATCGCCGTCACGCTGCAACAGCGGCAGGCGCAGCTGAACCGCACGGTCAGGGCGCTGCACGTGCACTGTCCCGCACCGGCCGACGGCCGGCCGTTCGTGCTGCATGAAGTCGAACTGCTTGGCCCGCGGCGCGTCTCCCCGGCCGTGAAGCACTGGCTGGCCGCCGACCTCGATCATGATGGCCACCCGGAGATCGTGCTGTGCGACTCCGCCGGCAACCTGCGGGTGCTCGACCGTCAGGGCTGCCTGCTTTGGGAAAAACCGCTGGCGCTGGAATCCACCCATCTCTCCATCCAGCCCGTGGACCAGGGTGGCGCATCCGCCGTGTGTGTCGGCCTGATCGACGGCACCCTGCATGCCTTCACCGCCAAGGGCGCGCCGGTGTGGCACAGCCCGCTCGCGACGGGTCTGCGCGCTTTCACGGACCGCCTGATGGGCATGTTTTATGTGGTGAACAGTCTCACCGTCTGGCACCGCGATGAGACGGGCCGCGGCTGGCTCGTGGCCGGTGGTTATGGCCTGATGCTCTTCCTGGACGGCACCGGGCGCATCCTCGGTCACAGCTGGGCCGACGGCGCGTGGGTCAGCAGCCTGCTCGCCCTGCCGCCCGGGCACCCCGCCGCCGGCGACGTCTATCTGCGGAGCGGCTGGAACCACGGGATCGGTCACTATGCGGCGCATGCCGGTCCCGGGCCCAGCGGGGTGGTGCAGAGCTGGGGCGGATTCCGCCAGCCGATGTTCCGCGAGTTGAAACAGGTGATCCCCTTCGTGAACGGTCCCTCGCTCGCCTTCGAATACGTGCCCCGACTCCTCGGTCCGGCCGGTGCGATCTTCGCCGCGGCCGAACTCGGATTCGGCCTGCTCTCACTGGAAACCCACGACTGGGTCTGGCAGCACGAGGTCGCCAACCGCCTGCAGGCCGTGGCCCTGGGCCAGATTGACGGCGAACCGGCAGTCATGGTTGGCGGTGCGGATGGTTTCCTCAACGCCTTCGCCCTGGCCGACGGCCGCCTGCTGCTGACCCATCTGGCCCCGGCACCGGTGGTCGGCGTGAGCCAGCGCGCCTCCGGCGACCTGCTGGTCGCCTCCCGGGCCGGCCTGGAAGTCCTCGATGCCAACTGGGAGCCGCACCGCACCCTCACCCGCCCGCTCCGCCGCATGCTGGCCCTCGGCGGCAATCGGGTCCTCCTCACCCGTGAGGACCACACCTTGGAACTCGTCGAATACCGCTGAGGTGTAACCACGGATTTCACGGATCACGCGGATCAAATCTAAAACCATAGAGGCACCTCAGCCGGACACATCCGTTGAACCCAGGCACACAGATAGACACAGGGAGGCAGCCCCGGAATGGCATCGGAAACCTGCCAATGGAGTACCTGATCAAGCCCCTAGCCTTTAAGCCTGTGTTCATCTGTGTCTATCTGTGGTTCTCTGCTGAATTGTTCTGACCAATGCAAAGCGGCGGCAATGGATCCATTCGAACAATTCAGTACTGAGCCTTTTGAGCCATCTGCGGCTAATTGCCTTGGTTAAGGTTTGAATCCATATCCGTGTCATCCGTGCAATCCGTGGTTAAAAATTCCGTCCCATGAAACGCCCCGTCACCATCGCCGCCGTCCAGCTGCCCTCCATGGCCCCCGGCAAGTCCAATGCCGCGCGCCAGCGCGCCAATTTTGCCCTCGCCGCCGCGTGGCTCGATGACGCCGGCCGCCGCGGCGCCGACATCGCGTGCATCGGCGAGACGTTCAACGTCCTCGGCTGCAAGCTCACCCGCGCCAACGCCCCGGCCCTCATCCGCCGCGCGTGGGCCGACACGGTGAAGCGCTTCGCGCCGATCGCCCGCAGGCACAAGATGGCGCTCATCATCCCGATCCTCGCGCTGGTGGACGGCATCGTGCGCAACGTTGCCGTGGTCTTTGACGCCAAGGGGCGCGTGCTCGGCGGCTACCGCAAGGTCCACACCATCGAGAACGAGGAGACCTACGGCACCGTCCCCGGCGACCACTGGCCGGTCTTCGAACTCGCCGGCGCCCGCGTCGGCATCCAGATCTGCCACGACAACTCCTTTGCCGAGAGCGCCCGCTGCCTCGCGTTGAACGGGGCCGAGATCGTCTTCTGGCCCCACGTGATGAGCGGCTGGGGCGACGAGTTCATGGATGTCCTCCTGCGCGCCCCCGCCATCTACAACGGCATCCACCACGTGCCCGTGTGCTTCGGGTGTCCGCCGGAAAAGGCGTGGATGCCCGGCATGCTCCTCGGCCGCAGCAGCATCATCCGGCCCGACGGCACCTTTGCCGCCGACGCCGGCCGTTATCCCGGCATCGCGCTCGCGACCATTGATCTCGCCGCCCCGCGCGTGGCCACGCAGTTCACGCGTCCCGGCGACTGGGTCTGGAAAGTCGACATGTTCAACGACCGCCGCCCCGACACCTACGGCCCCTTCACCCGCCCCCTCGTCCCGCAAAAACCCATCCCCGCCGCGAAAGCGCATTTGGTGAAGTAAGGGGTAAGTGACCGGGAATCTTTCTCTTTATCTTTATCTTTCTCCGGTCCGAAAACACCGGGTCAAACCGGTTAACCACGGATCACACGGATTTCACGGATCTGAGAATTGCCACATAAGGCTCAAGATTCTCATAAGGAGCCTCAAATTCCAATTTGAGCCTTTTGAGCCTTCTGTGGCCAATGCCTTGGCATGAATTAGTTATTCACTGCGGCTACGCGTGAAACCGGTTTGATGTCTTGGATCCCATCCGTGCCATCCGTGAAATCCGTGGTTAAAACGCCCGGGTCCATTTCCCCACCGTTCCCAAAACACGCATCCCCCGCCGCAACTTGCACAAAATATGCGGCGACAGGCCGGCGGGCCGCAGCCATAGTGGGCGCCTCACAATCCCTTTGCCGCCATGCTTCTGAAGCTGATTTCCTGCAACGTATTCCAGCGCGAGGCCTCCTGGTGCATCGCGCGCACGCCGCACGTGTTCGATTCGGAGTACACCGAGCTTGGCGAGCACGCCCGCAGCGCCGGTCTGCGCCAGCTCATCCAGGCCCGCATCGATGCCACCGAGGCCTCCGGCAAGAACTACGACGCCATCCTGCTGCTCTTCGGCCTCTGCGGCAACTCCACGGTCGGCCTGCAGGCCCGCCGCACCCAACTGGTCATCCCCCGCGCCCACGACTGCTGCACCATCCTCCTCGGCTCGCGCGCCAAGTTCACCGAGCACTTCGGCAAGGACCCCAGCACGCCGTTTTCGTCCGCCGGCTACATTGAGCGGGGCAACTACTTCCTCCGCACCAGCGACGAGGGCGGCGGCGACGGCACCACCGTACAGATCGGCGACAGCTTCAAGGCGCTCGTCGAGAAGTACGGCGAGGAGGACGCCAAGTACATCTGGGCCGAAATGTATCCCGAGCGCGCCGAGGAAAAGGCCGTCTTCATCGACCTGCCCCAGACGAGCCATCTCGGCTACGCCGAACAATTCAAGGTCAAGGCCACCGCCGCCGGCAAGCAGGCCGTGGAACTGCCCGGCGACATCCGGCTCATCCAGAATCTCATCAACGGCGAATGGGACCCGAAGGAATACCTCATCGTCCCCCCCGCCGCCGCCATCGAGGGCGTTTATGATTGGGACGAGGTGATCCGGGTGAAGAAGTAGCGCGCCCGCAACGGGCGCGAACGCTGAACGTTTAACTTTTAACGCTGAACGCTTAAGTACGGAAATTGAGCGTTAAGCGTTAAACGTTAAAAGTTGAGCGTTTGGTCAGTGGTATGCCGCGCCGCGCCTTCCTACGGGTAGAAGAAGCCCGCCGTTGACGGACGCGGCCGGTGGTCTGCTCTGGTCTTTGCCCCGCCGGTGGAGCAGACCAGCGTTCGCCACCGGCCTCCCGTTCCCTCAACCTTCGCCCTTCCATCGTGGATTCCCCTCCCGCCGCATCACCCGCCCCCAAGGTCTACAAGGTTGGCACCCTCACCTACACGCGCGGCCGGCTGATCCAGGTGATGTTCTGGATGCTGTGGGGCGATTTCATCTTCCAGCTCCTGGAGTCGATGCCCACGGTGACGCCGCTGCTGCTGCGGTGGCACGGCGCGAGCGACACCCTCATCGGCCTGGTGGGCAGCCTGTCCTCGATCGTGGCGTTCTTCTGGTACCCGGTCGTCGCCACCCAGAGCGACCGGTACCGCAGCAAGCTGGGCCGGCGCCGGCCGTTCCTGCTGTGGTTCGCCCCGCCGGTGATGATCAGCCTGGTGCTGCTCGGCGCGGTGAAACCCGCCGGCGTCTGGGTGCACGGCATCCTTTCCTCCCTGGGCAACGACTCGGTCACCGTCGCGGGATGCTCGATCGCTTGGATCATGGTCTTCGTGGTGATCTTCCTGCTGTTCAACGCCTACATCGTCCAGGTCTTCGCCTGCCTCGTGGCCGACGTGATTCCGGTGGAGGTCATGGGCAAGTTTTCCGGCTTCTACCGCGCCATCGGCGCCCTGGGCAGCCTCGCCTTCAACCGCTGGATCTTCGGCTGGGTCGAGGCCTACACGTTTCACGTCTACCTCCTCATCGGGCTGCTCTTCGCGGGCGCCTTCTCCCTGATCATCTGGAACGTGAAGGAGGGCGAATATCCCCCGCCGCCGCCCAAGGCGCCCGGCGGGCCCCTGGGCGCGATCAAGGAATACCTGCAGACCTGCTTCCGCCACCGCTTCTATCTCACTTTCTTCACCGTCACGCTCTTCTTCTGGACCTCCCTCGTGCCGCTCGGGTTCGTGGTCTTCTTCGGCACCTCGGCGGGCAAGGCCGGCTACGCCCCGACCCTCAACCTTTCGCTGCAGGAGTTCGGCGAGGTGAAGGGGTGGACCTTCGTCGTGCAGATGGTGATCTTCTTCATCGTCGGCTTCTTCGTGGACCGCTTCCACGCGATCCGTGTGGCGGTGGCGGGAATGTTCCTCACGACGGTGACCTACTTCTGCTGCTACTGGTTCGTGGACAGCAAGCACACGCTGCTCATCTGGTGGAGCCTGAACCAGGCGGCCATTGCCGTCTATCTCGGGTCCGCCATGGCGATGGGCCCGCGCCTGCTGCCGCGGGAACGCTACGGCCAGTTTGTCAGCGCCAACCTCATCTACGGCATGGTCGGCCTCATCCTTGCCCCGCCCGCGATTGGCTGGCTGCTCCAGCGCGTCGCCGACTACCGCTATGTGTTCATCTTCTGCGGCGTCCTGACCGGCCTCGCCTTTGTGGCGCTGCTGATGCTCTACGCCCAGTGGAAACGGTACGGCGGCGATGCCAGCTTCGCCCCGCCCGACCCGGTCGCAAAAACATCCCATGCAGTCACTCCTTGAACAACTGAACCTCGGGGCCCCCGGACTCGAGGCCGTGAAAGCCGCCGCGGACCGCGGCGATCAGGCCGCCGCCGGCGAGGCGCTGCTGGCCCACTACCTGGGGCTGCGCCCGGAGCGCTGCGTGGATTTCTGGGATCCCTCGGGCCCGGAGGATTACCAGCAGATGCCTTGGGGCGCGGCCTCCACTTTCGAACAGCTGTGGAAAAACGTCCCCGAGCGCGTGGCCGCCGGAAAGCTCTGGGCCTCGGGCACGGAATTTGATTTCTCACGCGACGACGGCATCGACTGGACCAGCGGCATCTTCTGGGCGGGCGGCATCTACAAGCCGGCGGACCAGGCGCGTCTGCTGCTGCGCCGCATGTACTGGCTGCGGGCTTTGGATGTGTTTTATCAGCGGGGCGACGCCGCGGCCCGGGAACAGGCGGCCCGCCAGTTCGGCCGGCTGATGGAAAGCTGGATGGCCCTGAACCGCTGGACCAAGGATGAGTTTGCCGTGACCAGTGCCATCCGCCTGGCCGACGCCATCGCCCACTCCGGCCTCATCCGCAGCTGGTACACCTTCCTGCCTTCGCCCCACCTTTCGACGGATTTCAAATTGCGGCTCCTCCAGACCATCGTCACCGACGCGGCGGATGTGCTGGAGCGGGCGGTGTGGCATCCGTGGATCTGGGGCCTGAGCGAAGCCGGCGGTCTGGCCCTGGCCGGCATATTGCTGCCCGAGTGCAAGGCCGCGCCGGCCTGGCGGCAGCGCGCGTTCGATTTCGCCAACCGATTCTTCCAGACCGAACTGCGCCCGGACGGCACGCTCAAGCGGTTTCATTTCTGCCCGCACTACACCGGCGGCACGGCGGCGTGGCCGCTGACTTTCTACCCGTTGATCGCCAAACTTGGCTACACCGATGTGCTCGAACCAGGGGCGCGCGCCGGCATCGAACGGCTGGTGGACTGGCTCGCCACGGTGCAGAAACCCGACAACACCGTCCCCCAATACAACGGCTCCGACCTGCAGGGTTTCGGCCGCTGGCTCGCGTCCGGCGCCACCCCCTACAACCGGCCGGACTGGCTCGCCATCGCCACCGCCGGCGCCGAGGGCCGGCTGCCGGCCGACACGAGTCGCATCCTCCCCGAGGCCGGCGCCTTCATCCTGCGCGACGGTTTCGCCAAGGACTCAATGGTCGCCTGTTTTCACAACGGCGATTACCACAATGTCGACCGACCCAGCCTCGCGATCGATCTTTACGCCCTCGGTCGCACCCTCGTCACCGCACCGGGGCGCTACGGCTACTGCACGCCGGAGTGGCCGGCTTATTTCACCACTTCCGGTTACAACACCCTCATGGTTGACGACTCCACCCCGCAGGTCTGGGGCGAACACTCCCTGCGCCAGGGCGAGGGCCTGCGCGACGTCAGCTGGCGGCTCGCGGCCGACCTGGACTGGGCCTGGGGCACGCACCCCGCCGGTTTCGACGCCGCGCCTGACGTGCGCTGGCAGCGCGGGTTCCTCTTTGCCAAGGGCGAATACTGGCTGGTCGTTGACCGCGTCCTCGGTCCGGGCGAGCACGCCTTCTCCCTGCGCTGGCTGCTCACGCCCTCGACCACGGTGATCGAGCCCGACGGTCTCAGTGTGCACACCACCAATGCCGATGCCAACGTGCGCCTCATCCCGGCGGTGCCGGCGGGCACGCGCCTCGATGTCTGGTCCGGCCACCGCGATCCGCTCCGCGGCTGGTTCTCAGCGGAGAACGGCACAATGGTCCCCTCGCCCCAGCTGGAATACACCTGGCGCGGCCAGGCGCCGGTCCTCACCGCGATGCTCATCGTGCCGTATCGCGACCGGATGCCGGAATCCGCCCTGGCCCTGCGTTCGAACGCCGACGACACGCATGAGGTCACCGTGACGTTCAACGGCCGCACCGACCGGCTCGCCTTGGATTTCCGCGGCGCCGGCACCGCGCGACTTACGCGGCAAAGCGCCAGCCGCGAGGTCGAGACGGTCGAGCTCACCGGCGATCCCGCACCGCAGGCGCGGTGATTCGACCGGGAGCGTGACCGCCCTCGGTCGCAATCTCTCATCCGCCGAATATCATTCCAATTCCTTCAGCGAGAAGAAGCAGGATGATCTCGGTTTGGGAGCCTGTTGAGTTACGGGTGCATTGCGACCGAGGGCGGTCGCGCTCCCAGTCTATCGCCGGAGTAGCTATGTTTGATGTAGGGCCGGACTCTCCTGAGGCGAGCAAGCCCTTGTGCGCCTGTGGCGCATTGGTCCGTGCCTCGAACATACCTATGGCTGCGCCGGCCAAACGAGGCGTCACCAAGGTGACGCCCTACAGCCAATCCATCCACTCGTTCACGCTCGTAGCCACGCCACCACCTTCCGGCACTTCAGCGTTAAGCGTTCGACGTTAAACGTTGAGCGTTCGCGGCGCGCCCCGCGCCGCGCCGCCCTACTGGTAGAAAGCCTCCTCCGTTGACACTGCCGGTGCCGGCCCGACTGCTGTCAGGCCTCTTTCCGTCCCGATCCGTGTCCTGTCGCGATCGGAGCGCTGTCCGCCCAGTTCATCAAAAAACCCTCCCCGTGGAACCCGCCCCCGCCGCACCCAAGGCCCCGAAAATCTACCGCGTCGGCACGCTCACCTATACGAAGCGTGGCTTGTTCCAGGTGATGTTCTGGATGTTGTGGGGCGATTTCTTTTTTCAGCTTCTGGAGTCGGTGACGCCGGCGCTGGTGCCCCTGCAACTGCGCTGGGCGGGGGCCAGTGACACCGTGATCGGCTTTGTGGCCAGCCAGTCGGCCATCCTCGCCTTCTGCCTCTATCCGGTCATCGGCATGCAAAGCGACCGGCACCGCGGCAGGCTGGGCCGCCGCCGCCCGTTCCTGCTCTGGTGCACGCCGCCCGTGGTGCTCAGCCTCGTCCTGCTGGGCGTCTCCAAGCCGGCGGGCGAGATGCTGCACAACTTTCTGGGCTGGATGGGCAACTCCAACTTCAGCCTCGCCACCTGCACCATCGTCTGGATCGCCGCCTGCTACGGCCTGTGGGTCGTCTTCAACGCCTACATTGCGCAGGTGTACATGTACCTGTTCGTCGACGTGATCCCGCAGGAGGTCATGGGCAAGTTCTTCGGCCTTTACCGGGCGATCGGCGCGATCGGCAACCTCGCCTTCAACCGCTGGGCGCTGGGTTACGCGGAGGCCCACACCCTGCATGTCTACGTGCTGATCGGGCTGCTCTACGCCAGCGCCTTCTACCTCATCGTCTGGAAGGTGAAGGAGGGCGAGTATGCCCCGCCCCCGCCGAAAAAGTCCGGCGACCGGCTCGGCGCGGCCAAGACCTACTTCAAGGAATGCTTCACGCATCCGTTCTACCTGAACTACTATTTCCTGAGTTTCTTCTTCTGGGCCTCGCTGGTGCCCCTGAGCTTCATTGTGTTCTTCTCCACCCAGGCCGGCCAGCCGGGCTACGCACCCACGCTGGGACTCACCCTGGAGGAATTCGGCAAGATCAAGGGCTGGACCTTCATCATTCAAATCCCCGTCTTCTTCATGATGGGTCCGCTGATCGACCGGTTTCATCCGATCCGCGTGAGCCTGGTGGGCCTGTTCCTGATCAGCGCGAGCTACTTCAGCTGCTACTGGCTCGTGCAGGGATCAACCAGCCTGCTGGTCTGCTGGACCATCAACCAGGGCGTGCTCGCCATCCACCTGGGCGCCGGGGCGGCGCTGACCCCGCGGATTTTGCCGCGCGACCGTTACGGCCAGTTTTTCAGCGCCAACCAGACCCTGGGCTACAGCAGCATGATCCTCATCCCGCCGCTCATCGGCTGGCTCCTGGGCATGGTGAAGGACTACCGCTACCTCTTCATCTTCTGCGGCGTCTGCACCTCCCTGACCTTCATCACCCTCGTCATCTTCTATTTCCAGTGGAAGAAATACGGCGGCGACAAAAACTACACGCCGCCGGACACGATTGTGAAACATCCGGTGGAAACGCCACCGACCGCGGCGGCGACGTAGGATTGATGTAGGGCGGGGATTCCTCCTTCGCCAAGCCTCCGGAGGACAGGTCCGATCCCCGCCTTTTTGTCATCACCGCAGGAATCCATCGTTCTCGAAGCGCTCTTTTTCAATCCGAGAACGAGAACGATTACGAGAATGAGAACGAATTTATTCCAGCATTGAAGCAGGGACGGCGGGGATCGGAATCCCCGCCCTACAACAGAAACTTCAGCGTTCAGCGTTAAACGTTCAGCGTTGAGCGTTCGCGGCGCGTCCCGCGCCGCGCTACCCTTTGACCGCCCCGATCTGGATGCCGCGGATGAGCTGCCGCTGCATGAAGATGAAGAGCACGATCAGCGGCACGACCGACATCGTCACGCCCGCCATCAGCAGTTGCGTGGCCTGCCCGCGCTCCGAGTCGAAGAACATCAGGCCCACGGGCAGCGGGAACTTGTCCACCGTTTTCATCATGACCAGCGGCCAGAAGAAGCTGTGGTAGTTTCCCATGAAGGTGAAGATCGCCAGCGTCACCAGTCCGGGACGGCTGAGCGGGAGGATGACGTCCCAGAAGATCCGCCACTTGCTCGCCCCGTCGATCTCCGCCGCCTCGTCGAGCGCCTTCGGGATGCCGAGCATGAACTGGCGCAGGAGGAAGGTGCCGAAGGCGCTGAAAGCCGCCGGCAGGATGAGGCCGAGGTAAGTGTCCACCAGGCCGAAGTGCACCATGATCTGGAAGGTCGGAATCAGCATCACGAGCCCGGGCAGCATCATGGTCCCGAGGTAGAGGAAGAACACCCGGTCGCGCCCCGGCCATTCCAGGCGCGCGAAGCTGAACGCCGCGAGCGCGCTCGTGAACACCTGGAGCAGCGTGACCCAGCCCGCGATCATGAGGCTGTTCAGCGTGAAGCGGGCGAACGGGATGACGCGCAGGACCTCCGGGTAATTCTGCCAGAGGAAGGCCTGGGGCATCCAGGCGGGGTCGGCCGCCTCGGAGTAGGACTTGAAGCTCGTGAGCAGCATCCACACGAACGGTCCCACCATCGCGAGGCTGAGCACCGCCATGAGCCCGTGCAGCCCCAGGCCGCCCGCCACGGCGCGCACGCCGGCGGACTTGGTCAGGGTGGAGGGGATTTTGGCGGCGGGTTCAGTCATTGGTGCCGCGGTTGCCGAAGCGGAAGTTCAGGAGCGACAGGACGAATACGAGGGCGAAGAGCACCCAGGCGGCGGCCGACGCGTAACCGAGGCGGCCAGTCTCGAAGCCCTCGATGTAGATGAAGTAGCTGAGCGTCGTGGTGCTGCCGGCCGGCCCGCCCAGCGTCATGACCCGGGCCATCTCGAAGCCGCCCTGGAGACCGTGGATGATGCCCATGACGAAGATGAAGAAGGTGACCGGGGCGAGTTGCGGCCAGGTGACGTGCCAGAAGCGCTGGGTCGGCGAGGCGCCGTCCATGTCGGCCGCCTCATAGAGTTCCGGCGGAATGCTGCTCAGGCCGGCAAGGTAGAGAATCATGTTGTTCGACCCGATCGCGGCCCAGAGCGCCATGAGCATGATCGCCGGCTTGGCCCACGAGTAGTCGCCGAGCCAGTTGGGCGGCTCGATGCCGGTGACCGCAACCGCCGGGAGCGCCGGGCCGAGCGTGACCCCGGCTGCGCCCAGGAGGAGCAGCGGCACCAGTCCGAGCGCGAGGGCGATCTCGGCGCTCAACCCCGTGTCGACCGGGCAAACCGGCCCCCACCGGCGCGGGCGCCGCACGATGAGGATCGTCAGGATCGCGGCGGCACCGAGGGCAAAGCCCGCCGCCAGCCCCGTCGACAGGCCCAGCCAGAACAACAGGAAACCGGCCGGGAGCATGACCATCGCCGCGCCGAAGCCCACCGCCACCTGCCCGGCCGTGGCATCGTCCCAGTGCTGGCGCAGCCGCCGCAGCTGCCAGCCGGCGAGCAGCGTGCCGGCCACGCCCGCCAGCAGCGGCAGACCGACGCCAAACCAGCCCGGGGCGGCGCGGATCACGTTGGTGACGCCGTCGAGCACGGGATCCAGCGCGTGGTTGATCGGCCCGGTCTGGGGATTGTAGAGCTTCTTCCACAGGACAAAGGTCGCCACGCCGGAGGTGAAGTGCGGCAGGTAGAACAGCGTCCGGTAGATGGTCCCGCCGGTGAACACCCCGGCGACGAGGGCGGTGACGGCGGTGAGGCCGAAGACGAACCAGACGCCCGCCTCCGACATGCCACCCGCCCGCAGCGCGAGCAGGCTGCCGGTGAGCACCAGGGTGGCGAGGGCGAGCGCGCCCGGGATGAGTCCCGGCCGCCGGCCGACGCGGGTGAGCAGCAGCGCCGCCCCGAGGCTGCCGGCGATGGCGAAGGGCAGGCCCAGCATCAGGAAGAAGGTGTTGCGCAGGTAGTGCCAGAACTCGGGATGGCCGAAGAGCCACGCGAAGTTCTCGAAGCCGACGAACCGGATCGGCTCGTCCCGGAACGGGTTGTGCCGGAAGAAATCCATGTCCGTGAACGCCATCGCGAAGCTCAGCGCCAGCGGGATGAGGGTGAACGCGAGGAACCCGAGGATGTTGGGCAGGAGGAAGCCCAGCCCCGTGAGCAGGCGGCGGGTCTGCGAGCGGCCCGATCTCATGGCTTGGTTTCCTCCTCCAGCCAGCCGTGCGCCCGGTAGTAGGCCAGGTGAAAGGCATCCGTCACCCAGGCCGCCGGCACCGGCCGGCCGCCGGCCCGGCGCTCCTCGATGCGGCGCTGGAGCTCGAGGCGCTCCTCGTACAGCGTCCGCAGGCGCTCGTTGCGCGCGATCGTGAGGCGGATCTCGGTGTTGATGCGATCCGCCATCTGCTTCGCCGCCTCCGCCGGCGTGAGGCGACCCGCGATCATCGCCTCGTAGGTCTCGATCTCGATCCGGAACGTCTGCGAGAACAGCACGAACGGGCTCCGGCTGTAGAGGATGCCGGTCTCGCGGCCCGAATGGGCGAACGCGCCGTGCACGCCCCACTCGTTCTCGCGGCCCGCTGGGTGGAGGAACTCCTCCGTCTCCGCGTACCGCGGTACCGGCGGCAGCGAGTCGGCCTGACGCACGATCAGGCGGTTGAACGGATCGCTCGTGAGGAACTGCAGGAAGCGCAGGGCATGCTCGCGCTGCTTAGTGCCCACGTAGATCGCGACCGAGCCGCCGCCCATCTCGGTGTTGGGAAACCCGTCCTGCGGGGGTTCCACCGCCGCAAGCTGGAAGACTCCGCGCGGCCGGATCATGATGAAGCCCCAGTGCCCGGTGTAGATCATGGCGAACCGGCCGGAGGTGAAATGGGAGAACATGCTGCCGTAGCCGGTGATGTCCGCCGCCATCGCCGCATCCTCCTCCTTGGTCGGGAAGAGCCGGTCCTCGAGCACCCAGCGGCGCACGCGTGCGAGCACGCTCACGTTGCGCGGGTCGTCCAGGGTGCAGAACGTGCCCGTCTCGTTGAAGGTCGAGAGGCCGAGGCCACGGCGCAGCACGTCGCGGGAGACGCCGTTGGCGAAATAGATGCGCTGCCGCGCGCCCGGCGGGTTGGCCGCCGCCACAAACTTGCGGCCGAGGGCCTCGAACTCGTCGGAGTTCCAGCGCCAGGGCGGCGCCGGGAGGCCGTACTTGGCGAAGGTCTCGCGGTTGACCCAGTACAGCGTGCCCCCCGCGTTGCGCGGGAAGCTGTGCTGCCGGCCCAGCACCACAAGGTCGCCGCGCAGCGCCGGATAGGTGGCATCCGGCGTGAAGCCCAGCCGCTTCGCATCCTCCGTGATGTCGGCGATCATGCCGGTAGCGGGAAACAGGTCCTGCTCATACATGTAGAGGTCGAGGAGATCGGCCCCCACCCCCGACACGCCCTGCACCAGCTTCTTCGTCGGATCCTGGTTGGTGTTGTCGATGCGCAGTTCGACCGGGGGCAGCTGCTCGTCCTTGATCCACTGGTGGAAGGCGTCGACGATGGCCCGCTTGTTCTCGTCGTTCTGGGTGATCCAGGTGATCACGGGCACGTCGCCTTCGCGGTCGGCTTGGGTCCAGTAAAGGGCCGCGCTGAGGAGCCCGAGACCGATCACGCAGGCGGCGAAGAAGAGCTTCATGCGCGCTCGTCCTCCTTGCGGCCGGGCCCGGGGTGCCGGCGGACGGGGAGGAGGGGGATGAGGGTAGACAGGAAAGCCATGCGCAAAGCCGCCACGGATGAACTTCCGACGATGCAGCCAATCCGCGGCGCCGCCACCAAAAATTCGGACGGTGCTTTCGTTTTTTTCAACGGGCATGAAAATTCTTCCCTTTTCTCCCCCCGGTTTTCCCGGTGTGCTGGGCGCCGCCACCATGCAACTGACCAAACATTGGGCCGCGGCCCTGGACGACTACGCCATCGACCTCGCCTGGTCGCCCGACGGCACACTGCTCGCGGCCGCGTCGGCCGCGGGCCCGGTCAGCCTTTTTGCCGCCGCCGACGGCGCGCTCCGCCATGTCCTGCCCGGTCATGAAGACGGCACGAACTGCGTCGCCTGGCGACGCAGTTCGGAGGGGGGGGGGGGGGGGGGGGGGGGGCCGGCTGGCGGGCAACTCCATCCATCTCCGACTCCTGGCCACTGGCGGACAGGACGGATGCGTCAAATTCTGGGACGCCGCCGCCGGCCAGCACACCGCGTCGGCCAGTCTTGGCGGCGCGTGGGTCGAGCATCTCGCGTGGGCCGGCCCCCGGCTGTTTGCCGCGGCCGGCCGCAAGCTTGTGGTGCTGCGCGCCGACGGCGGACTCGTGCACACGTTCAAGGATGCACCCAAATCCATCTCCGCCCTTGCCCGGCAACCCGCCGGCGGCTGCGTGGCCGTCTCCTACTTCGGCGGCGTCTGCCTGTGGGATGCCGACGATTTTGTCGTGCAGAAGGAATTCCCCTACAACAACGGCATCCAGGCGCTCGTCTGGTCGCCCGACAGCAAGTGGCTCGTGTCCGGCAACCAGGATCCTTCCGTGCACCTGTGGATTCCCGAGACCGACATCGAACTCCAGATGAGCGGCTACGAGGGCAAGGTGAAGCACCTGGCCTTTGACCAGACCTCGCGCTGGCTCGCCACGAGCGGCGGCCGCGAGGCGTGCATCTGGGATTGTGCCGGCGACGGCCCCGAGGGCCGGGAGCCCGCGATGCTGCCGCACGACGCGCCCGTGTGCGCCGTGGCCTTTCAAAATTCCCACGGCCTGCTCGCCACCGCCTCGCAGGATGGCGTCGTCATGCTCTGGAGCCCCGAGCGCAAGCAGCCGCTCCGCGCCACCGTGAAAATGCCCGTCGCCGCCACCAAGCTCGCCTGGTCGCCCGACGACCGCTCCCTCGCCATCGGCTCCGAGAAAGGCGCCGTGTACGTGCTGAAGAGCGAAGGGTGAAGGAACTATAGGAGCGGCTTTAGGCCGCGATTGGAAGCGCCCCATCGCGGCCTAAAGCCGCTCCTACAATGGGTGACCGATCCGATCGCGATCGGAATTAACCACAAAGAACACAAAATCCTGACGCGAATGTGGCTTGCAAGGCGCCTATAGGCGCGCGGGCGAGCCAATATCACGTACCAGTTCTTTGTGCTCTTTGTGGTTAATCAGCTCCGTGCCCATCCACTCGCTCACGCTCGTAGCTACGGCCAGTCTGCCCTGGGAGCGCGGGCGGCCCGCCCGCATTCCGCCGTCATTCACTCATTCTCGACGTTCGACGTTCAGCGTTCGACGTTCGGCGTTCAAGACTCCGCCAGACACCCCGCCAGCGCCGCCTGCAACGCCGCCGCATCCAACCCGGTGCCGATGAAAACCAGCTCCTGCCGCCGGTCCCCATGCGGCTCGGCCCAGCGGGCCCGGGCGGATTCGGGAATCTCCGCCTCGGTGATGACCCCGCGCTCGCGCAATTCCGCCGCCCAGGTACCGACAAAGTCCTTCTTCACCTGGCCGCCCGCGATCGACAGGAAGCCGATGTCGGCCGGCTGCTGCCGCAGCCAGAAAAAGCCCTTCGCCCGCAGCAGGCCCGGCGGCAGTCCGCCCATGAGGAACGCGTGGAATTTTTCCGCATCCAGCGGCCGGCGCTCCTGGAAGACCACGCTGGTGATGCCGTAATCGTGCTCATGCATGGGCGGCGGCCTGAGGTAGGGCGCGCCCGGCGGGCGCGCCGGGGACGACGCTCCGCCCAGGCTGTCCAGCACCCGGATCCAGCGCGCGGCCCGCAGGGTCGCGTCCGGGTCGAAACGCACCCGGTCCAGCAGCACCTCGGCGGCGAGCTGGCCCTGCTCGGCGTGCAGCACTTCCGCCCGCGGATTCAGGCCGCGGAGAATCCGCTCCACCCCGGCGAGTTCGTCCGCCGTGACCAGGTCGCACTTGTTCAACACCAGCACGTCGGCGCATTCCGCCTGTTCCACGAGCAGCTCATACACCGGCTTCTGCGTCGCCGGCGGCGCGATGACCGTCGCCGCGGTCGCCTTGCGGTGGGTCTCCAGGAAATGCCGCGCATCGATCACCGTGACCAGCGCCGAGAGCCGGGCAAAATCGGACAGGCTGCGCCCGAAGGCGTTGCGCCGCGTGAACAGCCGCGCGATGGCCCGGGGCTCCGCCACCCCGGTCGTCTCGATGAGAATGTGATCATAGGTCTCGCCCGCGGCCGCCCCGGGGGGCGGGTTGGCGCACAGTTCCGCCACGGTTTCCGCCAGTTCGTCCCGCACCGAGCAGCACACGCAGCCGTTCCCCAGCTCGACCACGCGCTGGGCTCCGGCCTGCGCCACGAGCTGCGCATCAATGTTGATCGAGGCCACGTCGTTGACCACCGCCGCCCAGCGCCGGCCGGCGGTCGGCCCTGAGCCGGTCGAACCGGCCTGCATCAGCAGCTGGCGCAGCAGCGTGGTCTTGCCCGCGCCGAGGAAACCGCACAGCACGGTCACGGGTACGCGGGATTTCTCGGCAGCGGGAGCATTCATGTCCGGCTTAATGCAAGGCGACAACCGTCCCGCCCTGCAAACAAACCTTGCCGAAAGTACGGACCGGCCGGCATTGATATCCCCGCGCCCATGTCCGCCCAGTCCAGTCCTTCGACCGCCCCCAGCCTGCTGGTCGCCGTCACCGGCCAGCCCGGTGCCGGCAAGACCCGGCTGCTCGCCGAACTGGCCGCCTGGCACGGCACCCGCCTCGGACGCACGGAGGGCTTCATCGCCGTGGCCGGCGCGCGGGCGCAGCCGGACCAGGGTGCGGGCGATTACCGCCTGCAGATGATCGCCACGGGCGAGGAGCTGCCCTGGCTGGTGCGGGACGAATCGATCTCCCCACCCTACCGCTTCAACGCCGCCACCCGCACCCGGCTCGAACACTGGGCCCACGCCCTGCCGGTGCTGTGTCCGCTGGTGGTGCTGGATGAGTTCGGCAAATTCGAGGCGCGCGGCGATGGCCTCATGCCCCTTTGGCCCGCCCTCCGCGCCGCGCGTCCGCTCATCATGGTCCTCGCGGTGCGCGACGAAAGCTTTGCGGAAGCCATCGAGGAGCAAATCGGCCAGCGCTTCGACCCGCGCATTCCGGCCGACGCCCCCGACGCCTGACTCGCCTGCGCAACTGGCCTGCGCCGATTTCGGCGAGTGGACCCGCATCGGACTCTTCGGCGGGGCCGCCGGCGGCATCGAACTGTCGGTCGGCACGGCGCTGCACCTGGCGCAGGTGCCGCTGCGCGGATTGGCCCTTTCCAGTCTGCAGGGCGCGATGATGACCTTCACGGGCTTTGGCCTGACCCAGCCCGGGCGCGTCATCTGGGTGCCGTTCATCTCCGCCGGACTCAAGGCCCTCTCCCCCGGCGGCAGCCGCCTGCGGCCCATGCTCGCCATCTGCGCCCAGGGTGCGCTCTACGGCACGGCCGTGCAGGTCGTCGGCTGGAACCTGATCGGCGTGACCCTGGGCGGCGCCCTCATCGGCGCCTGGGCCGCGACCCAGGGCATCCTGCTGCAGTATCTCCTGCTCGGCGGCGAACTGGTGAAGGCCTACGACGCGGTCGTGCTCTGGCTCGCCCAACACTGGCAGATCACGGCGCCGGCGCTGCCCTGGCTCGTCGGTGCCTGGGCCCTGCTCCATGCCCTCGCGGGCGGCGGCGTGACCCTGACCGCCTGGCGGCTCCGCGCCCCGCCCAAAAAATTGCGCGAACTCATCGAGCGCGAAACCCAGCGTGCGCCGGTGGCGGCCGTCGACCAGGCCAGCGCCGCGTCCCGGCGCTGGCGGACCCTGCGCGAATTGTTCCGTTGGCAGTTCTGGCTGCCGATGCTGCTGGTCAGCGCCATTCTGCTGTCCACCGGGCGTTCCTGGGAAACCGTGGCCTGGCTCGCCCTGCGCGTCGTGGTCGTCGGCGTGGTCCTATTGACCCTCGTGTCCCTGCTGCGCCCGGCCCGCTGGGCCGACAAGCTCCGCCGCCGCGGCTGGTGGGGCCCGGCCCTCGCTTTCTCGGGGGCGATGCGGCGCTCGGGTCGGGAGTGAGGACCGGCGCGGGGCGCCGGAACGTTTAACGCTGAACGTTTAACGCTGAACGCTGAAATGTTTGAATGTGCGGGGGGGGGGGGGGGGGGTTGGAGGGGGGGGGGTTCCCGCGCGCCCCCGGGGGGGCCCCCCCGGGGGTGGGGCGGGGGGGGGGGGGGGGGGGGGGGGCGGGAGGGCGGGGGGGCGGGGGGCCCCCCCCGGCCTGGCTCGTGAGAGTCGAACTGCCGAGGTGGCGTTGCAAGCGCGGGCTGAAGCACCGCGCTACGATCGGGTGGAAGGCCCTTGAGCGTTAAAAGTTGAACGTTAAACGTTGCGCGCTGCGCGCCCGCCCCCGGCTTGATCCGCATCAATTATTACCCAAATCGGGATTGCCAACCATTCCGGCCGGGACATTCCTCCCGTCGTGCGTCGCACCATTTCCATCATCAGCCTGTCCCTTGCGTGGCTTTGCGCCAACGGGGCGCTGTGGGATGCCGTGCAGGTTTTCGCCTGGGGCAAGATGGTGCATGAGTACTCACGGTTCATGACGGTCGCGCAGGCGATCGAGATCACCTTCGACGGCTCCGCGCCCTGCGAAATCTGCGTGGCCGTGGACGAGGCGAAGCACAGCCAGCCGCCCGACCAGCAGGTTGAGCGCAGCCACGAACGCGTGCTCCTCGCCTGCCAGGCGCCGGAAAAGATTTTGCTGACCGTGCCGGAGTTCGCGTGGCCGGGGGTCGTTGACGACCTCGGCCTGACCCGCACCGAACCGGTGCCGGTACCGCCTCCACGCTGCTGAGCGGCAGTTCCTGACGCCGAACCGCGCCCCGCCGGGGCGGGTTCTCCCGTTCGCCCTGTTGGGCGCCCCGTGTCCGCGGCCGCATGTCCGCGGCACGGCCCAATCCATCCGCATGCAGCCACACCATGAACCATTTCCGCTCCTTCCTGTTTCCCGCCCTGAATCTCGCCGCGGCCGCCCTGGCCCTGGCGAACGATGCCACCGACATGGCCGAACCGGTCACCCTGCCGGCGGTCGTCGTCACCACCTCCCACACCCAACAGCCGCTCGTGGTCGCCGCCGACCCGAAGGCTCCCGCCCAGCCCGTCCCCGCGCACGACGGTGCCGATGTGCTCAAGAGCATTCCGGGGTTTTCGGTCATCCGGAAAGGCGGCGCCGACGGCGATCCCGTGCTGCGCGGCCTTGCCGGCTCGCGCCTCGGCATCCAGATCGACGGCGAGTGCATCTTCGGCGGGTGCGGCAACCGCATGGATCCGCCCACCGCCTATGTCTTCCCCGCCGCGTACGACCGCATCACCGTGATCAAGGGCCCGCAGACCGTGCTCCACGGCCCCGGCAATTCCGCCGGGGTCGTCCTCTTCGAGCGCGATCACCAGCGGCTCGCGCAGCCGGAGTCCGCGCTCTTCGGCTCCGCCACCCTGGCCAGCTACGGCCGGTTCGACCTCGCCGTGGACGCCCGCACCGGCCGGCCCGAGGTGCAGGCCCGCCTCACCGCGACCTCGACCCGGGCCGACGATTACGCCGACGGCAGCGGCCGGGACGTGCACTCGGCCTACGATCGCTGGAGTGCCAACGCCTCCGCCGCGTGGACCCCCGACGACCGCACCTTCGTCGAATTCGCCACCGCCCGCAGCGACGGTGAGGCGGCCTATGCCGACCGGACCATGGACGGCGTGAAATTCGACCGGGAAAACTACGGCCTGCGTTTCAAGCGCACGGCCCTGAGCCCGCTCGTTGCGGAGGCCGAAGCGCGGGCTTATTACAACTATGTCGACCACGTGATGGACAATTACAGCCTCCGGCCGTTCGTCGCCTCGATGATGATGCCCGGCCGCGCCGTCTCGAATCCCGACCGCCTCACCACCGGCGCGCTGGGCCAGCTGGTCCTGACGCCGCGCGAAAACATCCGCGTCACCGCCGGCCTCGACGCCCAGCGCAACATCCACACGGTCCGCAGCACCGCGAACGAGACGACCACTCCCTTCGCGGCCAAGGCCCGCGCCCGCGACGCCCGGTTTGCGCAGGCCGGGGCCTTCGCCGAGGCCGCCTGGACTTGCGCCCCGGGCCGCCGGCTCTATGCCGGGGCGAGATTGGATCGCTGGGAAGTGACCGACAGCCGCGCCGCCGTCGCCATCAGCATGATGAGCACCGCGCCCAATCCCCGCGCCGGCCACACGCGGACCAGTGAACTCGCCAGCGGATTCGTCCGGGCCGAGCAGGACCTGGCCGGGCGGGACGCCACGCTGTTCGCCGGCTTCGGCCGGAGCCAGCGTTTCCCGGATTACTGGGAACTCATCAAGAACGAGAGTGCCGCCAGCGTGACCGCCCTCGGCACCAGGCCGGAGACCACCGGCCAGTTCGATGCCGGCGCCATCCTGCGCCGCGGGCCGGTTGATTTCACCGTGTCGGTCTTCGCCACGGCGATCGATGACTACATCCTCGTGCAGAGCGGCGTGACCAAGCCTGCCGGCATGATGGGCACGCGCAGCGCCGTCATCACGCGCAACGTGGACGCCACCACCCGCGGCGGCGAGGCCGGGCTCGTCTGGCGTTTCGCCGAAGGCTGGAAACTCGACGCCTCACTGGCCTACGTGCACGGGGAAAACGACACCGACGCCCGCCCGCTGGCGCAGATGCCGCCCCTCGAATCGCGCCTGGCCATTGCCTACGAGCAGCCGCGCTGGTCCGCCGGCGCCCTGCTGCGCGCCGCAGCCGAGCAGGACCGCATCGCCGTCAACCAGGGCAACATCGTCGGCCAGGACATCGGGCCCTCGGACGGATTCACCGTCTGCTCCCTGCACGCCAGCTGGAAGCCCACGGCCCGCGCCCGGCTCTCGGCCGGCGTGGACAACCTGTTCGACGAAAACTACGCCGAGCACATCAGCCGCGCCGGCAGCGCCGTGGCGGGCTTCGTCCAGACCACCCGGGTCAACGAGCCGGGGCGGAATTTGTGGATGCAGCTGCAAATCACCTACTGACCGGCCCGCCGCGGGGCGCGGCGGGAACGCTCAACGTTTAACTTTTAACACTTAACGCTCAAGTGGCTGCACTTGGTGTGGCTACGAGCGTGAGCGAGTGGCGGAATTGAAGTAGCGCAGGTCAGAGACCTGCCCTACTTGAGCGTTAAAAGTTAAGCGTTAAACGTTAAGCGTTCCCCACCCCGCCACACTGCGCATTTGCCCTTCATCAACTCTCAATCATCCTGTTCGCAAGCCCTCCAACCAATCCACCCATGAAACTCATCCGATTCATCTCCCTCCTGCTCAGCCTCACCACCGCCGCGTGGGCCTCCGAAAAAAACTGCGGCTGCGCCTGCTGCAAGGGCAAGGAAGTCTGCTGCTGCCATGCCGATGAGGCCGCGGCCGCGAAGGACGAAGGCCACGCGCTGAAAGGCGTGGTCACCAAGGTCCTGGAGGAGCGCAAGCTCGTCATGATCAAGCACGAGGAAATCCCCGGCTTCATGAAAGCCATGACCATGGCCTTCAGCGTGCCGGACGAGGTCTGGCCGCAGCTGAAGCCCGGCGTCGCCCTCACCGGCCGCATGCACAAGGCGGAAAAGGGCTGGAAGCTCACGGACGTCAAAGTGCTCGACGGCGCCGCCGCCAAGTAATCGTCCATGCGCTCCCGGGTCCTGCTCGTGCTCCTGTGCCTCGCCCTGCCGGCCCCGTTGCCGGCCGCGGATTCGGCGCCGCGCAAGCCCTGCCTGCCCTGCGAGGAGGAGGACAAGAACGCCCAGCGCGGGTATCCGGTCAGGGGCCGCATTCTGGGCGTCGATCCCGAACGCCAGCAGGTGCTCGTGAAGCACCGGGAGATTCCCGGCGTGATGCGCGCCATGACCATGGTCTTCAACGTGGACCCGGCGGTGCTCCCGGCGCTGAAGCGCGACCAGGAGCTGCTCGGCCGCATCGAGAAGCGCGGCAAGGAGTGGTGGCTGTTCAACATCAGGCTGCTCGGCGCGGAACTGCGGTAAAGCCGCCGCTAGTGGCGGCGGAACGCTGAACGCGCAACGTCGAACGCTGAACGCCCAAGTACGGGGTTCCGCAGGCAGAAGTAGCTACGAGCGTGAGCGAGTGGTTCAGGAGCTGCATCACCCCGCGGGCTTGCGCCAGAAAACAATTTCGTAGCGATAGACCGTGACCTTGTACGGTCTGGGTGGTGGCGAGAAAACTTGCCTGGCGGGGTTCGGCGACGCTCCGGGTTGTCCGGGAACCTCGGCGGCATTTGACCGCCCGGACGTTTCTGCCGTCACCTCATCCAACCTTTCCTCGTATGACCACCCTTGCCACAACACCAGGGCGGCCCCGACCTTCCTCGCCTGCGCCTCGGCGTGGATTAAATTCAGCGAGCCGGAATCGGTATACGACGACTTCCCAATTTCCGTCCAGCCCTGGGCACGCAGGGACGACGCCTCCTGCGCCAAATCCTTTGTTTCACGAATGACGCAGTCCACCGACGCCATCGCCGACACTGCGACAGTCGGACCGGATGGGACGAAGCTCCGATTGATCGGATTGGCGCAACCACCCAGCAATCCCGACAGGCCCAACAATCCGGTGATCACACGCATCGAGTTCATCGCTATAAACCTACCAAAAATCGCCTGTCCCTTCAATGTTGGCGGTCAGGCTGCCCGGGGCGGAACTGCGGTAAACCGGCGTTGGGGCGGTGGAACCTTCAACGCTTAACTTTTAACGCTTAACGCTCAAGTGCAGGAGGCTGTCCCAGGTACCCACGAGTGTATGTCTGGTTCGACGTTCAGCGTTAAGAGTTAAACGTTAAGCGTTGAGCGTTGAGTTTTTCCCTCCCTCACCTCCCCTCCTTGACGTCTCTGCCATAATGCTTCCCGTTCTGCCGCACCTGTGAAGATCCACGCCCGCAATTCCACCGTCTCCGACGCCCTCCGCCGCCTGCTGGCGGCCGGCTGCGCCGGGCTGGTGCTGTTGCTCGGCCTGATGGCGGTGAATCCGGCGCTGCATGACCTGGCGCACCGGATTGCTACGGACGACAAGCCGGCCTGCGCGCATCATGAACATGGGCACGCCACGCCGCCCGCGGACCAGGCCAACAACGGCCACGTCTGCGCGGTCACCCTTTTTGCCCAGGGTCTCGACCTCACGATTCCCGTCGTCGCGCCGGTCGCCTCGCCGGTTGCCTGGCACGACCTGATTTTCCCCGCCGTCGAGGAGACCCTCCTGACGGCCCCGCGTTACCTGCATCAGCCGGAACGCGGTCCGCCCCTGGTCTGACGAACCCACCCGGCCGCCGTGCGCCTGTGGCGCAATGGCGGTGTCCTGTCCGCCCGCGGCTCGCGGAGCGGATCATCCCGACGCCCAGCGTCACAACCGTTCGTTCCTGCACCAGTCATGTCACTTTTCCGTACCCACCTCTCATTTCTATGCACCGCGGCCTGCGCCGCGGCCCAGACCTTGCCGCCGCCACCAGCCGCGCACGTCCACGACGAGCCGGTCGCCCTCGAAAATCTCGTGGTCACGGCCTCTCCGTATGGCCGCAACCAGGCCGACATCACCCAGCCGACCAGCGTGCTGGCCGGCCGCGAACTCACTCTCCGGCAGGCGCCCACCCTCGGCGAACTGCTCGCCAGCCAGCCCGGGATGAGCTCGACCTACTTCGGCCCCGGCGCCAGCCGGCCGATTATCCGCGGACTCGGCGGCGACCGGCTCCGGGTCCTCGAGAACGGCCTCGGCGCCATCGACGCCTCGGCCACCAGCCCCGACCACGCGGTGTCACTTGATCCGCTGCTGATCGAGCGCGTGGAGGTTGTCCGCGGCCCGTCCGCCCTGCTCTACGGCGGCAACGCCGTCGGCGGCGTGGTCAACGTGATCACGCACCGCATCCACTCCGCCCTGCCCGACCGTCCGCTCCAGGCCCGCACCGAGGTTCGCGCGGGCTCGGCTGACGACAGCCTGACCTCGGGTGTGGTGCTCGACGGCGCCGCCGGCCGCATCGCCTGGCATGTGGACGGCTATGTGCGCGACACCGGCGACGTCGCGATCCCCGGTTTCGCCGAGAGCGCCCGCCGTCGCGCCGCGGAGGCGGCCGAGGCCGCCGAGCACGGCGAGGAGGCGCCCGCGGAGATCGCCGGCCACATTCCCAACACGGCGCTGCGCAACGACGGCGGCGCCTTCGGGCTGTCGTTCGTCGGCGGGCGCGGCTTCGTCGGCCTCGCCTTCAGCGGCCACAATTCCCTCTACGGCGTGCCGGCGGGTGCGCACGAGCACGCGCACGAGGAGGAGGAGGACCACACGGAAGAGGACCACGACCTTGCGCCTGAGGCGGAGGCCGGCGTGCAGGTCGACCTGCGGCAGCGTCGGATCGACCTCGAGGGCGCGGTCACCGCGGCCTTCGGTCCGTTCAGCGGCGCGCGCTTCAAGCTGGGCACCGCGCGCTACCGGCATGCGGAACTCGAGGGTGAGGCCATCGGCACCGTCTTCCGCAACCGCGGCTACGACGGCCGGCTGGAACTCATGCATGGCACCGACGGAGGTCTCGCCGGCGCTTTCGGCTGGCAGGGCGGACGCAGCGACTTCGAGGCCGCCGGCGAGGAGGCGTTCGTGCCGCCGTCCCGCACCGACACCCACGCGCTGTTCCTCCTGGAGGAGGCGACGGCCGGCCCCGGCACGTGGCAGCTGGGCGCCCGTTACGAGCGTCAGGCCATCGACCGCCGCGACGGTTCGGGCCTCGGCCGCGACGACGACCAGATCAACCTGTCCCTCGGCTACCTGCACCGCTTCGGCGCGGGCTGGACGCTCGGCGCCTCGCTCGCCCGCACCGAGCGCGCGCCCAACGCGCAGGAGCTTTACGCCGACGGCCCGCACGTCGCGACCAATGCCTACGAGATCGGCGACGCCACGCTGGGCGCGGAGGAATCCGTCGCGCTCGACGTGACGCTGCGCCGGCGCACGGGTCCGGTCACGGGTTCGCTGACCGTGTTCACCAACCGCTTCGCGGGTTTCATCTACGAGACGGCGACGGGCGAGCGGGCCGAGGAGGGCGACGCCGGCTGGGAGATCCATGCCGACGAGGATGAGGAGCACGGCATCGCCGTGTACCGCTTTGTGCAGCGCGACGCGCAGTTCACCGGCGCCGAGGCCGAGGCCGTCGTGCACCTGCACGAGAGCGGCGAAGGCCAGTTCGACCTGATCTTCGGGGCGGACCTCGTGCGCGGGCGCAACCGCACCGAGGCCACGGACCTGCCCCGCATCACGCCGGTGCGCGTGAAGACCGGTGCGGCCTGGCGCCGCGGGGCGCTGGCGCTTGGCGCGGAGGTGCAATTCGTCGCCCGGCAGAAGCGGACCGCGCCGAACGAGACCCCGTCGCCGGCGTACGATCTGATGAGCGCGTACGCCAGCTACCGCCTCACCCGCGGACCGCTGGCGTGGGACCTGTTCATCCGCGGCACCAACCTCGGCGACCGCGAGGCCCGGCTGCACACGTCCTTCCTGAAGGAGGTCGCACCCCTGCCCGGGCGGGATGTGACGGCCGGCGTGCGGCTGACCTTCTGAAGTAGGGCAGGTCTCTGACCTGCCCTGTGCGCGCCGAACCGCGGCTGGAGCCACAACCGCGCAGGTCGGAGACCTGCGCAACCTCCGACCGGTCGCGGGATGCCGAATGCAGGAAAACGCTCAACGTTTAACGCTTTACTCTCAACGCTCCATCGGGGTCCGATGTGGCCGGATATCGGTCCGCGCTTTGATCGTATCCTCAGCGGCGCTGCTCCATCAGGCGTCACCAAGGTGACGCCCTACACGGCCTATTTTGGTCGCCCCCACTTGAGCGTTAAGCGTTGAAAGTTAAGCGTTGAGCGTTGGATCGCTCTGATCCCGCCACCGCCTACAGCCCAAACACCGCCTTGGCATAGTTCTCGATGCTGAACGGCTGCAGGTCCTCGGGCTGCTCGCCGAGGCCCACGAAATAGATCGGCAGCTTCAATTCGCGCCAGATGCCGACGATGGCGCCGCCGCGGCTCGTCCCGTCGAGCTTCGTCACGACGAGTCCCGTGAGGCCGAAGCTCTTGTGGAACACCTTGGCCTGCTCGATGGAATTGCTGCCGAGCGAACCGTCCACCACCAGCCAGCGGTGCTGCGGCGCCGCGGGGTCGTGCTTCTGCAGCACGCGCCGGATCTTCGCCAGTTCCTCCATGAGGTTGCCCTTGGTGTGCAGCCGCCCGGCCGTGTCCACGATGAGGTAGTCGCTGCCCCGGGACTTCGCCGCCTGCCACGCATCGAACGCCACGGCCGCGGAATCGGCGCCGGTGTGGCTTGCCACGATGTCGAGATTGAGCCGCGTGGCCCAGGACTTGAGCTGCTCGACGGCCGCCGCCCGGAACGTGTCGCAGGCCGCGACGGTGACCTTCTTCCCGTCCTGCTTGAGCATCCACGCCAGCTTCGCGGTGGTCGTGGTCTTGCCCGAACCGTTGACGCCGATCATCGCGACGACGATGGGCTGGTCCGGCGGTCCGTCCCTGCCCATCCAAAGATCCCTCCGAGCCCGCCAGCACGCGCTGCAAAACCGCGGCGCCGATCTCGGCGGCCTGGCGGCCCTGCAGTTCCTTGTCCTTGGCGTAGGCCTGCTTGATGCCGGCGAGGATCTCGTTGGTCGTCTCGACGCCGAAGTCCGCCGTGTAGAGCGCCTCCTCCAGCTCCTCGAGCGAGGCGGCGTCAATCCTGCGTCCGCCGAAGAGCCCGTGGGTCTTCGCTGCAATCGCGGAGACCGTCTTGGCGAGGCCGTCTTTGAATTTTTTGAAGAGTCCGAACATTTGGGCAGTAGCGGGTAGCGGGTAGTGAGTAGCGAGTAGGGTCGGACGCAAGCGCGGGTCCGGGAGGTATTTGGACGGCGCCAGCCGTCATGCTCCTACTCGCTACCCGATGCTCGCTACCCCTCCTATTCCGCCTTCCGGGCGTCCCGGCCGAGCTGGTCCTTCAGGCGGTCGAGGATGCCGTTGATGAAGCGTTTCGCGTCGGCGTTGGAGAATTGTTTCGAGAGGTTGATCGCCTCGTTGATCGAGACCACCGGCGGGATGTCCTTGCGGAACATCATCTCGAAGATCGCAGAGTCGCAGGATGGCGAGGTCGATGCGCGCGATGCGGTCGAACTCCCAGTTGTGCGCCAGGCCCTTGATGTGGGCGTCGATCTCGGTCGCGTGCTCGATCACGCCGTGGATCAGCTCCTCGCCGAAGGCGTAGTAGTCGCGCGGGTGCTCCATGTTCTCGAAGAACACGCGGAGATCCTCGGCGAGATTGGCGGGAGAGTTCAGGCTCCAGGGCAAACAGGTATTGCAGGGCAGCGGCACGGCCGTCCTTGCGTTGGGCAAACTGGGCTTTGCTCATGATTTGAATCTCCGGAGAAGCGCGGCCAATCTCGGAGCGGCGTCCGGGCAAACCCAGCGCCGGTTGATCAGGGCCGGTGCGGCGGGCCTCGCTGCGCGCGCGTGTCGGCCACGACCACGCCATTGATCACCGGGATCCGCGCGGCCGGCGAGGCCTGGGCGTGGGAAACACTCGTGCCTGATCGGATGGTGCTGCGTGTCACGCCGATCAGGACGCCGAGGCGACAATGCAGTCGAATCGTTGGTGTCGGCCAGAGCTGCACGGCCACGGGGATCTCGTGCGAACCGGGCACGCACGATTTCAACGTGATCCATGGCACGCCGTGGCGTTCAAAGGTGGCCCCTGAGCTCCCGCAGCAGTCCGTCCACCAGTTCGCCGTTGAAACGCGCGGCCGACTCCCAGTGAAAACTGGGAACCGTCTAGCGGCAACGTCTGGGCGGGTGCATCGAGGCTCATGAAAGGTCTATTGGCCGGACCAAATGGGTTTTCCGCAACCTAATTTCGGACCGACCGGGCTTCAACCACGGATTTCACGGATGGC
>JADJZJ010000015.1 GCA_016715765.1 Opitutaceae bacterium
GGGGGCGCTCATCAGGTGGGCAAAGGTCCGTTTCGTGGGCAGAGATAGGGTGACAGGCGGAGCGCGGTGGAGAATTCACGACTGCCGGTTGAAGGCAACGGTGTCTTCAGACCTCGGACAGAATTTCGCAGAGTGCGAGGGCGGTGAGCTCCGCCTCACGCTCGGGCTGCGGTGCTGGAATCGTAGCGCCGTGCTTTAGCCTGCGCTGGGCGTGAGGCACCGGCATTTTGAATCACCCGAACCAGTGCCGGCTGAAGGCCGGCACTACGTCAGTCCAACAACGATTTCAGGTCCGCGAGCGACAGCTTGGCGGAGGCGGCGTCACTGGCCTCGAAGACGTCCGCGAGCAGGGCGCGCTTTTCGTCCTGCAGGGCCAGCACCTTTTCCTCCACGGTGCCGGCGCAGATCAATTTGTAGCTGGTGACGGTGCGGGTCTGGCCGATGCGGTGGGCGCGGTCGGTGGCCTGGGCCTCGACGGCGGGATTCCACCACGGGTCGAGGTGCACGACGGTGTCGGCCCCGGTGAGGTTGAGGCCGGTGCCGCCGGCCTTGAGCGAAAGGAGGAAAAGCGGAATGGCTTCGTCCGACTGGAAACGGTCCACCTCGGCCTGGCGCAGGCGGGTGGGCATGGAGCCGTCGAGGTAGCAATGTGCGATGCCCTGGCGATCGAGTTCGGTGCGCAGCAGGGCGAGCAGGGAGGTGAACTGGGAGAAGACGAGGACGCGGTGCCCGTCGTCCACGGCCTCGTCGAGCAGTTCGCGGAAGGCCTCCAGCTTCGAGGAGTCTCCGGCGGACGCGTCGGGGGCGACCAGCCGCGGGTCGCAGCAGACCTGGCGCAGGCGCAGCAATTGGGTGAGGGTGGCGAGCCGCAGGCTGGCCTCGCTGGCGCCGCCGGCGGCGAGGTCGAGCAGGGCGCGCTCGGATTTTTCCTGCAGGTCGCGGTAGAGCGCGGCCTGCGCCGGGGTGGGTTCGCACCAGATGGTCTGCTCGATCCGTGCGGGGAGTTCGGGGGCGACGGCCTGTTTGGTGCGGCGCAGGATGTAGGGTGCGGTCTGGACGCGGAGGCGCTGGTTGAACCAGGCGCGGTCGTCGGGGCGGGTGCCGGCCGGCACGGCGCCGAGGTAGCCGGGCATGAGGAATTCGAAGAGCGCGCGCAGGTCGTCGAGGGAGTTTTCCAGCGGCGTGCCGGTGAGCAGGAAGCGGCCGCGGGCGCGCAGGGCGCGGAGGGCCTGGGCGTTTTGCGAGCGGCGGTTCTTGATGTGCTGGGCCTCGTCGGCGATGACGCAGGCGAATTCCATCCCGGTGAAGAGCTCGCGGTCGCGCGTGAGCGTGCCGTAGCTCGTGATCACGAGGTCGTGGGCGGCGAAGGCGGCCTCGTCCGTGCCGCGCCGGCCGCCGTGATGCACGGTGACGCGCAACTCCGGCGTGAAGCGGGCGGCCTCGCGGCGCCAGTTTTCGAGCAGCGAGGCGGGGGCCACGACGAGGGCGGGTGGGGGGGCGGATGCTTGGGCGGCCCGCAACGCTAGGCCCAGGGCCCCGGAGGGTTTTGCCCAGGCCCATCTCGTCGGCGAGGATGCCGCCGAGTTCGTGCCGGTGCAGGTGCCAGAGCCAGGCGGTACCGAGCTGCTGGTACGGGCGCAGGAGTCCGGCGAGAGCGGACGGCAGCGGAGCGGGTGGCAGGGCGGAGAGGTTGTGCAGGGCCTCGCTGCGGGCCTTCCATGCCGCGGGGGGCTGAAAATGCGGGGCCAGTTCCTCCAGCAAGGGCTGCAACTCGGCGGCGCGGGCGGCGGGCACGCGGCGGGTGAGCCGGCCGGAAGCGCCGCCGTTGCTGTTGGCGTCGCCGGCCAGCACGCGCTGGGCCTCGCCGAGCTGGCGCACCTTGGAGGGTTCGAGGAGAAAAATCTTTCCGCCGGTCTCGAGGTAGCCGCGGCCGGTGGCGACGGCGGTGCGGATTTGTTCCTCGTTGGCGTCGCCGGCGCGCAGTCCGACGGTGACGTCAAAACCGCCGCCCGCCGGGGCGGCGTCGCAGGTCAGCTCGGCCGGCAGCAGATGGGCGGTGCTTTTTTCGAAGTGATCGGTGAAGTCGGCGAAAAATTCGCGTCGCAGGCGGTCGCCGTAAGTGGCGAGAAAGGTGAGGGTCTTGTGCCGGTCGCGCAGCCACCACTTGCGGTTGGAGGGTTCGAGGCTGAAGCCGGCGGACTTGAGCAGGTCGAGGGCGGCGGCATAGCCGGAGTGCTCGCGGGAGGGCAGGGTGATGGCGAGATAGTGCTCGGTGCCGTCAACGGTCATGCCCGAGGGCGGGGCTGGCCGGGCGCTGCCGGGTTGGCGGCTGGGGGCGGGCGGGGCCGCGGGTGCGGGGGCGGGACCAGCCGCAGCAGCGCCGGATACGGCCAGGCGGCGGGAGGCCGGTTGGCCTCCACAAATAGCGGTTGGCTGCCGGCGGCGGCGATCAGGTCGCGGAGCTGGGCGCGGCTGAGCTGGATGAATTTCGGCGGGGTGGGCGTGCCGCACCAGCGCTGCAGCAGGGCCAGGACGGGGATCAGCTCACCCGCGGGCGGGGCCGTGAGGTCGAGTTCCACCTTGAGCGCCACGGCGTCGCGGACCACGGCGGCGGAGAGATTGGGCGGGAGGTGGAAGCGAAGCATGGTTGCAGGCGGAAAGAAGTGCGGGAATAAAGTCCGGCCACGGTCACTCTGAAGTCAACATGAGCAACGAGGTCTTTTCCCGGCTGGTCGACGCGCATTACGCGCCGCTCTACCGCTTTGCCCTCAGCCTGGCGCGCAACCAGGCGGATGCGGGCGACCTCGTGCAGCAGACTTTCTACATCTGGGCGACGAAGGGACATGCGTTGCGCGAGGCGGCGAAGGCGAAGACCTGGCTGTTCACCACCCTGTACCGCGAATTCCTCCGCGGCCGGCGCCGGGATGGGCGCGTCACCTCCCTGGAAGACCTCCCGCCCGGCGGGTCGGAGGTGGCGGCGGAGGAGGTCGACCGGGTGGCGCGGCTCGATGCGGCGATGGTGATGACGGCACTGCAGGAAGTGGATGAGGTTTTCCGGGCGCCGCTCACGCTGTTTTACCTCGAGGACCTGTCGTACCAGGAGATTGCGACGACGCTCGACGTGCCGATCGGCACGGTCATGTCGCGGCTTTCGCGGGGCAAGGCGCAGTTGCGCGGCGTGCTGGCGCAGGCCGGACGCGGCGGGGCGGCGGCCGAGGTGATTCCATTTAAAAAACAACAGACGTCATGAACAACGAAGAAGCCAGATTCATCCTGCAGGCCTACCGGCCGGGCGGGAGCGATGCGGGTGATCCGCTTTTTGCCGGTGCGCTCGAGCAGGCGAAACGCGATCCGGGCCTCGGTGCGTGGCTGGCCCGCGAACAGGCCCATGACGCGGCCGTGGCGGCCAAGCTGCAGGCCATCGCGCCGCCGGCTGGCCTGCGCGATGCCATCATGGCGGGCGGGCAGGTGACCCGCCGCCGGCCGGCCCGTTGGGTGATGCCGGCGTGGATCGGGCTGGCGGCTTCCGTCGCCGTGCTCATCGCCACGACCTTGTTCTGGCTGCAGCCGGCGCACGCCGACTCGCAGGAACTGCCGGAGTTTGCCCTGAGCTTCGTCGCCCGGCCTTTCCGCCTCACGTCGCACAACGATGATCTGGCCGGATTGCGGACTTGGCTGGCGGCGCGCAACGCTCCCCTGCCGCTGCAGGTTCCCGCGAACTTCGCCGCGCTGCACGCGCTCGGCTGCCGCACGGTCGAGTACCGGGGCAAGGACATTTCGCTGATCTGTTTCGAGCACGGCCGGGAGTATCACTTGTTTGTGGCCCGGCGATCGGATTATCCCGGGCTGAAGGAATGCCGGCAGCCGGAATTCACCGCCAAGGGCAAATGGGCGGCGGCCCAGTGGTCGGATGACGAGAACAGCTATGTGCTCGCCAGCGATGCCGGGGTGGAGTCGCTGCAGAAGCTGTTCTAGGGGTACGTTCGCATAATGGACTGCCTTCCTGTAGGAGCGGCTTTACGCCGCGATCGGGGGCGCAATTTCGCGGCGTAAAGCCGCTCCTACACCCAGACCGCCATGAGGTCTGGATGGCGGAAAACGCAGTTTGAAGACGCACCCTGGATATTCACCGAGGGAACAAGCGTGCGGCAGGGGCGGCGTTGGTGGCCAAGGGGATAACCGCGAAAAACCGCCAATGCGTTTTGCACGAGGGCAGTGGTTCCGGATTTATCTGGGAATATTCCGTCAATCTCACGAACCCGCACGGTGGGGGAGGGTCACCGCGGGCCGTGAACACCTACACCAATACCACCACCAGCACCCGGCAGCGCAAGGGCGGCCTCCTGCTGTTGTCCGTGCTGTGCCTTTGCCTCGGGCTGAATTCCCTTTCGGCCGGCGAACGCTGGGAAACCCTGCAGGCCATCCACTGGGTGGAGAATCCGCACAACAGTCCCAAGGCCGGACCCTGCGGCGAACTCGGCGCCTACCAGTTCCGCGAAAAGACCTGGCGGATGCACACGCAGGTGCCGTTCAAGCAGGCAATCAACCGCACGCATTCGGATGAGGTCGCGGTGCGGCACTATGAGTGGATCAAGCGCGGCCTCGTCCGCGCCGGACTGCCCGTGACCCCCTACAATGTCGCCCTTGCGTGGAACGGTGGCCTGGCCGCCACCGTGAGGGGGCGGGTGCCGGCCGCCACGCGCAATTACGCCGAGCGGGTCAACAATCTGGCGTTGCAACTCGGCCAGACGCGCATGGTGCAGGACGGCCACTGAGCCGGGGTGCGCCGGACCGGGGTGACCGCCCGGTGCAAAATCGCTTGGTTGCGGCCGGTGAATCGCTCAGGGTTGGGCGCACACCAATGATCAAGCGCTTGTTCAAGACCCTGGGCCGGTTCACGTGGTCACCGCTGATCTGCCTCGGGCTGGCCTGGCTGCTCATGCAAACCGAGCCGATGCAGCAGGTGGCATGGCGCACCCTGGACTGGCGGACGAATGCGCGGGTGTATTTTCAGGCGCCGGCTGATCCCAGGATCTCGATCATCCTGTTTGAGGACGACACCGAGATGAACCTGGTGTCGTGGCCGCCGGACCGGGCCTATCACGGCGCCCTGGTGGAACTGCTTTCACTGGCGAAGCCGGCGGTCGTGACCTGGGACGTGATCCTCGACGCCGTCCACGAAGGTGATGCGGACGAAAAAATGGGCCTGGGGGTGGGGGCGGCCATGGCGGCCGGCACCCGGGTGATCACGGGCAGCGTGACCAGCACGGATCCGGTGGAGACACCGCCCGGGGATCCCGGCCCGACCCGTCCCATCAAGGCGATCGAGGGCGACATCGCGCAACTGTACGGGGAGGACCATGCCATCATTCCCTTTCCCCAGCTCCGGCAGGCTTCCTGGTATGGGTTTGTCGATGCGCCGCGGGGCAAGGACGGCATCATCCGGGAGGTGCCGCTCGTGGTGCGCGTGGGCCGGGAAGTCTATCCCTCCCTGGCCCTGCAGACCGTGCTGGCCTATCACCAGCTCACCGTTGATGACGTGCGCGTGAAACTGGGCGAGGCGATCCACCTCAGGACCAGGCAGGGCGAACTGGAGGTGCCGATCAGCGCCACCGGCATGTATCTCATCAACTATCGTTTCGATCACGATGATGTGCGGCCGGATTTTGCCACGCATTCCTACGGTAAAGTGCTGCTGAAACTGAACGAACACTTTGTGCAGCAGAGATGACGCCGCCGCCGCCACCGGATTATGCGGGCAAGATTGTCTTTGTCGGTCAGACCGTGACGGGCAAGGCCGATGCCGGGCCGACGCCGCGCGGCGCCTATTCGCCGCTCGTCCTCGTGCATGCCAACGTGGTGAACAACCTCCTGCAGGGCGATTTCGCCCGCCGGGTGCCGGATTGGCTGGTCTGGACGGCCATGATCGCGGTCGCCTATTTCTGCGCCTGGCTGGCGATGCGGCATTCCATCCTCCTGCTGGCGCTGGTCTTTGTGCTCGTCGGCGTGATCTACAGCGGGGTGATTTTGTGGGGCTGGATCGGCTGGAGTCTCTGGTTCCCCTGGGTGGGGCCCATGCTGGGCTTCACTGTGCTCGAATTCATTCTGGTCGGCCGCCGGGTCTGGCAGGAGCAAAAGGCCAAGCAGGAGATCAAGGGGATGTTTGGCAGCTACGTCTCGCCGGATGTCGTGGAGAAGCTCATCAACGCCGGGGAACCGCCCCATCTGGGCGGCATCGAGACGGAGATCACGGCTTACTTCAGCGACATCCAGTCGTTCTCCTCGTTTTCGGAAAAGATGCCGCCGAACCGGCTGGTTGAACTCATGAACGAGTATCTCACCGCCTGCACGGACATCGTGCAGTCTGAGGGTGGCACATTGGACAAATACATCGGGGATGCCGTGGTCGCGATGTTCGGGGCTCCGGCGGTCCAGGTTGACCATGCCTATCATGCCTGCCTGACGACCCTCCGGGTGCAGCAGTGCCTGGAGCAGTTGAGATCCAAGTGGAAGGGCGAGGGGGACAAGTGGCCGGAAATTGTCTGGCGCATGCGTTCACGAATCGGCCTCAACACCGGCCGGTGCATTGTGGGCAACATGGGCAGCCGCACGCGTTTCAATTACACCATGATGGGTGACGATGTGAATCTGGCGGCACGTATGGAATCAGGTGCCAAGAGCTGGGGCGTCTACACCATGTGCACCGAGGCAACCAAGTCCGCCTGCCTCGTCCACGGGGGCGATCGCATCGTATTCCGACCCTTGGGCCGGATTATCGTCAAGGGCCGGGCGAAGGTCACCCAGATTCATGAAGTTGTTGGCCTGAAGGAAAATATCCCGGATCAGACCCTCGAATGCCTGGGACTGTTTGAGCAGGCCCTCAACCGGTTCTATGACTGCGATTGGAGCGGGGCCGCGTCATTGTTCGGTCGGTGCGCATTGCTGGAGCCCAACCGGCCCGGCGGCGAAAACGGCATTTCCTCCAATCCATCGCTTGTGTATCTCAACATGGTTGAGCAATACCTGAAAAATCCTCCCGCGCCGGATTGGGATGGGGTCTATGTGATGTCCGAGAAATGAGTGATGACATTTTGCAGCTCATACCGGGGTGAAGCCACCCTACTTTTCCAATTGCCAAACGGCATTTTAACCAAGATTGGTCGTCTGGATGCGGATAAACTCCTTCGATGACCAACCCCCGTCGAGGTCGCATTGCCCCCGCCTTCGGGACTTTGTTTGCAAAAAACTCTCCAAGGCAGGCCAGACAAGTTCTTGACCAATCGTGACAAAGCAGACAACAATCGCGGGTCTTCAATGAATTGATGTGTTTTTGCATCTAGGCAATTTACTCTCCGATAACCAAGCAATCAGCACCATGAAAAAAATATACGCCCTGATCCTATCCGTGGCTATTGTCAGCCTGTCCACCGCCACGTCCTGGGCTGCAGAAGCTCAGGCCACCGAGGCGAAGGTCCTCAAAATCACTGGCTCAGCCACTGTCCAACTGCCCGGCCAATCGGCGGCAGTTGCGTTGGTTGAGGGCATGTCCCTCCCGGCTGGCTCCACCATCACCACGGGCGCGGGTTCCGAGGTGCAGGTCCAGCCCTTTGCCGGCGGTCTCGCATCGGTGGCGCAGAATTCCACCGTGGCCTTGGAGGAATTGTCCGTGAACAAGGATAGCAGTGGTGTTGTGACCAAGCAGACCGCCACGCTTAATCTTAAGTCCGGCAACCTGGTCTCGACCCTCGATCCGAGCCGCAAATCCATCAACAATTACGGCGTACGCACCCCCAAGGGCGTCGCGGCTGCCCGCGGTACGGTTTACTCCGTCACCGTCAGCCAGACCGGTTCCACGGTTGCCACGCTCAGCGGCACGGTGACCCTCACCCCGGTTGGCGGCGGCACCCCCATCGTCATTGATATCGGCTCCGGCATGATCGTCGGTGCCGACGGTGCAGTCACCACCACCTCACTGGCCTCCCTCGTTCAGGCCGAAGCGGCTGCCGGCACCGGTGGCAACGAAGGTTCCATGACCGAGGCGGTCGCTGCGGCGGTCACGGCGGTCACGGCGGCTGTGGCCAACAACTCGATTTCGTCGGTTACCGCTGGCTCCACTGATGGTGGCACGGCCGTCTCGGTCCTCGCCGCCGTGGTCAATGTGGCCTCGCAGGCCAATCCCTCGAGCGCAGCCACCTTCGCGCAGGCCGCCGTCACAGCCGTGACGTCGCCGACCTCTTCCGTGGCCGCGTCCGGTGGCAATGCCACGACTGCCGCTGCCGCCGTTACCGAAGCTGCCGTGCAAGGCGCGGTGCAGACGGTCGTGACGCAGAACGCCGGCAATCCCGCTGCGGCCCAGGCTGCTGCGACGGCTGTGACCAACGAAGTGTCCACCGCGGCCACGACTGCCGCCACGAACTCGGCCGCTTCCGGTGGTGCGCAGGTTAACACGGGCGTCATCGCGGGCGCTGCGACCACGGGTGCCACCACGGGTACCACCAACGCCAATACGGCGACCGGTGCCAATGTGCCGCCGCCGGTGACGACTCCGACCGCTCCCCCGGCGGAGACTCCCACCGCTCCGGTGGTTGTGCCGCCGACCTCGACTCCGATCACTCCGGTCGACCCGACCGTCGTCAGCCCCTCGGGCGGCTAAGCGATCGTCCAGTCTGATTCATTTCAACGCACCGCCTTCATAGGCGGTGCGTTTTTTTTGACTGGATTCAGGAGGGGACGGCCGTGAGTCAAAGTAGGGTGGGTCTATGACCCGCCCTTTGCGTGCTTCATCCGCAGTGTGGCGTGCGAGGGCAGGTCAGAGACTTGCCCTACCGGGCTACTCCAGAAACGAGTCCTGCTTGGGGGCCTTGGCGGCGCGGCTGGCGGCCATTTCCTCGGGCGTGGCATTGAGATGCCGGGGCGGCTTGGTGGTCTTTTGGGCCACGGCGATTTCGCGGTCGGCCACGATGCGGTCGCAGATCGCGTGAATGTGCATGCGCAGCCAGCGGGCGGTGCTGCTGGTGTCGGCATAGTCGGCCGGGCCATAGCCATGGATGCGGCCGGACTGCAGCAGGCGGTCGTTTTGTTCGAATTCGCCGCTGTGGGCCGGATTGTAGACGCCGTACGTCTTGCCGCCGCCGCTCTTCACCACGGAAAAACTCGGAATATCGCTCGGGCCGTCCGCGATATAGATCATGTTTTGGAACGGAATCCGCCGGTCTTCCGGACGGATGTTCGCGTTCACCTCGATGGCGGCATTCTTGTTGGTGCCCTTGTTGATTTCAAAGAGCGCACGGGTCTTGGTCGTGTTGTCGATGACCATGCCGATCTGGGCGATGACCGCGTCGGCGGAAAGATTCATCTCGCTCTGCTCCAGGAAGCCCGGCTGCAGCGGATTCTCGATGAATTCGCAGCCCCAGATGGCCTCGACGAAGGGGGCGATTTTGCTGCCGCGGATCATCTCCGCCAGGCCGGTGCTGACAATGTAGTGCTCCAGCCTGATGTCGTGCTTCCGGTACTCCGGTTTTTCCGCGGCATAACCCCTGGCCGTCTCGAAAAAACCCGGCAGGCCGGGATAGAACTCGATTTCGGCGCCGCAGGCGAACAGCTCCCGGTTGTTGAGCCGGCCGAACCTGCCCGCCAGGACGTAGGTCAGGATGTGGTTCAGGTAGCTGATCTCGCCCGAGAGATGGTAGCCGCGCCGGCGGTAGTTCTCCAGCATGGCGTTGGTTTCCGCCCAGAAGTTCGCTTCATCGATGCCATGGCGCCGGAATAGCGGCGCCTGCATGTAACCGGGGATTAAGGTCTTGTCGAAATCCCAGATGCAGGCGATGATGTTCTGTGTGAATAGCGTCGTTGGCATTGCTGATCGGCACCGGTAGGGTTGCTTCCCGCCGGCATAACGAGCCTTGTTTGGCCGCTCCAGACGGCCCACGCAATTATCAAATGACCCAGCGCCGCAACCTGCATGGACGAACTTCCCGACATCACTCCCTTTCAACGCCGCCTCGACGAACTCGGTGCGCAGATGGCCGATCCGGCCTTCTATCAGAATCAGCGCAAAGCGGCCGAGGTCACCCGCGAGCAGCAGAAACTCCAGAGCCTCGTGGCCGATTATGAACGGCACCGGAAACTGGCGGGTGAAATCGCCGAGGCCCGGGAATTGCAGCGGGACCCGAACGGGGATCCCGAACTGAAGGAACTGGCCGGGGCGGAATTGACGGCCCTCGCGGAGCAATGCGAGCAGCTGCGCAAGGCGGTCCTGCTGGCGATGATCCCGCCCGAACCGACGGATTCACGCGACACCGTGATGGAAATCCGGGCCGGCACGGGAGGCGACGAGGCCAGCCTCTTTGCGGCGGAGTTGTTCCGACTTTACACCAAGTACGCGGAATCGCGGGGCTGGGCCATCCAGCCGATGAGCAGCAGTACTTCCGAACGCGGGGGATTCAAGGAGGTGATCTTCCTCATCACCGGCACCGACGTCTACCGGCAGCTGAAGTACGAGAGCGGCGTCCACCGCGTGCAGCGCGTGCCCGTCACCGAGGCCAACGGGCGCATCCATACCTCGACCGTCACCGTCGCCGTCCTCCCGGAGGCGGAGGAAGTCGATATCAAGATCGATCCGCAGGACCTGGAAATCACGGTCCAGCGCGCCAGTGGCCCGGGCGGGCAGGGCGTGAACACCACGGACTCCGCGGTGCGCATCATCCACAAGCCCACCGGCATGATCGTGTTTTGCGCGGACGGACGTTCCCAGCAGAAGAACAAGGCCAGCGCGTTCGCGGTGCTGCGTTCCCGGCTGCTCAAGTTGCGCGAGGACGAGGAACGCGCCAAGTATGCGGCCGAACGCCGCAACCAGATCGGTTCCGGCGACCGCAGCGAGCGCATCCGCACCTACAACTTCCCGCAAAACCGCCTGACCGACCACCGGATCGGGCTCACCCTGTACAACCTGCCCCAGGTCATGGAGGGCGCGATCGATCCGGTCATCCAGGCGCTGCAGAAGGCGGACTACGAGGAGAAGCTGGCGCGGCTGACCGGCCAGCCGGTGCTGACCCGCAGCCAGCGCGCCGAGGATGAGGACTGAGATGCTCACCGTCCTCGAGATCATCAAGCGGTCCTCGGAATTCCTCGCCGGAAAGGGAGTGGAAAGCGCCCGGCTCAATGCCGAACTGCTCATCGGCCAGGCGCTCGGCCTGAAGCGCATGCAGCTCTACCTGCAGTTCGAGCGGCCGCTCACCGAGATCGAACTGGAAAAGATCCGCCCCCTGATGCGCCGGCGCGGCCTGCGCGAGCCGCTCCAGCACATTCTGGGCGAGACCGGCTTCATGGGACTGACGCTCAAGGTGGATCGCCGGGCGCTCATTCCGCGGCCGGAAACCGAGCAATTGGTGGAACTGATCTGCCAGCGACTCCCGGCCGCACCACGGCAGATCCTGGACCTCGGAACCGGTACCGGCGCGATCGCCCTGGCACTGGCGCAACATTATCCTGAAGCGGCCGTGACCGGCACCGACAGCAGCGCCGAGGCGCTGGCACTGGCCCGGGAAAACGCCGTGGCGAACGCCCTCGCGGATCGCGTGAACTGGGTGCAATCCGACTGGTTTGCGGGACTGCCGGGCATGCGCTTCGATCTCGTGGTTTCAAATCCGCCCTACCTGTCGGAGGCCGAGGTCGCCGCGACCGAGCCGGAGGTGAAGAATCATGAGCCGCATGCGGCGCTCACCCCGGGAGGCGACGGATTGTCCGCCCTCCACCGGATCATCAGCGAGGCGCCCGATCACCTCGAACCGGGCGGGCTGCTGGCCTTGGAAACAGGCATCACCCAACATGCCGGGCTCCTGGAAAAATTACAGCAACACGGTTTTGTCCGCAGCGAATCGAAGCCGGACCTGACCGGTCGCGATCGGTATGTCTTCGCGTGGCGATGACCCGTGCAGGTTGTAGGAGCGGCTTTATGCCGCGATGGTGCGCATGAGATCGCGGCGTAAAGCCGCTCCTACAATTAAGTCCAATGCTCCCAACAAAAGGCGGGAGCCTGATTGCAGGCGATGATCGATGTAGGGCTGGACCTTGGTCCAGCCGCGAATGTCGCTCGAGCTTTGCAGCGTTATCAGGCTGCACCAAGGTGCAGCCCTACAGGTCGGAGCCTCTCAATCCATCGCCTGCAGGCAGGCTCCTGCCTGTAGCAGCAGACTCTCCCGACGTGACCTCAGCCTTTATTGACGAGGCGCGGTCAGCGGGAGGCGGTTGTTGGCGAGATTGGATTCGTTCTGGCCCAGCTTGATCGCGTCGTAGATCACGCGGAATGATTCGCGCAGATTGACATCCACCTTGGCATAGGAGCCATCGTCGTCGTCCGTGCTGAGTTCGTCCGGCTCGGCGTCGCCGGTTTCAGCATCGGCCGCCGGCGGGGCTTTGATCGGCTTGGGCGGCGGGGGGACCAGGTGAAATTCAGTGTAGGGATAGTCGTCCTTCGCCAGCTTGAGCTTCATCTCCTTCATCTCCTTGCGGAAGGCGGCATCGACTTCGCGCTGGGCCTTGCGCGTTTCGAGGTTGAGCGGGATCAGCTTCTGCTCCTGCCGGCTCCGGAACCAGTCCACGTTCTTTTGCAGGTAGGTGAATTCCTCCAGCTTGCCCTGGCGTTCGATGCTGCGCTGGCGCAGCGATTCCACCAATTGGGGATCGAGCGGGTTGCCGTCAAAAAAGCTGTTCGGAATCTCGTCCCAGACCAGCGCATGCGGCATGTCGGACTCACCGATCGGCAGATGGTCCTCGATCGAGGGGAGCACGATGTCGGGCACCACGCCCTTCAGCTGCGTCGAGGCGCCGCTGGGCAGGTAATACTTTTGCACGGTGATCTTGGTCGCCCCGGTCTTGGCCGGAGTCCGCATGAGCTGGGGCAGAAAATCCTTCATCTCCAGCACCGTCTGGACCGAGCCCTTGCCGTGGGTGGAACTGTCGCCGATCACGATGGCCCGGCCGTAGTTCTGGAGGGCGCCGGCAACGATCTCCGAAGCCGAGGCGCTGAATCGGTCAACGAGCACGGCCAGCGGACCGTCGTAGGCGATCTGGCTGTCTTCATCGCTGTCCACCGCGATTTCACCGGAGGAACTCTTCACCTGCACCACCGGGCCCTGCTTGATGAACAGGCCGGTCAACTGGGTGGCTTCCGTCAGATAGCCGCCGCCGTTGCGCCGCAGGTCCAGCACCAGGCCCTTGGCTCCGGCCTGGGTCAGCTGGGTGATCAGCTTGGCGACGTCCTGGGTGGCGCTGGTCTTTTCCTTTTCCGCCTCCGGCGCATCCTTGCCGGCGGGACCGTAGAAAGAGGGCAGCGTGATCACGCCCATGGGCACGGTTTCGCCGTTGGCGCCCGGGACCTGGAAGATCGCCCCGTGGGCGCGGGCGGAGTTCAGCTTGACCACATCGCGGATGATGACGACCTCCCGGCGGGACGAGGGATCGGTCGCTTCCGCGGGCTGGACCAGGAGGGTCACCTTGCTGTGCTTGGGTCCGCGGATCAGGTCCACGATCTTGCGCAGCTTCATGCCGATGATCTCCACCGGCTCGCCGTTCTCCTGCTGCACCGAGATGATCTTGTCGTTGGGCTTGAGCTGCTTGCCCAGGTCGGCCGGACCGCCGGGCACGATTTCCTTCACGGAGCAGAGGTCCTCCTCGATGCCCAGCAGCGCGCCGATGCCCACCAGTTCGAGTTTCATCTGGATGCCGAAGTCCTCGTAGGTGTCGGCGGAAAAATAGGTGGAGTGGGGATCGTAGAGGCGGGCCACGGTGGAGAGGAACAGTTCGGCCAGGTCGCTGGCCTCGATGTCGGCGAGATTCTTCAGCATCCGCTCGTAGCGCTTGCGCACCGTCTGCTTGGCCTCCTCCTCGGTTTTCTTGTTCAGCATCTCGGCGATGAGCTCGTACTTGAGCCGCTGCCGCCAGAGTTCATCCGCGGCCCCGGGATTGGCGGGCCATTCCGACTTGGTGCGGTCCACCCGGTAGACCTCGTTGGTGGTGAAATCGAATTTCCCGTCGAGTTCGGTGAAGATCCAGTTGATGCGGTCGGTGGTGCGCTTTTCGTAGACCGAAAAGACGTCGTAGGCCGCGTCGATTTTGCCGATGGCGCTGATGTTCCAATAGAGCGTCTTGTTGAAGCGCGTCTCGAAGTCCGTCTTGTCGCTGTGGAGGAAAAACAGCTTCTGGCCGTCGAGCGACGCCATGTAGTCGGGGATGACCTGGGCGTAATCGCTGCTGCGCACGGCATCGCGGTTGTAGTGCCATTGCTCGAGCATCTTCACCATCGTGCTCACCTCGGCCGTGATGGTTGGCGAAGCGGTGAACTTGCGGTCCGTGAGGCCCAGCGCCGTGGTGGCGAGGAGCAGCAGGGCGAGGGTGTGGGCGAGGTGACGGACTGATTTCATTCGGAAACGCATGGGGTTCTTGAGATGGGTGTGGGCGCGCAATGTTTCACTCTATTTGCATCTGGCGGTTTATTGCGGGGATTGCCGGTGGCGTTTAGCGCCGGCTGAGCAGATCCTTGGCACTGTCCAGCAGACGTTTTTCATCCGGCGTGAGGGCGCCGAAGCCCTCGCTGTTGATCTTGTCGAGGATGCGGTCGACCTCGACCTTGAGATCGCGGCGATTCGGGGTGATCGAGGCGGCCGGATCGGTGTCATCCCGGGCCGGTTCCTTCCGGTTCGGACGCTTTTCCGACCTGGTGTGGCTGGAAAAGCGCCAGGTCAGCCGCCACTCGCGGTCATGCACGTAGCGGAAGTAAACCCAGCCGGCCAGCATGCCGCCCAGGTGGGCCGAGTGCGCGATGCCGAAGGGGGAAAGCGCGCCCATGATCTCGTAGAAGGCAAAGCCGGTGAGATCGAGCAGCACCACGGCCATGGCGACGTGCTTGGGCTTGAGGGTGACGGGAAGAATGAAGAACAGCAGGAAGGTCACCGGCCGGTTCGGGTAAAAGCCGGCATAGATGATCAGCAGGCCGCAGGTGGCGGCGGACGCACCGATCACGCTTCCGCCGGCCTGCCAGTTGGTCGCCGTCCACAGCAGTCCACCCGTCAACACGGTCGCCAGGTAGACGATGAGGAAACGCCGGCTGCCCAGTTGGGGGATCAGTTCACGACCCAGAAAATAGATGCCCAGCAGGTTGGCCAGGATGTGGAGCAGATTGCGCGGGTCATGCAGGAAGCCGTAGGTCAGCAGCGTCCAGACCTTGCCGGACATGATGGCCTCAGGGCTAAGGGCGAAATTTCCCTCAATGAAATAGCCTGCGTTAAACCAGCGCAGGAAAACGTTTTGCAGAATAAATCCCGCCACCACCGCCGAGATCAGCCAAGCCATGACCGACATCCCGCCGGAGCGGTACGGCTCGGAGTTGTCGCGCATGTAATGACGGTCGGATAGCATTTCCGGGAAAGAAGTAGGTTTTGATTTCACCAAACACAAGCAGACAGGAGTCATTCTCCTTCGCTGCGGCGCTGGATAAATGCTGCGGTTAAGACAACGGGGAATACGTGCCCTCTTGACAGCGCCGCCGAATGCTATCTTTTTCGCCAAACATGGCTAACAAAGCTGACAAGTGGGCTGAGAATGCCCCGGGAAAATTCTTCGTGGATCAACAGTGCATTGATTGCGATCTTTGCCGCGAAACCGCTCCGAGTTTCTTCACCCGGCATGACGAGGGTGGCTTTTCCTATGTGCACAAGCAGCCGACGACCGAAGAGGAAGTCGCGCAGTGCATGGAAGCCCTTGAAGGCTGCCCGGTTGAGGCCATCGGCAACGACGGCGAGGAATAATCCGCGCCAAGGCGCCGCTTCGCCTGGAAGTTTCAAGCCCGGCTTTTCCGCCGGGTTTTTTCGTGTCTGGATATCAATAATGTAGCCGTGCTCGCTGGCCCGGTTGTCACCAGACACGGCGACTTGTCTCCTAGGGTAGGGCCCGGCCTCCCTCCTTCGCCCGGACTAGGGAGGGCAGCTCGGACGGGCCGTCAATGGCAGGCGCAGCCTCAGGCCGGTCCGGCGGCGGCGCGTTGGCCCTGGGCACCCAAGGGTTTGACATTCCGCCACGGGCACGGGTTTTTGTAGGGATGAACCCCAATCCCTTTCTCGATCCCTCGTTCCACATCCGCTGGTCGGAGCTGGTCCCCGCTCACATCGCGCCGGCCATCACCGCGGCCTTATCCCGTGCCGAAGCCGCGATCGCCGCCATCGCGAATCAGCCCCTCGAGGGCGTGAGCTACGAGAGTACCTTCCTGGCCCTCGAAAAGGCCACCGAGGAGCTGAACGTGGCGTGGGCCAAGGTCGGACACCTCCAGTCGGTCGCCGACGAACCGGTGCTGCGGGCCGCGTTCAATGAGATGCTGCCCAAGGTGAGCGCGTTTTATGCCCGGATCCCGCTCGATCCGGCCTTGTGGTCGCGGCTCAAGGCCTTTGCCGCCAAGCCGGCGGCGTCAGGCCTGCAGGGTGTGCACCGGCGGTTCTTTGAGGAGACGCTCGCGGACTTCCGCCAGGCGGGGGCCGACCTGCCGGAAGCCGCGCGGCAGCGGCTTGAGGCCCTGCAGAGCGAACTGGCCCAGATCACCCAGAAATATTCCGAGAACGTGCTCGATGCCACCAATGCCTGGGAACTGATCGTCACCGACGAAGCCCGGCTCCAGGGATTGCCCGCGCACGCCAAGGCCGAGGCGCGCCGCAAGGCCGAGGCGAAGGGGCGGGGGACGCCGGACCAGCCCGCCTGGCGTTTCACGCTGCAGCAGCCCTCGCAGGAACCGTTCATGACCTATGTGGAGGACGCGGCCCTGCGCCGGGAAATGTGGACCGCCTCATCCCAGGTCGGCGCCGTGGCGCCTTACGACAACACGGCGCTGATCAAGCGCATCCTCGAATTGCGGGCCGAGAAAGCCGCGCTCCTGGGCATGAAGGATTTTTCCGACCTGGTCCTGCAGCGCCGCATGGCGAAGTCCGGCGCGCGGGCGCTCGCCTTCATCGAGGACCTGCAGCAGCGCGCCCAGCCGGCCTTCGCCCGGGAGTGCCGTGAACTGGAGGAATTCAAGGCGCAGCAGACCGGAGCGCCGGCGGGCCGGCTGGCCCCGTGGGAAATCGCATTCTGGGCGGAAAGGCTCCGGCAGGCCCGCCACGCTTTTGATGAGGAGAAGTTACGGCCGTATTTTCCGATGGACCGGGTGGTCGCCGGGATGTTCGAGCTCGTGCACCGCATCTTCGGCCTGCAGGTCGTGGCGCGGGCCGCCGGCGAGGTCGAGGTCTGGCATCCGGATGTCCGCTGCTATGAATTGCGCGATGCCTCCGGCCGGTTGCTCGGCTCGTTCTATGCCGACTGGCATCCGCGCGAAGCGAAGCGCGGCGGGGCCTGGATGAATTACCTCATCACCGGCGGACCGCAGCCCGACGGATCACGGCTCCCGCACCTCGGCCTCATTTGCGGCAACATGACGCCGCCCGCCGCCGGCCGGCCGGCGCTGCTCACACATCGCGAGGTCGAGACGGTCTTCCACGAATTCGGGCACCTGCTGCATCACCTCCTCGGTGAGGTGGAAATCAAGTCGCTCAACGGCGTCAATGTGGCGTGGGACTTCGTCGAACTCCCCTCGCAGATCATGGAGAACTGGTGCTGGGAGCGGGCGAGCCTCGATCTCTTTGCCCGGCATCACGAGACCGGGGCGACGTTGCCAGATGATCTTTTTGCCCGCCTGACGTCGGCGCGGAATTTCCGGTCGGCGGCGGCGACCATGCGGCAGGTGAGTTTCGCCCGCGTGGACCTGCTCCTGCACCGCCGCACGGCCGAATTTCTCGCGGCCCCGGACCTGATCGCGGCGGCGGCGGCGGCCGTGGCGGACTGCCAGATTCCGACGGAGCCGCCCCAGCCGCTCATCATCCGGCGGTTCACGCATGTCTTCGGCGATCCCGTCGGCTACGCGGCGGCCTATTATTCCTACAAGTGGGCGGAGGTGCTCGATGCGGACGCGTTCACGCGCTTCAAGCGCGAGGGCATCTTCAATCCCCGGACCGGCGCCGAGTTCGTGCAGAAAATCCTCAGTCGCGGCAATTCCGCCGATCCGATGGAACTCTACCGGAGTTTCATGGGCCGCGAACCCGATCCGCAGGCCCTGCTGGTGCGCGCCGGTCTGGCGGCGTGATGAGCAGGCAAATGTAGGGCGGGGTCTCCGAACCCCGCCTGGGAGCGCGACCGCCCTCGGTCGCAATCTTGCGCCCACCTAACCAAGCCGAGAACGAGAAAGATAAAGAGAACGAGAAAGATTGGATTCCAGCGGAAGCACAACAGGCGGGGTTCGGAGACCCCGCCCTACATCCCAACCCGCGGTCGTAAGCTTGCGGCGAACTCAATACCCGCCGAATTCCTTCACGGCCTCGTAGAGGACGTGCAGGTTTTCCATCTTGGTGCCGGGAAGCATGTCGCCCGTCACCAGGGTAAGCCGGCCGCGGCCCTTGAGTTTTTTCGTGAGCATCGTCTTCACCGCGTAGCGCACGTCGTCGGGGGTGCCCAGGTTGACGATGCCGTCGGAGATCAGGGCGATGATATGCACCTCGTCGCCGACCTCCTCGCGGATGCGCCCGATGTCCAGCAGCGGGAAGGTGAGTGCGTGCAGCGTATGCAGCTTGAAGTGCCGGTGGATGATCGGGAACAGGTGCTGGCCGCGGCCGCAGTGATGGAAGAACTGCGGGACCTGCAGTTGGCCGCGGTTTTTTGCCAGCAGGATGGGGAGAATGAATTTTTCATACATCGCCGGCGAAAGCATATCGATGCCGTGGTCGGTGAGCGGGAAGGGGTCGTCCCTGTGTTCCGGCGCGGCCCAGCGCCGCGTGAGGGCATCGCTCCAGTCGGCGAGCTTGCGGAGGAAGCGGTGCACGAAGGCCTCGTCCTCGTACATGTCGGCCATGATCTCCTCGCCGCGCAGATCCAGCGCGAGGCTGAAGAAGCCGCTGGTGCCCATCCCGTTTTGGATGTGATCGACCATCCGGCCGAGGTAGCACAGCTTGTTTTCGTATTTTCCGACCAGGTATTCGTGAAACTGCCGGATGGTGCCGATGATGCCGCCGTCCTCGATGCCGGGCATGACCAGGGCGTCGCATTCCTCGCGCGAGAGATGACGCGAGCGGTTGGCGATCACGGTCTCCTTGCGGTACATGAGCTCGCAGTCGAACGCGCCCGGAGCGACCGCGGGCCAGAGGTCGACGCCGGTGAACCAGCTCTCCGTCGGCGGCACCCCCAGGATCAGGTCGTGCACCGGAAGTTCGCGCCGGCGGCGCGCGGCCTCGAGCTGCACCTGCAGCATGAGGTCGGGCTGGGTGTAGTACTCGCGGTAGTCGAGGCCGATCTCGTCGGCATAGAATCCATGCTGCCCGACCCACTCGCTGCATTTGAACAGCACCCGGGTGGGGCGGTCGGCGTTGAACGCGTCCAGGGCCGCGCGGGCCTGGGCGTTGTGGCGTCTGATCTCCGGGGCTTCCGGGTCAATCGAGAACGCAGTACTCAGATTCATGGTTGGCATCGTAGCACCGCCTGCTCTGGACGGGAATAGCCTGCGTTACGATGTCATGTCAAAACTACCGGGGCCGGGCGGGGCTTGTTGCTCCGCAGCCAAAGAGCTCCCCACTCCCCTGTTGTCATTCTGAACGCAGTGAAGAATCCAGTGCGACTCATGCAGCGCTGATTGGCATGCGAATATCCCACTGGATTCTTCGCTTTGCTCAGAATGACAAGGCTTGGAACCTCACAATTCACCGACGATGAAAAACGCCACGAGACTCGCCACGTAGCAGGCCAGGCCCGCGACGAGCAGGCAGATCTCCGCGAAAAAGAGCCGGGTCTTGTCGTTGCGGTAGCGCAGAATGCTGACGACCAGGTCGAGATCGGTCGCGGCCCGGAACTGCGTGACCCATTGGATGCGCAGGCTGCCGCCGAGGATGAGCAGGGTGGAGGCGAGCACGGAGATGATGCCCAGCACCATGGCGGTGCGGGCAAAGAGTCCCGCGGCGGCGATCTTGGGTCCGGAAAAGCCGGTGATGGTGAGCGTCAGCGTGGTGATCGTGAGCATGATCTGCGCCCTCGTCTGCAGCACCTGGAACTGTTGCATCAGCACGGCAATGGCGCCCTTGAGTCCGCGTTCTCCCTGCAGGGCCAGCAACTGCCGCGCCTCGGATTCGGGCGTCGGATGCAGCTCGGGCGCAATGACGGGATTTGCCATTTACACCCGCACCATGAAGGCGCATGTAGAACCCTCCAATCTTTTTATGATCATCGCCGATATCGCAAAAATACAGGGGCGCACCTTTCCGGCGCGCCGATGGACCCGGGGCATGGTTGGCCAGGCCGGCCAGCCGATTCCCGCCAAAGGCTTCGCCATGGGCTATGTGGTGCTGGAGCCGAACGGTGGTCAGGTGCCGTGGCACAACCAGGAGCAGGAGGAAGTCTACATGGTCATCCAGGGCCGGGGCGAAATCTGCGTCGGCACCGAGCGTCAGGAGATCACGGCCGGGCAGGCCGTGTTTCTGCCCCCGACGGTTTTCCACCAGCTGACCAATATCGGCGACGCCCCGCTGCACATGATGTACATCTACTGCCCGGGTGGCGATGTGGCGCACTGGCGGCAGGAACTCGACGGCACGCTGCCGCGCGCCGGGGTTGCCCCCACGCCGGCGCTGCCCGCTGGGGCGCAGGCGCAGTGCACCAAGGCGCCGGGCGCCTGAGGGATTCTTTCGCGGGTAGCGCCCGGCCTCCGGACGGGCGGGAGGCCAGGCCCTCGTCCTAATGCAAGGGCTGGCCGAAGACACCCAAGCGGCCCGTCCGGAGGCCGGGCCCTACCTCGACTCCAAATACGCGCTGGGCGTCTGGCCGGTCTGCCGGCGGAACCAGCGCGCGAAATAATTGGGATCGTCAAACCCCGCCTTCGCCGAGGCCTCCGCGATGGAAGCCTCCTGGCGCAGGGCGGCCTGCGCGGTCTCGAGCCGCATCCGGTTGCGCGTCGCCCGCAGGCCGAAGCCGGTTTCGCGCTTTAATTTCCGCGTCAGGTGATCGCGGTGATAGCCGGCCTGCCGGGCCACCGTCGCCAGCGGCTGGCCGGCGCCGAGCAGCGGCCGCACTTCTCGAGGACGGGAATGACGGGCAGACGCGCCGACTCGTCCCGCGGCTGGCTCAGGAGGCGGGCCACCACGGCGAGGATGGTGGGATAATCCGAAAGGGTGGGGCGGCCTTTTTGCGGCACCCGGGCGAGCAACTGGCTGAGTTCATTCAGGGTGGCCGGTCCCAGCCGCCGGTGCAGCGCGCGCCGGGCGCGGGTGGCGTCGGTGCTCTCATAGTCGAGCACCAGGCACACCGGGCGGCCGGGCCCGGTCACGGTGTAGCCGTGGGTCAGGTTCGCCGGGATGACGAACAGGTCGCCGGAGCGGGCCGGTCGGCGCAGGCCGTTGACGGTCTGCACGCCTTCCCCGCTGAGGTAGAGGATGAGCTGGGCGTAGGCATGCCGGTGCGGGGCCACCTCGGTGTCGCGATGCCGGTTGAGCTGCAGCTTGCGCAGCACGAAGCCCAGGGCGTGGATTTCGATCTTGTGAACCAGAATGGGACTCCAGGCGCGCATACGTCGGTTTTGTGCTAGCAAAAGTCGGGATTGTTCTAACGCAAGCGCGGGTTTAGCCTAAGCTCCTGTCCTTTCCTCCAACCCCTCCCAACTATGACCACGCATAAAGTCGGCATCATCATGAACGGCGTCACCGGACGCATGGGCACCAACCAGCACCTGATCCGCTCCATCAAGGCGATCATCGACCAGGGCGGCATCAAGCTCAACGACGCCGAGGTGATCATGCCCGATCCGATCCTCATCGGCCGCAGCGAGTCCAAGCTGGCGGCCCTCGCGGCCCGCACCGGCGTGAAGCGCTACTCGACCAATCTGGACGCGGCCCTCGCCGATCCCGCCAACCAGGTCTACTTCGACGCCACCCTGACCGGCCAGCGTCCGATCGGCGTGCGCAAGGCAATCGCCGCGAAAAAGCACATCTACTGTGAGAAGCCCACCGCCACCACCTCCGCGGAGGCGCTGGCCCTCGCGAAGGAAGTCACCGCCGCCGGCCTCAAGAACGGCGTGGTGCAGGACAAGCTCTGGCTGCCCGGCCTGATGAAGCTCAAGTACCTGATCGATACCGGCTTCTTCGGCAAAATCCTCTCCGTGCGCGGCGAATTCGGCTACTGGGTCTTCACCGGCGAGCACGACAAACTGCAGCGCCCGTCGTGGAACTACCGCAAGGAGGACGACGGCGGCATCATCGTGGACATGATCTGCCACTGGCAGTACGTGATCCAGAACCTCTTCGGCGAGGTGAAGAGCCTCACCTGCCTCGGCGCCACCCACATCCCGGAGCGTTGGGATGAGGCCGGCAAGAAGTACAAGTGCACCGCCGACGACGCGGCCTACGCCACCTTCGAGCTGACCAACGGCGTCATCGCCCACTTCAATTCCTCCTGGACCGTCCGCGTGGACCGCGACGATCTCCTCACGCTGCAGGTGGATGGCACGCACGGTTCGGCCGTGGCCGGTCTCCGCGACTGCAAGGCCCAGGCGCTCGTGGCCACGCCGCGCGCGGTCTGGAACCCCGACATCGACAGCCCGATCAACTTCAAGGACGGCTGGACCCGGGTGCCGACCAACGCGGTCTTCGACAACGCCTTCAAGGTGCAGTGGGAGCTCTTCCTCCGCCACGTGGTAAAGGACGAACCCTTCCGCTGGAGCCTCCTCGAAGGCGCCAAGGGCGTGCAGCTCGCCGAACTCGGACTCAAGTCCTGGGCCGAGCGCAAGTGGGTCGACGTGCCCAAGATCGGCTGAGGGGCGCAGGGTTGTTCAGGCCCTGCCGCATGGTCCATCGGCGGGTCCTGGCTTGCCGCGTTTGGGTAGAGCCGCTGTGCAGGCGAGGGGATTGGTGCAGGGCTGACCCTGGTCCCGGCGCTCGAGCTCCTGCGTGACAGGCATGCACCTTGCAGGTCGAAAATGCCGTCCCATCGCCTCCCCGCAGGCCCCACTGGAATCCCCTCGCGCCCTTTCCATTCGGGCGGTTTTCGCTGGCAAAGTAAGGGATTTGATTAAGTTGTGACTCCATGCAGCCGCCGCCGGTTGGAACATTCCATCCTGGCCCGGCGTCTGCAGGGCACTGATTCCAACCCACTTCAAAAACCATGATCACAACCCTAGCCTTCGCTCTGATCCCCACGCCGATCATCCTTGTGCTGTTGCTGCTGACCTTTGTGTTTGCGCTCTACGCGCAGATCCGGGTTTCCAGCGCCTACAACAAGAATGCCCGGATCGCCTCGCGCGGCCGCATCACCGGCCGGGAGGCGGCCGAGGCCGTCATGGCCCGGGCCGGCATCAACGATGTCGAGATTGCCGAGACCTCGGGTCACCTGACCGACCACTACGATCCGACCCACAAGCGCCTCGTGCTCTCGTCGGAGAACTACCGCGGCACCAGCCTCGCCGCCCTGGGCGTCGCGGCCCACGAGGCCGGCCACGCCATCCAGCACAAGGTCGGTTACGGCATGCTCAAGACCCGCATGGCCCTCGTGCCGGTGACGATGATCACCTCGCAGCTGCTGCCCTTCATCATGATCGGCGGCTTCATCTTCGGCGGCCTCGGCGGCATCATGCTGGACATCGGCATCATGTGCTACGCGGTGCTCACGCTGTTCCATCTGGTGACGCTGCCCGTCGAATTCGACGCCAGCCGCCGGGCCAAGGTTGAGCTGGTCGGCCTGGGCATCATCGACCGCGATGAAATGCCCGGCGTGTCGCAGACCCTCAATGCCGCGGCGCTGACCTACGTCGCCGCGTTCATGAGCTCGCTGCTGCACCTGCTGTATCTGCTCTCGATGCGCCGCGAGTGATTTAGGCGAAATCGATAAAATTAAAACGGCGGCCTTATTTCAGGCCGCCGTTTTTTTGTGTCGTTGTAGGGCGGGGTCTCCGAACCCCGCCTTCGCCATCGCCGCTCCCGTAGGCAGCGAGCTTGCTCGCGCTTGAATCATTCCGGACGCCCAATAAGCGCCCGCGAGCGGGCTGCCTACGGAGGCGGGGTTCGGAGACCCCGCCCTACAATCATTTCTTCAGGCTCTTCGGATGAACTTCAAACCGTCGGTGTAGACATCCTTCGGATCGGCGAAGAGGTCGCGCCAGACGCGGGTGGCGGCGGCCAGGTCGGGCAGGGCCCGGCCGAAGGCCTCGATGACCAGCCAGCGGTCGTACTTCATCTTCTTCAGCGTGGCGAAGGTGCCGGCCCAGTTGACCTGGCCGGTGCCCGGCGTGCCGCGATCGTTCTCGCTCAGGTGCACGTGCACGAGGCGGCTCCTGGTCGTGGCCAGCGCCCGCGGGGAATCCTTTTCCTCGATGTGGGAATGGAAGGTATCCCACATCATCCCGCAGGCGGGATGGTTGATCTCATCGACCCACTGCTTCGTGTCCGCCGCCGTCGTGAGGAAGTACGCCTCGAAACGGTTCAGGAACTCGATCGCGAGGGTGATGTTGGCCGCGGCCGCATGATCGGCGACGCGCCGCATGGTCTCGATGCCGCGCAGCTGTTCGTCGCGCGTGGGAGCCGTGCCGCTGAAAACCCCGAGCGGGGAGTGAAGCGGACCGCAGAGCACCTCGGCCTTGAATTCCGCCGCCCGATCCAGCACCCATTTGAGGCGGTCCACCGCGGCCTGGCGGACCTTGGCGTCGGGGCTGATGGGATTCACGTCCGGCGACATCACGGTGACCGCGGTCGCGCCGAGGCCCAGATTGCCCAGCTTGCGGCCCAGGGTCTTGTATTCGGCCGATGTGCCCTCGAAGATCGGGATCTCCGCGCCGTCGTAGCCGGTTTTCTTGAGGTCTGCGAGCAGCCGGTCGTGTGCCTTGGTGACCTTGGCGGTCCAAAGCAGGAGGTTCATGCCGATTTTCATGGGGTTCCTTGGTTGAGGTAAATGGCGAGTCCGTCCTTGCCGGGGGCGACGACATCCAGCCGGCCGTCACCATCGAGATCGGCGACGGCGAAATGGATGCCCAGGCCCTTGCCGGTGCCGAGGGGACCGAAATCGATGACGTGCTTGGCGAAACATTCGCCCGTCCACTTGAAGACGTACCAGCCGTAGGGATCCTTGTCGCCACCGTCGCCCTGCGGGTGGGCGCGGAAGCGCTTGCCGGTGATGAGTTCGCACTGTCCGTCGCCGTCAATGTCAACCCACTGCAGGTCGTGATACTGGCTGCTGTAGGGGTCGATCTGATGGCATTTCCACGTCCGCTTGCCGGCCGCATCGGTGTTGTGCTCCCACCAGGTCAGGCCGTAGCCGTGGCCCTCGCCGAGGATGAGCTCGTTCTTGCCGTCGCCGTTCAGGTCCACGACGAGAATGGGCACGCTCGGGGCGCGGCCCAGTTCGAACTCCGGATGCCAGATCCACGTGCCGTTGTACGGATCGGCCGGGGCTTCCAGCCAGCCGTTGCGCAGCACGAAGTCGCCGCGGCCGTCGCCGTTGATGTCGCCGAAGCCGAGGCCGTGGCCCTGATGGTCGTTCTCGCGGCCGGAGATCTTCAGCTTGTGCGCGGTGAATTTGCCGGTGCCCTTGCCGGCGGCGTCGCGGATGAGCTTGTAGACGACCAGCGGGGCGCCGGGCGTGTTGGGCACGATTTCCAGTTCGCCGTCACCGTCCACATCCCAGGCGCGGGTGGACTCGATGCTGCCGGTCTTGGCGATGATGTGCTCCGGCCATTCCTGGCCGGCGACGCCGGGATTCTCGCGCCAGCGCAGGGTCTCGCCCCACCAGCCGCCCGTGATGTAGTCCAGCCGGCCGTCGCCATTGATGTCCATGGCGATGGTCGAGAAGTCATCATAGTATTCGTCGTGGGCGGTGACGCGGCCGATCTTGTGCTGCTTCCTGAAGTCGGGGCCTTCGTACCAGTAGTTGCCGCTCACGATGTCGGGGTGGCCGTCGCCGTTGACGTCGAAGATGCCGGCGGATTCGTAGCGTTCGGCCGACAGGAAGATTTTGCGGAATTGGAGGGCCATGGTCAGACTCCCTTCAGCAGGCGGATGTACTCGCGGGCGATCTTGATGTCCTCGAGCGCCTCCGGGGCCAGGCAGGGGGCGGGGGCTTCGCCGCGCACGGCCTTGATGAAGTTCAGCGCCTGGTTGCGCATCGCATGCACCCAGGGCATCTGCGGGTGCAGGGTGACGGGCGTCACGCCCTTGCCCGGGTCCTTGAGGATTTCGACCGTGCCGGGCCGGTTGTGGGCGAGCGGGGCGGGCAGGGCGAGCTTCACGTAGCCGCGCTCAAAGCCGACGAGGGCGGTCTCCTGCCAGTCAATGGAGGTGGAATAGGCCGCCATCTCGATGGTGCAGGGCACGCCGCTCACGCTGTGGGCGATGAAGAGCACCTTGGACGGATCCGCATAGGAAACCTTGTAGGGTTCGCCCAACAGGAAGCGCATAAGGTTCACCTGGTGGATGTAGTAATTGACGAAGGCCTCGTAGAGCTTGGTCGTCTCCTCGTCCATGTCGCTGGGCTTCGGATCCAGTTCCAGGGGGGGCATCACGTCCGTCGTGGTCAGGTTGTCGTTCCAGCCCGCGGCGATCCAGTCGCCCGGCGGCATCGAGATCCGCACGTACTTCATTTTGCCGAGCTCGCCGGTCTGCTTGAGCTCGGTGATGACCTTGCGGGCGTACTCCGTGGCCGGGTCGCTGCGCTTGTGATAGCCGACCATGAGCCAGGTCTTGTGCTGCGCGACGGAGGCGACGATGCGCTCGCCCACTGCGACGGAGGCGGCGAGGGGCTTTTCGGTGAAGAGCGGCACGCCGGCCTGGGCGAGTTCCGGCACCAAAATGCCGTGGCGGGTGAAAGGTTGGGAGGCGACGATGGCGTCGACCTTCTCCTTCGCCAGCAGCTCCGTGAAGGTGCTGTAGACCTTGGGGACGCCGTATTTGCGCGCCACGGCCTGGGCGAGCAGGGGACGCTGTTCCGCGAGAGCGACGACTTCGCAGTCGTCCCGCAGCGTGGCGTAATTGCGCAGATGGGCGGCCTGGCCCATTCCACCGACTCCGGCGAAAGCAATCTGGATCTTATGTTGGGGCATGATCCCGAGCCTAGCATCTTTCCGGGCTCGCGTGAATGGCTGCCATTGCCAAGACTTGTCGGAAATTGCCCATGCGCGAAGTCCCTTGCGAGTTCCTCAGCGGCGGTGAAGTGGGGCCGAATCCCCGCTGGCACATGCCCCGGCACAGTCATCGGGTGCACGAACTCATCGTCGTCCTGAGCGGCGCGATGCTGCTGGAAACGGACGAGGAGACCGTGCGGGCCGGTCCCGGGGACCTGCTCTTTTACCGGGCGGGCAATCCCCACAAGGAGACCTCGGATCCGAGGGAGCCGGTCAACACCTACTTTATCTCCTTCAATGCCCCGCACATGACAGTGGCGGATTTCACCCTGCGCATGCGCGATGCCGATGCCCGGGTGCGGCAGATGGTGACCTGGCTGGTGCGCGACCACCGGGCGGGGGTGGGGGCCGGGCAGCTCAAGCCCCTCTTGCAGGCGCTGTTGATGGAAGTGCGCCGTCTCCGCACGTCGCCATCGGATCCATGGCTGGACGACCTGCGCCGGCACATGCAGCAGAACCTGACGCGCACGGTGTACTTGGACGATCTTGCCCGGCGCTCGCGCATGAGCAAATTTGCCTTCGTGCGGAAATTCAAGCGGCTCAGCGGCCGCACGCCCATGCGGGAGCTGCAGTGGATGCGCCTGAACCAGGCCCGGGCGATGATGCTCGCCTCCGCGTTGCCCGTGAAGGCCATCGCCCCGGCGGTGGGATTGAACGACGAGTATCAGCTCTCGAAGCTGTTTCGCCGGCATTTCAACCTGTCGCCGCGGGAGATGCGGGCGCGGGTCGGGTTGTAGGGCGGGGACTCCGACGGCCCACGCCTTCGGGGGATTATCAACAGACCTCAACCGGGGAAGGACAGACGGGTTTCGGAGCCGCCGGCGGGCGAGGAGCTTGCAACCAGCGATCCCCTGTTGCCAGTAGCCCCGCTTTGATTGCCGACAGGCCTTTGTAGACGGCCAGGTCTTCCGGCATGGTGGTCATGGCACGCTGGAACCTGGCTTGAGCTGCGGATCGGCGAGGATGGTCGCCAAAGGAATCACGCGGAGACGGATGCCGAACAGGATGCCGCCGGTCACCGGCAACGCCGCCAGAATCTGGTCCTCGATGCGGAGCCAGATGCGGGAGAGGTCCACCGGGAGACCGAGGCGGGGACGATGCAGGGCGGGATGCATGTTGCGCTCGGGCGTGGCGGCGAGTCCCCAGTTGGCGCGTTCGTAGGCGGTGCCGGGACGCAGCCGGGTGAGAAATTGACTGATGGTGGCGCCGAGGCTCGCGTTGAGCTTGGGCACGATCTGGTGGATTTCGTCGAGCGAAAGACCGATTTTCTCCGCCGGCACCCAGGAGGACGGAAAGCAGACCACGGCCGCCTGCAACCGGAAGGTGCTGTCGGGCTCACGGGAAAGAAGCATGAAATCGGGCGCGATGGCGCGACCGAGGGAGAGCAACCGCTGCTCGGGAGCGGCTGATGGAGGCAACGAAAGCGAGGGTGACCAGGTGGCGGCCCAGGATTCGGTTTCGGCCAGCAAAGGTTCCGCCGCGGCGGTCAGGGCGGCGTAGCAGGCGGGATCAGAGTCGAGCCAGTGGCGGCGTTCGGCCAAAGCCTCGGGATCGGATTCGCGAAAAAAGTCGGTGAGGTTTCCCTTCCGCAGGGTCAGGTGAAAACGATAGTCTTCGTCAGGGAAGAGCTCGGTCAGCGGGAGGGGCATCGGGAGAGGGCGGGGTGGGAGTATCTGAAGCCTTGGTAGGGCAGGTTTTTGCCTGCCCAGCGCTCAACACGAACGCTCAGGCGGGTCAGAGACCCGCCCATCCGGGCCTTCGCGTGATTTTCACGCTTCAAACCCCGCCCCGCACCAGCTTCGGCGGGGTTGGCATCCTGCGGGCTGATCGCGGCCACCTCGGCTTCCGTGGTGCTGTCTGTCGTGTGTGCCGGGGGGGGGGGGGGCGGGAAGGGGGGGGGGGGGGGGGGGCGCAGACCCGGGCGCACGGCAGCTTCGTGGGGCCAGCTGAGGACCGCGCCCCGAGGTCTCGAGACGCGGCGTCCACGGTTCACGCCTTGTGCCGCGCCGCCGCCCGGGGGGGGAAGGGGGGGGGGGTGCGGTGGCCCCGGGCCTTCCCCAAAACCGCCCCGCGGCCGCCGCCCGCCCCCGGGGGGGGGGGGGGGGGGGCCGCCCGGAAGTCCCCGCTCCGGGCGGGGGGGAAAACCGACCCCGGGGGGGGGGGGGGAGAGGGGGTTTTGGGGTTTCCCCTTCCCGGGGCCCCGGCCGCCCCCCCCCCGGGAGGGGGGGGGGGCGGAACACCGCCGGGGCGGGGCGGCGGGGCCGGCGGGCCGAAGGGGGCGCCCCCGGGAAAAAACCGGGGGGGGCCCGGGGCGGCGGGGGGGGGGCCCCCGGGGGCCCCCGGGGGGGGGGGGGGGGGGGGTGGGCGGCCAAGGTCCGGCCCTGCATTCCAAGCCATCGCCTGCAAGCAGGCTCCTGCCTCGAAGAAAAGCCGGAACTGTTCAATACAACGCGCCCCAATGGTTGAGATTGAATGCTGCCCGCCATCGCGCAAAAGTCGCCAAACTTCCCCATGAATACCCGCGCTTTCGGCAACCTGCCCACCGGAGAAAACATCGAGGTCCATACCCTCGCCAATGCCGCCGGCGCCACTGTGGAGATCCTGACCTACGGTGCCATCATCCGCTCGATTCGCGTCCCCGATCGCATCGGCCAGCTCGCTGATGTCGTGCTCGGTTTTGATAGTCTCGCCGGCTATGTCGGCCCGCATCCGTACTTTGGCGCGATCGTCGGCCGCATCGCGGGCCGGGTCACCGGCGGACGACTGCAGGTCGAAGGGCGCACCTATCCCCTGGTCTGCAACAACGGAGCCAACCACATCCACGGTGGCATCGTGGGTCTCGACAAGCGGGTGTGGTCCGCGCAACCGGCCAGGCGCGCCGACGGCGCCGAATCGGTGCGCCTGACCTACCGCAGCCCCGATGGCGAGGAAGGGTATCCCGGCAATCTCGACATCGCGGTCACCTACACGCTCACGGCCGAGTCCGCGCTCATCGTCGAAACCGAGGCGACCGCCGATCAGGTGACGCCGCTCAGCCTGGCCCAGCATTCATATTTCAATCTCGCCGGCGAGGGCAGCGGGCCCGTGACCGGCCATGTGGTCGAGATTCACGCCGAACGTTTCATGGGGGCGGTTGATGACGGCTTCACACTGTCGGGACGCGCCGACCCCGTGGCCGGCAGCGGCAACGATTTCAACCAGCCCCGCCAACTGGGTCCGGCGCTACCCGGACTCTTCCGTGCGCATGGCCCGCTCTACCTGCTGCGCGCGCCGGGTGAGGCCCAACCGGCCAAGCCGGTCTTCACGGCCCGCATCGTCGAACCCGGGTCCGGCCGCCGGATGGAAGTGTTTACCAACGAACCCTGTCTGCAGTTCTACACCGGCATGGCTCTGGACGGAAAACAGACCGGCAAGTCCGGCCGCGCCTACGGTCCGCATGCGGGCCTGTGCCTCGAATGCCAGGGCTATCCCGACGGCGCGAGCAGACCAGAGTTTGGCGATATCCTTGTCCGGCCCGGACAGCCCCAGCGCCGGACCACGATCTACGCATTCGGCACGTTTTGAAGGCGATCAACCGGTAGCTACGAGCGTGAGCGAGTGGATGGCTCGCTTCTTACACCGAACCTCCACTCGCTCACGCTCGTAGCTACCTTGCTTGAAGAGCCATCACTTCCGTTCGCGAATCTTCGCGTTCTTCGCGGTTAATCAGACCGACTGCAAAAAATCCCTCGCAGCAAGAAACCCGCGCTTTTCGCCGTCGACGGTGCCGTTGAAATCGACGTCCTCCAGTTCGATGGAGACGTAGCCCTTGTAGCCAGCGTCCTTCAGGACCGTCAGCAGGGGGTCCAGGGTGCGCAACCCCGGCCCGGGATCGTGTACCGCCAGAACCAGCCGCCCCATGGATACGGCTGGTCGAGGAAACCCGCCTGCTCGGTGCCGTGGTCGTAGAGCCGCTCGGCATCAATGAGCGTGTCCTTGCCGTGCACATGCACGACTTGCGGGGCGAATTCGCGGATGAAGCGCAGGGGATCGATTCCCATGCGCAGCAGGTGGGAGGGATCGAAGTTGATGCCATAGTTCGGGCAATTCATCTCCTTCAGGAATGCGCGGTACGACTCGGGCGTGCAGCAGTGCGCATTGCAACCCGGCCAACCCTCGATGGCGACGCGCAGGCCGGTGCGCTGCAGCGAGTCGCGCAAGGCGCCGTAGGATTCCACCATGTAGCCGAAGGTCTCGCGCCGGGGGAGGTTCACATCCTCGGCGAGCATCACCACGAAGAGAATGCGCACCCCCGCCGCCGCACTCGTGCGGATGACCTGCTCGGCTTGCGCGACCGTGGCGCTGCGCTTGCCCGCATCGGCGGACAGCATGCCGCTCCATTCGCGACCGAAGAGATCAACCGTGCCCACCGGCACTCCGGCGGACTGCCACGCGCTCACGTCGTTCACTTGCGTCGCGGGGAGGTCCACACAACCGAATCCGTTGGACCGGGCCCAGTCGGCGGTTTCCTTGATGGGCAGTTTCGTGAAAGGCCCGGTGAGACGCAGGCCGATGGGAAAACCGCCGGTGGAGGTGTTGGCAGGAGAGGACATGGAGGGAGAAAGGAGACCTGAAACTTGAGACCTGAGACCTGAGTTTGCGAGGCTGTGTTAGGTGTTAGGATTTGGGATTTTCGTTCTGTCCGGCCCTAAGTCTTGGCAGGTTGATGACAGGTGTAGGGCGGGGTCTCCGAACCCCGCCAAGCGAATGTCTCTAGTTATCGAGGCGGGGTTCGGAGACCCCGCCCTACAACCCAAGCCGCGCCCGCGAGCGGGCTGCCTACAAACATCTACCTGACTTCATCCGCGTGCTCGGCTACTTTGCGGTAGGCTTGGGCGTGGGCCTTGATGATCGCGGGGCGGTCGTGCTTGAACCACGGGATGGAGTAGGCGATCTCCCGGATGCTTTCCGCGACGGGGAGGGAACCCGGGCCCTGGCGGACGTCGCGCTGACCGAAGGAGATCATGGTCGGCTTCCCCATGTTGAAGAGGTCGGCCTCATGGAAGACGGCATGGGTGTGCAGCGGCATGTTGGCGCCCGGCGAGCAGCCGCCGAAGCCTTCCGCCCGCACGGCCGCGCAGAACTTCTCGCAGGAGAGGCCGCCGAGTTCCTCAGCCCGGTAAAGGCCCCTGGCGGCGTACCAGCCGCCCATGGTGGATTTGCTGTTCGCCGGCGGGCGGTGCGCCTTGAGGCCGGGCACGCCGTCGAGCAGGTCCCAGAACCGGTTCATCGCCGCCTGGATCTCCGCCATCCGCCTGTCGTAGTGCTTCAACTGCTCGCGACCCATGGCGGAGCAGGTCTGGTTCATGCGATGCTTGTAGCCGCCGAGGGGCAGGCCGGCGAATTTGTTGAGCGCGGGATTGAAGATGCTGCGGTCAACCGCGTTGAAATTGCTCGGCAGGCCGGTCCGCTCGTAGTGTCCGTACGCCACGCAGCGTTCGTAGAGGTCGCGGTTATTCGTCACCATGATTCCGGCCTCGCCGATCGCGAGGCTTTTGCCAGCCATGAGGCTCATGGCGCCGATGTCGCCCATGGTCCCGAGCATTTTGCCCTTATAACGACCGCCGTGGGCATGGGACACGTCCTCGATGACTTTCAGCTTATGCTTCCGCGCGATCTTCATGATCGGGTCCATGTCGCAGGGGTAGCCGCAGTAATGTACTACCATGATGACCTTGGTCCGCGGTCCGATGCGGTGTTCGATGTCCTTTGGATCGATGCACAGCGTGTCCGGCAGGATTTCGGCGAAGTTGACCGCGGCACCGAGGGTGAGGGCGGCCGTGCAACTCGCCCAGTAGGTGACACTCGGGCAGATCATCTCGTCGCCTGCGCCCAGGCCGCAGGCCCACATCGCGGCGCGCAGGCTCTCGGTGCCGTTGCAGTAGCCGAGGGCGAATTTCATGCCCATCCAGTCGGCGTACTCCTTTTCGAAATGCTTCGTGATATCCGTGCCGCTCATCGCGCCGCGCCGGAGCACGTCCAGCACCGCGTTCTCGTCCGCCTTGGTCACGATCGGCCATTTGAAGATGTCCCCCGCATCCTTGGTGAGGGCCTTGGGGCCGCCGTTGATCGCAAGCGTGGGCTTTTTGGGCTGGGGCTTCATGGAATGGAAATGGCTCAGAGGTTTAACCACGGATTACACGGATGGCACGGATTAATTCAAAGGAGCAGGGAAGCCAAGGAACAATTCATCTCACGGAGGGGAACAGAGGAGCTGAAGGTTACCACAAGATGTAGGCGGGCCGAACCCGCCCAGAATGCAGGGTCTCGTTCCCCTAACTTCCTCTGGGATAGGTTTGATGTTGTCGAGGGCGGGTGCATCCCAAGGTGGCTCGAACTCGCGGCCGGCAACGAACTACCGATGGCGTCCACCACGGTGGCGGGCATGACGCCCAGGGCGGTGATGAGGATCATGAGCACGATGCAAAGGCCGGCGATGACCGGGGACAGCTTGATGGGCGCGGGTTCGCCGTTGGTCTCGCCGAAGAAGGTTTCGCGGATGATGCGCAGATAGTAATAAATCGCCACGGCGGTGTTGAGCACGGTGATCACCACGAGGGCGGTGTGGCCGCGGGCAAAGGCGGCGGTGAGGAGGCTCAGCTTACCCATGAAGCCCACGAAGGGCGGGATGCCGGCGAGGGCGAAGATGCCGATGAGCAGGGTGAGCGCGAGCAGCGGGGCGCGGCGGTGGAGGCCGGCGAGCTCGGTGATGGCGACGTTGGTGCCGTCGCGGGAGACCTGGCAGATGACGACGAAGCAGGCCAGGACCATGATCATGTAGCCGGTGATGTAGTAGAGCGCGGCGGTGAAGCCGGCGCCGTCGAGGGCGACGAAGCCGACGAGGGCGTAGCCGGCGTGGGCGATGCCGGAGAAGCCGAGCAGGCGCTTCAGGTCGGTCTGCACGAGGGCGATCAGGTTGCCGTAGACCATGGAGGCGACCGCCAGAGGCAGGTGAGCAGCATCGCAATGGTTGGTGACTCGGGCGAGGCGAGGGAGACGAAGCGCACGAGCACGGCGACGGCGGCGACCTTCGGCAGCGAGGCGATCAGGCTGGTGGTTTCGTTGGAGGCGCCCTGGTAGACGTCCGGGGTCCAGAAATGGAAGGGGAAGATGGCGAGCTTGTAGAGCAGCCCGGCAAAGGTCAGGGCGAGGCCGGTGATTGCCAGCGGGGAACCGAGGAGGGGCGGCAGCTTCTCCATGATGACCGGCAGCGAGGTCGAGCCGGTGAGGCCGAAGAGGTAGCCGAGGCCGAAGAGCATCATGCCGTTGGCGGCGACGCCGAACATGATGTACTTCACCGCCGACTCCATCTGGCTGCGCTGACCGCCCCGCTCGCGGCGCATGGGCACCAGCAGGTAGAGCGGGAAGGAGGAGAGCTCCAGGGCGACGAATAGGGTGATGACATCGACGCTGCTCACGAGGAGGACGAGGCCGGTGACGCTCAGGGAGAGGAACAGGTAATACTCCGACCGGGCCTCGGTGCGGATGTCGCGGAGCCCGCCGCTGAGCAGGGCGATGCAGAGATAGCCGAATGCGACGATGACCTTGAGCAACTGGGAGAAGCGGTCGACGCGGTAGGCGCCGTCGAAGAGCAGGGCCTCGCTGGCCGAGGCGAACAGCGCGGCGAGGAGCACGGCGATGGCGGTGCCGATGCTCAGGCCGCGGGGGCCGAGCCGTGCCGAGCGTGAGCACAAACAGCCCCAGCGCACCGGCGAGCATCACCAGTTCAGGGAGGAAAGCAAGGGAGGCAGGCTGGGGCAGGCCGGGTTGGCCTGCTGGACGAGGTGGAGCACGCTGGCGTGCATGATGCGAATGAAGGGCTGGGGCTGGAGGCCGATCCAGAAGATGAAGACCACGAGCGGGGCGAACATCACGAATTCGCGGAAGTTGAGATCCTTGAGTCCGGTGTGATCCGGGTTCTTGGTGCCGCCCCAGGCGAGCTTCTGCACCATGCGGAGATTGTAGGCGGCGGCGGCCACGATGCCGGGGATCGTGCAGGCGATCATGAGCTTCGAGACCTTGAAGCCGCCGGCCAGCACGAGGAATTCGCCGATGAAGCTGTTGGTGCCGGGGAAGGCGAGCGAGGAGAGGCAGAACAGGCCGAACATGAACGAGAACACCGGCATGAACATGCCGATGCCGGCGGCGGCGGCGAGGTCGCGGGTATGGAGCCGCTCATAGATGAGGCCGACAACCAGATGAACAAGCGCGCCGGTGGTGATGCCGTGGTTGAGCATCACCAGCGCGGCGCCCTCCAGGCCGGCGGGGTTGAGGGCGAAGATGCCGAGGGTGGCGAAGCCCATGTGACTCACGCTGGAGTAGGCGACGAGCTTCTTGAGGTCGGTCTGCGCGAGGGCGGCGAAGCCGCCGTAGATGATGGCCACGACCGAGAGCCACATCACGTACGGGGCAAAGGTGTGCACGGCGTGCGGCGTGATCGGCAGGGCGAAGCGCAGGAAGCCGTAGGTGCCCATCTTGAGGAGCACGCTGGCCAGGAGCACGCTGCCGGCGGTGGGCGCCTCGACGTGCGCGGCCGGCAACCACGTGTGGAACGGGAACATCGGCACCTTGATCGCGAAGGAGAGGAAGAACGCGGCGAAGACCCAGGCCTGGAAACCCGAGTGAGCGGCGCCCCATCATCCCCAGGAGGCTGAAGCTGCCGGTCTTGAGGCGCAGGGCGATGATCGCCACCAGCAGGAACACGGAGCCCGCCATCGTGTAGATGAAGAACTTGAGCGAGGCGTAGACCTTGCGCGGGCCGCCCCAGACGCCGATCAGCAGCGCCATCGGGATCAGCATCGCCTCCCAGAAGACGAAGAAGAGCACGAGGTCGAGCGCGCAGAACACGCCGACCATCGCCGTCTCCATCACCAGCAAGGCGATCATGAACTCCTGCACGCGCGCCTTGATGTAGCGCCACGAGGCCAGCACGCACAGCGGCATGATCAGCGTGGTCAGCAGCACCATCAGCAGGCTGATGCCGTCCATGCCCACCGTGTAGTCGATCCTGGCCGGGATCCACGGCGTGTGCTCGCGAACTGGAAGCCGGCGGTGGCGGGGTCGAAGCGCGGCAGGAGCAGGAGCGAGAACAGCGCGACGGCGGAGGAGAAGAGGAGCGTCCACCAGCGGACCAGCCGCTCGTCCCGCAGCAGCAGGAGGACGGCGACAGCCGCCAGCGGGCTGAAGATCAGCACGCTGAGGGGGGCGGGCGGGGAGAGGCATCAGCGAGAAAGACGAAGGCAGGATCAGGCGGCCAGCGAAGGCGAGGGCGAGGCTCTCCTGCAGCGCGCCGCGCTGATGCCGCCGGCGCGGTAGATTTCACCGACGACGTTGTCGACGGCCTGCACGGGCTTGCGCGCGAGCCAGAGGATGGCGCGGCCGCCCATGCGGTAGGGCCAGTCGAGGTCGAGGCTGATCTTCGCCTCGGGCTCGAGTTTCTTGATGAGGAGGAAGAAGCCAAGGCCGGTGAAGAGCAGGATCTGCAGCGTCTCGGAGACGTGGTAGGCCGTGTAGGGCTCAAACTCCACCGGGTAGGGCAGCATGCGGTAGAGGTAGGGCGTGTAGCAGCCGATGAAGATGCAGAGGAAGGAGGTGACGGCCATGGCGGCCATCATGTTCCACGGCGGCTCGGCGCGCCCGCTCCCAGGTCTCCGGCGAGCAGTGGTTCTTCCCAAACCAGATGAAGTACGGCACCTTCAAGCCGGTGTGGAGGAAGGTACCGGCGGAGGCGAGGAGCAGGAGGAAGCCGACCCAGAGCTTGTGGTCCTCGAAGCCGGCCTGGACGATCATGGACTTCGACACGAAGCCGCTGAAGAGCGGAAAGGCCGAGATGGAGAGTCCGCCGATGAGAGTGAAGACGAAGGTCCACGGCATTTTCTGGTAGAGTCCGCCGAGGTCGGTGAACTTGCTCTTGCCGGTCATGTGGAGCACCGAGCCGCAGCCCATGAAGAGCAGGCCCTTGTAGAGGATGTGGGCGAAGGCGTGGGCGCAGGCGCCGTTGATGGCGAGCTCGGTGCCGAGGCCGACGCCGGCCACCATGTAGCCGACCTGGCTGATGATGTGGTAGGCGAGCAGGCGGCGGCTGTCGTTTTCCAGCACGGCGTAAACGACACCGTAGAGCGCCATGACCACGCCGAGCACCACGAGGACGTCGAGGCCGGCGAAGCCGCGGATGAGGGCGTAGACGGCGGTCTTGGTGGTGAAGGCGCAGAGGAAGACGGAACCGTTGAAGGTGGCCTCGCCGTACGCGTCGGGGAGCCAGGCGTGGAGCGGCGGGACGGCGGCGTTGAGGATGAACCCCGACCACCACGAGCCAGCCGGCCAGCCGGGGGTGATCAACGTCGAACAGGCCGAAGGCCAGGCTGCCCGTGGCGTGTAGTGCAGCATGATGCCCGCGAGCAGGGACACGCCGCCCGCCATGTGGACCAGCAAATAGCGGTAGCCGGCGCCGAGCGACTCCGGCGGCCGCGGAACCAGATCAGGAACACGGAGGAGAACGCCATCACCTCCCAGAACAGGAAGAGCGTGAGCAGGTCGCCGGCATAGATCGCACCGATCGAGCCGGCGACGTAGGTCCAGGCGGCCATGTGCTCGGCGTTGCGCTTCACGTGCAGGCCGTAGAGCGAGCCGATGATGGCCATCAGGCCCATGATGTAGGCGAAGACAGGCTGAGCGCGTCCACGCGGCCGAAGATGAGCGTGAACTGGAGGAAGTGCACCGCGCCGTGCGTGCCGGAGGTCAGAGTGACGATCCGGGCGAAGGTCAGCAGCGGTACGAGGATCAGCCAGGCAGATTTCAGGCGCGCCGGCACCAGCGGCACCAGCAGGGCGCCGACCAGCAGGACCAGCGAAGGATGGAGCCAGAGGTCACTCATCGTAGTAGTCCTCGCGGGTCATGATGCCGGCTTTGCCGAACGCCTTGGACAGGAGCACAATCAGCACGCAGGCGACGAAGCCGAAGACCGACCAGAAGGCGGGCAGATGCTCGGCCTTCGTATGGGCGTGATGCTTGTCGACGAACACGTCGATCAACGCCACCAGCGCCAGCACGCCGCAGGAGCCACCACGGGCGGAGGCGCGGCGGAGAAATTCGATGAGGCGGAGCAGGGTCATGCAGCGGAGCCGGTTCGGGCGAGCGGCATGAAGAAATCGGGAAGATGCCGAGCACGGAGAGCACGGCGGTCAGGCAGAGGGGATCACCATCGGCGGGGCCTCGCCCTGGTGATGCCGCGGGCCGGGCCGAAGAACGCCTGGTAGACGACCGGGGCGAAGTAGGCGGTGTTGAGCAGCGTGCTGGCGATCAGGACGACGAGGATGCCGATCGAGCCGGCATCGAGGGCGCCGACGAGGAGGTAGAGCTTGGTGATGAAGCCGCCGACGGGCGGGACACCGATCATGCCGAGGGCGGCGAGAGCAAAGGCGCCGAAGGTCCACGGCATCGCGCGGCCGAGGCCGCTCATCTCGGAGATGTTCTTCTTGTGCGAGGCGACGTAGATCGCGCCGGCGCAGAAGAAGAGGGTGATCTTGGCGAAGGCGTGGTTGGCGATGTGGACGAGGCCGCCCGAGACGGCGGTCGGCGTGAGCAGGGCGACGCCGAGGATGATGTACGAGAGCTGGCTGACCGTGGAGTAGGCGAGCCGCAGCTTCAGGTTGTCCTTGCTCAGGGCGATGACCGACGCGACGAGGATCGTGATGGAGACGAAGTAGGCGGTGGGGAGCCCGAGGTTGAGGTCGTGCATGCAGTCCACGCCGAAGATGTAGAGCATCACGCGCACCGTGGAGAACACGCCGACCTTCACGACCGCGACGGCATGGAGCAGGGCGCTGACCGGCGTGGGGGCGACCATGGCGCCGGGCAGCCAGTGGTGGAAGGGCATGATGCCGTTCTTCGCGAAACCGATCAGGCAGCAGACGTAGAGGATGGTGACGACGCCGTTGTGCACGGCGGCGGGGATGATGCCGGTGCTGGCGTTGTTGGCGAAGTCGAGCGTGCCGGAGAGCACGTAGATCAGCACCATCGCCGGCAGGATGAACGCCTTGGCGGTGGTGGTGAGGTAGGTCAGGTATTTGCGGCCGCCCTCGTAACCCTCCTCATCCTGGTGGTGGGCGACGAGCGGGTAGGTCGAGACGCTGACGATCTCGTAGAACAGATACAGGGTGAGCAGGTTGTCGGCGAAGGCGCAGCCGATGGCGCCGAAGAGGGCGAGGGCGAAGCAGGCGCTGAACCGGGTTTGGGCATGTTCATGCAGGCTGCGCATGTAGCCAGCGGAGTAGAAGACGGTCAGCACCCACAGGAGCGAGGCGATGACGGCGAAGATCATCGACAGAGCATCGGCACGGAGCGGGACAGCTCGGGGAACGGCGGGAAGAGCTCGAAGAGGGTGAAGTGCAGCGTAGTGCCGCCGCGGACGGCCGGCACGAGCGAGGCGACGAGACCGAAGAGGGTCACCGCGGCGACGAGGGAGACGGTTTCGCGGAGGTTGGGCTTCTTCCCGGTCGCCATGACGAGGCCGGCGCCGACGAGCGGCGCGAGCAGGGCGAGGAGGAGACGGATGTCGTGGGCGCCGGGATCCGGTTCATGGCGTCAGCCCTTGAGCTCGTTGAGCTCCGCGGGGGTGATGGAGCGGTAGTTGCGGTAGACCGCGATGATGATGCTGAGGGCGACGGCCACCTCGGCGGCGGCGATGCCCATGATGAAGAGGACGAAAATCTGGCCGGCGGCGGGGTCGGGAGCGAAGAAACGGTTCGCCGCCATGAGGTTCAGGGAGGCCGCGGCGAAGATGATTTCGCCGGCGATCAGCATGCCGATGAGCGTGCGACGGCGGAGCAGGCCGTAGATGCCGATGGCGAGGAGCAGGGCGGCGAGGACGAGGTAGATCGCGGGTTGCTGGTGAATCTGGAGGAGTTTCATGGCGGTCCGGGGTGGGGTGGCGGGCCGCCGCGGGCGATGACCAGGGCGCCGAGGATGGCGACCAGCAGCACGAGCGAGATGGCCTCGAAGGCGAGGCTGTAGGTCGTGAGGAGGGAGGCGCCGAGGGCGGCGACGGAGCCGTCATTGACGCGCTCGATCGGTGCGTCCGGCCAGGGACCGGCGAGGGCCAGCCGCGCCAGGCCGCCGCCGATGAGCAGGGCGATCAAAATGGCGACGGCGCCCCACCAGTGGCCGGATCGCACGGGTTGCGTGGAGGGCGACTCGTCGGGTTCGGCCATCATGACGGCGAAGACGATGGTGACGCAGACGGCCCCGACGTAGATCAGGATTTCCATCAGGGCGAGGAAGGGGCTGTTGAGGAAATAGTAGAGCCCGGCGAGGCCGATGCAGCAGATCATGAGTCCGGCGACGCCGCGGATGATGCGCGTGGTGAGGACGGCGATCAGGGCGCCGGCGAGGGTGAGTCCCACGGCCAGGGCGAAGATCGCCAGGACGAGCCAGTCGGTGAAGGGGAGAGTGGTGGTCATGGCGCTTGGGGGGGGGCGGGCGGGCAGCCAGCCCCGGTTGGCGGCGTTGGTCGGCGATTTGCGTGGTCACGCCGGCTGAAGGCGGGCGGGGCGGCCGGCGGCGGCGCGGGGGACCGGCGGGTGGGATGCGGGACCATTGCGCGGCCTCGGCTTCGACCTTTTGGTAGAGGTCCATCTTGGAGAAGTCTTCGCGGTTGCGGCTGACCACGTTGTAGTCCTTGGAGAACTCGATCGCGCCGCTGGGGCAGGCCTCGACGCAGGAGCCGCAGAGGCTGCAGGTCGTGAAATCGAGCATGTATTTCGAGACGGACTTGCGCTTGTCGCCCTCGCGCTTGAGGCCGTCGAGGTCGATGCACCCGCTGGGGCAGGCGCGCTCGCAGATCGTGCAGGCGGTGCAGAGCGGCTTGCCGGTGGCCGGGTCCAGCACGAGCTTGATGTGGCCGCGGAAGCGCGGGGGCATCGGGAGCGTATCGTGCGGGTATTGGACCGTGATGTTGGGCTGGGCGGCTTCGCGCGCGGTGATGCGCATGCCGATGAGGAGGCTCTTGAAGCCGTTGGCGACGTCCCGGATGGCGGAGAAAAGGCTCATGGTGTGAGTGGGTCGGTTACCGGAAGAGCAGGGGAATCTTCAGCATCGCGCCGGTCAGCAGGAGCGTGACCAGCGAGACGGGAATGAGGATCTTCCAGGAGAGGTTGAGCAGGCTGTAGAATTGCGTGCGGGGGAAGGTCCACCGGATCCAGATGACCGTGGAGATGAGGGCGTAGACCTTGAGGAGGAACCAGCCGAGGCCCCAGAGTCCGCCGGAGAGGTAGCCGATCGGGCTCTGCCAGCCGCCGAGGAACAGCACGGTGGCGAGGCAGCAGCCGACGACGATGTTGGCGTACTCGGCCATGAAGAAGACGCCGAAGCCCATGCCGCCGTATTCGGTGAAGGCGCCGGCGACCAGCTCGCTCTCGGCCTCGGCCATGTCGAAGGGCGCGCGGTTGGTTTCGGCGAGCATGCAGGTGAAGAAGATCACGAACGTGACCGGCATCAGCGGGTTGACCCAGACCTTGAAGAGGTTCCAGTGCCAGAAGCCGCCGCCCTGCTGGACGATGATTTCCTGCAGGTTCATCGTGCCCGAGACCATCAGCATGGTGATGACGACGAGCAGCATGGGGATCTCGTAGGCGACGCTCTGGGAGACGACGCGGGCGGCGGAGATGATCGAGTACTTGTTGCGCGAGGCCCAGCCGCCGAGCATGAGGGCCATGACGTTGATCGAGCCGAAGGAGAAGACGAAGAGCAGGCCGATGTTGAGGTTGCGCGCGACGAGCGAGTCGGAGAACGGGATCGTCGCCAGGCACATCAGCGGCGGGGCCATGACCATCAGCGGCGCGGCGCGGAAGAGCAGGGAGTCGGTGCCCGGCGGGACCATGACCTGCTTGGCGAGCAGCTTGATGCCGTCCGCGAAGGGCTGCATCCAGCCACCCCAGCCGGCCTCGTTGGGACCGGGCCGGCGCTGGATGCGGCCGGCGCCCTTGCGCTCGGCGAGCACGAGGTAGGCCGCGTTGCCTCCGACGAAGGCACAGATGCCGACCAGGTATACGAGGATGCGGATCGGCTCTAGTTCGAGGAAGCTCATGGCAGAAAACCCCCCCGTGGGGGGGGGGGGGGGGGGGGGGGGGGGGGGGGGGGAGGAGGGCGGGCCCGGGGGGCGGGGGGGGGGGGGGGGGCGGGGGGGGGGGGGGTGTGGGGGGGGGGGGGGGGGGGACGACGTTTTCATCGGTCGATGTCCGGAATGACGAGGTCGAGGCTTCCCATCATGGCGAGGGCGTCGGGGAGGATCATGCCCTTGCTGGCCTCCTCGTAGAGGCTGAGGTTGGAGAATGAGGGCGTGCGCAGCTTGACGCGGTAGGGCGTGTCCTTGCCGTCGCTGACGATGCGCACCATGAAGCGGCCGCGGGCGGCCTCGACGGCGTAGCAGGTGTCGCCGGGCGGAAGCTTGAGCACGCGGGGGACCTTGGGGGCCATGACCGGGCCGGCGGTGATGCCGTCGAGGGCCTGCTCGATGATGCGGAGGCTTTGCTCCATCTCGTCCATGCGCACGAGGTAGCGGGCCATGGAATCGCACTCGGGATAGGTCGGGATCTTGAAGTCGAACCGCGGGTAGATCGAATAGGGCTCGGCCCGGCGGACGTCGTAGGCGACACCGGCGCCGCGAATGACCGGGCCGGTGGCGCCGTACTTGCGGCAGAGTTCGGCGCTGATCTCGCCGATGTCGGTGAGGCGCTTGCGGAGGATGATGTTGTCGGTGACGAGGTCCCGGTACATCTTCAGCCGCGGCTGCATGTGCTTCACGAAGTCGCGCGTGCCGTTGAGGAAGGCGTCGTCGGCATCGTTGCAGAGCCCGCCGAAGCGGTAGTAGCAGTAGGTCAGCCGGGCGCCGCACAGGCCCTCGAGCAGGTCGAGGATCTTTTCGCGGTCGTCGAAGGCGTAGAGGATCGGCGTGAAGCCGCCCAGGTCGAGCAGCAGGGCGCCCCACCAGACCATGTGGCTGGAGATGCGGTTCAGCTCGGAGGTGATGACGCGGATGTACTCGGCGCGGATGGGCACCTCGATCTTGGCGGCCCGCTCCACGGCACCCACGAAGGCGTGGGTGTAGTGCATGGCCGAGAGGTAATCGATGCGGCTGGTGTTGGGCAGGAACTTGGCGTAGGTGCGGTTCTCGCCCATCTTCTCGTGCATCCGGTGGATGTAGCCGATGATGGGTTCGGCGCGCTGGATCCATTCGCCGTCCATCGTCATCAGCACGCGGAGCACGCCGTGGGCGGCCGGGTGCTGCGGACCGAGGTTGAGCACGAAGGTCTCGTGCGGCGCATGATCCGGGGAGTCGGCGGCCAGGGATTCCTTGGAGGTGATCACGGCTGATAATCCTTTCGCAGCGGATGGAAGTCGGCGTCCTCGGGGAGGAGAAACGGCTTCAGGTTGGGGTGGCCGGCGAACCGGATGCCGAAAAAGTCATGTGTCTCCCGCTCGTGCCAGTTGGCGCCGGGGAAGACCGGGGAGATCGTGGGCAGCTCGGGCTCGGCGCGGGGCACGCGCGTGCGGACCACGGCGCGCACGGGCTCGGTCGGGTGGAAGAAGTCGTAGACGATCTCCATCTCGTTCTGGGCGATCCAGTCGACGCCTGTGACGGCATCGATGGCGAAACCTTCGCGGTCCATGATCTCAGCGGCGGTGACGACGTCGGCGGGGGCGACGGTGGCATCGAAGTCAAAGCCACGCGTGGCGTGGGTGACGGGAAGGGGGGCGGAGGGCTGGGCTGCAGCCAGCTCTGGTTTGGCGGCGTCGGTCGGCGGATTGGGCGTGGTGAGCGCCGGCTGAAGGCCGGCGCTACGCTTCGTGAGCTCGACGAAGAGCCCGGTGAGACGTTCGACGGAGGTTTTCATTCCTTCAGTTTGGCGACCGGGAAGCGGCGCTTGCCGGTGATTTTCTCTTCAAGTTGCAAGATCCCCTCGATCAGCGCTTCCGGACGCGGCGGGCAGCCGGGCACGTAGACATCGACGGGGAAGAGCTTGTCGACGCCCTCGACGACGGCGTACTGGCCCTCGAACTTGAAGGGGCCGCCGGAGAGGGCGCAGTTGCCCATGGCGATGACCCACTTGGGTTCCAGCATCTGGTCGTAGAGCAGCTTCACCGCCGGGGCCATTTTCTTGTTCACCGTGCCGGCGACGATCATGACGTCGGCCTGGCGCGGGGAGGGGCGGAAGACCTCGGCGCCGAAGCGGGAGAGGTCAAAGCGGGCCATGCCGGCGGCCATCATCTCGATGGCGCAGCAGGCGAGGCCGAAGGTGAGGGGCCAGAGGGAGTTGGCGCGACCGAGGGCGAGCAGGTCGTCGAGTTTGGCGAACCGGACGATTTGCGAGCACTCGACGGGAATCTCCGAGGGTGTGGTGGAGGGGTTCAGTGGCGTTTCCATTCGAAGACTCCTTTTTTCCAGGCGTAGACGATGACGAGGGACAGGATGCCCACGAAGATGACCAGTTCGACGAAGTCACGGATGACGAACAGGCGGCCATAGACGAGGGCAACGGGGAAGAGGAACAGGACGTCGACGGCGAAGGCGACGAAGACCAGGGCGTAGAGGTAGTAAACGGCGCTGTAGCGGATCCAGGCGTCGCCGATCGGTTCCATGCCGCACTCGATGGCCTGGCCGGTCTTGTCGAGGGTGTTGCGGGTCCAGCGCGGGGCCAGAAAGTAGACGATGATGAACGGACCGAGCGCAAAGGCCAACCCGCCGGCGCAGAACGCGATAATGTAGATCAGGTCGCCTGAAAGAACGTCATTCATGGATGCAAACGGCCAAGCTCATCGGGTGGGTGGTGTGGGTGGAAGCCCATGATGACAGGGAATGCGTGGTTCGGCATCGCACGCCTTGCCGTTCAATCCGCATTTATTGCGCTGGGGTCGGATGCGACCATTTCCCGAGTGAAAAACCTCGCCAAAACACCCCCGGAAACCGCCGGGCGCATTAGCAGCCATTATCTTCGCGGGACGTTAGGAAAAATTGTAGGGCTGGACCTTGGTCCAGCCTCGAATGTCTTCCGTGCCTCGCAGCGATAAAGGCTGCACCAAGGTGCAGCCCTACAGGTCGAAGTGGCAAATGACGCCCAGACTGACAATCGGGGAATGGAAACCCCTGCATCACCCCAACGGCTTGCGCGTCCCAACATATGCCTCGATGCCCTCAACCGCCATCCGCGCATCGCGCACGGCGGCCAGGGCGGTGCAGGGTCCGCGGACGAGGTCGCCGCCGGCGAAGACCCCGGGCAGGCTGGTCATCTGCCGGGCGTTGACCTTGATTTCGCCGTGCTCCCCGAGGTCGAGCAGCCGGGACGGACTCGTGGGCGGAGGAGGGGCGGGATCGAAACCCAAGGCCAGAAACACCACGTCGGCGGAGAGGATGTAACTGTCCCCCGCCTTGATCTCAAACGGCCGGCGGCCTTCGGGATCGGGCGCACCCATTGAGGTGCGGGCGAGTTGCAGGCCGGTGACACCGCCGGCGGCCTGAGCAAGAATTGCGACCGGGGTGGCTTGGAAAATGAAACGGACGCCCTCCTCAACCGCGGCTTCGTAGTCACGGCGCATGCACGGCAGGCTGCCGGCATCGCGGCGGTAGACCACGGTGGTCTCGGCCGCGCCGCGCCGGATCGCCGTGCGGGCGCAGTCAATGGCCGTGTCGCCGCCGCCGATCACGACAACGCGCCGGCCGCCGACGAGCAGCTTGCTGCCGGGGTGATCAACGCCCGCCTGGAGCAGAAACGGCACGGCCTGGTGTACGCCGTTCAGATCGGCGCCGGGCAGGGCCAGAGACCGCGGCACCTTGGCGCCAAACGCGAGATATACCGCATCGAAGCGCTGCAGCAGTGCCGGGAGGGCGGTTTCCTCGGCGTAGGGGGTGCCAAGTTCGAACACCACGCCCTGCTGGCGCAGGAGTTCGACCCGGCGCTGGACGATCGAGCGCTCCAGATGAAATTCCGGTGTGCCGTAGACCAGCAACCCGCCCGGCAGTTCGCGCCGGTCGAAGATCGTCACGGCAAACCCGCGGCGGATGAGTCCGTCCGCACAGGCGAGCCCACCGGGTCCGGCCCCCGCGATGGCGACGTGCCGGCCGTTGGGCGGGGCGACGCTGGGCTTCACGATGCCGTGGGTGAAGGCGTATTCGTTGAGGAATTGCTCCACCGCCCAGATGGAGACCGGCTGTGCCTGGCCGCTGATGAGGCACTGCGCCTCGCAGAGATGGTCCGCCGGGCAGACCCGCGCGCAGATTTCCGGCAGGTTGTTGCCGGAGTGCAGGGCGGCCGCCGCTTCCGCGAAATGGCCCTCGGCGGTCAGGGCCAGCCATTCGGGGATGTTGGTGCCGAGCGGGCAGCCGGCCACGCAGGTCGGCTCGGGACATTGCACGCAGCGACTGGCCTGCTCGCGGGCCTCGACCTCGTCGTAGAAGCCGTAGATTTCCAGAAAGTCGGCAATGCGGTCGTGGGCGGAGCGCTTCGCGGGATCCTTCCGCGACAAAGTCGTCCACGCGTGTCTGGCATCGAATGCAGACGTCGTTTGATCGCTCATCGGGACTTGGGGTTAACTGCGGGGGTGATTGCGCTGACTGTGCCGAAGATAGCCCAGGTTGGCCCGGACACCACAGCGCTTCTTGGCAATCGCTGCGCATTTGTTGGGGGGGGTGGGTAAACGCTAATGGATGCGCGCAACCGCCTTCAGTCGCAATCGTGGGCAGCCCCTTCCGATCCGGAGAAAGAGAACGAGAAAGAGAATGAGAAAGATTGGAATCAAAGTAGATAGGAACGTGAGTGAAAGGCGGGTGAAGGGCCGGACCTTGGTCCGCGCCTGTATACGCCGCGCGGCCGTCAACCTCTTCGAGGCACGGAGCAAGCTCCGGCCCTACATCTATTCCACTCGCCCAGGGCAGGTCTCCGTTCTGCCCTGGTACGCCTGACCGCGAATGAACGTCAAAAATGGCAGGTCACAGACCTGCCCTACTTCCAAGCTGCGCGACGGAAATCGTAGCGCGGTGCTTTAGCCCGCGTTGGGCTCGGGGGCACCGGCGTTTGAAACTCACGAATCAGTGCCGGCTGAAGACCGGCACTACGTTACGCCGCGGGGGCCGTTGCCTGCAACGCCGCCTGGCGCTCGCGGATCTGGCTGTCGTACGTCGGTGGCGGATTTGGATTCTGGTAAAAGATGCCGGTATAGAGCTCGGTGCCGTAGGCCTGCGCGAGATCCATGGCATGCAGGCGGTTGGTCGGGTCGTGCCCCATTTCCGCCAGCTTCCTCATCTTGGCCTTCTGCACCTTCATCTGGTCGTTGGGATCGCCGAAAGTGACGCAAGGTGACTGGATGTTCACGAACGAGAAACCCGGATACCGGATCGCCGCCTCGATCATCTTCGTGAGGCCGTCCATGTCGGCCGGGATGCCCTGGGCGACAAAACCGGCGCCATACGCGAGGACGTAGAGGAGCGGGTTGACCGGTTGCTCCATGCTACCGTGCGAGCTGCTGGGGGTCTTCGCGCCGCGCGGGGTCGTGGGGGACAACTGGCCCTTGGTCAGGCCGTAGATGTGGTTGTCCATCACGATGTAGGTGAGGTCGAGATTGCGCCGGATCGCGTGCGGGACGTGGCCGCCGCCGATCGAGAAGCCGTCGCCGTCGCCGCCGGCCACGAGCACCAGCAGGTCGGGGTTGGCCATCTTGATGCCCTGGGCGACGGGCAGGGCGCGGCCGTGCACGGTGTTGAAACCGTAGGCGGTCGTGTAGCCCGGGATGCGGCTCGAGCAGCCGATGCCGGAGATGAAGGCAACCTCGTGCGGCGGGCGGCCGATGTTGACCAGCGCGCGATACAGCGCGGTGACCACGCCGTAGTCGCCGCAGCCCGGACACCAGATCGGCTTCAGCTCGCTGCGGAAATTCTTGATCGTGAGCGGGGCGGCCGCGGGCGGCGGGCAGCCGCAGTCGGTGATGGCGGGGGAACTCATCGGGAGGTGGTGGAGGGGGTTGCGGGTGTGTTCTCCGCCATGGCGGCGATGCGCCGGACGATGGCGTCCGGCGAAATCGGATTCGCGCCGCTGCGGGCAAGTGAGGTGAACCCACGGGGCACATCCACCCACATGCGGATGATGCGGTAGAGCTGGCCCTGGTGGGATTGCTCGACGACGAGGCAGTGCTGGAGCGAGGCGAAGAAATCGCGGTAAACCTCCTCGGCGATGGGATAGATCAGCTTCGGGATCAGCAGCTTCACCGGCAGGCCCCGGGCCTGGGCGGTCCGCACGGCTTCCAGGGTGGCGCCCGCCATGCCGCCCCAGCTGATCACGCCGAGCGGGGCGGACGGATCGCCCTCGAGGATGAAGAGATCGCGGCGCTGCTTGAGCGGGTTGAGCTTGTTGAGGCGCTTGTCGTTCATCCGCTCGTGCATCTCACCGCTGCTGGTGGGATCGCCGTGCTCGTTGTGCTCGATGCCGGCCGCGAGGTAGCTGCCGCCGGGCATGCCGGGATGGCTGAGCGGGCTGATGCCGGAGTCGGTGAACTTGAATCGGTTGTAGCCCTGGGCGAGTTCCTCGGGCGTGGGTTTGACGCGGTCGACGATCTTGAAATCCGCCGTGTCCACCGGATCGATGATGTCCTTGCGCTGGGCGATCTCCTGGTCGGAGAGGACGATGACCGGCGTCTGGTATTGCTCGGCGATGTTGAACGCCTCGACCGTCACGCCGAAGACGTCGCGGACGCCGATCGGCGCCAGGACCGGGCGCACCGTGTCGCCGTGGGCGGAAAAGACCGCGGCAAAGAGGTCGGCCTGCTCCGTCTTGGTCGGCAGGCCCGTGGAGGGGCCGCCGCGCTGGACGTTGACGCAGACCAGGGGGAGCTCGGTGATGCTCGCGAGGCCGATGACCTCGGACTTCAGGGAGAAGCCCGGGCCGGAGGTGGCCGTCATGGCCTTCTTGCCGGCGAACGAGGCGCCGACGACCGCGGCGATGCCGGCGATCTCATCCTCGGCCTGCAGGAGCGAGCCGCCGTGCTTCCAGATATCCTTCTGGAGGTGCTGCATGATTTCCGTGGCCGGAGTGATCGGGTAACCGCCGAAAAACTTGCAGCCGGCGAAGAGCGCGGCCTCGGCGCAGATTTCGTTGCCGTCCACCACGCGGCGCTTGCCGCCCCTGGCCACCGGCGGGGAGAGGCGGAAATCGCGGGCGAGCGGATGCTGGTCGGCGTATTCGAGGCCGGCCGCGTAGGCGCGCTCGTTGCCCTGCAGGATTTCCGCGCCCTTCTTGCTGAACTTGCGGCGGATGCCCTCCAGGATCGCCTCGCGGGCGAGGCCGAACCAGCCGGCGAGCAGGCCGAGGACGACGTTGTTCTTCGCCTGCAGGGTGCCGGCGGACTTCATGGCCAGCTCGGACATCGGCACGGCGAGGACGATCGCCGGTTTCACTTCAAGGGGAATGGCGGCCGGCTCGATGCCGGTCTTCTTCTCGTAGAGCACGACCGTGTCGGGGCCCACGGGCAGTTCGCCGCCGAAGCGCAGGAAATCCTCCCAGTTGAGGACGACGGCGACGTCGAGCGTGCCGCCCGGGTTGAGCACCGGGGTGGTGGCGACGCGCAGCCGGCAGGAGGATTCACCTCCGCGGATCTGCGAACCGAAGCTCTTGGTGAGCATGGCATAGTAGCCCTCGCGGGCCGAGGCGCTGATGAGCGCATCGCCGGCGGAGACGATACCGTCACCGCCGGAACCAGCCATGCCGATGATCATGTCATTCAGCATGTTGGTGTGGATTTACGCGGCGGGGAACCGCGTGTCTGCCGGTTTACTGACCGTCGCTGCCGATGGACTCGGTGGAGCAGGCCGCCATGGCTTCCTCCGCCAAGGCGATCTCGGCGTCGGTGACCGGCTGCTTCTTCACATAGGACATGCCGGTGTCGGCATTGCGCTCGAAGAGTTCCGGGGCGATGACGCGGCACTGGTCGCAGTCAATGCAAGTTGAGTCGGTGTAATAGCGTCCGATGACGTTATCAGCGGTGCGGTCTGATAGGGTTGCCATGTCCCAAGATAACAAGCGCCGCCCTGGCGCGCCCCGCGTAAACTGATAATCACTGCGCAGATTTTGTCGTGGGGGGGAGGTGAGGGGCAGGGGCGGGCCCCCAATTTTGATCTTAAACTCAAATCCTAATCTTTTCAGTCCAAGGCGTTTTCCCGCGGATGGCGCGGATAGGCGCGGATACGATCCGGGGGCTGCCGGTTTGAAAGTCCATCTGCGGTCATCCGCGCCATCCGCGGGAAGGTTGCCAGGGAATCGGGGTTATGGGGCGGGCTTTCAGACCTCGCGGGATATGTGACAATCGATTCCTGGGGCGTTGCCCCAGGCTGTGATGGCGGCGCGCCGTTGGCGCTGGTTCAGATTCCTGTTGGCGCTCGCCCGCGCGGGACGCAGCGTTAGCGTTTGGACGAGCGAACCATGTTCTCCGAACTATTCACGCAGCGGCTGATAATCAGGCAACTGGTGCCTTCGGATGCCGAGGCCTTGTATGTGTATCGTTCCGATCCGGGCGTTTTGCGGTTCCAATCTTGGGAGCCGGCTTCCGTAGAGGAGGTCAGGTCATTCATCGAACGGCTGCGCACGTTGGAGCCGTTGACACCGGGAGAATGGTTCCAAATCGGCATCGCGCTCCGGGCCACGGGTGAACTGGTGGGTGACTTCGGCCTGCAAGCGCGGGCGGACGATCCTCGGTTGGTTGAGGTCGGGATCACCCTGGCTCCACGGTTCCAGCATCAGGGTCTGGCGTCGGAAGCTTTGCGTGCCCTGCTGGAGTTTTTGTTTACACGGACCGAAACGCATCGGGTCCATTGCTCGGTGGATCCCCAGAATCACTCGTGCCTGAGGCTGCTTGAGAAGATCGGGATGCGTCGGGAGGCCCACCTGATCGAAAGCCTGTGGCTCAAGGGCGCGTGGGTGGATGACGTGATCTATGCCATGCTGAGAAGGGAGTGGGAGGCGAATCAGACCTCCAAACCGTGAGAACGCTAATCTGCGCTTATCTTCGCTAATTAGGAGAAGGCATTCTGATTTTTGACTCAGAGATAAGCGTACAATTAGCGAAGATTAGCGTTCCAACCGGATCGGTTCAGGCGAAGTACCGGAGCACGAGCGAGGGAAAGGCGCCGAGGAGCAGCAGGAGGGCGGTGGCGACCAGGAGGGTCAGGCCCGTGACCGCGGGGACGCGGATGCGTTTTGGTTCGGCGGTTGGTGTCACGACCAGGGCCTGCTTCAGCACGATCAGGTAATAGTAAAACGCGACGGCGCTCAGGGCGATGGCGAGCAGGGCGAGCCAGCCGGCGGGGGCGGCGAGTCCGCCGCTGCGGAAGGCGCCGGCGAAGACGGCGAATTTGCCGAAGAAGCCCGCCAGCGGCGGAATGCCCGCGAGCGAAAGGATGAAGACGGCGAGGCAGCCGGCGAGCAGCGGGGAGCGCCGGCCGAGCCCGATGAGATCGGTGAGCTTCTGACACCCGCCATTGGCCTCGATGACGGCGATCACGCCGAATGCCCCGGCCGCGGCCACGCCGTAGGTGGCGGCATAGTAGAGCAGCGGACCCGGTCCGGTGACTTCGGCGGCGATCACGCCGAGCAGCATGGCGCCGGCGTGGGCGATGGCGGAGTAGGCGAGGAGTCGGCGGACGTTGGACTGGGCGAGGGCCGCGACATTGCCGAGCAGCATCGAAGCGCCGGCGATGAGGGCGACCGGGGCCAGCCAGCCGATACCGGTGCCGGTTTCACCGCCGGCGACCGACCCGAGGCCCGGCCACAGGAGGCGGAGGAACAGGGTGAAGCCGGCGAGCTTGGAGGCGGAGGCGATCAGCGCGGCGGACGGCGTGGGCGCGCCCTCGTAGGCGTCGGGCGCCCAGAGATGGAACGGGGCGGCGGCGGCCTTGAAGCCGAAGGCGACGAGCACCATGACCAGCGCGATGGCCAGCAGGGGCGACATGCCGGTGTGGGCGAGCATGATGGCGATGGCGCCGAATTCGAGTTCGCCGGTGAGGCCGAAGATCAGGCTGAAGCCGAAGAGCAGGAAGGCCGACGCCATGCCGCCGTAGAGGAAGTACTTCAGCGCGGCCTCGGCCGATTCGGGGCGCGACTTGTCGTATCCGGTGAGGATGTAAAGCGACAGGCTGGCGAGTTCCAGTGCGGCAAACGCGACGAGCAGGTGGTTGGCTGCGGCCATGAGCGTGAACCCGGTGGTCGCAAAGAGGATGATCGCCACATACTCGGCCGGATGACGCGGAACCCGGGCGCCGGCCGCGATGCCAAAGGTGATCAGGGCCAGACCAAGCACGCCGCAGCGGGCCGCCACCGCGAGGGTGTCAAGCATCAGGCTGGCGCCGTAGACGGAGTCCATGGTGCCGACGAGTACGGTGTCCACCAACGCGGCAATTAGCGCGATGGCCCCGATCGCCAGCGAAGCCTTGAGTCGCTCTTCGGCGGGACGCTGCCGGCCGGCGATGAGGTCGTACCCCAGCACGGCCAGGGCGCCGAGCACGAGGGCGATTTCGGGCAGCAGGGCGCGGGTGAGCAGGAGGTAGTCGAAACTCATGGCGCACCTCCCGTCCAAATGGCCTGCAGCAGCGGGGAGTTCAGCCCGGGGATAATCCAGTCCAGCAGCAGCCCGGGATTGAGGCCGATGAGGATGGTGGCGCCCAGGAGCAGGGCGGCGCCGGTCTGTTCCGGCCAGGTGAGCGGCGGGAGCGGATGGGTTTCAGCCGCGTCGGCGGTGGCTTCGGTGCGGCTGAAGAAAACCACCTGGATGACCCGCAGGGTGAAGGCCGCGGCGATGAGCACGCCCAGGGCGGCGGCGAGGGTCCAGAGCTTCGAGACCGGCCAGGTGCCGATGAGGATGGAGAGTTCGGCGGGGAAGCCGCTGAACCCCGGCATGCCCATCGAGGCCAGGCCGGCGATGACAAAGACCACGGCGGTGAACGGCATGAGGCGGTGCAACGGCAGGCGGCGCAGTTCCGCGAGCTGCCGGGTGTGCGTGCGCTCATAGACCATGCGGCCGACGACGGCGAAGAGCAGCCCGGCGATGACACCGTGCGAGAACATCTGCAGGACGGCCCCGGCCACGGCCAGCGGCGTGGCGGCGGCGAGCCCGAGCAGCACGAAGCCCATGTGGCTCACGCTGGAGTAGCCGATGACGAACTTGAAGTCGTCCTGCACCAGGGCCACGAGTCCGGCATAGATGATGCCGATGACGGCCAGCCACGCGATGGCCGGCTGGAACCAGAAGATCGCGTCGGGGACGAGTCCCATGGCGACGCGCAGGCAGCCGTAGGCGCCGAGCTTCATCACCACGCCGGCGAGCAGCATCGAGGCGGCGGTGGGCGCGGCCACGTGTCCGGTGGGCGCCCAAGTGTGGAAGGGGAACATGCCCGCGAGCACGGCAAAACCGGTGAAGAGCAGGGCGAACACCATGAGCTGCGCATTCGGGTCGAGGGTCGCGGCGCCCGCGGCGAGTTCGGTGAGGCTGAAGCCGGATGCGTTACCCGCACCGTAGATCCAGAGCAGGCCGGCGAGCACCAGGGCGCTGCCGGCAAAGGAGTAGAGGGCGAGTTTCATCGCGCCGTACTCGCGGTTGGTGGAGCCCCATTTCGCGATGAGGAAATACTTCGGCACGATGGCGATCTCGTAGAAGACGAAGAACAGGAAGGCGTCCGCGCTGAGGAACACGCCGTACACACCGCCGATGAGCGTGAGGTAGAGCGCGAAGAACTCGCCGGTGCGCTCCTCGATGTTCCAGGAAAACAATATGCCGGCGACGGCGGCGAGGCCGGTGAGCACGACGAGGGTCAGGCTGATGCCGTCGGCGGCGAGGTGGAAACGGATGCCCAGGGATTCGATCCAAGTTGTGTTCGTCAGGGTCAGCAGTCCGTCGCTTGGAGAAAACTGGCAGCCCGCCCACAAGGTCACGCCCCAACCGGCCAGCGCGGTGCCCAGGGCGATCACCCGCGCGGCGGTGGCCGAACGCGTGCCTGCGGCGAGCGCGAGGATCGCGCCGGCGAAGGAGAGGTAGATCGTCCAGGGCAGCAGGTTCATGCTAATTGGATTTCGGATGACTGGGGAGGGTTGGGATGCACAGGCGGCCGAACCCACGCAGAGGGTGCCCCATCTCGGTCCAGGACACGCCCCAACCGCCATCCGTGAAATCCGTGGTTAAGTATTCCATGGTCTGGTTCATGGTAAGGCCGGGAGCCATGCGTTGACCCAGGGGTTGATGAAACTCATGAGCAGTTGGGGCCAGACGCCGAGGACGAACATCAGGGCGATGCCCGGGACGAGGGTGACGATCTCCAAGGCTGTGAGATCACGGAAGCCAATGCCTCCACCCGCGGCCGGGCCGTGGAAGACCCGCTGCCAGAAGGTCAGCAGGAAATAAGCGGTGGCGAAGAGCCCGAGGCAGCCGAGTGCGGCGGCCCATGGCGTCAGGCCGAAAACGCCGCGGAAGATGAGGAACTCGCCGATGAAGCCGTTGAGTCCGGGCAGGCCGAGCGAGGAGAACATCGCGATGCCGCACAGACCGGCGAAAATCGGGGCGGCGGTGCGCACGCCGCCGAAATCATCGAGGCCGCGCCGGCCGCCGGCGCGGGCTTCGAGTACGCCGATGCAGAAGAACAGGGCGGAGGCGGAGAGTCCGTGGTTGAATACCTGCAGCAGGGTGCCGCCGAGCGCGGCGTTGGCGGCGGCGGGATTGGCCGTCGGGGCGGCCGCCACGGCGAAGAGGGCGAGCAGGCAGTAGCTCACATGGTTCACCGAGGAGTAGGCGACCATGCGCTTGAGGTCGGTTTGCGCCATGGCGGCAAACGCGCCGAGGATGACCCCGCCGAGGGCGAGCCAGAGCAGGACCGGGGCGGCGGCCTGCAGTTGGGCGGGGAAGATGGGCCAGAGGATGCGCAGGAAACCGTACACGCCCATCTTCGACATGACGCCGGTGAGGAACATGGAGGCGCCGGTGGGGGCCTCGGCGTAGGCCGCGGGCAGCCAGGTGTGGAAGGGGAAGAGCGGCACCTTGACCGCCAGGCCGAGCAGGACGCCGACAAAGACAATGAGCATGCCGGTGGACCCGAGTTCGGCGGCCAGGGCGCCCTCGGCGCCGAGTTGCGCCAGCAGGGTGAAGTCCAGCGTGCCGGCGACCGAGTAGAGGGCGGCGAAACCGGCGAGCATGAAGGCGCTGCCGCCGATCGTGTAGATCACGAACTGGTAGGCGGCGCGAGGCGCCGGGTCCGCCCCAGAGTTTGATGAGGAAGAAGGCGGGAACGAGGCTGAGCTCCCAGAAGATGAACCAGTGGAAGAAATCGAGCGCGAGGAAGACACCGAGGGCGCTGCCCTGCAGGAACAGGAAGAGCAGGGCGAAGAGCCGGGGATTGCGGGTGAGGTTCCACGAGGCGAGCAGGGCGGCCGGGGCGACGAGGCCGGTCAGCAGCACCAGCAGCAGGCTCAGGCCGTCGAGGCCGAGGTGGTAGGTGACGTTGAGCGCGGGAATCCAGGCATGACGCTCGACGAACTGATAGCCGGCGGCGGGATCGAAGCGGGACCACAGCACCAGACCCAGCAGCAGGGTGGTCAGGCTGTAGCCGAGGGCGATGCCCCGCGTGATGGACGGACGGGTTGGCGGCAGTGCGGCCAGCAACAGGGCGCCGAGCCACGGCAGCAGGACGAGCCAGGTCAGCAGGGGCAGGGTGTTCATCGGACCCCTCCCACGATCAGCACCAGCGCGAGCACGACAAAGGCGACGGCCAGGACGCGCAGGTAGCCCTGGGGCTCGCCGGTTTGGGCCTTCGAATAGCGGACCCCGGTGCCGCGGAGGCCGGCATTGAGGCGGTCGAAGCCGGCGTTGAGGCCGTCCTCGTCCATTTCGCGATTGATGGCGCCGCTGAAGAGTCCGAACCGGGCGAGGAAGTTGACCGCGCCGCCGATCACATGGCGATCCAGGGCGTCGGCGAACACGGCTGCGGCGGTGTTCAGCCGGCCGACGGTGGCGGCGTAGAGTTCGTCAAAGTAGAACTTGTGGGCGAGGACCGTCATGACACCCGGTGCCGCTGATGCCAGCGGATCACGGTCGTTGATCTGCGCGCGGGTTCGCCGGCCGTAGAGCCACCAGCCGGCACCGAGACCGGCACCGACCAGAATGATGGAGAGCACCATCAGTCCGCCGCCTTCGAAGAGGTGGCTCAGGTCGGAGTGCAGTTCCGTGCCCGCGAGCCGCGCCTGCAGCCAGGGACAGGCCGGGGTGCCGGTGAAACCCAGCAGGACCGCGCAGGCGGCGAGCAGCATGAGCGGCACGGTCATGACCGCGGGGCTTTCGTGCGCATGACCGGCGGCAGGGGAGCGGGCGGTGCCGAAGAAGGTCTCGGCGACGAGGCGGGTCATGTAGAAGGCTGTCAGCATGACGGCGGCGAGGCCGGCGTAGAGCGGGAGGTGCGAGACATCCCAGGCGTGCGCGGCATGCAGAATGGCCTCCTTGCTCCAGAAGCCGGAGAAGAGGAAGGGCACGCCGGCGAGCGCCATCATGCCAATGGCGAAGGTGGCGAAAGTGAGCTTCATCCGCGGGGCGAGGCCGCCGAGGGCGCGGATGTCCTGCTCGTGATGGGCGGCGTGGATGACAGAGCCGGCACCGAGGAAGAGCAGGGCCTTGAAGAAGGCGTGCGTGAGCAGGTGGAAGATGGCGGCGGTCCACGAGCCGACCCCGAGCGCGAGCATCATGTAGCCGAGTTGGGAGACGGTGGAAAAGGCGAGGATGCGCTTGATGTCATTCTGCCCGACCGCGATCAGCGCACCCATGAGCGCAGTGATCGCGCCGATGAAGGCGACCACCGTCAGGGCGTGGACCGGCACGGCCGCGAGCAATTGGTCGGCGGCCATCAGCGGATAGACCCGGGCGATCAGGAAAACGCCGGCGGCCACCATGGTCGCCGCATGGATCAGGGCGGAGACGGGAGTCGGGCCTTCCATGGCGTCGGGCAGCCAAACGTGGAGGGGAAACTGGCCGGATTTGCCGATCGCGCCGCAGAAGATCAGCAGGCCGATGGCGGTGGAGACGGCGAGTCCGCCGGCGAGAGTCTGGCCGGACAGGGAAGCGAGCACGGACGCTTCCAGCACCCCGGCGCCGTGGTCGTAGAGCAGCAGCGAACCGCCGGCGTCGTAGAGCCAGAGCAGGCCCAGGAGCAGGCCGAGGTCGCCGATGCGCGTGGTGATGAAGGCCTTTTTGGCGGCCGCGGCGGCGGAGGGCTTGTGGAACCAGAAGCCGATGAGCAGGTACGAGGCGAGGCCGACCAGTTCCCACGAGATGAAGAGCAGGAGCAGGCTGTTGGCGACGACCAAGCCGAGCATGGCGGCGGCGAAGAGGCTGAGGAAGCAGAAGAACCGCGTGAAATTCGCGTCCTCCTTCATGTAGCCCAGGCTGAAGATGAAGATCAGCAGGCTGACGAAGGAGACCATCACGCACATGAAGGCGGTCAGGGGATCGAGCAGGAAACCGAGGCGCAGGGCGCCGTGACCAAGATTGAACCAGTCAAAGTTGAAGGTGTGCTGGCCGGGAGCGTGCAGCGCCGAGTGGAGCATGCCGCAGGAAACCAGGAGCGAGATTACCAGGGCGCCGATGGCGAGGCCGGCGGACAGTTTGCGTTTTTTGCCAGGAAGCAGCGCAGTGATGGCGGCAGCCACGAGCGGCGCAGCGGGAATGATCCACAAGTCTGCGGCGAGGGGGAGGCCGGCGGCAGGGGGAGCGGAGTCATGATTTTCCCGCGGATGGCGCGGATCGTCGCGTATAAATTCCCCACGGATTGTCATTCTGAACGACGTGAAGAATCCAGTGTGCGCTCATCGAGGCCATCGACTGTCGTGCATTGGATACGAGCCCTGTCGCCTGTGGCTCGGTAACTTCACTGCGTTCAGAATGACAATCAAAGAAGGGCTGGAATCGATCCGTATTCATCCGTGTGATCCGTGGTTACCGTTTCTGGATTGTAGGGCGGGGTCTCCGAACCCCGCCATCGTACGTCTTGAGACTTCCACGGCAGGGTTCGGAGACCCCGCCCTACAATCGGGCCGAGACGAGACGCAGCAATCAAGGTTCGGCATCATAGGCTCTAGCCCTTGAGTTGTGCGGCCTGCTGCAGCCGGACGCTCTGCCGGTGGCGGTAGATGGCGATGACGAGGGCCAGGCCGACGGCGGCCTCGGCGGCGGCGATGGCGATGGCGAAGAGGACGAACACGATGCCCGAGCCGGCGTTGGGCGGACCGTAGCGCCAGAAGGCGATGAAGTTGAGGTTCGCGGCGTTCAGCATCAGCTCGATGCCGAGCAAAACGAGGATCGCATGGCTGCGCGCCAGGGCGCCGGCGAGGCCGATGCAGAAGAGCAACGCGGAAAAGATCAGGCAGAGATGCAGCGGACTCATGGCACGTCCTCCGGTCCGCCGGATGAGGGGGTGGACGCCAGCACGACGGCGCCGAGCAGGGCGACGGTGAGAATGGAGCCGGCGATCAGGAGGGCGGCGCCGTGCTGTTCCATCAGCACCGCCGGCGAGCAGGAGCACCGCGGAAGGTGGGTGCGGCCGGTCCGTTGCGGGCAACCCCTGCCCCCAAATGGCGGGAATCAGCACGGCAGCAACGCAGGCGCCGATCGTGATGCCGGCGGCGGCCCGGGCACGGGCGGGCGGCTCGATCACCAGGTCCGGCTGATCCCGCGGACGCGTGAGCAGCACGGCGAAGAGGGTGACCATCGAGACGGCGCCGATGTAGACGAGCACCTGCGCGAAGGCCAGAAACTCGGCGCCGGCCCAGAGGTAAAAGGCCGCCACGCCGCCCCAGGCCATCACGAACAGGAGCACGCTGCGGATCAGGTTGCGCAACAGGAGGCCAGCACGGCGGAGCCGAGGTCACACGAGGGCGATGGCGTAAAAGGCGACGGGTGGTCGCGGTTCACGCGTAGCGATAGGTGCGCGGCGCGATGCCGCGCTGGTGGCCGGGCCGAGGACGGCGAACGTCCGAAGACGGAGCCAGCGAGACACCCCCCCAGCGCACCAGCTGCATTGGCCCGGCCCAATCATGGGTGAGGGACCAGAAGGCGGCGGTGCCGAGGTTGATGAGGGCGAGCGGGACGAGGAACTTCCAGGCGAGGCGGGTCAACTGGTCGATGCGCAGGCGCGGGAACGTGGCCCGGATCCAGATGAAACCCAGCAGCACCAGGAGCAGCTTGGCGGCGAACCAGAGGTAGGAGGGGACGAATTCGAGCACCGGCAGCGGCGCCTGCCAGCCGCCGAGGAAAAGCGTGACGGCCATGCCGCTCAGCGCGCACATACCGAAGTATTCGGCCATGAAGAAGAGGGCGTACTTGAAGCCGGAGTATTCCGTGAGGTGGCCGGCGATGAGCTCGCTTTCGGCCTCGGGAAGATCGAAGGGCGAGCGGTTGGACTCGGCGAGGGCCGCGACCATGAAAATGACGAAGCCGGCAAAGCCGGGCGGGGTCAGGACGTGCCACTGCGGGATGAAATTCCAGAGCCAGCCGCCCTGGGCGGCGACGATGGCGGTGGTGGAGAGCGATCCGGCCAGCATGATGACCGGCACGAAGGCCAGCAGCAGCGGCAGCTCGTAGCTGATGAGCTGGGCAAGCGCGCGCATCGCGGCCAGGAGGGAGTATTTGTTGTGGCTGGACCAGCCGGCCATGAAGATGGCGAGCTCGGTGGCGGCGCCGGCGGCGAAGAAATAAAGGACGGCGGCATCCAGCTCGACGGGCACGAGATGCCGGCCGTACGGGATCACGGCAAAGGTGATGACCGAGAGAGCAAGCAGGGTGACGGGGGCGAGGAAGTGCAGCAGGCGGTCGGCGGACCGGGGGACGATGTCCTCCTTGGTCAGCATCTTGATGCCATCGGCGAGGGGCTGAAGAATGCCGCCCCAGCCGGTGCGGTTCGGGCCCGGGCGGTTCTGCACCCGGCCGAGCACCTTGCGTTCGACCAGGGTGAGCAGGGCGAAGAGCGAGGCGAAAATGACAATGACCGCGCCGATGGTGATGAGGCTGTTGGCCAGCCAGCGCCACGGTTCGGACAGCCCGGCGGTGAGCAGATCACGGGCCATGAGCGGCAAGCGCTCGAGCAGGGCCGAGTCACCAACCTGCCCGGCGGCCAGAGGCGGCAGAAGGACTGAAACGGATGCGCTCATACGGCGGGTGGCGGCGGCTCCGGGGGCTTGGCTGCGGGAGCAGCAGGTGCCGTGGGTGTGGCGGGTACAGCCGCGGGGGCGGCAGGCCTGGCCTTCGCCTCGGTCCTGCGTTTGGCCTCGGCGAGGACGGCGTCAACCTGCGCGGCCTCCGTGGGGTGCAGGGTGTGAAAATAGGCGTCGGACTTGGCGAGGTCCTCGCGATGCAGGAGCAGGGCGTTGAAGCGTTCGGCGGTGGCGATCTCGAAATGCTGGTCCATCTTGATCGCGTCGAACGGGCAGACCTCCACGCAGATCTGGCAGCTCATGCAGACCGAGATATCGAGGTCGAAGACCTTGGGCTTCTTGGTCGGCCGGCCTTTCTCATCGCGATCCGGGATGATGTAGATGCACTGGGGCGGACACTCGGCTTCGCAGATCTTGCAGGCCACGCAGCGCAGGCCGTCGATGGCCTGGTCGCCGTCGTAGACGAGAAAGGGGAAATTCCGGTAGTTCTCGGGCAGTTTGGTCTTTTGCTCGGGGTACTCGACCGTCACCAGCCGCGCGGGATCGTGAAAACTTTTCACGAAGTTTTTCGCGGTGACGGCGAGGCCTTGAATTAATCCGGAGCCGAGCATGGGGAGGGTGGGAACCTGGGCCGCAGGACTAGGGGTGGACTGGGGGATGGTTGATGAGGGTCAGCGGTCGACCTCGCCGAGGACGATGTCGATGCTGCCGAGGATGATCACGGCATCGGCCAGGGTGTGGCCGAGGCAGAGGTCCTCGAGGATGGTGAGGTTGATGAGCGAGGGTGGACGCACGCGATAGCGGTAGGGATTCGCGGTGCCGTCGCTGATGAGGTAGAAACCGATCTCGCCCTTGGGGCCCTCGATGCGGCCGTAGTGTTCGCCGGGCTTGGGCTTGAAGCCGCGGATCTTGGCCTTCGGGTCCATGACCGGACCCTCGGGGATGCGGTCGAGGGCCTGCCGGAGGATGCCGATGGATTCGCGCATTTCCAGCATGCGGACCATGTAGCGGTCGTAGGTGTCGCCGTGGTCGCCGAGCGGAATGCGGAATTCGAAGCGCGGATAATAGCCGTAGCCGTCGACCTTGCGCAGGTCGTAATCCACGCCCGAGGCGCGGAGCATGGGGCCGGTGATGCCGGCGTTGACGGCGAGGGCGGGGGAAAGCACCCCGACATTCTGGGTGCGCGCCATCAGAATTTCGTTACCCGTGATGAGCTCCTCGTATTCGTCGAGGAAGGCATTGTAGCCGTTCACCAGCTGGCGCGCGGCGGCGAGCCATTCCGGGGTGGCATCGATGCGGCAGCCGCCGAAACGCTGGTAGTTGCACATCATGCGCGAACCGGAGAGCGACTCGAAGAGGTCGAGGATCTTTTCGCGCTCGCGGAAGGCGTACATGAGCGGTGTGCCGCTGGCCCCGGTGTCCTGCAGGAGAAAGCCGGCGAGGCAGGTGTGGTTGAGCAGGCGGGTGAGCTCGGCGAGGATGACGCGCAGGTATTCGGCGCGCTCGGGGACCGGCAGGCCGGCGAGCTGCTCGACGGCCAGCGCGTAGGCCCAGTTGTTCGTCATCGAGCAGAAGTAGTCGAGCCGGTCGGTGTAGGGCATCGAGGCGAGGTAGGTCGTGTTCTCGCCGATTTTCTCGTGGTTGCGGTGGAGGTAGCCGAAGACGGGCTTGAGCTTCACGACGGTCTCGCCATCGAGCGTGACCATCATGCGGAAGACGCCATGGGTCGAAGGGTGGTGGGGGCCCATGGAGACCTCGAGCAGGTCGCCGTGGAAGCGGTCGTGGACGGCGCGAAGGGTGGGGCCCGCCGCGGACGGCGGTAATGACGAATTACCAATGCCGAATGTCGAATGATTCGGATTTGCCGTCGAAGTGGATTTGCCCGGTTCAGTCATTAGTCATTAGACATTGGTCATTCGGCCTTCGCCGCAGGCGCCGGATAGTGTGCTTTCGCCTTGGCCAAAACGTCGTCGTGCGGCGTGGGTTCCCATTCGTAGTCGTCGGGCTCGACGTAGTCCTTGCGCATGGGGTGGGCGGTGAACTCGTCCCACATGAGCAGGCGGCGCAGGTCGGGATGGTCGGTGAAGACGATGCCAAACAGATCGAAGATTTCGCGTTCCTGGAATTCGCAGGAGCGCCACACGGGGGTGAGCGAAGGCAGGGTGATCTGGTCGGAGCGGTTGCCGGTGCGCAGGCGGATAATCACCGGACCGTGTTTCAGGGCCATCGAGTAGAGGTGGTAGACCACTTCCAGGCAGCCGGGTTGAAGGCGCTTGGTCTTCTGCTCGATGGTGCGGGGAGGTCCGCCGGCGGGGTCGATTTGCACGGACCGCGTGGTTTCAACGATTTCCTTTTCCGGCCAGTCGACGCCGGTGACGTTGGAGCAGTAGTCGAGTCGCAGGGCGGGGTCATCGCGGAGGAAAACCGCGATTTCCCGGGCATGGGCGGCGTCGAGCAGCAGGGAGGCCTGCGCCGGGGGGGCCGGGTTGGGGACCAGCGTGAGGGTTGCGGCCGGAAACCGGGCGGCGAGGCGTTCGTGGATTTGCGCAAGCGTTTCCATCAGGTCAGGCGGCGCAGGGGGCAGGGGATGCAATCATGGCTTGTCGGGGCGCACGATCACCGGCGGCTGCCAGAGCTTGGGGTTGGAGGTGGGTTCGAGGTCGCGTTCGCCGAAGGCGGGGACGGGGTATTCGCCGGGGGCGGTCGGGCTGTCCGCCTCGACGGGGGCGGGACCGGCGATGTGCCGGCCGCGGATGTTCTTCTGCAGTTCGATCAGGCCGTTGAGGAGGGCTTCCGGCCGCGGCGGGCAGCCGGGGATGTAGACGTCAACCGGGATGAAACGGTCGATGCCCTTGAGGACGTTGTAGCCCTGCTTGAACGGGCCGCCGGAGATCGCGCAGGCGCCCATGGCGATGCAGTACTTGGGCTCCGGCATCTGGTTCCAGAGGCGGATCACCTGCGGGGCCATTTTCTTGGTGACCGTGCCGGAGACGATCAGCAGGTCGGCCTGGCGCGGGGACGGGCGGAAGACCTCGGAGCCGAAGCGGGCGATGTCGAAGCGCGCCATGGAGGCGGCGATCATCTCGATCGCGCAGCAGGCGAGGCCGAACTGGAGCGGCCAGACGGAGTTGCTCCGGCCCCAGTTGGCGAGTTCCTGGATGCTCGTGAGCAAAATGCCGTGCCGGCGGAGTTCGTCGCGATCGGCATCGGTCGGACCGGAAAGGGGGGCGGACGTCTGCGCGTTGATGGCGGGGCGGGTGGCGTCGCTCATGGTCATTTCCACTCCAGATGACCGCGCTGCCAGGCCCAGATCAGGCCCTCGGCGAGCAGGAAGACAAAGACCAGCATGGCAACCCAGGCGCCGACGGAGAGGCCGGTGAAGGCCACGGCGAAGGGCAGGAGGAACAGAACCTCAACGTCGAAGATGAGGAACATGATCGCGTAGAGATAGTAGTGGGCCTTGAACTGGATCCAGGAATCGCCGGTGGGGGCGACGCCGCATTCGTAGGTGTCCTGCTTCAGCGGGCTGGGCTTGGCCGGCTGGAAGAAACGGAACCAGAGTCTGGCCACGCTGAGGAGGATCAGGGGAAAAACGACCGCCACGGCCAGAAACAGGGCGAGGAAGGCATGGGGATGCGGGCTCATGCGACGGGGGTGATCGGTGGGTGGAGTGACTTGGCCGGACGCGTCAGTTCACGTGACAACAGGGGTGTTTTCCGCGGGATTCAAGTGGGTGGGACATGAACGGAAGCGACACCGCGGCAGGTTGGTCATTCATTCGAGTTATGCAACGCCTGACTGATGCTTTCAAACCGACGCAAGCGATGGAGTATCAGGCGTTCCTGCGAGTGACAGCCGTGAGTGCTGCCAAAATGGGGCGGCCAACGGGATTCGAACCCGCGACCCCAAGATCCACAATCTTGTGCTCTAACCAACTGAGCTATGACCGCCGTAGAGAGCCGGCGAAAATCGCCAGCCGCGCAGCTGCTGTCAATCACTAGTTCCCGGGGTTTGCCGTTGCGTCGATTGTGGTCGGATTTATTCTGGGGAACCGTCACATGCAGCGTCTGCGCATTCTCACCTTCAATATCGCGCATGGCCGTGGTTTGACGCCGATCCAGGGCTTTACCATGGCCAGGAAGATCCGGGCGAACCTTCGCAAGATCGCCCGGTTGATCGAGCGGATGGCGCCCGATGTCGTGGCCTTGCAGGAGGTTGACGAAAATTCGCGCTGGGCGGGCAATTTCGACCACCTCGAGTACCTGCGGGTGTACACGGGCTTTCGCTATTCGGTCTTTGGCATCAACAACCGGCGCGAAGGGCTGATCAATCTCAGCTACGGCAACGCCATCCTGTCGCGGCACCCGATCCTCGAATCGGAGAACATCCTCTTCGGCGAAAGCGTGGTGGGGGAGAAGGGATTTCTCTATGCCGAACTCGATGTCGGCGGCCGCCGGCTGCCGATCGTGAACCTGCACCTCAACTACCGTTCCCGGCAGCACCGGTTCCGGCAGGTCGAGCGGGTCATGGACTACATCACCCACAAGCAGCATCACCGCCGCGATTCCTGGCACATGCCGCCGATCGTCTGCGGCGATCTCAACAATTCCCTTTCCAGCCCCGACGCGACGGCGGAGCTCCTGCGCTATTTTTCACTGCACGGCTGCTACACCCTGCATCCGCGGGAGGGGAACACCTTCCCGTCGCCGCTGCCGAGCCGCGCGCTCGATTTCATTTTCCTGCCGCCGGCCTGCAGCGACCCGCACAGCGAAGTCGTGCGCAGCTACCTTTCCGATCACCGCCCCGTGGTGGTGGATTTCTCCCTGAAAGGGTAATGGCCGGGCCGGGCGGCGGCAGGCCGGCGCGCTGGCGCGCCCGAGTTGCGCCCGCAAGCGGGCTGCCTGCGGTTTACATTCCCTGAAAACAGGCTTTGCGCCGGCCGGGGTTACCGTTCAGAAAAACGGTCCGCATGTCCCGCCTAGCCGCCGCCTTCGCCCGGGCCCGTTCAGAAAAACGCGCCGCATTCGTCGCCTACCTTTGCGCCGGCGATCCGGATTTCGAGACCTCCCTGGCCGCCTGCCGCGCCGTCATCGAAAACGGCGTGGATGTGCTCGAACTGGGCGTGCCGTTCTCCGATCCGCTGGCGGACGGCCTGACGAACCAGCTGGCCGCGCAGCGGGCGCTCGCGAGCGGCATGACGTCCGCGCGGGTCTTCGAACTCGTGCGCCGCATCCGCGAATTCAGCGAGGTGCCGGTGGTGTTCTACACCTATTACAATCTCGTCTTCACCAATGGCGTGGACGCCTACGTGCGGGCGGCCCGGGCCGGCAGGGTGGACGGACTCCTCACGCTGGACCTGCCCCCCGAGGAGGCCGGCGAACTCGCCACGGCGTGCCGCGCGCAGGGCGTGGACACGGTTTTCATCGTGGCCCCCACGACGCCCGACGCGCGCATCGCGATCATTGCGAAGGCGGCCACGGGATTCATCTATTATGTTTCACGGGAAGGCGTGACGGGGGTGCGGGATCAGGTGGCGGGCAACATTCCCGAGGCCGTGACCCGCATCCGGGCGTGCACGGGGCTGCCGGTGGCGGTGGGCTTCGGCATCTCAAGCCGCGCGCAAGTCGCCCAGGTGGCGGAGCACGCCGACGGCGTGATTGTGGGCAGCGTGCTCGTCAACTGCATCCGCGACCACCTGGGTGACACGGGGAAAATCACGGCCCGGCTGGCGGCAGTCACCGCCGACCTCGCCCAGGGGACCAGGCGAGCCGGATAGAACCCGCCATGACCGACGGACCGGAGCACCGCAAGATCCTGCTGATCGATGATGATCGGATGCAGTACCGGCTGACGCAGCAGCATTTCAAGGCCTTCCGCTCCGCCACGTACGATCTCGAATGGGCCGCGACCTACGAGGAAGGAATCGCGAAACTGCTCGAGGGCGGGTATGCCGCCTGCCTCCTGGATTACCAGCTCGGTCCGCGGGACGGCCTTGCCCTGATCCGCCAGGCCATCGCCCAGGGCTGCCGCGTGCCGATCATCTTCCTGACGGCGGAGACCGGCGAGAATGTGGACATCGCCGCGATGAACGCGGGTGCGCTGGATTATCTGGTCAAGGGCGAGATCAACTCGCGGAGCCTGGAGCGTTCGTTGCGCTATGCGCTCAAGCTCGGTGACACGCTCGAAGCCCTGCGCATGCTGGCGACCCGCGACCAGCTCACCGGGCTGCTCAACCGTCGCGAGTTCGAGCGCATTTTGAGCGAGGAAAAGGACCGGTCGCGCCGGTTTGGCCAGCCGTTCGCCGTCATCCTCGCCGATCTCGATCATTTCAAATCCGTCAATGACCGGCATGGCCATCCCGCTGGCGACGAGGTGCTGCGGCAGGTCGCGCAGCGGCTGCAGGCGGCCGTCCGCAGCGTGGACCGGCTCACCCGCATCGGCGGTGAGGAGTTTGCCATCGTGATGCCGCAGGCCGATTCGTCGGTGGCGGCGGACAGCGCCTCCCGGCTCTGCGAAATCATCCGCGCCTCCCCCGTGCCGGCCGGCGGTGAACTGCAGCTGCCGCTCACCATGAGCCTGGGCGTGGCGGTTTTCCCGTCGGACACGACCCAGGGCGAGGATGTGGTCAAGGCGGCGGACCGCGCCCTTTACGCGGCGAAGTCGGGCGGGCGCAATCGCGTCGTGCGATTCAGTGAGCTGTAAGGCCAATTGCCTGAAAATTTCGGGTTTGCGGCAGCGGCAAGCGTGAGCGTGTGGGGCACGCGCTGCGTACGCCGAAACTCCACTCGCTCACGCTCGTAGCTACCATCTGCCATCGACCAGTGACCCTAGACTGCCGGTGTCAAAATGCGCAGGGTGCGCGGCTGCACGGTGACCTCGACGGTGGCGGCGGCCATGTGTGGTTCGCCGTCGGTGTGGATCATGCCGGGAGCGGGGCGCTCGATGGTGAATTGCGCGGCTTGCAGGCGGCGGATGTGCGGACATCCGTCCAGTCTGCCGGCGAACAGGCGCCGGGCCAGCGGCAGGGCCTGCCAGAAGCTCACGGGTTTGACCACCGTGAGATCGAGCAGGCCGTCATCCACCTTCGCGCCGGGGGCGATGAAGCAGTCATTGCCGTATTGATTGGAGTTGGCCGCCGCCACCATCAGCGCCTCGGAGTCGAGAGCGGTTTCCCCGGCGCGGATGCGCACCTTGACCGGCTTGAAATCGCGCCAGGCGGACAGGGTGGTCCGGACGTAGGCCTGGAATCCGCGGCGGGGCAGGCGGGCGAAGCGGGCGCTGATGTCGGCATCGAAGCCCAGGCCCATCACATTGAAGAACGGATGGCCGTCCGCCATGCCGCAATCGATCAGGCGGGGCCGGCCGTCGCGGAGGACCTCGAAAGGGTCCCGGCCATGGCCCACGATGCCGAGGCAGCGGCCGAGGCCGTTGCCTGAACCGCAGGGGATCAGGGCGAGCGCCGCCGGCGAGCCCACCAGCGCCTGGGCGACCTCGTTCATGGTCCCGTCGCCCCCCACGGCGACGATGACGGGTGCAGCCTTCGGCCATGGCCTGACGGGCGAGGTGGGTCGCGTGGCCGGGATGGGCGGTGACGACCAGGGTGGCGTCGAGCCGGTGCGTGGCGATGAAGTCGAGCGTGCGTCGCAGGGTGCGCGGACTGCGGGCGTTGTGACCGGAAAAAGGATTGTAGATGAAACGGTATTTCAGAAATACGCAGCGTGGGCGGAGTGGGCCGGCGCGGCGAGTCTGGAAAGGCACAGGAACGTGAAATCACTGGCTTGTAACAATGGGCATCCGGCGCAGAGAGTCCTGCCGATGTCCGCCCGACCCGTCCTGCATGTACTCACCGGTTGCACCGCCACCGGCAAGACGGAGCTGGCCCTGCGCTGGGCGGAAACCCGGGGGGCGGAGATCGTCTCGTGCGACTCGTTGCTGTTTTACCGCGGCATGGACATCGGCACCGCGAAGCCCACGGCGGCCGAGCGGGCGCGGGTGCCGCACCATCTGATCGATATCTGCGGGGTGGGCGACCGCATGGACGTGGCCCGCTATGTGGAACTGGCAAGGATCGCGGTGGACGGGATCAGCCGGCGCGGCCGCCCCGTGCTGGTCACCGGAGGCAGCGGTTTTTACCTGAAGGCGTTTTTTTCCCCCGTGGCGGACGAAGTGACCGTGCCGGAGGATTTGCGCAGCCGGGTGCGGTCCCTGACGCTGCCGGAGGCCCTGGCGGAATTGCGGGCGCTGAATCCGGCGGGGCTCGGAGCGCTCGACACGGCCAATCCCCGCCGCGTGAGCCGCGCGCTGGAACGGTGCCTCGCCTCCGGCCGCACCCTGGAGGAACTGGCGGCTGATTTTGCGCGGCAGAAGCCGCGGTTTGCGGATTTCGACGTCAGGCTGACCCGACTGGAGCGATCGCCGGAGGAATTGAACCGGCGCATCGAGCAGCGGGTGGCCGCGATGCTGGCCGGTGGGCTGGTGGAGGAAGTGCGCCAACTGCTGGTTGAAGGTCTGGCCGGGAATCCCAGCGCAGCGATGGCGATCGGTTACCGCGAGGTCATCGCGATGCTGGCCGGTCAATTGCCCCGGGAGGAACTGGCGGCGGCGATCGGGCAGAATACCCGCGCCTTGGTTAAAAAACAGCGCACCTGGTTCAAGACCCAGTTGCCCGCGCACCGGGAAGTTCCGGCGGATGCGGCGACGGTTGAGGACCTGTTTGTTTAGGCCGGATCTTCGGCCTTTCTTGGTTGACTGTAGGAGCGGCTTTATGCCGCGATTGAGAGCGCAACATCGCGGCATAAAGCCGCCCCTACAGTTTCAAGAAGCGCCGCGGCCCGCACCGGTCAGGCGCCTGATCCGCATGAAAATTATGATGTGCGTCGCGATGATGAGCGGCACGAGGAGCGTGGGCAGCAGGCTCAGGGGCAGCTCGGTGAACGGGCGCACCGCCTGGGGCTGGGTCAGGGCGAGCCGGGCGGCGCTGAAGATGACCAGCAGGATGTCCATCAGGCCGATGACGTTCCAGATGGTCACGGCCCGCAGCCGCCGGGCGGGAGTCAGGGGCACGAGAACCACCGCGAGGGCGAGCAGGGCGACGGCGATGTCGCCGACCCCGGCCTGAAAGAAAACCGCCGGCAACCCGCCCCGGGCTTCCAGCATGAGAAAATAAAATCCCACCAGGCGGGTGACGTGGAGCATGACCAGGACCCGCAGGTCCAGACCATCTATCCAGTTCCGCAGCGTGGAGGAGACATGATAGGCGGCCAGGAGCAGCAGGGTGAGCCCGAGGACGAGGACGGGAATCAACGGGGCCGGCAGGCGCTGCAGCAGTTGCAGTTTCCCCACTGCCAGCGCGCTGAAGAGCCACAGCAATCCCAGGGCCCGCAAGGCGACGGGGAAGGGGACGGAAGAACTCATGCCGTCAATTGGCGGCGGTCGCGGGCTGGCCGTCGACCGGGATGCCATAACGGACGAGCGAACTGCCTTCCAGGCGGTGCAGCTCGGCGAGCGCGGTGCGCAGGTTGACGCGCGACTGCAGTTCGCTGACCCGGGCGAGTTCCAGGGAATCCTGGGCCTCGAGCACCAGGCGGCTGGTGGAGAGACCGGCGTCGAAACGGGCCTTTTCCAGCTCGTATTGCCGCTCGCTCAGGCTGGTGGCCATGGTGGAAATCTTCACGCCCTCGAGGTTGGTCTCGACGGCGCGCACGGCGGCGCGGACCTGGACCACGAGACTTTGCTCAAGCTGCTGCAGGCGGGCCTGCTCGCGCATGAGATTGTTTTTCGCCGTGCGGTACTGCGCCTTTTCGGAACGCATGCCCCACGGCACGCTCAGCGAGAGGTCCAGCTGCCAGGCATACCCGTCACCGTCCGGAACCCGATCCAGCGCGCGGCTGGAGGTGCGGTCCTTGGCGTTGTAGCCGACGGAACCGCCGAGATCGAGCGAGGGCAGGGCGGCGTTCTTGGACGTGGCGACATCCAGCTCGAGCTGCTTGATGGAGGCGCGGGTGGAAAGATAGTCGGGCTGCTGCTCGCGGGCCAGCGTGAAGGATTTTTCAAACTCGGGCACCGTGACTTCCGCCGTGGGCAGCCTGACTTCGCCGAGCGTCTGGCTGAATTCGAACTGGCCGATCAGATTGAGGAGGTCGTCCTGGCGGTCCCGCACGTTCTTCTCCGCATCGATGACATTGCGCCGGGCGTTCGCCACGCCCACCTCGGCCTGGAGGACATCCAGGTCGGTGGCCACGCCGGTGTTTTTCCGGGTCTTGTTCTCCTCGTAGAGCCGGGCGGCGAGTTCGAGGCTGCTGTTGCGGACCTTCAGCTGTTCGCGGGCAAAGACCAGGTTGTAGTAGGCGTTCTCGGTGTCGCGCACCACCTGGAGCAGGCGGCTCTGATAGTTGAGGTTGGCCCGGGTGACGCCCAGTTCCGCACGGTTGATATTGGCCCGGTTGACCGTGAGGCCGGCGTTCTTGAGGAGGGGCTGCTTCACCGCAAGCGAGACATCGGCGGTGTAGGCGGGGTTGAGGGTGCTGAAGGTGTTGTTGGTCTCGCTCCGGTCGAGGCTGCCGCTGAGGTTGACCGTCGCCCCGGTGACGACCTTCTGCGATACGCCGACGCGGGTGTCATTGAGCTCACTGTGCGTGCCGACGAGCGTCGTCGCGGCCACGTCGGCCTGGGAGACGGACCTGCTCGTGGAGGCGGTGAAGGTGGGGTCGAATCCCGCCTGCGAAATGGTGAGCGATTCCTTCGCGTTGGCCGTGTCGTAGGCCTGGATCTGCAGGTCAAAGTTCTGCTTCAGGGCGCGGGCCACGCATTCCTCGAGCGTGAGCGCCGGGCCGCCGGCCGGGGCGGATTCCTGGGCGACGGCGGTCAGGCCAAGCAGGGCGGCGAGGGCGATCAGTTTGAACAGGGAAGTCGGGCGAAGGACCGGGTTCGACATGGCGAAAGTGAAGGTTGGCAGGGATTGAATGTTGGCGAGAACACGCCCGGTGACAAAAAGTTACCAAATATTCCAGCCGGGTCGGTCCGTGCATAAGACGCGCGCGGACGGAGAAGGTTGCGGCAAGTTCATCGTGGGCGGGATACTGTCCTGCGAACGCCGACCACTGCCGAGCCCAAATGGGGCGAGCGGTCGGGGCTGTGGATGAGCGGTCACGGATTGTGCCGCGGTCCTGCGCGAGTGGCGCAGGTTGCCACCACTAGTTCACCTTGGGCTCGGTGCGCTTGAGTTCGGCAGAGACGAGTTCGTTGATAAAGGTGCTGGCGCCCAGGCGGGCGGTCAGGGAAGAGAGCTGGGCTCGGGCGACGGCGTACTGGGGATTGGCCGGGGAAAGGTCCGGGGCCTGTTTGTTGGCCGCGTAAACCAGGATGCCCTTGTCCGCGGTGACCGTCATGTCGGAAACCTGGCCTTTTTCCAGCTGCTCGAGCGCGCCCAGCACGGAGTAATCGGTGTCCTTGGCCGGCGTGCGGGCGGTGAAGGGCGGCAGCATCTTGGCTTCGAGGGTGATGGCTTGGGCCTGGCCGGCGGCGGCGGCGGCCTTTTCAAAGCTGTCGCCGGCCTGCAGGCGGGACTCGAGGGTGGCCTTGAGGGCCCGACCCAGGTCAACGAAGCGCTTGCGCTTCTCGTTCTCGATGTAATCGGCGGTGACCTTGGCGCTGACCTCGCTCAGGAGGGGTTTGCGCGAGGGCTGGGTCTCGTGCCAGAAGAGGACCGTGGCGCCTTCCGCATAGGGAACGGCATCGGAGAAGTGGCGGCTGGCGCCGAGCTTGAAGGCGGCGGCGGCGATGTCCGGCGACTGGCCGTACTCGGCGGGACCGTTGGCGGCGGTGAACGGGGCCAGGCGCCGGGCCTGGAGGTTGCGCGCGGCGAGGAAGCCCTCCACGGCGGCGGAATCCTGGGCGACGCGCTTCTCGAAAAGGGCGTAGGAAAGATCGGAGGCGGCCTTGATGGCGAGGCGGTGGGCGCGCTCGGACCTGAGGGTGGCTTCAACCTCGCCGCGCACGAGCAGGTAGTCGGCGGCTTCGGCGGGCTTGAGGGCCTTGGGGTCCTTGGGATCGTTGGCCGGCTTGGTGAAGCTGGAGGGCGAGGCGTCGAACCGGGCCTTGACCTCGCTCTCGGTCACGGTGACGGCGGAGAGGTAGGCGCTGGTGGGGAAATTGACGGCGCTGACCACCACGCGGGGGCCGATCTCATAGCGGAAGGAATTATCCTCGAAAAACTTGGTCAGCTCGGCGTTGCCGGGATTGATGGCGGGATTGTACGAGGCGTAGCTTGCGGTGGCGAGCCCGACGGTCCAGGTCGTGTCGGCGCGGGCCAGCTGGGTCTGCACATCCTGGTCGAGGACATAGCCGGGGCCGCCCACGAGCAGCTGGGCCTTGCCGGCGCGCACGTCATCGGCGAGGACGCGGGCGATGTCGGTTTCCGTGAGCCGTCCGGTCTTGAGGTTGTCGCGGAACGTCACGTACTTGGCGGCATCGAACTGGCCGTCGTCGCCGGCGAAGGCGCGGAGGGTTTTGATGTGGTCGGCGATTTCCGCCTTGGTGGTGGCGGGCAGGTGGAACTGGTCGGCCAGATGAAGGGCGGCGGTGCGCTGGAAGGCGTATTGCTGGAGCTGGTCGGCGCCGAAGCCGGCGTAGCCCAATTGCAGCGTGGCGCTGAGGTTGGCATCGCCGAAGAGGCGGGACTGGCCTTCCTCGGAGCCGAGATTATGGCCGAAAAACTCCCGGGTCAGGGTATGGCGGTCAGAGCGCCCAAGGCCGGATGAGGCGTTGGTGACGAAGACAAAGGATACGATGATGAGACCCAGCAGCACGGCGAAAATAATCTTAAAGTGCTGCTGAAGGTTGCGCTGAATCCAGGAGATCATGGGCGGAAAAACGGCAACGGTAGGTGGCGCACCGGCTGAGGCAAGGGCTAATTGAAACCCGGCCGCCGGGGCGGGGTTTCAGGCGTTGCCGCGACGGCGGGAGAGGCCGAAAGCGAAGGGCGGCCGGGACGCGTCGATGGGAAATTCCTGGAGCAGGGCCTCGATGTTTTTCTGGAAGAATTCCGAATGGGTCAGCGCGCCGGCCTCGTCATTGTAGCGGGCGACGATGGGATCGATGTTGCTCAGGACCGGTCCCGTGGGATCCTCGCCGTACTCGTCGTCAAGGATCTTGAAATCACTCAGAGTGATGCGGTTGAGCGGACGGGCCGGCTGGTAGCGGTAGTCGGCCGAGGCTTCACCGGGCTGCGGCGGGATCGGAGTGACCAGTTCCATCCGGCTGAGCCGGTTGATGCATTCGTTGAGCAGCTGGGTGGGAACGTTGAGCATGCTGCCGAGCTGGGAAGCGGTGCAGGGCGGGAGGCACTCGTGGAAGCGGCGGCAGATGGTGAGGAGGACGATCAGCGAGAGGCGCTCGCGCATGGACTCGGCGAGGCTGTTCCAGACGACCTGCGAGTTGCGGTAGCGCGCATTCTGCACGGCGTAGCTGACCTGGCCGCCGAGCAGGACGAAGAGCCAGAAGACATACAGGCCGAACATCAGGATCGGCAGGATGCCCAGTGAGCCGTAGAGGCTCTTGGAGAGGATGACGCGGCGGAAATAAAGGAAGGCGAGGAAGTTGTTCAGCACGAGCAGCACCGCCACGACGACGGCGCCGATGAGGGCCGCCCGCCAGTAGACGTGGGTGTTGGGAATGTGGCGGTAGAAGAGGGTGAGCACCACCACCAGCATCACGACGGAGAGGGAGGGAATGAGCAGCTGCAGGATGTGCACGAGCTCGCGCCCCATGGGGATGTTCTCGGCAAAGGCGTTGAAAAAGGCGCCGGCCGACAAGCCCGTGACCGCGGCAAAGAACAGGACAGCGCCCAGCGTCAGGATCGTCCAGTAAAAGACGATGCGCATGAGCCAGGAGCGGCCGCGGTGCACGCCCCAGATTTCGTTGAAGGCATTCTCGATCGACGTGAAGAGCTGCAGCACGATGACGATGAGGGTGATGGCGCCGACCGCACCGGCGGCGCCGTTGCGCGAGCCGGCCACGAATCCGTCAATCAGCTCAACCAGCTCGGGGTTGACCTCGACGTCGTCGTCGGCCGCGGCCGCGGCGGCCTGCAGGCCGGCCGGGGGCGGAGGCGTCTTGAGCGTGGCGGCCGTGACCACGTCACTCTTCACGGCCGGACCCGGCGCGGCGGCCTGGGTGATTTTCTCGTACTGGGCGATCTGGGGGGCGACAAACTTGATGAGCCGGTTGAGGGAGTTGGCGGCCAGGTGGGGATCGTTCTGGTCGACCACGAAGCCCGCGACCAGGACCGCGATGGCGACCAGCGGACCGAGGCCCAGCAGGGAGCTGAAGCTCAGGGCGGCGGCCCGGCTGAAGGCCTTGTTGTCCTCGATGCCGGTGAAGGTGATGGAAACCACCCGCAGCAGGGCAAAGAAATGACCGCGCAGCGAATTGTCCTTCAGGTGGTCAGGGTGCCAAATCCCCTTGGTGAAAAGTTGGACCAGCTTATGCCAGCGTTCGACCAGACCGGACATAAGGCGGGATGGATCAGCGGGTCAGCAGGAAGTAGGTCGTCCCCGCCATGCCGGCAAGGCCCAGGAGGCCGGCGAACAGGACCGGGATCAGGCTTACGCTCACGGTGCACAGGTAGAGGCCGGCGGATCCGGCGCACACGGCCAGCAGGGGCAGGTTCAAGCCCTGGGTGTAGAAGAGGAAACCGAGGAAGCCCAGGCCAAGGGCGGCGCGGAACCGCACCACGGGGTAGAGCGTGACCATGCCCAGGCCGAGCAGGATCGCGAGCACGAGGTCGATGGCGCCGATGATGAGGAGCGGGTGCTCCAGCAGCAGGGCCGGATCGAAGGCCAGAACGAAATCAATCGAGGGCAGGATCTCGCCGGCCGCGGCGATGACCATCATGCCGATCGCGCTCCAGGTGCCGATGGCGGCGGCGCGGGCCATGGCAATGGCGGGATCGCGCTTGTCCCCGGTTTCATTGGTGCGGCCCTCGGCGGCGGCCAGCATGTCGTCAACGGTGATGGGCGGACGGCTGTCGCTGGCGGTGTTGAGGGTCTTGAGGTTTTCCTTCGCCTTGACGACGAGCTTCTTTTTCTCGGGGAAGAGCGCGGCCTTCATCTCGGCGCTGGCGCCGATCGCGACCCACTGCTCGGTGGTGGCCTCGTAGTAGAGGGTCTCGAGGTTGAGCTGGCCGGAGTCGAGGAGGGAGGTGAGCTGTTCGAGATTGAAGGGCCCGCGGGCCTCGGTCTCGTTTTCGTTGCGGATGTAGTATTCCTGCGTGGCCATGGGGATGACGGAGGGTGGCGGCAGGGCCCGGAAGCGGCAAGAGTATTGTCGCGCCGAAGCCCGCCCCGGGACCGGTGCCAATCAAGGGATTACATGCGGGCCAGCGTGCGCAAACCGAGCAGTTGCAGGCCGGTTTCCAGGACGAGCAGCGTGCGGGCGCAGAGCAGCAGCCGGCGGGCCTTCACGGCGGGTTCGTCCACGATGACCTTGTCGGCCGCGTAGAAGGTGCTGAACTCGCCGGCCAGCTCATAGAGGTAGGTGCAGAGGAAGTGCGGCCGCAGTTGGGCCGTGGTGAGGTTGAGCACCGTGGCGAAGCCCACGAGCTTGCGGGCGAGGGCGGTTTCACCGGGGGTCTCCGGCGCGGTGGCGCCCGCCGTGGCTGCGGCGTCGGCGGGGTCGAGGCCGGCCTTGCGGAAGATCGAGCGGATGCGGGTGACCGCGTAGAGCAGGTAGGGGGCGGTGTTGCCCTCGAAGGCGAGGATTTTTTCCCACGAGAAGATGTAGTCGCTGCTGCGGTTCTGCGCCAGGTCGGCATAACGCACCGCGCCGATGCCGACGGCGCCGGCGATGTCGCGGCGCTCCGCTTCCGGCAGCTCGGGCGATTTTTCCGTGACCAGGGCGAAGGCTCGCTCCACCGCCTCGTCCAGCAGGGCTTGGAGTTTGATCGGGTCGCCGGAGCGCGTCTTGATGGCCTTGCCGTCCTCGCCGAGGATGGAGCCGAAGGAGACATGCTCGAAGCGCGGGAGCCGACGGCCGGTGTGTTCGAACCATTTGCGGGTGGTGAGCCACAACTGTTCAAAGTGGTCGGCCTGGCGGGCGTCGGTGAGCACCGCGATGGCGTCGGCCCTGAAGTGCTCGGTGCGGTAGAGCATCGTCGCGAGGTCGGTCGAGGCGTAGTTGGAGGCGCCGTCGGACTTGCGGATGATGAAGGGCTGGGTCTTGAAGCGCGGGTGCTCGGGATGGAAGACCACCAGGGCGCCCTGCGACTCGCCGGCCAGGCCGGCGGCGGTCAGTTCGTCGTAAACCTGCTGCAGCTTGTCGTTGTAGAAGCTTTCGCCGAGCTGGTGGTCAAAGTGGATGCCGAGCTCCCGATAGATCGAGTCGAAGGCGTGGGCGCTGAGGTCGTTGATTTTGTGCCAGAGGGCGAGGTTTTCGGCGTCGCCGGACTGGAGCCGCACGAGTTCGGCGCGGACGGCGTCCAGCACGGCGGGATCGGTCTTGGTGGCGGCGTCGGCGGCCTTGTAGATGCGCTCGAGCTCCTCGAGGGGATCGGCGGCCAGCGCCGCGTCGTTGCGGAGGTGCTTGTAGCCCCAGATCAGCTTGCCGAACTGGGTGCCCCAGTCGCCGATGTGGTTGTCGCGGATGACCTCGGCGCCGCAGAACGCGAGCAGCCGGCAGATGGCCTCGCCGATGACCATGCCGCGGATGTGGCCGACGTGGAGCTGCTTGGCCGTGTTGGGTGAGCTGAAATCCACCACATAGCGCTGGCCCTGATAAAGCGAGGCGGCGCCGGATTTGAGGTGCGCGGCGGAATCGTATTCGCCGAGCCAGGCCAGCAGGGTGGAGGGCTGCAGGCGGAAATTGATGAAACCGGGACCGGCGATGCCGACCTCGAAGGTTTCGCGCAGCGAGGCGGGCAGGGCGGCGAGGATCTGTTCGGCGACCGCGCGCGGGTTCAGTTTGCGGGCCTTGGCGTAGCCCAGCACGCCGTTCGCCTGGAAATCGCCATGACGCGGGTCGGCGGCACGCAGCTCAGGGGCAAAGGCGCCCGGTTCCAACCCGGCGGCCTGGGCGGCGGATAGCACCGCGGCTTCCAGATCGGCGGCAATGTTGAATGAAACGTGCATCCACCCACTCAACCGTCCGTCGCCGCCGGCGCGCAAGCGTGGAGTTTGGGGCCGGCCGGAACGGAAGCGGGCGGGGGGTCGCCAGGGGGGGGGCGCGGGGGGGGCCCGGTCACCGGATGGCATACGCTTCCCGTCAGAATCGCCGTTTCGGCCGGTCCTTCCGGGCCTTTTGGCTCGACAAATCCAAGGAGGACTGTTCTATCGCAAACTTTTACGCCCTGCGGTTGAGCCGCAGTTATTCACAACTAACCCACATGAGCAGCAAACGCACCATTCCCGCCCGCCGTTTCATCAAACCGACCTTTAATTTCCTCATCGAAAAGAAGCGTGACGGAGGTGAGTTTTCACAGGAAGAAATCCGCTATATCATTGACAGCACACTGGATGGGGAAATGCCCCAGCACCAGTTGGCGGCGCTGGCCATGGCGATCTACTTCTCCGGCATGTCGGCGCAGGAGACGGCCGATCTGACCGAGGAAATGATGCTGTCCGGCGAAGTAATCGACCTTTCCCACATCGCCAAACCGAAGATCGACAAGTATTCCACCGGCGGCGTGGGCGACAAGACCTCGCTGGTGCTGGTCCCGCTCGCCATGGCGTCCGGTGTGGTGGTGCCGATGATGTGCGGCGTGGAGCATGATTACATCATCAATCCCCTCGACAAGCTGGGCTGCTTCCCGGGTTTCAAGCCCCGTCTCACCATCGAAGGCTTCACCTCCCAGCTGGCGCGCATCGGCGGCGCCATCGTGGGCCAGGACGAGAAGCTCGCTCCGGCCGACGCCAAGTTCTATGAGCTGCGCAAGGAGACCGGGACCATCCCGAGCCTGCCGCTCATCACCGGCTCCGTGCTCTCCCGCAAGCTCGCGGAAGGCTCCGAAGGCCTCGTGATCGACGTGAAGTGGGGCAACGGTTCCTTCATCCGCGACCTGGAGCAGGCCAAGCAACTCGCGCGCTCGATGACCCGCGTCGGCCGCTCGATGAAGCGCCGCTGCGTCGCCCTCGTGACGGACATGAACCAGCCGCTCGGCGACACCGTCGGCACCTCGCTGGAGGTCAAGGAGGCCATCGCCCTGCTCAAGGGTGAAGGTCCCGAGGACATGAAGGAACTCGTGCTCAAGCTCGGCATGGAAATCGTGCGCCTCGCCGGCGTGGCGGGTTCCACCCTGTCGGCCAAGCAGACCGTGCAGCGTCATCTGACCGACGGTTCGGCGCTCCAGAAGTTCAAGGACCTGGTCAAGGCGCAGGGCGGCGACACCCTGTTCATCGACCATCCGGAAAAATTCCCGGCGGCCCGCCACATCCGCAAGCTGCCCGCCCCGAAGCGCGGCTATGTGCACACCATCAACGCCGCCTTCATCGCGCAGGGCGTGTCGATTCTCGGCGCCGGCAAGGATTCGCACGGCCGGATCGACCACGCCGTGGGCGTGTCCGAGATCAAGAAGGTCGGCACGCAGGTGAAGCAGGGCGAGCCGCTGATGATGATCCATTACAACGACGAGTCGAAGCTCGAGCAGGCGTTGAACCTCTTCAAGGACGCCTACCGCCTCGCCCCGAAGCGCCCGACGCCCCCGCCGCTCATCGTCGAGCGCGTGGCCTGAGCGCGGCCGGTCCTCTCTGCATTCAAAGCCCCGGCCATCCCGCCGGGGCTTTTTGTTTGCGGCCGGGCGCAGTTAACCGCATGGTTGTGATGTGGGGGGGATCCCCCTCGCCGGGCACGGAGGACAGGTCGATCCCCGCCTGTCTGGGAGGCGCGACCGCCTCGGTCGCAATCGTGCGCCACTCCAGAAAGGAATAAGAGACGAGAAAGATGGATTCTAGCGGGGGAAGCAGAAGGCGGGGGGGAGGTCGGAATCCGCCTGTCAGACCTCCGACGGTCAGGCCGACTTTTGGCGGCGCTGCCAGGCTTCGACGATCTGACGGATGGTTTCCTCCAAGGACTGGGTGATGTCCCAGGACGGATAATGGGAACGCATTTTCCGGAGATCGGAATAATAGCAGATGTGGTCGCCGGCGCGGTTCTGGTCGACGTAGGTGTGGACCTGGGTCTTGCCGGTGAATTTTTCCGTTAGCTTGAAGGCCTCGAGAATTGAGGTGCTGTTGGCCTTGCCGCCGCCGAGGTTGTAGACTTCGCCGGCCCGGGGTGCCGCGACGAAGGCGGCCATGAAGCGGGCGACATCCAAGGAGTGGATGTTGTCGCGCACCTGCTTGCCCTTGTAACCGAAAACCTTGTATTCGCGGCCCTCGAGATTGCATTTCACCAGGTAGGAAAGGAATCCGTGCAGTTCGACCCCGGTGTGGTTGGGTCCGGTGAGACAGCCACCGCGCAGGGCGCAGGTGGGAAGGTTGAAGTACCGGCCGTATTCCTGGACCATGACGTCGGCCGCGACCTTGGAGGCGCCGAAAAGCGAGTGCTTGGACTGGTCGATGGTGAAGGTTTCGGCGATGCCGTGGGCGTAAGCCGGATCGGCGTAGTCCCAGCGGGTGGCGAGTTCGGTCAGGGCGATGCGATTGGGGGCATCGCCATAGACCTTGTTCGTGCTCATGTGCACAAAGGGTGATTCCGGACAGGCCTGGCGGGCGGCTTCGAGAAGGTTGAGCGTGCCAACCGCGTTGGTGTCAAAATCATCGAACGGAATCGCCGCGGCCCGGTCATGCGAAGGCTGGGCGGCGGTGTGGACGATGACCGCGGGCCGCATCGATTGGACGAGGGCGAGGACGCCCGCCCGGTCGCGGATGTCGAGTTCGTGATGGACGAAACCGGGCAGTTCCCGGGCGAGGCGGTTTTGGTTCCAGCGGGTGTCCCCTTGAGGCCCGAAGAAGACGGCACGCTGGTTGTTGTCCACGCCGTGGATCGTGCCCAATTCGCGGGCGAAATAGACGCAGACTTCGGATCCGATAAGTCCGGATGAGCCGGTGACAAGGAGGGTTTTGGCCATACAGGAAGTGGTTGGCCAGACAGACACGCCCGCAGGCGGGTTTCCAGTAGAAATTATGATTGGGCCTTCCGCCTGGCCGAGGGAACGGGCTTGCCTCGGCAGTGCGGGCGCACGTCATGATGTGATGGTCATGTCTGAATTGATCCCGACGGATTGGATCCGGGTGATGGGGGCGTGCGGCCTGCTGGCGTTCGTCTCCCCCGTGATCGCGGTCGAACGCACACTGGAAATCAATGCGCCCAGGAATGTGCCGGCGAACAGCGTCCTGAGTGTGACCATCTCCGCCGGAACGGATGCCGGACAGGGGGAGCGGATCGGATTTTTCCAAGTTGAGCAGTCACTGGATGACGGCCGGACGTGGCAGCCGGTCCGCTACCTGGACAACATCGCGGCGAAAACGACGCAGACCATCGACCTGACCGCCGGCCCGGCCGGATCCGTGCTGCGGGTGCGGGGTGCGAGTGGCGTTCCGCGACGGGGCTGGCCGGGGATGTGGACTACCGGGGGCGGCGATCCGCTGGACTGAAACCTGGGGAAATAATGAACCGCCCGCAAAATCCAGCAGTCATCAACCTCGTGGCGCGGTGAGCCGGATTTTCAATGGAGATGATAGCGCGCTGGAGCGCCTTGGCGCGCTCGCATGGCATGAATTCCAGCGCCGGCACCCGGGCGTTCGGATCGGTGGTGGCGGGAGCCGCGATCAACTGCCTGAGCTCGGTTCCCCGCCAGCCGGTGAATTCCTGCAGGGCCGCCGGCCAACCGCGCAGACAATAGACGGACAGCAACGTGACCAGCGCGGCCGCCGCCCAGAACCGCAGCCGGGAAGGGAGGCGGGGCAGCCAGCCGAGGAACCGGTCGAGCAGCAGCGCGAGGAACGGCAGGGTAGCCAGGAGCGAACTGTATTGGTAGCGTGAGCTCAGAGAGGCGAGGAAACCGGTATGGTAGCGGCCGATGCCGACGAGCACCGCATTGCCCAGATCGAAGGCGAGCAGGAGAATCAAAACCGTCCGCACGCCGCCCCGGCTCCACCAGAGGGCGGCGACGAGTGCAGTCAGCTTGCCGGCGGCCAGGAGCAGCAGAAACACCGGATGGAGGGAGATGCCGCCCAGCAGGCCATGGCCGGGGTTGAACAGAAAATAGCTCAGGCCGAACTCGCAGGCATCGCCCAGGTGTCCGGTCATGTCCCGGTGATTGCCGCTGGAATTAAGCATGATGACGAGCGTCACGGCCACAGCGGGCAACAGGCAGAGGATCGCCCCGGCCAAACGCGCCACCCAGGCCCGGATGCGCCAGTCGCCTACCGCCGGGAGCAGCAGGGCCAGGGCGAGCACCGGACCGGTGAGCACGCCGCGGGAGAACGAGCAGGCGCTGGCGCCGGCACATAGCGGCAGGATCACATGCAGTTGCCAGTTGAACCCCGCGGCTGGTGCGGTGCAGCGCTGCTGCCATTCCAGGCCCAGCAGGAGAAACGTGGTGGCCAGGACGGCGGACCACTGCACGGACCAACCCAGGTTTCAATGTTCGCCGGTCAGGCAAAGACGATCTGGGTGGCCAGGATTGCCAGCCAGGGAAAGCCGGCCCGCAAGATGACCCGGCCGAGGAGCATGGTGTTCAGTCCGTGGGTCAGCCACAGCAGCCAGATCATCGCGGCATAGCTTCCGTCAAACAGCAGGGCGGCGCCGCCCCAGAGCAACTTGAAGAGCGGCACGAAGTTCTCGGAAAAGACGCGGCCGGTCCACTCCCACAGCCCCGCGGCCGCCATCTGATCCAGGAGGAATAGGTCATCCCCGAACCAAAACAGCTCGCCAAATTGCCGGTGCCAGAGAACCAGCGGGAGCAGGGCTGCCACGCCACCCAGGAAGGGAAGCAGTCCCGGCCGGGGCGATGGGTCCGGCGGAGGTGGCATGGATCGGGGCGCCGCCGCCGGGGTCCCGTTCCGCCGGCTGGAGGCCCGGTTTTCCAGGCGCGCTGCATCCCCAGAATGCCGTGGCAATGAAGACCAGGAGCAGGGGATAAATCGGAGTGAACGAGGAAACCGAGAGTACCGGGAAGGAGGTGACGTCGATGAGCGCGTGGATGAGCACGGAGGCCGCGCAGGCACCCCAGGCGGCGGCGGCGACGAGCAGGGGAAACTGGGCTCCGCGGCGCAGAACTGCACCTGGAGCAGGCGGAAGGCGGCGAGTATCTGGGCGACGACGAAGAGGCCGAACAGGACGAGGGCGCAGGGCCTTGCCGAGGGTGTGGAGCCATTCGACCTTGCGCGCGTTGAGGATGTAGTTGGCGGCACCGACGACATCGAGCTCGCCCTCGGGCGGGGAGATGCGTTCGCGGGTGAGGTCGCGGAACAATTGCAATTGCTCGGGCGTCCCGGAACTGGCGGGCGGGCGGGCGCTGAAGTGACGGAAGTGGGTCACGAATTCAGCGAACTCACGGGACTTGTGCAGGAAGGGTCCGGTCTGTCCTTCGCGCCATGGCGGCATGAAGCCGCTGCGGGCGGGACCGGCGGGCAAGCGGCCCTTGTCGCAGGCCTGGTTGAGTTCTTCGGCGAGGCGCCGGTAGAATTGGAGGGCGTGGCGGGCGCTGTGGTGATGGCCGGCCTGGGCGGCGGCTTCGCGCAGGGCCCACATCATCCAGCCGCCGCCGATCTGCTCCTCGGTGGCCGGGATCTGCGTGAGGAACTCCGAGGCCCCGGCCCAGCCCCGGGCGAGTCCGGCATCGAATTGCCGCTGCAATTCGGCGAAGGCGGGACTGACGGCGGCCATGGCGGCGCGCGCCTCGCGGGTGACGGGAATGTAGGGCAGCTCGGGGCCGGCGCGCACCCGCAACATGGCGCCATAGGCGTCGTTGAAGGCGGGGGCGCGAAACTCGCAGGTGCCGAACCAGCCGTAGAACCTCAGGTTGACGGTGCAGACGAGAAGGACGGGCAGGGCGGCCGTGAAGAGTGCGAGGGCGAGCATGCGAACGGCGCGGCGCGCGGCAGCGGGGGAGGCTTTCCAGGAACCGTAGAGATAGGCGGCGGCCAGGAGGGCGGCGGAGGGGACCAGCCAGATGACGTCCTCGCGCGTGAGATAAAATGCGCCGGCGGCGAGACCGCCGAGGATGGCCCAGGCAACGAGCTGGCGGGCGGGGGCGCGGCGGCGCAGACAGAGGGCGACGAGGCTGGCGAAGATGAGGAGCCAGCGGGGTGTAAACCTGCTGGCGCAACACGCGGCCCATGGCCGGCGCGTCGAAGGTCATCGGATTCCAGAGCAGGAGGGCGAAGATGGCGCAGCGGGCGCCGGCGGAGGCGATGGCCGGGCGGAGGGCGCGGACAAACCCCGCGCAGGCGGCGGCGTAGAACGCGTGCTGCGCGAGGAAGAGGGGGAGGCCGAGCGTGAAAACACCGGCGATGAAGAGGGAATAGAAGGGACCCTTGGCCAGGGTGAGCTCGTTGTAGGGCCCGAGCCATTCACCACGGACGAGGTTGCGCGCGAGTTCCAGGAAGAGGATGTCGTCGTGACCGGCGCTGCCGATGGCGTAGATGCCCTGGCCCCGGGTGAGCCAGAGATTCCCGGCGACGAGTGCGACCCGAGCCAGAGC
>JADJZJ010000016.1 GCA_016715765.1 Opitutaceae bacterium
GGTGGCGCTCTGCGACTCGCGGGATGAGCGCCTGCAACCCATGTGCCGGGAACTGGGGGTGGCGGGCTACAATGATTACGCCCGCTTCCTCGAGCACGACCTCGATGCGGTGGTCCTCGCCAACTTTTTCCACCAGCACACCCCGCTGGCCATCCAGGCGCTGCGGGCGGGCAGGCACGTGATGAGCGAAACCACCGCCTGCTTCACCCTGGCGCAGGGCGTCGCCCTCATCGAGGCGGTTCAAAAATCCGGCTGCATCTACATGTTCGCCGAGAACTATCCCTTCACGGTGGGCAACCTTGAGATGCGGCGGCTCTACCAGGCGGGCGCCGTGGGCGAGTTTGTTTACGGCGAGGGCGAGTACATCCACCCGGACTCCGCCGATTTCTGGAACGGCATCTCGCGGGGCGTGGACCATTGGCGGAACTGGCTGCCGTCGACCTACTACAGCACCCATTCCCTGGGACCGTTGATGCTCATCACGGACACCATGCCCGCGAAGGTGAATGCCTTCAGCATGCCCTACCGCGCCGACGATCCGGTGTATGCCCGGCGCCCGTTGCGGAACGACGCCTGCTCGATGATCGCGGTGCGCATGGACAGCGGCGCGGTGTGCAAGCTGTTGCAGTATTACCTGCGCGGCCACGGCGGCTGGGTCCGCGTGCACGGGAGCCGGGGCCTGATGGAGGGGCTGCGCGGCGGCGACACCCGCCGCGTGCGGCTTGTCCGCGAGCAATACCACGAGCCGAAGACCACGCCGGTGCAGCAGGTCTATCAGGCACGGTGGCCCAGGGAACACGCCGCCGCGGCGCGCGCCGGCCATGGCGGAGGCGATTACTTCATGAACTATCACTTCGCCGAGGCCATCCGGCAGGGACGGCAGCCTTACCTCGACGTTTACCGCGGCGTGGCCATGAGCGCGGTCGGGATCCAGGGCTGGCGCAGCGTGCTGGCCGACTCGGCGACCTTTGAAATCCCCAACTTCCGGAAAAAATCCGTCCGCGACCGCTATCGCGACGATCACTGGAATCCCGATCCCACCGAGAAGGTGGCCAAGGGTACGGTGAAACCGCCGTGCAGCGTCAAGGGCGTGCTGCCAATCAGCAAACGCCAGCTGGCCTATGCGATGAAAAACTGGCGGGAGCAGTAGGGCGTAAGGATTTGACGACAGCAGTCATTGTAGGGCGGGGTCTCCCCTTCGCCGGGCCTACGGAGGCGGCCGAACTCCGCCTCGGCGCCTAGACCATCGTTCTCGTTCCTTTATCTTTCTCTTTCTCGAAGGACGGGCGCACGATTGCGACCGAGCCTCGCAGGGCCCCGGGGGCGGGCGGTCGCGCTCCCGGGCGAGGTCGGAGACCCCGCCCTACAACTGCGTTTTGCGCACCATGCGGGCCAGCGATTCCTCGGGGTTGAGCGTGGTCACCCGGCCAAGTTCCACCCACGCTAGGTCGTGGGATTCATCGGACACCACAAAAGCCTCGCCCGGATCGGCTTCGATCAGGAAACGCAGGTCGAAATGCCAATGCGCGGGCACGCCCTTGCGCTCGGGGATCAAATGCCGGTCCAAGTCAAAGATCGTCCGGCTCACCAAACGCAACCGCGTCAGCCCGCTCTCCTCCCGCGCCTCGCGCATCGCGACGTCCGCCAGATCCGGATCGCCGTCGGCGTGTCCGCCGAACTGCAGCCAGAGGTCCAGCTTGCGATGATGCGTGAGCAAAGTTCGCACGCGGCCCGGATCCACCACCCATGCCGACCCGGTCAGGTGACCGCTCAACTGTGAACGCAACAGGCAGTCCGCATGCGCCTCCACAAACCGGATCGTTTCCACCGTCATCGCCGCTTCGTGCGGCTCAAGTTGTCGCGCGGCATGCTCCCGCAGGAGCTTCAGGGTGACGGTGAGGTCCATATGATTTCCCGGAAAATCTGCATCCGTGCCATCCGTGTGATCCGTGGTTAAAAAACTCAGCGGGTATCGAACCACTTCAGCTCCGCCCTCGCCCCGGCCGCCTCGTCGAGCTTGGTGAAGATTTCCGGTATCGTCGTCGCCACGCGGAACAGCTGCATGTTGGATGGCTTGAAGAATTTTTCGCGCAGCATGTTCTCGAACAGCGCGAGCAACGGGTCGTAGAAACCGTCCTGGTTCAGGAACACGCAGGGCTTCTTGACCACATCGAGCTGCCGCAGCGTGAGAATCTCCATGATCTCCTCCAGGGTGCCGAAGCCGCCGGGCAGGGTCACGAAGCCGTCGGCGCGGGTCTCCATCAGGAGCTTGCGCTCGCGCATGGTGACCACCGTCACCAGTTCGTCGGCCTCGTCGAAGGCCAGTTCGCGCGCCTTCATGAACTCGGGGATGACGCCGACCACGCGGCCGCCGGCGGACTTGGTGCCGCGGGCGACCGCCCCCATCAGGCCGTTCTTGCCGCCGCCATACACCAGGCCCCAACCCTGCGCCACCAGTTCGCGACCCAGTTCCTCCGCCACGGCGTAATATTTCGGATCAAGGCGGTCGCTGGAGGCACAATAGACACAGAGCAGTTTGGGCATGTTTCATCACAGATGGACACAGATGCACACAGATGAAAGCCGAGAATTCTGCTGAGCATGTTCCCATCTGTGTCTATCCGTGCCTGCCCTCCGTAGGCTTGGCGAAGGAGGGTGCATCTCTGACTCAGCTCAAGCGCCGTTTGAAGGGCGCCTCAACTTTAGCGTGGTTCCCGTCACTTTCGTGACTAATCGTGTCCACTCGTGGTTCCCTCTCCCTCTACTTACCGCGGACGGCTCGCGCCCTCGCCCACCGGGCTGCTGCACCTCGGCCATGCCCGCACGTTCTGGATCGCCGCGGAACGCGCCCGCCGGGCCGGCGGGAAACTGTTCCTGCGCAACGACGATCTCGATGCCATCCGCTTCCGGCTCGATTTCGTGGCGGCCATGCTCGAGGACCTGCGCTGGCTCGGATTCGTCTGGGAGGAGCCCATGGTCTCCCAGAGCGAACACCGCGCCCTCTATCGGGCCGCCCTCGAAAAACTGCACGCCTCGGGCCTCATCTATCCCTGCACCCGCTCGCGGCGCGACGTCATCGAGGCCGCCGGGGCCCCGCACGAAGGCGGCGCAAACGACGAGCCCGTCTATCCGCCGCAATTCCGCCCGCCCGCCGGCGCGCCCCTGCCGCCGCTCGGCGAAAAGATCACGGTGAACTGGCGCATCCGGGTGCCCGACGGCGAGACGCTGGCCTTCAACGACGGCGGCCTCGGGCCGCAACAGGCCGTTGCCGGCCGCGATTTCGGCGACTTCCTCGTCTGGCGAAAGGATGATGTGCCGAGCTACCAGCTCGCCTGCGTCGTGGACGACGCCGCCATGGACATCACCGAGGTCGTGCGCGGCGCCGACCTCGTGAAATCCACCTTCCGCCAGCTGCTGCTGTTCCGCGCGCTGGGTCACGCCACCCCGGAGTTCCATCATTGCCCGCTGATGCTCGACGACCGGGGCGAACGCCTCGCCAAGCGCCACGACGCCCTCAGCCTCCGCGCCATGCGGGAAAGTGGCCTGACGCCCGCAGAGATCATCCGCGGCTTTGCCCACAGTTGAAGCGAACTGGGCCGCGCTTGCGTATGCGCAGCCGCTGGCTTCATTGCTGCTCCGCCATGGCCACCTACATCTACGAAACCGTACCGCAGAAGCCCGGCCAGAAACCGAAGCGCTTCGAACACAGCCAGTCCATGAATGACGCGCCACTGACGAAGCATCCGAAGACGGGCGAACCGGTCCGCCGGATCATCGCCGGTGGTTTCGGCGTCATTACCCAGAAAGCCACGCCCCCGCCGGCGCCCTGTGGCAACCAATGCGGTTGCTACGGCCGGAACTGAATTTTCCATGATCAAACTCAGCCATCCCGACCTCACCCAACATCCGCCCCGCAGCGTGCGTGTCCGCCTCGGCGGTTATGCCCACCTGCCCCGCCTGCTCGACAAGGCCCGGGCCGTCATCGCCGGCAAGGGTGGAGAATTCAAATACCACTGCCCGCTGGACCGGCACTTTTTCGCGTTCACCGGCATCAGCCACGTGAAGATGCTCGCCGCCATCAAGCGGGCCAAGTCGGACACCGAGATGCTCGCCTGGGTCAATCGCCACACCAAGCGCCTGCCTCATGAGACCGCCGCGTGGTCGGCCTGGCTTGAGCAGCACGGTCCCGGCGGCGCCGACGGCCACACCTGGATTGCCGAGACCCTGGGGAAAATTGCCCCCGACCGCACCGACGTGCGCTCTTTCGCCGACCTGCTCGACCTCGACGATTACGTGAGTTACGGCGGCAAGGCCTGAGGTTGCTTGCAGGGCGGGGATTCGGGTCTCCGCCTGCATTGGGTAGTTACGAGCGTGAGCGAGTGGATCACACGCATCAACCGTCATACCTCCACTCGCTCACGCTCGTAGCTACTCGATGTTCCCAGGCGGTGATCGGACTTGTCCTCCGTAGTCTTGGCGAAGGAGGAATCCCCGCCCTACAACTCGTTGTACTTCTCCGAGCGACCCCTGGATTTTTCGACCGGGTATTTTTTGGCATTCACCGCCAGTTTGCGCTCGATCGCGGCGGACACATCGATGCCGGTCATGTTGGCGAATTCCAGCGCGTAGATCACCACATCGGCGATCTCCTCCTCGATCTTGTGCCGCTTCACCGGCTCCTGCACCACCACGCGCGACTGTTCGGGCGTGGACCAGAGGAAATGCTCCATGAGCTCACCCGCCTCGGCGGCGAGGGCCATGCTGAGATTCTTCGGGGCATGGAACTGCTCCCAGTCGCGTTCCCGCACAAAGGCCAGCACCCGCTCCCGCAGTTCCGCCACGGTCGTGGCGCCGTCATGCATTTTTTTCATGCCGCCAGCCTGACGGTCCGTCCGCCGGCGACAATCACTTCCGGTCCCGCAGGCGCCAGTAACCGGCCAGCATGCTGCCGATCACGGAGTGAAACACGCTCGAGATCGCACAGGGCACCGCCGTCAGCGGGTCGGCAAAATGCTTGCGGGCCAGCACGACGCCGAGGCCGGAATTCTGCATGCCCACCTCGATCGACACCGTGCGGGCGATGATCCTCTCGTAGCCGAACAGGCGGGCCGAGAGATAGCCGAGGGCGAACCCGCCGGCATGCAGCAGAAAAACCGCCAGCAGCAGGGCGCCGGCGCTGGCGCGCACCGCCCCGGCGCTCAGGCCGATGATGCTGGCGCAGATCAGGGTGATGGTCAGCACCGACAGCAACGGCGCCGCCGGCAGCGCGAACGCCACCGCCCGGGGCACGAAGCGGTTCAGCACCACGCCGGCGATCACCGGCAGGACCACGACCTGGAAGGTGCTGAAAAAAAGCCCCCACGCATCCACCTCGACGATGGCGCCGGCATAGAACCTGGTGAGCAGGGGGGTCAGCGCCACGGCCGCGAACGTTGAACACATGGTCATCACCACCGAGAGGGCCACATTCGCCCGGGCGAGGTAGGTGACGACATTCGAGGCCGTGCCGCCCGGGCAGCAGGCGACGAGGATCAATCCCACCGCCAGCGGCGCATCGAGGTGCATGGCCTTCGCCACGCTCCAGCCGAGGAAGGGCATGACTGAAAATTGCGCCACAAAGCCCAGGGCCACCGGTCGAGGCATCACCAGCACGCGGCGAAAATCCTCCACCGTCAGGGTCATGCCCATCCCCAGCATGATCACACCCAGCCCCCAGACGATCCACGGACCGCTGAACCAGGTGAACCAATGCGGCACAAACAGCGCCAGCACGCCTCCGGCCAGCACCCAGACCGGGAAGGCGTTCGTCAGATGATTCAGCACACGGGTCATGCGGGGGCGCGGGGTTTGATCGCGCCGGAGCATGCGATCCGCGCCAACCGGCACGAGCGAAAAACCGGCGGCCCTCTGGAAGGCGTCACGCATTTGTTTCCGTCATCAGCAAATAAATACTTGGCGCACAAACCGGATTATGCATGGTGTGTCGCGTTCCAATGACCGTTTTCCATCAACATCTCCGCGGCTGTGCCGGCGCTTCGTTTACGAAGGCCGTCGCCCTTCGCCGCGCCCAGATGTCCCCGGTCGTCATTAATTGGAACAAACAGACCGGCCCGGGCTTGCAGGCCTAAACCTCCGTTTTAACGGACCTTCGTTTAGCCACCTGAAGCCCGAGGCCCAAAGCCCCGAGGGTCCAACCTCATTTTTTCCCATGCATACGATCATCCACCCACTGAAGAACAGCCGTCTCAGCCTGTCCGCGGAAACCGCCAGCGTCGCGTCTTTCCGCAAGCCCAGCTATGACTGCCGTGAGCAGCCGGATGCCGTAAAACTCGTCGTCTACGTCCCGGGGGTCGACCCCTCCGGCGTGGAGATTGAAGCCCGCGGCCCGGATGTGATCATCACGGCCCGCAAGGCCCATTTCGTCCGCGTCAACTGGCAGGCGCTCCATCTCGAACGGGCGCAACGCGACTACCAGCTGCGCCTGCGGCTCGGCCACGGCCTCGACTACCGTGCGCTCCAGGCGGAGCTGCACGAGGGCGTCCTCACGATCGCGCTGCCCAAGCTGCATCCGGCCGGCAGCCCGGCGCGGCTCTCCCGCGTCGCCTGATCCGCGGCGGATCGGATTTCTTCGGATTTTCCGGGAACATCCGCATCCGCCGCGACTCTGACTGTTTGCCAGCAAACCTGAATTACCTGACCACCATGTCCGCCCTACGCAAATCACCCCTCTTCTCCGCGGAACTTACCACTCCGTCGGCCTCGAAGAAGCGCGTGCGGCCCCGGGATATCCTCTGGGGGCAGCCCGTCTTCAAGGCACCTGAGTTGCCGAATCCCCGCATCCAGTTTGATCCCCTGCCCTTCACGGCGGTGCGGATCACGCAACCGGACCCGTTGCCGGCGAAGTCGGACTGAGATCCTGCCGGCGTAGGCCGCGAGCTTGCTCGCGCCCTGTTCGCATTCGCACGCGAAACCAGCGCCCGCAAGCGGGCTGCCTACGGGATCCCCAGCCTGCAGCGTCTCAGCTCTCCGGCACCACCCAGTGGCAGTGCGCCTCCGCACCCGGCCCCTGCGCCAGCACGCGAGCCAGCAACTGCATGCCCGGCATGACCTCGGGCTCGAATTGCCACGGCGGATTCACGATCACGAGACCGCAGCCGCGCATCTTCAGTCCCGATTGCTCGCCCGCCACCGCGAGTTCAAACACCGCGGTCGGTGGCAGCCGCATGGCGCGCAAGCGGTCGGCAAAGGCCTCCACGCGCGCCCGGTCCGTCAACGGATACCAGATCGCGAACACGCCGGCAGGCAACCGCACGAGGCCTTCCTGGAGGGCCGTCGCGATGCGGCCATATTCGTCCGGCGACTCAAACGGCGGATCAATCAGCACCAGCGCGCGCCGCTCCGGTGGCGGCAGCATCGCCCGCGGGGCGATATAGCCGTCCAGAAGCTGCACGGTGACCCGGTAACCCAACTGCATCGCCTCGGTCAGCGCATTGCATTCCGCCGGGTGCAGTTCGCAGAGTGCCATGCGATCCTGCGACCGCATCAGCGCCTGCACCAGGGCCGGTGATCCCGGGTAAAACCTGGGCTCCGCCGTCAGGTTGCCGTGATGCCGGTCGTAGGTTTTGACCTGTTGCACATACTCGGCCAACGGCTCCGGCAGTTCCGTCCGGTTCCACAGCCGGCCGATACCCTCCGGCCATTCCGGGGCCCGGGCCAGCGAATCACCCTTTGCCGCCACCTCCAGATCGTAGCCGCCCCGCCCCGCATGCGTATCGAGGTACAGAAAACCCTTTTCCTTGCGCTGCATCGCCCGCACGAGGCGGATGAGCAGCGCATGCTTCATCACATCGGCGAAATTGCCCGCATGGAAATGATGCCGATAGTTCATCGGCGCACGCCTAGGCGTAACGATGCAGTCGACAAGTAGGCAGGGAGCTTGCTCCCGCTCTGAGCGCGCCAGCAAGCTGGCGGCCTACCGGAAACTCTTTTCGGTTTCGCGACCATCGGGGCAGTTCAGCGACGACTCGTTCCGGCTCAGGCCGGCACCGGCACCTTGATCACGGTCTTGCGGATGAGTTGCGCATCGGCGCCCGCACGCAAGCCGGGCATGTGTCCATCCACGGGAAAGTAGACGCCCGCCTCCCCGGCCTGGAAGCGCAGCACGGAGGCCCCGGCAAAATCGCGGTAGAGGATCACGTCCTTGTCCGCATCATAGCCCACCCGCACCGGCAGCCGGCCGATCTCTGCCACCTCCATCAACTCCTCGCCGGCGAGCACCACCTGCACGTCGATGTATTTGCGGTGCGATTCGAAGAACCCGTCCGCCCGCGCCTTGGTCAGGTAAACCTGCTCCATGGCAAACATCCCGCCGGTTAATTCGATCCGCGCCGACGTGCCGGCGGCCATCGCTTCCAGCCGGTTCCGGGCCATGGAGCCCGGGCGGGTCAACTCGTCCAGATAGACAAAGGCCGGGTTGAAATAATCGAAACCGCTGCATTGCGCGCGGAGGGTGGAGAGGGAACCGAAGATTGCCATGCGCCCTATCCACGCCCAGCCGCCGCCCGAAGCAAGTCCCGAAACCTCAGCTTGCCTCCCCCACCCCGGCGGGCTTTGGATGCCGCCGTATGAAAAAGCTCCTCCTCCCCGTTCTGTTAGCCGCCGCTTTGCTCTCCGCCAACGCGCTCGCCGCCAAGACCTTTGAAGGCACTGTCAAGATGACGATCACCGACGGACGCAGCAAGGCGATGCCTCTCTCGTACAGCATCAAGGAAGGCCTGCTGCGGACCGATATGACGGTCGAGGAAGGCATGACCGCGACGTCCATCATGGATTTTGCGAAGCAGGAGATGATCATGCTGATGCCCGGCCAGCCGATGTACATGGTCATGCCCATGAAGCGGCCCGTCGGCGAGGCCGTTGAACACAAGGGTGAGGACGTCGTGCTGGAGAAAACCGGCGAGACCGAGACCATCATCGGCTACAAGTGCACCAAGTATCTGGCGAAATCCAAGGATGCGGTGACCGAAATCTGGGCCACCGACGAACTTGGCGCCTTCATGGGCATGGGCAACGCCATGGCCGGCCCCGGCGGCAAGGGCGCCGCGCCCCAGGCCTGGGAAAACGCGATCGTCGGCAAGAGCTTCTTCCCCCTGCGCGTCGTCTCCACGAACGGCAAAAAGCAGAAGTTCCGGATGGACGTCACAGCCGTCGAGTCGAAGTCCCTGCCCGCCTCCTTCTTTGCCCCCCCGGCCGGCTACGAGAAGTTCGACATGGGCGCGATGATGAAGGGCATGGGCGGCAATCCGTTCGGCCGCTGATGGTAGGGCGGGGTTTCCGAACCCCGCCGTTGGATTTCCACGCTGAGTTTTAGCGTTCTCTTTCTCGTAATCGTTCTCGTTCTCGACGCGCACGTTCCGAACCGAGAAAGGGAAAGATTACGAGAAAGAGAACGATTGGATTCCAGCGATGGAGCCAAGGAAGGCGGGGTTCGGAAACCCCCGCCCTACAACCCAGAGATCAGTAGCAGGTCAGCCCGCCTACGGCACCGTGATGAGGATCGGCGCGGTGAAGCTGTCCGGCGGCACCGGGGCGTTGGCTTCGACCGACTCCAGAATGGTCTCATGCAGGAGCCGGCCGTCGGCATGCGTGAAATAGCGGTGCGGGATAATGATGCCCCCCACCGGCCGGTGGTCGTCATAGGTGATCTCCATCTTCACCCGTCGGCCCTGGCGGACACGGACGGACACTTTCTGCAGGATGAAGTAGGTCTCCGCATCCACCAGCAGCTGAAAGGTGTCCACGAACCGCCGCGTGACCAGCAGCCTGATGGCCCGGCGGTCACCGACCTGCGCCTCCCCGGCGTAATCAATGGCGTAACCGCGGGCGGCAAAATCCACCAACGGGTCGTCGAACTCGGCATCGGCGGCGAACTCGCGGGCTTCCTCGCCCTCCAATTGGGTGACTCGCGCCGGTTGCGCATCCGGGTCGAGTTGCCAGGGCGCCGCTACGCCGTCCGTGGCCTGGATGATTCGCCGGCTCCCGGACTGGGTCTCCATGCGCAGGCGGTTCGGACGCTCGGCCAGGAGCCGGAAGTTCAGCACCCGGCCGTCAATGTTCACCCGGCCCGTGGCCCGCAGGGTGCGCAGCAGGTTCATCCGCAATTTGCCGCCGATCGCCTCGATGTGAATCCGGGCCACATCGTCGGCGCTGTCCGCCCGCGTCACCGGGACGAGGAGGAGAAACAGGGTCAGCAACCGGATCGCGCGCATGCCGAACCTCTGCACATTCCGGCGTCCACTACAAGTCCCCGCGCTCCGGCATTGCCGCCGGCAGCCGGCCGGTCCACATGTTGGCCGTGGCCCAGCCCCTCACCCGCATCTTCTCCGACCTGCATTACGGTGAGCGGGTCAGCCTCGTGCAAAACCTGGCGCAGCTCGATCCGCTGCTGGCCGGCATTGCCGGGCTGGTCCTCAACGGCGACACCCTCGACACCCGGCCCGGTCCCCACCCCGCCACGATCCAGGAAGTGCGCCGGACGCTGGCCGAATATCTCCGGGCGACCCCCACGGTCATGCTCACGGGCAACCACGATCCCGACATTTCCACGACGCATCTGCACGAACTGGCCGGGACCCGCGTGCTGGTCACCCATGGCGACATCATGTTCGATGACATCGTGCCTTGGGGACGCGATGCCCGGCTCGCCCATCAATTGGTCAGCCGCGAGCGCGGTGCCGCGTCCGCCCTTACCCTGGAACAATTGCTCCACGCCCACCGTCGCGCCGCCGGTGCCCTTCCCCGTCGGTTGCCGCAGACCGATACGCGGCCCTGGCAAAGCATCGGCCGCCTGATGGTTGAGCTGCTCTTTCCGCCCACGCGTGTCACCCGCGTGCTCCGCGCCTGGTCCGAGATGCCGGCCCGCACCGCCACCCTGGCCCGGATGCACCGGCCTGAGGCGCGTTTCCTCGTGGTGGGACACACCCATCGCCCCGGGGTCTGGCGCCTGGCGGATGGCCGCGTGGTGATCAACACCGGCTCCTTCTGCCGCCCGCTGGGCCGGCTCGTGGTCGATGTCATGCCGGATCATCTGGTCGTGCGCCGCGTCACCCGGCGGGGCCGGGATTACCATCCCGGTGACCGCGTCGCGGAATTTGCATTGGCGTCGGCCGGCTTTTAACCGAGACAAGGCCATGAGCATTGAGTTCGGTTGGTGGAACAAGGACGCCGACAACAGGAAATACCAGGTCATCGTGAACGTGCACGGCGGCAACATCGAATGGATCCGCAAGCAGGGTCACCATGCCCAATGGGAGCCGCACGTGCCCGACGACGAGGACCGCGCCCGGCTGGTTTACGAAGCCGACAAGCGGCTGCCCCGGCGTCTCATCACCCAGAAGCAGTTCGACGAGATCAAGCGCCTCAGCGAAAACACCGGCCCGGGTGCGACCACCTTAGGTCGAAAGCGCGCCGGCCCCAGCAGCGATTGAACAGGGTTTTGCCGGATTAAGAAGAGAGCCGGTGAAGGATTAAAGTAGGGCAGGTCTTTGACCTGCCTTCTGGACGTCCAACCACGGTCCGTGCGCAAAGGCGGGCAGGTTCAGTCCAACGCAGACTCAGCGTATATTTTCCCGCGGATCACGCAGATTGTCGCGGATAATACCTCCGTCATCCGCGTCGATCCGTGTAATCCGCGGAAAGGACTGCATTTGGATTGGCGGTCCAGGAACCCAACGGCGCCAAGCTACGCGTTCGACCGCAAACCTCACAGCCGCTGCAAGACCATCGCCCAGACCAGCTTGAACGCCGGCGCAAAGATTCGCGGCTCCCGGGCCATGCGCCGCCACAGTTCGGCGGGCTGCACCCATTCGCCGCATTCGATTTCCTCCGGATGCAGGGTGAACGGACCCTCGGCCTGCAAGCGGTAGACCCACACAAACTCCCCGCCCGTGGTGGCGCAGGCCAGAATGCGGAACCACCGCTCCGGCGGTTGATCACTCCGCAAACCCAGTTCCTCGCCGAGTTCACGCTGCGCGGCCGGATCATAGTCCTCCCCGGCGTCCAGATGTCCGGAACAGGACGAATCCCACAGACCCGGAGCCATGTCCTTGGCCAGCGAGCGCTTTTGGACGAACACCTCGCCCGCCGCATTGAAGACCAGCACATGCACCGCCCGGTGCAGCAGACCCCGCGCATGCACCTCGGCACGCCGGGCGCGGCCGGTGACCTGATCATGGTCATCAACCACGTCAAACCACTCGCCCGGAGCGCCGGCCTTTACATTCGCACTCATTCGTGTCCATTCGTGGCCAGTAAAATTTAAAACACCATGCCGAAAATTGACGTCAACAAGGTCGCAGAAATCCTGAAAAAGAACCAAATCGACCCCGCTTTGCTTCGTCGTGTGATCGAGGAAATGAATCTCGCCGTGCAGCCCGACCCCGGTGACGAGGAAAAGCCGCCGGCGATCAAGAAGCAGTTCGTCTTTCTCATCTCCGATCCCGAGGGCCGGCTGCCCAAGAACGACTTCGCCGGCTGGGTGCTGCAGATCCCCGAGAACGAAAGCCCGGCCACGACCAAGGAGCGCATCTACCGCGCGGCGTATGATTTCAACGCGAGCAAGAAGGGCCGCATGCTCCCGGCCAAGACCATGGGCGATGCGCTCGAAAACGTTCCCGCGAAGCATTTCAAGGAGGCCGAGGTCTGGGTTAAGACCAAGGTTCCCGTCCTCGTCGTGAAGACCGACAACGAGATCCCCATGGACAACCTCAAGGTCGTCAAAGGCGGCCGGTTGGACGACGAGGATTGAAGTAGGGCAGGGTTCTCCGACCTGCCCTGTTTGCGCATATTCGCGGATGAAGCGTCAAAGGGCGGGCCAAAGACCCGCCCTACCCTACTCCAACCCGAACTTCGCCGGTTCAAATCCGCGTGCCCGCAACGCCGCCGCCAGTGCCGGCATATCCAGCCTTGCCCCCGGGCGCACCCCGGTCCGTTTGAACCACCCCTGGTTCATCTCCAGGGCAAATTGCACGCGCGGGCTGATGGACCTGACCGCCACCTCGTCGTGCGGATACAGGGCATGGATCTCCAGCAATTCGCCGGACCGGCTGAAATAGCCGATGTCCAGTGGCAGAAGGGTGTTGCGCATCCAGAAGCTCAACGTGTCGGGCTTGGCGTAGACAAACAGCATGCCGTCATCCGCGCCAAGTTCACGCCGCCCCATGAGCCCGCGCTGCATCTCGGGCATCAGGACCGCGAGTTGCATGCGCACGGTCTGCTCACCGACCTTGATGGTGAAGTGGTCTGCGACGGACTTGGGGGCGGCCGGTTTGGCCGACTCCCCCTGGCTGCAGCCCGCCAGGCCCAAGGCCAGGCCCAGCATCACCAGCCAGCGCCCCGCCCGCGAAACCGGATTTGCATTTTTCACAGACTCCGTGGGTAATCGAGCCGCGGCATTATTCAACCCCTCTCTCTCCACCATGGCCCGTCCCACGCTTCCCCCTCTCCTCTACGCCGACACCGCCACCAGCACCGACCAGCTTTATTTCAGCCGCGTCGGCGTGCATGATCCCTTCATCTCCTTTGGGGTCGGCCCAAAGCGCATCACCGTCCAGAGCGCCCTGGAATTCGGCCGGATCAGGAAGGCCGGCACCTTCGACGAGGTCCTGAAACTGGAGGAGTGGCGGACGCGCGCGGAAAAGCGCCGCTCCGGCCGCAAAGCCGGTCCCGCCGAGATCATCGCCGAACTGGCCCGCGCCTACCGCGTGCGCGGTTTCCGCGTGCCGGATGATTTCCCCACCGCCCTGTTCCTCAAGCTCCGCAAGCTCGGCGTCCGCGTGGAACCGGCCGGCGGCCCGCTGTTCCCCGAGCGTGAATTCAAGACCCCCGCCGAAGCCGCCGCCATCCGCGAAGGCAACCGGCTCAGCGCAATCGGCTTCACCGTCACGGAAAAGATCCTGCGCGCCGCCCGCATCAAGGGCCGCACTCTGATCTACCAGGGCCAGTCGCTCACCTCGGAACGCCTGCGCTATGCCATCGATTCCGCCATCATGGCCGAGGGCGGCCGGGCCGATGACACCATCGTCGCCGGCGGCGACCAGGCCTGCGATCCCCACGAACGCGGCTCGGGACCGATCCGACCCGGGGAGTTGCTCATCGTGGACATCTTCCCGCGCGTGGTCGCCACCGGCTACTTCGGCGACATGACCCGCACCTACCTCAAGGGCCGCGCCTCGGAGGCCCAGCGCAAGCTCTGCACCACGGTGCGCGCCGCCCACCAGGCCGCCCTCGATGCGATCCACGCCGACGTGGACGGGCGCAGCGTGCACCAACTGGTCGTGGATACGTTCACTGCCGCCGGCTACGAGACCAAGCATGGCAAGAACGGTTCGGTCGGCTTCTTCCACGGCACCGGCCACGGTCTGGGGCTCGCCGTCCATGAGATGCCCCGCATCTCGGGCATGATTTCCATGCCCTTGAAAAAGGGCGCCGTGGTCACCGTCGAACCGGGTCTCTACTATCCCGGTCTCGGTGGTTGCCGCGTCGAGGACGTCGTGCAGGTCACGGCCAGGGGCGCCAGGCTTCTCTCCTGCCATTCGTACGATTGGGAAATCAAATGAAAGGCCTGCCCGCTCTCTTCCGGAAAATCGCCCGCCAGCGCATCCTCGTCATCGGCGACGTGATGCTCGACCATTACATCTGGGGCGACGCCACCCGCATCTCCCCCGAGGCCCCGGTGCCCGTCGTGGACATTGCCCGCGACACCTGGACGGCCGGCGGGGCGGCCAATGTCGCCCTCAACATCGCCGCCCTCGGAGCGCAGTGCACGGTGGCCGGCTTCATCGGTCCCGACGAGGCGGGCACCAAACTCAAGCAGATCCTGCACGGGAAAGGCATCACGACGCTTTCCACTCCCGGCAGCGGCGCGACGATCCTCAAGACCCGCGTGCTCGTGCAGCACCAGCAGCTCTGCCGGCTCGACCGCGAATCGCCCCAGGGGCACTACGCCATCACCGCCGCGCAGGCGACGGCGCTGCTGGGCGATGCCATCCGCGAATCCGACGCCGTCATCCTTTCCGATTACGCCAAAGGCATCCTGTCCGATGAGCTGGTGGCCAAGGTTACCAAGCTTGCCCGCGCCGCCGGCAAATTGATCGCGCTCGATCCCAAGCCAAAGCGCAGGCTGGCTTTCCGCGACCTCGACCTCATCACGCCGAACAAGCGCGAGTCGCTCCAGCTGGCCGGCATGGAGCCGGTTCCGCACGCCCCCTTCCCCGCCGCCGAGGTCTGCGCCCGGTTGCACCAGCTCTACGGCACGCGCAACCTCGTCATCACCCTGGGCGAGGACGGCATGCTCCTCAGCGCCAAGGGCAGGATCGTGAAGACCATCCCCACGGCCGCCCGCGAGGTGTTCGATGTCTCCGGCGCCGGCGACACCGCCCTCGCCGCGCTGGTCCTGGCCCTGGCCGCCGGCGCGAGCCTGGAAAAAGCCGCACACTTCTCGAATGCCGCCTCCGGCGTCGTGGTCGGCAAACTCGGCACCGCCACCGTCACCCCGGAGGAATTGCTGGCCTACGTCGCGCACGAGTCATGAGCAAGGCGCTGTTCCTCGACCGCGACGGCACCCTCATCATCGACAAGGTCTATCTCGCCGACCCTGCCGGCGTGGAACTGATTCCGGGCACGATCGAGGCCCTCCGGCAGGTCCGCAATCTCGGCTACAAGCTCTTCCTGTTCACCAACCAGTCCGGCATCGGCCGCGGCTACCATACGATCGAGGACACCTATCGGGTGAATGCCCGGATGGAGGAACTCATCGGCCTGGCCGCCCCCCTGTTTGATGCCGTGTGCATCGCGCCGGAGACCTCGGAACAGCCCCAGGTCTACCGCAAGCCCTCGCCGCGCTTCATCCTCGAGATGCGCGCCCGGCATGCACTCGATCCGGCGCACTGCTGGATGGTCGGCGACTCCGCCGCCGACATCGGGGCGGGCCTCGCCGGCCGGATCAACGTCGCCGCCGTGCGCACCGGCAAGCAGGACCCTTCCTCACTGCCCGAGGTCGCCGCCAAATCGCGTGCCAGTGTTCGACACCTTCGCCGCCTTCGCCGCCACCCTGGCCTGAAATCCTTCCCATGCCCGAGCTGGCCGAGGCTGATTTCTTCCGCCGCCGCTGGCACGAAGCCGCCGTCGGACAAAGGATCGTCTCCGTCCATACCCACGACGGGAAAAAACTGTTCCGCCACCTGCCCTTGGCGAAATTCCGCCGCGCCCTGACCGGCGCCCGGCTCAGGTCTTCGGCCGCCGCCGCCAAGCAAATGCTGTTCCGTTTCGGCCCTGACGTCTGGCTCGGCATCCATCTCGGCATGAGCGGGGAACTGCGGGTCGAGCCGGCCGGCCATCACCCCGCCAGGCATGACCACCTCGCGCTTCGCACGCATCGCCACACCCTGGTCTTCAGCGATCCGCGCATGTTCGGGCGCATTCAGTTTCACCAGGGAAAAACCGCGCCGGCCTGGTGGACCAAGATCGCCCCGGCCATTCTCTCACCCACCTTCACCGTGGAGGCCGTGGCCGCCTTCCTGCGGCGCCGCGCCCGGGCGCCGATCAAAGCCGTGCTCCTCATGCAGGAACGCTTCCCCGGCATCGGCAACTGGATGGCCGATGAGATTCTCTGGCGTGGCGGCATCCATCCCGGGCGTCCGGCCGGTTCCCTCACCGCGGCTGAAGTCCGGACCCTGTGGCGTGAATGCCGGCAGGTCTGCCGCCTCGCCCTGCGCACGATCGCGGGCGCCGGCGGCCGGCTCCCGCCCGATCTCAACGTGCACATCCCCGACACATGGCTTTTCAACCATCGCTGGGAAAATGGCGGCCGGTGTCCCAAGACCGGCCGGCTGCTGGTGCGCGAGCATATCGGCGGCCGCACCACCTGCTGGTCACCGGGCCGGCAAAAACGGCCGGGCGCGGGGGGGGGGCGCGGCGGGGGGGGGGGCGGGGCCGGCGGCCCGGCCCCGGGGGGGGGGGGGGGGGCCCGGCGGGGGCCGGCGGGGGGGGGCGGGGGCCGGCGGGGGGCGTTTGACCTTCGCTGAGTTCCGTTTCTGCTTTCGCCACCCCTTCCCTCCATGCAAGACGAATATCCACTCACACCGCAGCAAATCGCAGCCTACCAGCGCGACGGTTACATCCAACTCAACGACGTCATCACCGGCGCCGATCTCGAGGCCTTCCGCGATGCGGTCAACGATGCCGTGAAGCAGGACACGGCCAATCTTGACCCCAACCGCACGAAGGGCAGCTACGAGCAGATCTTCATCCAGTGCGTCAACCTCTGGCACCGTTACCCGGCCGTGAAGCCGTACGTGATCTCCCGGCGGCTGGGCAGCATCGCCTCGCGCCTCAGCGGGCTGAGCGTGCGGTTGTGGCATGACCATGCCCTCTTCAAGGAGCCGCACACCGGGGCGAAGACGCCCTGGCACCAGGACACGCCCTACTGGCCCCACCAGCAGCGGATGCACCAGCTCACCATCTGGATCGCCCTGCGCGACACCACCATCCACAACGGCTGCATGTCCTTCCTGCCGGGCACGCAGAAGCACCTCGACATCGAGCCCGTCAACCTGGCCGATCCGCAGGACCTCTACGCCGTCGCCCCCCAGACCAAGGGCATCAAGCCCGTCACCTGCGAACTCAAGGCCGGCTCCTGCACCGTGCACAACGGCATGACCTTCCACTATGCCGGCCCGAACCGCTCCGACGGCATGCGCGAGGCCATCGCCATCATCTACATGCCCGACGGCACGACCTACCTGAAGACGCCGCACCCGGTGACCGATCCGCTCCCCCTGAAGACCGGCGACAAGCTAAACGGCGACCTGTTTCCGTTGGTGTCAGACTGAGTCTACTGTAGGAGCGGCTTTATGCCGCGACCCAGCGACCTGCGCATTCGGTCGCGGCATAAAGCCGCTCCTCAGCAATGCGCGCAAGCGCTCTGGCGAACCCATGAGCAACCCTCCTGGTCTTTCCTCCCGTCCCCGTTCACAGGAACATCTGGCCAAGCCGCCGGCCGCCGCTACGCTCCGGGACGATGAAAATCGCCCCGCACAGCAAACTCGTCCTCATCGGCGACTCGATCACGGATTGCGAGCGCGCCCGCCCGGTCGGCGAAGGCCTCTTCGGCGCCGTCGGCAAAAGCTATGTGGGTCTGCTCGAGGGCTTCCTCGGCGCCATCCACCCGGCCCACGCCATCCGCGTGGTCAACATGGGGACCTCCGGTCACACCGTGCTCGACCTCAAGGCCCGCTGGCAGACCGACGTGTTCGATCTCAAGCCCGATTGGGTCTCCATCATGATTGGCGTCAACGACGTCTGGCGGCAGTTCGATCTCCCGCGCCAGACCGAGATCCATGTTTCCCCCGAGGTCTATGAAAAGACCCTGAACGAACTGGCCCGCAAAACCCGCCCGAAGGTGAAAGGGCTCATCATGCTGGCCCCGTTCTACATCGAACCCAACCGGACCGATGCCATGCGGGCGCGCATGGACCAGTACGGCGCCATCGTCAAAAAAATCGCCGCCCGGCACGGCGCGCTGTTCATCGATACGCAGGCGGCCTTTGACGAGGTGCTGCAGCACATGCACCCCAATGCCATCGCCTGGGACCGGGTGCACCCGAACATCATCGGCCACTCGATCATTGCCCGCGCCTTCCTGAAGGCCATCGGCGTGAGCCTCTGACTGCCCATGGGAGCCGCGAAACTCCGCCTGGACGAGTTGCTGGTCACCCGCGGCCTCGCGGCGTCACGGGCCCAGGCGAAGGCCCTCATCATGGCGGGCCACGTGCTGCATGGCACCGAGCGGCTGGACAAACCGGGCCGGGAATTTCCCGCCGATTACGCACTGACCGTGGAGCAACCGCCGCGCTTCGTCAGCCGCGGCGGTGAAAAGCTTGCCGCCGCCCTCGCCCACTTCGCCCTCGATCTCAAGGGCGCCCACGTCCTGGACGTCGGCGCCTCCACCGGCGGCTTCACCGATTGCGCCCTGCAGGCCGGCGCCGCCGCCGTGGTCTGCGTGGATGTGGGCCGGGCGCAGCTGCATGCGAAACTACGGGCGGATCCCCGCGTCACCAACCTCGAGAAAATCAACGCCCGGCATCTCGCGGCCACCGACCTGCCCCGCACCGTATTCGATGCCGTCGTGATGGACCTGTCCTTCATCTCCCTCAAATCCGTCCTGCCCGCCGTCTGGCCATTCCTGCGTTCCGGCGGGACCCTGGTGGCCCTCGTCAAACCGCAGTTTGAAGCCGGGAAAGCCGAGGCCGACAAGGGACGGGGTGTCATCCGCGATCCGGCCGTGCAACAGGCCGTGCTCGAAGGCGTGCGCGACTTCGCCCTCGCCGAACTGCCGGGTTGCCGGCTGACCGGCAGCATCGACTCCCCGATCACCGGCGCCGACGGCAACCGCGAGTTCCTGCTGGTCCTGGACAAGGGTGCATGAAGGGAGCAACTAGCGTGGAACGAAGGGACGGGATAAGAATAACAAACCAAGGGCCCAAAAAAGGGGGGAGGGGACAAAAAAAAAGGGAAAAAAATTTTAGGGGGGGGCCCCGGGGGGGGGGGGGGGGGGGGGGGGGGTCCGGGGGGGGGAAAAACACGCAACCCGGTTACCCCGCGCCCAAATTGAACTGGCGAAAAGCCGCGTTTCGCGTGACCTTGGCCCCGCATGAAGCCCATCCGTAAACTCGCCTTCGTGGTGAACGAGGAGAAGCCCGGGGCGCGTGAACTCAGCCGGACGCTGATGAGCCTGGCCCGGCGCTCCGGCATCAGGCTGAAGTTCACGGCGCGTTTCCCCCTCGCCACGGGCTACCTGTCGGGCTTCGACGCCTGCTGTGTGATCGGCGGCGACGGCACCCTGCTCGGCGTCGCACGGGAGGCATCACGCGCCCAGGTTCCGATCATCGGGGTCAATCGCGGCAGCCTGGGCTTCCTCACCACCTTTTCCGCCGATGAGGCCCGCGCGCATTTCTCCGAGCTGCTGGCCGGCGCCTATCAGGTGGATCACCGTTCGATGCTCGATTGCTCCACCGGCCCCGGCCAGCACGACCTCGCGCTGAACGATGTGCTGATCAAGGACGCCAACAGTTCGCGCCTCGTGCGGCTTGAGGTGCAGGCCGATGGCGAGCTGGTCACCGAATACACCTGCGACGGCCTGATCTTCTCCACGCCCACCGGATCCACGGCCTATAACCTCTCGGCCGGCGGACCGCTGATCCACCCCGGCGCGGACGTGGTCGCCATGACCCCCATCTGCCCGCACACGCTGAGCAACCGCTCGATCATCTTCCGTCGCGGCATCAAACTGCGCGTCTACAATCGCTCGGAGGACGCCAGCCTGCTGGTGGCAATGGACGGTCAGCGCAATCTCAAGGTCTGCGTTGATTCCCCGATCCGCATCTCGGTCTCGCGCCACACCCTGCCGCTCGCGCAGCGACTCGATTACTCCCACTTTGCCGTCGTCCGCACGAAATTGAAATGGAGCGGCGGAGTGTCCGATTCCCCCAGGACCCGCTGAGCAGCAAAAAGCCCCGGGGCTGATGCACCGGGGCCGAGTGGGGGGAAAAGCTCGCCGCGGATTACTTCCCGGACTTGCGGGCCTCTTTCTCCGCCTTTCTGGCTTCGCGCTCAGCCTTTCTGGCTGCTTTCTCCGCCGCGGTCTCGGATTTCATCCTCTCCTTCTCGGCCTGGTCGAGCTTCCCGTTGTCGTTGGCGTCATACTTTTTGAGCGCCTCCTCTTTCCTGGCCTCCCGCTTGGCCTTGGCTTCGGCCCTGGCCCTGGCCTTTTCCTCGTCGCTCAGCTTGCCGTCATGATCGGCGTCGTACTTTTTCAAGGCGGCCTTGGACGGCGGCTTGGGCTCCGGGGCTTTTTCCTCACCTCGGGCGGTGACGATAAATGCCAGCGTGAAGCACGCCAGCAGCGCTGTGATCCTGTGGGGTAGACTGCGATTATTCATGCGCGGGAAAATGTTAAACACCACACCCCCGGGCAAGTATTTAGAAACCGTTTCGTGTCATCACTTAAGGACGCACCACCAGCTGCACCCGCGCCTCCTGGCGGAGGTACCGCCGGGCGAAATCAGCGAGTTGGCCGATGGTGATGCCATCGATGCGGCCGCCATAGTTCTTCCAGTCGTTGATCGGCAGACCGTAGAGCGCATTGAGGCCCGCCTGGGCGGCGCGGGATGAATTCGTCTGCAGTCCCATGCGCCGCGCCGACTTGAGGCGCGTCTGGCAGCGCTTCAATTCCGCCGCCCCGACCTCGCCGGCCGCGACCCGCGCAATCTCCGCGTCAATCTCCGCCAGCACGGCCTGCTCGCTGTCCGGCGCAGTGCCGGCCATGAAGCAAAACATCGCGGCATCCAGGCCGACGACGCGCGCGGAGCGGACAAAATACGCCAGGCCCTTCTCCTCGCGCACCCGCTCAAATAGCCGCGACGACATGCCGCTGAAAAGTTCGTCGGCAACTTCGCTGACGTAGTAATCCGCGGCCCGCAGCGCCGGTCCCGCATAGGCCTGCAGCACCACCGCCTGCTGCCGGGGTTGCCTCTCCACGAAATCACCCGGCTCCGCCGCACCGGCAAAGGCACCCGCCTGCGACCGGACTTCGCCGCGGGGCAGGCGGTTGAGGAAGGCCTTCAGTCGCGGCACCAGCCGCCGGACCTCGAAATCACCGGCCACGCTCAGCACCACGTTGCCCGCGACCATCAGGCGCCGGTGGAGCGCCGCGATATCGGACGGCTGGAGCGCGGTCAGGCCCGGCTCGTCGCCCTGGGCGTCAATGGCCAGCGGATGCGGGCCGAAAAATTTCCGGCGCAGCAGCTTCCTTCCGAAGGTGACGACGTCGTCGTTGTCCTGCCGGATGGCCGCGAGCTGCGCGTCCCGCTCCTGCTGGAAGGTTTCACGGTGCACCGCCGGATGCAGCACGGCATCGGCCAGCAGGGCCAGGGCGCGGTCGCTGTCGGTCGGCAGCACCTCGACCGCGAGCCCGAAACTGTTGTTGCCGGAAAAGGCGCTGAAGACGCCGCCCACCTCCTCGATGCAGCGCGCCACGGCGGCCGCGGAGCGGAACTTGGTGTCCTTGGTCAGCAGCGTCGCGAGGAGCGAAGTGGCCCCTCGCTTGCCGGGTTCCTCGTAAACCGGTCCGCCCAGGCAGCTGAGACGCAGATGCAGGTTGGGCAGGTGCGCATGCGGCTGCAGCAGCAGCCGGGCGCCGTTGGGCAGGACGATTTCCTCGAAGTCACCCGGCTCGGATACACCGGCGCGCGCACCGGCGGCCTCCGCCCCGCCCTGCGTCGGGTTGAGCGACACGCTGGTGAGGCCGTGGGGATTGAGATAGGTGCGCAGCACCCGTTGCAGGTCGGCCGGCTTGAGTTTGACCAGCCGTTCGAAATAGGTGCGGCTGAAATCCAGATCGCCGATCACGACCTCGGCGGCGCCCAGCCGCGAAGCCTGGCCCGACATGGTCTTGCGCGTATTGATCTCGCCGACCACCAGCTGCCGCACGGCCTTCCGCACCAGCGCCGGGCTGAGCCCGCGGTGGGCCCACCGCTGCAGCGCCGACATCACCGCGGCCGTGGCCGCCTCGCGCTTCGCCGGTTCGCAGGTGAATGAGATGTAGAATAGGCCGACCGTGCCGGGATTCCAGCTGGTGGCGTCAATGGCATGGACCAGTCCGGCCTTCTGGCGGATTTCATGCCACAGGAGCGAACTGTCCCCGGCGCCCAGCACCATGGCGAGCGCCTCGAGCGCCACCGCATCGGGATGCGTCAGTCCGGGGATCTGCCAGGCCAGGCCGGCGCGGGAGACCTCCACCTCCTCGAAGCAATGCCGCGCCCGGGGCGCCTGCTGCGCCGGTTCCACGGGTATCAGCACCGGGGCCAGCGAGGTGCGGGGCACGCTCCCGAAATGCCGCCTGATCCCGGCCTCGACCGCGGCCAGCTCAAAGTCGCCGACGACCACGACAACCAGGTTGTCGGGCACGTATCGGGAACGGTAGCACCGGAGGAGATCGTCGCGCGTGACGGCGGCGAACACCTCGCGGTGCCCGATGATGGGGTGGCGGTAGGGATGCTCCCGGAACGCGGTGGCGAAAAGCGTCTCGGCCAGGCGGTGGTCGGGATCGTCCTGCCCCATCGCAATCTCGCGGAGGATCACATTCTTCTCCCGCTCCACCTCGTCGGCCGGCAGGGTCGAATGCAGCACCATGTCGGCCAGCAATTCGATGGCCATGTCCACCGATTCGGACGGCACGTCGATATGGTACACCGTCCGGTCAAAGCTCGTGTAGGCGTTGATATCCCCGCCGTGGGCCTGCACGAGATTGGAGATGTCACGGCCGGCCCGCTGCGCCGTGCCCTTGAAAAGCAGGTGCTCCAGATAATGGGAAAGCCCCGCCCCCAGTTGCGCCCCCTCGTGCACGCTGCCGGATTTGACCCAGACCTGCACCGAGGCGACGGCGGCACTCGAGTCGGGCTTCAACAGCACCGTGAGCCCGTTGGGGAGTACCGTGCGGTGGACCGACTCGCGCCAGAAGGATTCGAGCAGATCCAGGTCTGCACGGGAGGAAACGGGTTTGGGCATGCGAAGGAGCTATCCGGTCAGGCCTGGCTCACCGTCTCGGTGGATGAATCCTGCCGGCCGCGGCGCGACGGCTGAAAGGGCTTCACGAAGGCGTCTTCGAAGGTGTAGATGTCGGAAAAATCATCCTTCCGATCATTGGCGGTCTTGCTGAAGACGTTGTACTCAATGAGGTTGAAAACAATGTCGCCGAAATCCCGGCAGCGCTTGATGCCCCAGTTGTTCAGGACGGTCTTGGTCAGGGGGCCATATTGATCCAAGGCATAGATGCGCAGGCCTTCGAGGAGCTCCGGACCGGATACATGAAATGACCGGTCGCCCCGGGCGGGTTCCTTTTTCCGCAATTCCTTGACGGTGTGATCCAACCCGGAACGGATGAATCCGTACGCGCGTTTGTCAAAACGGGAATCCTCTTTGCAGATCAGGCTGACAATCTCGGAAAAATCTGGGTCTTGCATGCGATTGGCGGCCATCGGTATCACAGCGCGACGGGCTCCGCAACTTCGCATATCTATTGCAGTCTATTTGCCAATAAGGCTCCGGGCCTTGCCGCCACCGGACTGCAACTATTCCCTCGTAATCATTACAACATTTGTCACACTAACGTCAGAAATGATCGCCTCTACCCAGACCAATCATCCCCTTGCGAACGTCAAGGAAAGCCGTCCTGCCTCCAATCCGCTGGAGACAGCATGTGCTCGGCTGAGGGCGGCAGGTATGCGGATTACACAACCGCGCATCGCCATCCTGAACGCCATCATCAACCGGGGACAGCCGACGAGCATCGAACAAATTCACGGCGAGTTGGCTGACGGTTCCTGTGATCTTGTCACGGTTTATCGCTGTCTCGGCGCCTTCGAAAGCATCGGATTGGTCCGCCGCTCGTTCTATCACAACGGCACCAGCCTGTATGACATCAATCTGGACGAGTCCAACCGCTACCATGTGGTGTGCAAGGAGACCAACCAGGTCGTTCCGATTTCCCCCGAGCTGACCGCGGAACTGCGCGAGTCGATCAACAAGATCGAGGAAAGCCTGCGTGCCGGCGGCTACGACAACGTAAGCCATGTCGTTGAATTTTTCGGTGTGGCCCCGCAGGCCGCACGCAACACGGGCGTCGTGCCCCAGCCCGTCCGCAACACCAACGTCACCTTGCCCACGGCCTGAAGCCGGGCTTGATCAAAAACGCGGTCCGCCTGGACCGCGTTTTTTTGTGCCCGTGATTCAGGCGGCGCCGCCCACCGCGAAGTTCGACTCCACCTGCGGCCAGTTGACGATGCTCCAGAAAGCCGCGACATAGTCCGCGCGCCGGTTCTGGTAATGCAGGTAATACGCATGCTCCCACACATCGAGTCCGAGCAGCGGCACCGCGCCTTCGCTCAGGGGTGAATCCTGATTGGCAGTGGAATGGACGTGGAGGATACCTTCTTTCAGGCTTAGCCAGGCCCAGCCACTGCCAAACCTTTTCATCGCCGCCTCGGCAAACTGCGTCTTGAACGCCGCCAGTGAGCCGAAATCACGGACGATGGCCGCCGCGAGCGCGCCGGACGGCTCACCCCCACCCTGCGGTTTGATGACCTGCCAGAAGAGCGAGTGGTTGTGGTGTCCGCCCACATTGTTGCGCACGGCCGTGCGGATTTTCTCCGGGAGGGAATCGAGCCGGCGCAGCAAGGCCGCCGCATCCAACCCATGCAGATCCGGAAAACCGGCCAGTGCCTGGTTGGCATTGTTGATATAGGCTTGGTGATGCTTCGTGTGATGGATCTCCATCGTGCGCGCATCAATGTGCGGAGTGAGGGCGTCGTAGGCGTATCCGAGCTGGGGCAGGGTGAAAGGCTGCGGCGCATTCACGGTCGCGGTTGTCGATTGCGCGCGTCCTGTCGCCATGCCCAAGCCCAGGAGGGCGGCGCCGGCACCAAGGGTCTTGATCGCATCACGACGGGAGATGGGGGTATTCATGGAGTGCAGGCTAGCCCTTTCCCAGCTGCCGGCCATCTGCCGCAAGCCACCGGCCACCCTGTAGGGCACCGGCTTTATGCCGGTTTCGACCAGCGAGAATCGCGGCAAAGCCGCTCTACACCATGACCACAGGCCCGCGGCCGCAGTTTCCCAACCATGCACACACCCCGAGGACATTTCCTAGGCCAGCAGACGACGCAGCGTGGCATCCACCTGCTTGGGATCAGCCCGGCCCTTGGCCGCCTTCATCACCGGACCCTTGAAGGCATTGATCGCGCTTTCCTTGCCGGCCTTGAATTCTGCCAGCGCCTTGGGATTGCCCGCAATCGCGTCGCGGCACCACTGCTCCAGTTCGCCCGCATCGGTCGGTGCGGCCGTGAGCCCCTCACGCTCGATGATGGCGGCGGGTGAGTCTCCCGTCGCAAACATTTTGGCGAACACCGTCCTCGCCGTATTTGCGAGCAAGGTCCCACTCTCGATGAGATTCACCAATTCCGCCAGCTGCGCCGGCCGCACCTTCGCGGACGCCAGATCGGTTTTGGCGACCCCGATTTCACGCAGCAGATCGTTCACCAGCCAGTTGCCCACGGCCTGGGCCCGGCCTGGCCCCGCCAGTCGCGCCGCCTCCTCAAAGTAATCGCCCAGGGCCCGGTCCAGGATCAGCACCGAAGTGATGGTGTACGGCACCTGATACTGGCTCATGAATCGGCGCTGCCGGTCGAAGGGCAGCTCGGGACATTCCGACCGCAGCCGTGATTTCCAGGCCTCATCCACCCTGACCGGCATGAGATCCGGGTCGGGGAAATAGCGGTAGTCGTGCGCCATCTCCTTCGAGCGGAGCGACTGGGACACGCCGGTCTGGCCGTCGTAGTCCCGTGTCTCCTGGACGATGGTGCCGCCGCGTTCAATGACCGCGAGCTGCCGCTTGATCTCATGCGCGATGCCGTCGCGCACGAATGAAATGGAATTGAGATTCTTGAGCTCCACCTTGGTCCCGAGCCTGGTTTCACCCACGGGCCGGACCGAGATGTTCGCATCGCAGCGCAGCTGCCCCTTCTCCATGTCGCAGTCCGAGATGCCGCCATAGACCATCGTCGCGCGCAGCGAGGTCAGATAGGCGTAGGCCTCCTCCGCGCTGTGCATGGCCGGCTCCGAGACGATCTCCATCAAAGGCGTGCCGGCCCGGTTGTAATCAACCAGTGAATCCGTCGCGAAGTGGTTCAGCTTGCCCACATCCTCCTCCAGGTGAATCCGGGTGAGCGGGATCCGCTTGTGCTCGCCCATGACATTCCGCGCCGGTCCCGGCAGCTCGATCTCCACGCCGCCGCCGAGGCAGATGGGCTGGTCGTATTGCGAGATCTGGTAGTTCTTGGGCGAGTCCGGATAAAAGTACTGCTTGCGGTCCCATTTGCAGACCGGCGCGATGTCGCAGCCGAGCATGAGGCCGGCCTTGATCACCGCATCGAGCGCCGCCTTGTTCATGACGGGCAGCACGCCGGGCAGCGCCAGCACGACGGGATCCGTCAGGGTGTTGGGCTCATGGCCGTAGCCCGCCGCCACGCGGGTGAACATTTTCGACCGGGTTTTGACCTGCACGTGAACTTCCAGACCTATGACGGCTTCGTAGTTCATCAGAGGGAGGGAACGCGGGTGTGCCAATCATGCCCCTGCTCGTAGTCGCGGGCGATGGCTAGCAGCTCGGTTTCACGGAAGGGCTGGCCGATCAACTGGAGGCCGATGGGCAGGCCACCGGTCGTGAATCCGCAAGGCACGCTCACCGCCGGCAGCCCCGCAAGGTTCACTCCGATCGTATAGATGTCGCACAGGTACATCGCCAGCGGATCGGATTTTTCCCCAAGCTTGAAGGCGGGCACCGGAGAAGTCGGGGTCAGGAGCGCGTCCACCTCCTGGTAGGCGTTGAGAAAATCCTGCCGGATCAGGGTGCGCACCTTCTGGGCGCGCAGGTAATAGGCGTCGTAGTAGCCGCTGGAGAGCACATAGGTGCCCAGAATGATGCGGCGTTTCACCTCGGCGCCGAAGCCCTCGGCGCGCGACCGGGAATAGAGATCCTCCACATCCGTGACGTCCGCGGCGCGATGACCGTAGCGAATGCCGTCAAAGCGCGCCAGGTTCGAGGAAGCCTCCGCCGTCGCGATGATGTAATACGTGTCGAGACAGTACTGGGTGTGCGGCAGTGAGACTTCCTTGATTTCGCAATTCTGCGACCGGTAAAAGGCGATGGCCTTTTCCACCGCCGCACCCACCTCGGGATCAAGTCCCTCGCCGAAGTACTCCTTGGGAATGCCGATCCGCCAGGGTCCGCGCTTTCCGGCCAGCGCTGTCCGGTAGTCGGGCACATCCGTCCGGTAGGAAGTCGAATCGAGCGGATCGTGGCCGGCGATGGCCCCCAGCATGATCGCGGCGTCCTCGACGGTGCGGGTGAATGGTCCGATCTGGTCGAGCGAGGAAGCGAAGGCGATCAGGCCGTAACGGGATACCAGGCCGTAACTGGGCTTGAGTCCCACCACCCCGCACAACGCCGCCGGCTGCCGGATGGAACCGCCGGTATCGGAACCCAGCGTGGCCAGTGCCGTGCCGGCCGCGAGGGCCGCGGCACTGCCGCCGGAGGAACCGCCGGGGACGCGCGTGAGATCCCACGGATTGCGGGTCGGACCGAAGGCGGAGTTCTCGGTGGATGAACCCATCGCGAACTCGTCCAGGTTCAGCCGCCCCCACAGCACCGCGCCGGCCTGCTTCAGCTTTGCGGTCACGGTGGCATCGTAGGGCGAGATGAAATTCGCGAGCATTTTGCTCGAGGCCGTCAGCGGCTGGTCCGTGACCGCGATGACATCCTTCAAGCCGACCGGGATGCCCTCCAGCGGCCCGCGCGACCGGCCGGCGGCGCGGCGCGCGTCCGAATCCGCCGCCTGCTTCAGCGCATCCGCCTCGTCACGGGAGTTGAACGCGCGGATCCGGCCCTCGACGGCCTCGGTGCGGGCCAGGACCGCGCGGGTGAGTTCAACCGACGACAGCCGGCCCGCGGCCAGTTGGGCGGACAACCCGGCGATGGTTTGATAATGCAACGCGGAAGCCATGCGCCGTCATTCCACCACCTTGGGGACTGCGATCATGTGCTGGCGCTGCCGGGGAGCGTTCTGCAACGCCACGTCCACCGGCAATCCGGCCCGCGGCACGTCCTCGTCCCAGACATTGACCACGGGGTAGGCATGCGCCGTGGGTTCGACCCCGTTGACGTCCACTTTGCCGAGCTGCCCGATGTGGTGGAGCACGTCGCCCAGCTGCCGGGAGTATTCCGCCTTCTCCTGCGGCGACAGGGCCAGGCGCGCCAGACGCGCGACATGGTCGATATTCAGTTCGGACGAGGCAGCCATGGCCTATTTGCGAATGGCGTAATCCGTCGTTTTGGCGAGCTCGTCCTGCACCTTTTGCATGGCCGCATTGACTTCCTCATCGGTGAGCGTCCGGTTCGAAGCCCGGAACACCAGGCTGTAGGCCAGGCTCTTTTTGCCCGCGGGCAAACCCTCGCCCTGGTAAACGTCAAAGGGTTCGACACATTCCACGTCGAACTTGCCGCCGGCCGCAGCCCGGGCCAGTCCGGCCAGTTTCTTCCGCACGGTGTCCGACGGCGTGGCCTGGTCGACCACCAGGGCCAGATCACGCAGGGCGGTCGGGAAGAGGCTGAAGTCGGCATATTTCCGACGGACGAGGCCGCCGGCCAATTGCTCCGGCAGGATGGCAAAGATGCCGGCGTAAACTTTGCCCTCGATGCCGAGGGCCTTGACCATGGCCAGGTTCATCAGGCCGAACCGGGCGGTCCACCCATGCGCCATTTCACCGGCGGCCGCACAATGGCCTTCCTGCCAGCCGCAAAAGGAACCGGTGACGGGCACCAGGGGCTGCCGGGCCAGGTCAATGCCACCCGCCGCCGCGAGGGCGAAGACGTGGTGCTTGACGGTGTAGAAATCGGCGGCTCCGCGTTTGAGCCATTTGCGCTCGGCATCGTCGGCGATGACGAAGGCGACGGCGGCGCATTCCAGGTTCTGGCCGTTGCGCTCGATGAAGACGCGCCCGATCTCGCACAGGTGCGATACTGCCACCCCACGGGCCTGGTTGAGCTTCAGGACATCGAGCAGCCCCATCACCAGGGTCGGACGGAGGTGGGACTGGTCATCGACAAAGGGATTGGCCAGTGCCAGCTCCGCCGCGGCGGTCTGCGAAACCCACGAGGTGAGTTCACGGCCCGGCCGCAGGGTGTAGGTGGTGCATTCGTGGAAATCGTGGCCGACCAGATAGTCGGTGACGCGGCGGTTGAACAACACGACCGGATCGTCCTCCAGGGCCAGGCCGGGTGCGGATACCACTGCCGCCGGGATCCTGTCGGTGCCATGCAGACGGAGGACTTCCTCCACCAGGTCGATGGGCCGGTCGAGGTCATCCCGCCAGCTGGGGATGTTGACAGTCCAGGCCGTGCCGCGGGTTGGAGTCGGCTCCTTGCGCGTGATGCCAAGCTCCAGCGATTCAAAGGCCGCCTCCATGTCGGCTTCGGCAATGTCAAAGCCGAGCTTTTCACAGATGAAACCATGGGTGACGACGATCTCGCGCTGCCAGGGGACATCGCCGCCCACGATGTAGGCCGGGCCGACGACCTTGCCGCCGGCATGCTCCACCAGCAGATCAATGGCGCGATTACCCGCTTCCAGGGCCGTGTGCGGATCAATGCCGCGTTCGTACCGGTAGGAGGAATCGGAGCTCAGGGCGAGCCGCCGCGAAGTCCAACGGATCGACTTGCGCTTGAAGTAGGCCACCTCGAGTACGAGGTCGGTCGTGTCATCGCCCACCCCGGAATTCTCGCTGCCCATGATGCCGGCGATCACCACCGGCTTCGCGGCATCCGCGATGACGAGCATGCGGCTGTTCAAGGCGCGTTCCTTGCCATCCAGCGTGACGATTTTTTCGCCGTCCGCGGCCCGCCGCACGATGATCTGGCTGCCGGCCAGCTTCCTGGCATCGAAGGCGTGCATCGGCTGGCCGTACTCGAGCATCACGTAATTGCCGATATCGACGATGTTGTTGATCGGCCGCAGGCCGACGGCGGTCAGCCGCTGCTGCATCCAGGCGGGGCTCGGCCCGACCTTGATGCCGGTAACGATGTGCGCGGAGTACAGCGGGCAGTCCTCGGGGGCATCCACTCGGACCGACTGCAGGAGCTCGGGGCGGCTTTGCGCGCCGGTGTCCCCATGGAAATTTTCCTGGGGATAAACCAGCTCGACCTTGAACCAGGCGGCCAGTTCGCGCGCGATGCCGAGATGGGAAAGGCAATCCGGGCGGTTCGGCGTGATCTCGATGTCGAACACCACGTCACCGGGCGGCAGCACCGCATTGATTGGGGTGCCAAGTGCGGGGCGGTCGGTCAGGATCAGGAGGCCGGAGGCATCCTCGGCCACGCCGAGTTCCCTGGCCGAGCACATCATCCCATCCGACAGCTGCCCGCGGATCTTCGACTGCTTGATGGTGAAATTGCCCGGCAACACGGCGCCGGCGAGGGCCACGGGCACGCGGTCGCCGACGATGTAGTTCTGGGCGCCGCAGACGATCGTCTTCACTCCGCCAGCGGGACCGATGTCCACCTGGCACACCGAGAGCTTGTCGGCATTGGGGTGCTTGTCGCGCACCAGCACCTCGCCCACGACGACCTGCTTCAACTCCGGCGCGCCGGTGCGGATGACCTGCTCGACCTCGAAGCCGAGAAACGTGATGGCGCGGCAGATTTCGTCCACCGACGCATCGAGCCGCACGTAGTCCTTCAGCCAGTTCAGGGAAATTTTCATCAGTGGATCCTCAGGCGAACTGCTTCAGGAAACGCAGGTCGTTTTGGTAGAAATAGCGGATGTCATCGATGCCGTAGAGCAGCATCGCCAGGCGTTCCAGGCCCATGCCAAACGCATAGCCGGTCCAGACCTCGGGATCGTAGCCCACCGCGGAAAACACCGCGGGGTCGACCATGCCGCAGCCGCCGATCTCGATCCATTCCTTCTTCACCTTCGGCAGGTGCTGGGCGCTGAGGTCCACCTCGAAGCTGGGCTCGGTATACCCGAAGTAGTGCGGGCGGAAACGGGTTTTTGTGTCCTTGCCGAGCAGCGAGGCGAAGATGTAATCGAGCAGGGCCTTCAGGTCGCGCACCGTCACATTCCTGTCCACGTAAAGACATTCGAGCTGGTGGAAGTTGGCGGAATGCGTGGCATCGGTGGTGTCACGCCGGTAAACCCGGCCGGGCGACACAATGCGGATTGGCGGCGGACCCTTGAGCATGGTCCGGATCTGCACCGACGAGGTATGGGTGCGCAGGAGGTATTTTTCCTCCGGGACCCTTTTCTCCACGTTGCCAAATCGCGCCGTTTCGGGGAAATAGAACGTGTCCTGCGCATCACGCGCCGGGTGGTCGGCGGGGGTGCACAGCGCATCGAAGCAGTAGAATTCCGTCTCGACCTCCGGGCCGTCGGCGACGGCGAACCCCACCTTGCGCAGGATGCGGCACATCTCCTCGCGGACGAGGGTGAGCGGATGATAGGTGCCGGGGCCGGCATCGGGTGACGGCAGCGTGGGATCCACGGCCGGTCCAAGCTGGGCTTTGAGCTCCCCGGCGGCAATGCGGTCGACCGCCGCATCGAGCAGTTCCTGGATGTGCACCTTGCACTCGTTGATCAACTTGCCCACGACGGGGCGCTGCTCCTTCGGCACCGACCCCATCTGCTTCATCAACGCCGTGAGCTCGCCGTTGGGGCCGACATAACGGGCCTTGGCGGCCTCAAATTCGGGACGCGCCTGGATCGTGGCGAATTCGGCGGCGGCCTTTTGGACGAGAGCGTTGAGGGTAGCTTGCATGCGGAAGTTATTTGAACCACGAAGGCGGAGCCGAGGCGAAGAATAAAAAAAGAGGACGAACCTCGAATCGAGGCCCGTCCTCCGGAGAGTCAGACAGGGAGGCGAGCCATATCCCGGCTCGCGTTTGTCAGAATTCAGGCCTTGGTGGCGGCCTTGGTCTTCAACGCGTCCTGGGCCTGCTTGACCAGGGCATTAAAGGCCACCTCGTCATGAATGGCGATGTCGGACAGTACCTTGCGGTCCAGTTCGATGTTCGCAGCCTTGAGGCCCTCGATGAAGCGGCTGTAGCTGATGCCGGCGTTGCGGCAGGCGGCGTTGAGACGGATGATCCACAGGCTGCGGAATTCACCCTTCTTTTTCTTGCGATCGCGGTAGGCGTACTGCCACGCGTGCTGGACGGCTTCTTTCGCGTAGCGATAGAGCTTGGATTTGTTGCCGAAATAGCCCTTGGCGTATTTCAGGACTTTCTTGCGCCGCTTGCGGGAAGCGGGGGAGTTTGTTGCACGAGCCATGTTGTGTTTTCCTTTTGGTTAAATCGCCGGCGGGTCGGCTGGGATGATCACCCGCCTGGCGTGGTTGATGTGATGCGCAGCAAACGGTCAGAGACCGTGGGGCAGACAACGCTTGAGCGGCGGTGTATGCGTTGCTGACAGAACCTTGGCTTTGCCGAGGCGCCGTTTTTGCTTGGAGGACTTTGTGTTGGCGATGTGCCGGGTCCCGGGCGAACGGTGCAACAGCTTGCCGGTGGCGGTCAGCTTGAAGCGCTTGGCAACGGACTTTTTGGTCTTTTGCATGGATGAGCTGTTCAAAACAGAGCAGCGTACTGCCGCTGTAAAGGGAAATTTTGAGAGTCTGCAGTGGGATCGCCAAAAGGCGGTGTTCCGGACTGGAATTGAGGCCGGCCGCAGCCGGATTCAGGTTTCAAATGGTCGGGGCGGTCAGATTCGAACTGACGACCTCTACGTCCCGAACGTAGCGCTCTACCAGGCTAAGCTACGCCCCGATAACATTTGGAAGGGTGCCTTGCACCCCGTGGACTGAGCAGCAAAAGGAAGCAATTTTGCCGCCGCAAACTAAATCCGCCCTAATTCCGACTTATTGCCGGGCGGCAAGACAATTGGCTCCCGGCGCTTAGCGCGCCGGAGCCACTGCCACCGGCATGGCGGTCATCGCACTGCTGGCGGCCTTCTGGCGCACCATCTCGGTGCGACGCTGGACTTCAATTTCCGCCGTGCGTTTGTCAATGAGGGCCCGCTCCACGGCCTTGGCCTGAGTCAGGACCTCGGCATTGAGCTTCTCCTTGGCGCGGCGCAGGGAATCCAACTCGATCTCCAAATTGGCAATCTGGCGGGCAAATTCATCAGCCTCGGCCGTGTTCTTGTCCGTGGCATCCTGGATCTCTTTGCCAACCGCTTCCCAATCAGCAATCTTCTTGGCTTCCTTCTCGGCATCCTCGGCGGCACGTTTGGCGGCGCGACGGGCGGCATCCTGACGGGCCATTTCCTCGATTTCGGCCTTTTTGTCGGCCTCGATTTTTTGCACGCGGGCAACCTCGATCTTGCGCAGGCGATCCTTCTCCTTGGCTTCCTTGACGTGAGTCAGGTAGAAGAAGACGAAGATCAGCGTCAAAACGAGGGGGAAGATGAAATAGAGCCACTTTTTCATGTGAAGAGGGAGCAGAATGTTCTTAAGAGGATGATTTGAGCTTGGCCGCCGCCGCCGCCGCGGCCGCTTGGGCGGCATCTGCCTTCGCAATCTGGTCGATAAGATCGCTCAGGGCCTTTGCATTGGTCTCAGCCAAGGTCACATAGGTGCGCAGAAATTTTTCCTCGTCGACCAGCTTGCGCTTCTGCTCATCGAGTTTGGCCATCAGTTCCTTTTCCGTTTTCACCTCAGCCGTCAGGCGTTCAACCTGCTTCTCGAGCTTGTCGCGGTCGCGGTAGGACTTGTTGCGGGCCTCAACCGCGGCCTGGCGGGCCTCACGGTCGGCGCGCTCCTTGATCTCGCGCTGTTCCTTGGCCTTCTTGCGGCGCTCCTGCTCGGCATACGCGTTCTTGATGGCAAGCTCACGGTCCTGGGCTTCCTTGCGGAGCTTGTCTTCCTTGATCTGGCGCGCCTGGCGCACCTTGGCCTGCTCCTTGGCTTCGTATTCGGAACGGAAATTCCACCAGAAACCGAAAAACACCAGCATCGCTACAGCCGGGAAAATGACGTAGGCTTTCTTCATAAGGTAAGGGGGGTCGGATAAAGATGAAATTTAGGTGGCGCGCGTGCCGGTCTTGGCCGCCTCACGGTCGCGGATGCCCTCTTCCACCGCCTGCCGCAGGCGGTTGAGCTGGCCGTCGGTGGGAGCATCGGGAAGTGCCAGCGTCTGCTTGATCACATCAAGGGCTTCCTCGAGCTTGCCGAGTTCGAAGCAGAGATAAGCGAGGAAGGAATAGGCCGAGGCCGGCTTTTCCAATCCACCCTTCTCTGTGGCGAGCTTCAGGTGCTTGTAGGAATCCGACAACTGATCCAAACTGTAATAGATCTGGCCGATCTGGAATTCCAGCTGGCCCGACTTGGGATAAAACTTGGTGGCATCGTTCAACGCCTCGATGGCCTGGCTCTCGCGATTCACCTGCTGGTACGAGTAGGCCAGCAACTCCCAGTTCTTCTGGGTATTCTCGATCAAGCCATTCTTCAGGCCGTTGTGGAGCAGCTCGGTCGCCTTGCCGTACTGGCCCATGTTGAAATAGATGCCGATGAGATTGAAGTTATCCTTGGGCGTGTTGAGGAATCCCAGGGTCTGGGCCCGCTCGATGGTCACCGCCGCCCGCAAATTGTTTGCCAGGGCAACCTTTTCATCTCCATCCGACGACATGGTCACATAGGTGGCCATCAACTGCTGCCAGTAATTCTTGTTTGAGGGGTAGCGCTTGACCAGGAGTTCGTAGTACTCCGAAGCCCGCTTGAAATCACCCTGCTGCTGGAGCGTCGCGAGCAGAATCACGTAAAAGTTTTCCTTGGGATGATTGCTCAGCAAAAGCGACTTCTCGGCGTTGATCTTGGCCTTGTTGAGCAGGGCCTGGTCGATCTTATCCGGATTCAACACCGCGCGATTATAGAGCAGCGAGGTGTAGAAGAGCATCGTATCGGCGCTCGGGGGCGACTCGGCGATGATCCGCTCCAGATACAGCGTGGCCTTGGTCAGATACTGCTGCTGGATCGCCGGTGATTTGCTGGCCGTACCCTCCTGATAATAAATCTTGGACAGGTAATCCAACATCATGCCCACATTCTTCTTCTCGAAATAGCCGTACGTGTCGGACAACCGGAGCGCGGTTTCCATCGGGGCGATCGACTTGTCGTAATCGCCCTTCTGCAGGTACAGCTTGGCCAGAATATCGCTGAGGAAGGCCTGATCGTAGCTGTTGGGAGCCGCCGAATTGTTAAGTCGGACGATGAGGCCCACCGCGCCATCCCAATTCTTGGCATCAATCATCGGCTGGAGCTTGCCCAGTTCCTCGCCGATACGCTCGGATAGCTGAAAATCGCCTCGCGTACCCTGGGCCGAGACCTGAACGGGGGCCAGCAGGAGCAAGGCAAATAGCGCACTGAGCAACCAAAAGCCCAGGGCCTTGGTCAGCGGCGAAACGAATTTACGCATTGTAAGCACGTCCATGATTTATTCGTTGATTTTGAACGTGATAAGCTGCTGTACGCGACCGGTATTCACGACGCGTCCGCCTTTTTTGCCGGGGCGGAACTTCCATTTGCTGACGGCTTGGATGGCCGCAGCCTCAAACTCACGCTGGGTGGAACGAACAATGAAGGGATTCCGGACATCGCCATTGGTATCGACGATGAACTCAACCACGACCTCGCCCTCGATACCCGCGCGACGCATCTCAAAGGGATACTGCGGCTGGATCTGCACACGCGGGGTGGGTTTCTGATCCAGCGTGTTGATATCGAACACCTCGATGCCCTTGCCGAGGCCCTGCAGGCGGCCCTGGGGGATGGCGATGACGCCGGCCACGGGCTTGATGCCTTCCGGTGGCGGCGGCTGGATCTGCTGGACAAAGGAATCAACCTGGACGAGTTGCGGGACGTCGGTCGCCATCGGAGGGGCAAATTCCACCTTTTCCGCGGGCGCATCCTCACTGTCGACGACCTCGGGCTCTTCCGGCTCAAGATCGGGCATCTTCATGAGCTCGATGGTGGGCATCTCCTCCTCCACCGCCGCCTTCTTGGGCTTCGACTTGATGTAGGAACTGGCGAAAACGCCACCGTGCAACAAGGCGGAAATCAGGATACCAATGATTAAATCCCGGCGCATAATGATATATAGCGACTGTGGTTGGTTAGCGGCCGGTGGAACGAACCCGAGTTTCAACGGAAACCTGCTTGATGCCGGCTTCGCGGACTTCATCGAGAACCCGCACGCCGATACCGAAACGGGCCTTGTCATCCGTAGTGATCAGCACGCGGGCGTTGGGAAACCGGGTTTTGTGATTTTGCAGCAAGGCTTTGATCTCGGTCACGTTGACCAGATCCTTGTTCCAATAGCAGGTGCCTTGGTCGGAAACCTGCAGGGTCACGGTCTCCTCCTCGTCCTGCTTCTCACCGGGCACATTGCTGGCCACGGGCAACTGGACATCCACCGACTGGATCTTGTCCAAGGAGAGGGTGAAAAGCACGAAAGTGGCGAGCAGGAAGAAGATAACGTCGATGAGAGGGATGATCTCAATACGTGCCTTCTTCTTGACCTCTGGCGGAACTAAACTTTGGCCTGACATGGATAGGGAGTGCTAAGTGCGCCGCGAACCGACTGGGGGTGTCGGCAAGGGCTCTGGATTAGGATGAGCCGGGCGGACGGATCTTTGTTTCAATAAAGACCTTGTTGATGTTCTTCTTCCGAACCTCGTCAAAAACGTAGATCGCCTGGCTGAAGAAGGCGTTTTCGTCGCCATTGATCAGGATGCGGGGATTGGGTTCCGCCATTTTGTAACGTTCCAAACGCAGCAGGAATTCATCCAAGGTGATCGGATCCTTGTCCCATGCCAGCGTGCCCTCGGCGGTGATGGATATCGTCACCGAACCGGCGGGATCGCGCGGCTCGCTGGTGGAGGACTGCGGCAGCGCCACCTTGAGTCCCTGGGACTTGTTCAGCGAAAGCGTGAACAGCACGAAGGTGGCGAGCAGAAAGAAGATGACGTCAATGAGAGGAATGATCTCAATGCGCGCCTTCTTCTTCACAGTGCTACCGGGAGGACTTATTCCGGACATGGTGGATTACGTTTCCGATAAAGGTGCGAACAGGGTGACTGCCGCGGGCAATCAGCGGGAAGCGGCACTCTCGTGCTTCTTCACAATCAACTCGAGAGCATTGGCGGCGTCGGCCACCTCATGCTTGGCTTCCTCAGCGCGGGCGTTGAGATAGTTGAAGGGCAGCAGGCCGGTGACGGCGATGGCCAGACCGCAGGCGGTGGCGATCAGGGCCTCGGCAACACCACCGGTGATGTTGCCGGCAGCCGTGGCCAGGTCACCCGTCATGTTACCGAAGGTACGCATCATGCCGGTGACGGTGCCCAGCAGGCCGAGCAGCGGGGCGGCGGTGATGACGGTGTCCAGCGTGGCCATGCCCTGCTGGAAGCGGTTGAGCTCCTGGCCGGAGGCGCGGATGAAGGCGTTGGACAGCGAGCTGGAGCGATGGGAAAGGGCGTAGACCAGGATGCGGGCCACGAAGTCCTTGCTCTTCTTGCCGATGGCGATGGCGCCGTCGATGTCGTTGCGCTCAACCCCGTCGAGCATCTTCTCCACGACCTCCTGCTCGCGGCTGCTATTCTCGCGCATGATGAAGATCAGGCGTTCCACGATCACCGTGAGACCAATGAAGGAAATGAGCAGGATGGGCCACATGATGTAACCACCATGGATGAACAACTCCATCGGAGTCTGGTTCATGAGGAATGCAAACGGCAGCATTTGAGTAATCATAGGAGGGGGAGGATTTAAAGAGCTTGGGTTAGGGAGTGGGGAAAGAAACGCGCAGGGGAACCAATTCTAATTCGTGATGATTCAGGACCTCGCACCTTGGTCAAATATGTAACGTGCGAAAATGCTCTGGGAGCTTTGCTTCTGGGAGTTGACGGAAGGTATCAAGATAAGCAGTCCGTGAGGAGGAGAAGTGGTCGTATTAAGGAAAGGAATCGAAAAAAGCGTTATCGAAACACCACTGTCAACTTACTTCCTAAAGAAATCACAGTGAGAATGGAGTTAATAAGTAAAATGGCTGCCCGACTAGGATTCGAACCTAGACAGAACGAGTCAGAGTCGTTCGTGCTACCATTACACCATCGGGCAGTGAGGATCGCGCGCGGAAAAGTCTTACCGGGCTCGGATGGCGGACTGGAGCCGGCGATGGGATTCGAACCCGCAACCGCCTGTTTACAAAACAGGTGCTCTACCATTGAGCTACGCCGGCAGTAAGTGCTGCGTCGCGATGATGCATATGAAAGAACCCAAACACCAGCCAACGCTCGCCGGGCGAAAATTGGTGGCTCCCCGGGGACTCGAACCCCGAACCAATTGATTAAGAGTCAACTGCTCTACCATTGAGCTAGGAAGCCAAACAGAAGGGTGAAAAGCTCAGAATCCATCCTGTGTTGTCAACTGTGATTTCGATTCCCGGGCCTCCGGGAGCAAAGTCTTCCATACTACCGGGAGAATATGACGGTTGAATCGCGAAAAAACAGAGATCGAATGAACCCGGATCCACCGGCCATTGCCGACTTCGGACTTCTGCGCATCCCCACCCCGGCCAGCGGCCGCGGTCATTGATCCCCGGACTTCCCCACCCTTGACCGCACAAAATGATTTTCTTTCCCCGCGGCCTTGTTCCAGTGTGGCGGCAATGGATGCCACCCAACAAGAGGTTCTGAACATTTTCACCCGCACACGCGCCCTGCTGGAGGGGCACTTCGTCCTGCGTTCCGGCCTGCATAGCGCACACTACTTCCAATGCGCACAGGTCTGCCAGCACATGGATGCGATTGAGCGCCTGGCCGGCCTCCTGGCGGCCAAATTGAAGCCCTGCCAGTTCAGCACCGTGCTGGCGCCGGCCATGGGCGGGCTCGTAATCGGCCAGGAATTGGCCAGGCAGACCAAGTCCCGCTACATCTTTGCGGAAAAGGAAAACAATGCGCTGGTGCTGCGCCGCGGCTTCACCTTCGCCCCGGGCGAACGTGTCCTGATCGCGGAGGATGTAGTCACCCGCGGGGGCCGCGTGCAGGAATGCCTGAACCTTGTGCGTCAGGGCGGCGGCGTGCCGGTGGCCGTCGCGATGCTGGTGGACCGCAGCGCCGGCCAAGCCAGTTTCGACGTGCCGGCCATCTCGTTGCTCGAGCTGAGTTTCCCGACCTACGCCGCCGACGCCGTCCCGCCCGCGCTCGCCGCGATCCCGGTGCAGAAGCCCGGGAGCTGAGGCGCGGCTGAAGGTGGCGGCATTGCAGGCAGCCTGCTCGCAGGCGCTCGGTTTGGCAGCGCATGCACAGCGAGCGCGAGCGAACTCGCCGCCTGCCGGTCGCCGCTGACCGACTACTTCACCACCAGCGGCACATAGCGGTAGCCGCCCCGGTAGTAGATGAGCAGCAAGTTGCGCTCGCCGGGCCGCAGGAGCTCCTTGGCACTGGCCACGTCGGTCACCGGCATGCGGTTGATCTCGATGATGACCACATTGGGCGCCAGGCGGTCCGCGTACGGCGACTTGGCGTCGACATTGGTGATGACAAGCCCGGTTACGCGGGAATCCACATTGAGGCGGCGGCGCTCATCGTCGGTGAGCTTGGTGGCCTCGACGCCGGCCAGGAGTTCGTTCGGCTTTTCCGTAAGCGTGCCGAGCGTGACCTCGATCGTCTGTCCCTTGCCGTCGCGGAGAATGCTGAGGTTGACCTTGGAACCGGGAATGGACTGGGCGATGGTCAGGCGCAGGTCTTCCAGCGACATGATCGCGCGGCCGTTGACCGCGAGGATGATGTCGGTGCGCTTGAGCATGGCCTTCTCCGCCGGGCTGTCCGGGGTGATGTCGGTGATGGCCACGCCCTTCGTGTCCTTGGGCAGGCCGAGGGACTCGGCGAGTTCCGGTGTGACGGACTCGGTGAAGACCCCGAGATAGCCGCGGGCCACCGTGCCGGTCTCGATGAGACTGTGCATGATGGAGGCCGCGAGGTTGACCGGGATCGCGAAGCCGATGCCGATGTTGCCCCGGGTCGTCGAAACGATGGCGCTGTTGATGCCGACGAGCCGGCCGCGCGCGTCAATCAGGGCGCCGCCGGAATTGCCCATGTTGATGGCGGCGTCGGTCTGGATGAAATCCTCGTAACCCTGAACGTTCTCGAGGAGGCCGAGCTTGTTGCGACCCTTGGCCGAGACAATGCCCATGGTGACGGTCTGGCCGACGCCCAGCGGGTTGCCCATGGCGAAGACGACGTCGCCCACCCGGATCTTGTCGCTGTCGGCAAGCGTGACGGTGGGCAGGTTCTCCGCCTCGATCTTGATCACGGCGACGTCGGTCTTGGGGTCGGCCCCGATGAGTTTGGCCTTGAACTCGCGCTCGTCGGGCAAAAGCACGCTCAATTCATCCGCGCCCTCCACGACGTGGTTGTTGGTGATGATGTAGCCATCCGCAGTGACGATCACGCCGGAGCCCATGCCCTCCTCCTTGCGCTCGCGCACCTGGTCGGGCATGTCGGGGAAAAACTGCCGCAGCAGCGGATTGGGCGCCGCCCGCTGGGCGACGATCTTGCTGGAGTACACGGAGACGACCGCCTTCTGCACCGGTTCGACGATGTCGGCGTAGCTGACCAGTGTGGACGACTTGCCCTCGCTGACGGGCGTGGGATCGATGCTGAGCTGGGGTTTCTTGGCGGTGGCTGCGACGCTGACGCCGGCCGCGAGCAGCAGAATGCCGCCGATGAGCGAGGAACTGACGATGAGGTGAAGCTTGGAGAGTTTCATGGGCGACCCAGAAGACATACCGAACGGGTGAATGTTTCAAACGCCGGCAACAATTGCACCGGATTAGAAACCTTTGATCTTGAACAGGCTGGTAACGCTCTCGTTGCTGGTGATGCGCACGATCGCCTGTCCCAGCAGCTTGGCGATGCTCAGCACCGTGATCGGCAGACCGGGTGCCGAAACCGGCGTCGAATTGGTCGTGATGAGTTCGTCAATGAGGCCGCTCTTGAGCCGCTCGATCGCCACATCGTTCAGGATGCAGTGGCTCACAGCGGCACTCACGCTCACGGCGCCCTGCGCCCGCAGGATCTTGGCCGCGGCGGTCAGGGTGCCGGCGGTCTCGGTGATGTCGTCGACGAGCAGGACGTCGCAACCGGCGACATCGCCCACGACATTCATCGCCTCGACGGTGGTCGCATTCTTGCGTTTCTTCGCGACGAAGCACAGGGCCGCGCCCATCGTGTCGGCATAGGCGGACGCCATCTTCATGCCGCCGACATCCGGCGAGCACACCACCAGCGGATTCGTGCTCTTGCGATTGGCCAGGTGCTCGAAAAACACCGGCGACGCGTAGAGGTGATCCACAGGAATGTCGAAGAAGCCCTGAATCTGCTGGCTGTGCAGATCCATGGTGAGAATGCGCGTCGCGCCCGCGGCCACGAGGAGGTTGGCCACCAGCTTGGCCGTGATGGGGACCCGCGGCTGGTCCTTGCGATCCTGCCGGGCGTAACCGTAGAACGGCAGCACGGCCGTGATGCGCTGGGCCGAGGCGCGCCGGGCGGCATCGATCATGATCAGCAGCTCCATCAGGTGGTGGTTGGTCGGCGGGCAGGTGGACTGGATGATGAAGACATCCTGGCCGCGGATGTTCTCATTGATCTTCACGAAGGATTCCCCGTCGGGGAAACTCGTGACGGTGGCCTCGCCCAGCGGCACGCCGATGGATTGGCAAATTTCCTCGGCGAGAGGGCGATTCGAATTACCTGAAAGGATTTTAAGCCGCGACACGCTCATGGGCGCATCCTTGCGGGCCGTTTGCTCAGGCGGAAGACAATTTTATCTGGGTCTCCAATTCGGCGACCCGCTTGAACAGATCCGGCAGGCGCTGGAAGAGGACCTGCAGGCGGCGTTCGAGCATGTAGGAACGGGCCGGCACGCCGTTGACAAAAGTACCGGCCGGCACGCTCGAGGTGATGGCGGCGGCGCCTCCGGACTTGGCGCCCTTGCCGAGAGTCAGGTGACCCGCGACGCCGGCCTGCCCGCCCAGCACCACGTAGTCCTCCAGGGTGGTGCTGCCGGAAATGCCGACCTGGGCGCACAGGATGCAGTGCCGGCCGATGGTCACGTTGTGCGCCACCTGCACCAGGTTGTCGATCTTGGTCCCCTCGCCGATCACCGTGCGGCTGAAACGGGCGCGGTCCAGCGTGCTGTTCGCCCCGATTTCAACATCGCTGCCAATCTCAACCATTCCGACCTGCGGGACCTTTTCGTGCCGGCCGGCGACAAATTCATAGCCAAAACCGTCGGAGCCCACCACGACGCCGGCATGCAGCCGCACCCGGTCGGCCAGCACGCACTCCGCCGTCACCGTCACCCCTGGCATCAACCAGCAATTCGCGCCGATCCGCGCATTGCGGCCGATGAACACCTGGGCCTGCAGATGACTGCCGGGACCGACGCTGGCGCCCTGTTCGATCACACACAACGGGCCGATTGTGGCCGTGGCGTCCACCTTCGCGCCGGATTCCACCACTGCGCTGGGATGGATGCCGGGAGCGGGCTTGGGCCACAATTGCTGCTCAATCCTGGCGCAGATCCGCGCCAGGGCGGCGGAAGGATGCTCCACCATCAGGTGCAACTGCCCGGGGGCGGGATCGCCTTCGTAGTCCAGGGGCAGCAGGATGATCGAAGCCCGGCAGTTGGCGACTTCCGCACGGTACTTGGGATTGCCGAGGAACGAGATTTCCCCGCGTCCGGCGACGGTCAGCGCCCCGATGCCGGAGATCTGATCCCCGGTGGCCCCGCACGTCCGCCCCGGCTCCACCAGCTTGATGATCTCGGCAGGTGTAAAGGAGATCTGCATGGGCCGCATGCTGGGACGAAAACCAACGGGTGCAAAGTCCGAAAACAAAAAAGCCCCGCCGGCGATTGGCGGGGCTGAAGTGCAGGGCGAATGGCCCGGATTATTTCTGTCCGCCCATCGGCACCTTGATGACCGGTGAGTCGGAGGTGCTGCCGGCCGCCGGGGCGGGCGCGGACGCCGGGGGCGTCGTGGCCGTGGCGGAGGCGGGACGGTCCTTGTTGATCTCCTTCATCACCTCGTCGGTGATGTCGAGGGCGGGATCGAAATGGATCACGGCCGGGATGCCCAGCAGCGACGGGCCGGACTTGTCGAGCAGCAGGGCGGCGCCGCGGCGCTTGGCCACGTCGGTGGCGATCTTGCCGATCTCTTCAAACATCAGGTCACGGAAAGTGCGGATGCGGCCCTGCAGCGCGCGCTGCGTGTTGGCCTCGAAGGTGCGCACTTCGTTGGTCTTGCGCTGGATCTCCTCCATCTTGCGCTGAGCCTCGGACTGGACCTTGTTCTTGGCCTCGGCCGTGGCGGCCGGGTTATTGGACTGATCCACGAGTTCCTTGTATTGTTCGACGAGGGCGTTGCCTTCCTTGTTGAGGCGATCGAGCTCCTCCTGGGCCTTCTGGCCGTCGCCGCGCAGCTTTTCATTCTGCTCCTGCGTCTTGTAGTGGCTGTCGAGCAGCTTGGCCATATCGACAACGAGAACCTTGGTTGCCGTCTGGGCTTGGCCGGCCAGCGCAAAAACGCCGAATGCCGCCAGGACGAGCAATGATTTGAACGAGTTTTTCATGGTAGGGTAGATAAAGGTGAAAGGGAGACTGAATACTAATCAGAAGCGGGTGCCAAAGGAAAAGTTGAACTGGTTGCCGGTATTGGCCTGCTTCGAACTGGTGAGCGGAATGCCGTAATCCAGGCTCAACGGGGCGCCGGCCACGAAGAGCCGGATGCCGACGCCGAAGTTGTCGTGGTAGTCCGCCGGATTGAAGTCGTACGCCTTGGCGTTGACGAAGCCGGCATCGTAGAAGATGGCAAAGCGGATGGGGCTGACGATGTCCGCGGAATACTCGAGGCTCAGCATCGCGTAAGTCTTGCCACCAATCAGGAAGTCGCCGTCCCGGGGGCTGATGCTGTTGTATTCGTAACCGCGGAGATTGTACGGGCCGCCCAGGTAGTACTTGTAGTAGTAGGGAACGTCGGGACTGTTGCCGTAGCTTTCGATGACACCGCCGCGGGCAATGACCGACAGGACCTGGGCCTGCAGGTCGAACAGCGGGTAGAACTGGGAGCCGCGGAACTCGACTTTGTAGTAGTCATAATCACCGCCCAGAAACCCGCCCGCCAACTCGGTGTTGATTTCCACCCGGTTGCCCGAGGTGGTGTTGATGATCTTGTCGCGCGTGTCGCGCAGGAGCTGGAAGCCCAGGCGCGAGACCGTGCTGTCACCGGATGAAATCAGCCCGGTATAAATGGGGTCGACGTCATCAATGCCGATGACTTCGTAGGTGTAGGAGACCTTGCCTTCCACCAGCTCGAACAGTCGCTTGCGCAGGTAGATCTCACCGCCGGTTGCGATCTGCGTGTAATAGTCGCTGTTGTACTCGGACGAGGTGCGGTAGAGGCTGAAGCCCATCGCCAGTTCGCGTTCGAAGAGCCAGGGTTCCTCAAAGGACAGCACGGCCTCGCTCGACAGCGAACCGAGCTGCAGCCGGAGCCGGAACTTCTGGCCGTCGCCCTGGAAGAGCGAGCGCCGGTTGAAAAGGTCGAAATTCGCCTGGCTGATCTCGGCGAAGACGGTGACCCGCTCCACGGAGCTGAAACCGGCGCCAAAGGTCAGGTTGCCGGTGCGGGCCTCCTTGACCGCCACGCGCAGGTTGCGACGGCCGGGGATGTTGGTCTCCTGCGGCGTCGTATTCACGTCATCGAAGAAGCGCGTGTTCTCCAGGCGCAGCTTGCTGATCTTCATGCGCACGGTGTCGAACACGTCACCGGGGCCCAGCACGAGTTCGCGCAGGATCACGATGCTCTTGGACTTCACATTGCCCTCGATGACAATGGACTCGACGTTGAATTTCTCGCTTTCCGTCACCTCGTAATCGAGGTCGATGTTGCCCGTGTTGACGTTGGGCTTGCGCAGCAGGCGCACCTGGGTGTCCAGGTAGCCGCCGGACCCGTAGAAGTCCTCCAGGCGCTCGACGTCCTTGTCGATCTTGGAGGGCCGGAACACCATGCCGCTGCGCTGGCGGAGAATGCGCTTCAGCAGGCTGGCCTCGTGGATCTTGGCACCCGTGACGTTGATGTCGCCAATCTTGTAACGGCGGCCCTCGATCACCCGGATGGTGATGACCAGCTTGGAGGGCGAGGGATAATCGAACGTGATCTGGTCCTGGGGGATCTCGATGTCGAGGTACCCTTCCTCACGGTAGTAGTCGCGCAGCTTCTCCAGATCGTCCTCGAACTTGTCATCCTTGAACCGGCCCGTGTCGGTCAGCCAGGACATGAACCACCATTTCTTGGTCTCCATCTCCTTGCGCAGCAGGCGGGCCTTCACGTTGTCGTTGCCCGAAAATTTGATGACCGAGATTTTGACCTTCGCGCCTTCCTTGATCTTGAAGATGACCGTGCCGAAGCCCGTGGTCCGGTCCCGCTCGATGGCGTAATTGACCGAGACCTGGTTGTAACCGACCTTCTGGTAGTATTCCCGGATCTTTTCCTGGTCTTCCTTCACCTGGCGTTCGTCGAGCGAGGTGTTGGCCTTGGTTTTGACCTCCTTGTTGAGGCGTGTGCCCTTGACCTTCTTGTTGCCTTCGTACCGGACGGCCAGCACGCGGAACTTGGGGGTGACCTCGAACAGCAGGTTGAAAGTAGTCTCCGTGACCGCCTCGCGCTTGACCTCGATGAACTCGAACAGGCCGGTGCGATAGAGCGCCCGGATGTCGCGATCGATCATGGAGTCGTCCAGGTCCCCGCCCTCGCGGACCTGCATGTTGGCGCGGACCACATCCTCGCTGACGATGGCCGTGCCGACAAATTTGACCGCAACTGTGCCGACCTTGTAGCTGGGGGCAGCCTCCTCAGCCTGGGCCGTCTGGGCCATCGCCTGGCTTCCGCTGACGCCGGAAAGCAGTAGAAACAGGAACAATGCGCAAACTACCCTCGCCAGAGGGTTACGGTGTGAAGTTTTCAAAGCGGGTGATGTCTCTAAGGAAGGTAAGTTTCAATTCTCCTACCGGTCCGTTTCGTTGCTTGGCAACGATTAACTCGGCGGAATCGGCGGCTACTTGGAATTTTTCGTCGGCATCTTTGGGTCGGGCAAGCATCAGGACAACGTCGGCATCCTGCTCAATCGAGCCGGATTCGCGCAGATCCGCGAGCTTCGGAGTGCGGTTTTCCTTTTCGGAGGAGCGGTTCAACTGGCTTAATACAAGCACGGGGACGTTGAGTTCCTTCGCCAGCGCTTTTAATCCGCGGGAGGCCTCGGCCACCTGCTGCTCGCGCGGCACCTTCGGGTCGGTCGGACTGAGCAATTGCAGGTAATCAACAATGATGAAGCCGAGGTTGTGGCGCGCGTGGATGCGCCGGGCCTTGGCGCGGAGCTGCATGATCGTGAGCGCGCTGGAGTCGTCGATGTAGATGCCGGACTTGGAAAACTCGTCGGCGACGGCCAGCAGGGCGCGCATTTCCTCGCCGTTCTGCTTCACGAAGCCCTCGCGCAACTGCTTCATGTTCACGCGGGCGCGGGAGCAGAGCATGCGCAGGGCCAGCTGGGCCGCGCTCATTTCGAGCGAAAACACGAGGACGGCCGCCGGCGCGCCCTTCTTGGGCATGGCGGCGGCCTCGGCGATGTTGAGGGCCAGCGAGGTTTTGCCCATGGACGGCCGGGCCGCCAGGATGATCATTTCCTGCCGCTGAAAGCCGAAGGTGAGCTGATCCAGGTCCTTGAAGCCCGAGGGCACGCCGGTCAGCTCGCCGCGGTGGTGCAGCATCTTGTCGATCACCTTGAAGGCCTCGCGGGTCGGCTCCTTCATGTGCCGCGCGGAGTCGTCCACCCGGTGCTGGGTGACCGCGAACATCTCCTTCTCCACCCGGTCGACGAATTCCTCGACGCTGCCGCCGTCCAGCTGGAAGGAGTCCTCCACGATGCCGCCGGCCGCCCGGATGATCTCGCGCAGGATGTGCAGGTCGCGCACCCGTTCGATGAAATAGACCGCCTGCGCGGTGGTCGGGATGCGGGAGCTGACCTGGGCGAGGTAGGCGTAGCCGCCGATCGTGTCGAGCTGGCCGCCGGCCTTCAGCTCCTCCGCGACAATGGCGGTGTCGATCGGCAGGTTGCGCTGGTAGAGATCGAGCAGCTTCTCGTAAATGATCTGGTTGGCCGGGGAGAAAAAGGCCTTGGGCGCCAGTTTGTCCTCCAGGCATCGGGCCACGGTGTCCGTGCCGTCGATGAAACAGCATGACAGCAGGTATTCCTCGGCCTCGAGACTGTGCGGCAGTTCACGTCCGGCCACACCGGAGGCAGGGGCGCGCGACGGGAATTTGTCTTGGGGCTCAGCCATGCGGTGGGACCGTCAGATATGTGAGCGCGTCCGGATGCGTCGCAATAGCGGGTTTTGCACAATTTGCTCCCAAAACGCGAAAGCCGCGTCGGATGACGCGGCCTGCGCGGGTTGCCGGCATCCCGGTTATTTCTTTTCCTCGGCCGGGGCGTCGATCGGGTTTTCCGAGACGACGTCGAAGTTGAGGTCGACGGAGACCTCGGGGTGCAGCTTCACCTTCACGGTGTGCTGGCCCAGCGTCTTCACCGGCGTGTGCAGGTGGATGCGCTTCCGGTCGAGATCGAAGCCGGCGGCGACCAGCTTGCCGTGGATGTCAGCCGACGTGATGGCGCCGAACATCTTGCCGCCCTCACCGGTCTTGACGGCGAAGGCCAGGGAGGTCTTCTCGAGCTTCTTGGCGAGTTCCTGCGCTCCGCCCAGTTCCTCGGCCTCGCGCACGGCGCGGCGCTTCTTGAGGGCCTCGACCTGCTTGCGGTTGGCCGCGGTGAGCGGCACCGCGATGTTGCGCGGGAGCAGGAAATTGCGCGCGTAACCGGCGCGGACTTTGACTTGATCGCCTTCGCCGCCGAGACCTTCGACGGGTTTGACTAGGAGGACTTCGCTGTATGCCATGATGGACTGGTGTTAAATGTGAAAGGAGTGAGGGAAACGGGGTGATTTAGAATGGTACGTCTTCGTCGGCGCCTTCTTGCGCGGGCGGGGTCGGACGGCCGGGAGTGCGGGCCGGGGGGGCATGACGCTCGGGCGACTGGGTCTGGTCGGTTTCGTCGCCACCACCGCCGGGGGCGGCGGGACTGTCGCCACGGCTGCCGAGGAATTGGAAGCCCTCAAGGACAACCTTCAGCTTGCTGCGTTTCTGGCCGCTGGTCTTGTCCTCCCACTGGTCGAATTTCAGGCGGCCTTCCACGAAGAGCGGGCGCCCCTTGGTGCAATACTTCGCCACGGTCTCGCCCTGCTTGCCCCAGGCCTCGATGTCCACGAAGGTGGTCTCATCGCGCATCGCGCCCGACTCGTCCTTGAACTGGCGGTTGACCGCGAGTCCGAACTGGCAAATGGCCGTGCCCTTGGGCGTGACGCGGAGCTCCGGGTCGCGGGTCAGGTTGCCGATCAGGTAGACTTTATTGAAGTTCGCCATGGGGTGCGGGCACGCGTGGAGGGGTCGTTCAGACCGACTCGACGAAAGTGCGGTAGACGCTGCTGTTCAGGCGGAGGCGTTCCTTGAGCTGGGCCGGGGCGGCGGCCGGGGCGCTGAAGGCGATGTGCACGTAGGTGGCGCCGGTGAATTTGGCGTCCGTCACCCGGGCAAAGTCGCGCTTGCCGACGTTTTCGACCCCGGTGACCTCGCCGTGCAGGGTCGTGATGTCCTGCTTGAGGCCCTCGATGATCTGTTCGACGGAGTCTTCCTTGCCCCGGTTGTCGAGGATGAAGGTCGCGCGGTAGTTACGGTTGTTCTGGTTCATTTTTGTCTCTGCGGTTGAGGGTGTTCATGGCCCGTTCGGGCCCGTCGTTGAGGAGCAGGCTGAGGCCGTTGAGATAATGCGGAAGGGAGTTGTCGATTAAGGTGAGCTGTTCGTTGGTGAATTTTCCCAGGACGAAGTCCTTGAGGTCCATTTGCGCCGGCTGCTTCGGCCCGATGCCGAGGCGGTAGCGGCAGAAACCGTTGCCGAGATGCTCGAGCAGGCTGGCCACACCGTTGTGACCGCCGGCACTGCCGGTCGTGGTGACCTTGACCAGGCCGAGGTCGATGTTGGTGTCGTCATAGATGACGGCCACCGACTCCAGCCCGAGTTTGTAATAACGGGCCAGATCACCGACCGCGCGACCGCTCTCATTCATGAACGTGAGCGGCTTGACGAGGTAGCACGACGCGCGGCCGGGGCGATCCCAGCGGGCAACCTGCGCCTCGAACTGCGCCTGTTTCTTCCACACCAGCTGATGCTGGCGGGCAAACGCCTCGATCACCACCCAGCCAAGGTTGTGGCGGGTGGATTCGTATTCGCGGCCCGGATTGCCGAGACCGGCAACGAGCGAGATGGACATGACTCAAAGAACAAACGCAGGGCCGGCCACGGTCAAGCGGCCGGCCGCACGGAAACTTATTTCTTGGCGGCGGGGGCGGCGGGCTTCGCCGCAGGGGCGGCACCCTTGGCCGGGGCGGCGGGGGCGCCTTTCTTGTCGCCGGCGGCGGCGGGAGCCGCGGCGGCACCGGCCGCAGGAGCGGCACCAGGGGCACCGGGGGCGGCCGGAGCGGCGCCGGGAGCACCGGGGGCGGCAGCGGCGGCGCCTTCGGCACCTTCGACCGGGGCGGCGGCCACGACTTCCTGCACGATTTCGGCCACGGGCTCGACGCAGGAAACCACGGGCTGGCCCTTGGAATCGAGATAGTCGACGCCGGTGATGGGCTTCAGCTCACCGATCTTGATGGTCTCGCCGACCTTCAGCTCGGTCACGTCGACTTCGATGAAGGCGGGAAGATCCTTGGGGAAGCAGCGGATGCGGATGTTGTGGGAAGCGATTTCCAGCACGCCGCTCTGGTTCTTGACGCCGAAGGATTCGCCGGCGACCTGCACGGGCACGCGGATTTCCATCTTTTCGTCGGACTTCACTTCCTGCAGATCAATGTGCAGGTATTTGTCAGTCAGCGGATCGCGCTGGATTTCCTGGAGGAAGGAGAGGGCTTTCTCGGCCTTGTCCTTGCGCTGAAGCTCGATGAGCACGGCGCGGCCGGCCACGGACTTCAGGAGGCGGACGAACTCGGGTGTATCAACCGCGAGCTTCTCGGGACTCGTGTGCTTCCCGTAGAGAATCGCGGGAATGCTGTTGGCCTTGCGCAGGCGGCGGGAGGCGCTGCGGCCCGTCTGGGCGCGCGTGGTAACGTTAAGAGCGAACTGTTGTTTCATGTGTTTCGTTCCCCCTGAGACCCCGGAATTGAGGGCAGGCGTAATGGAAAAGAGGGTCAGGTGATAGAAGTCGGGGCGCCGAAAGCAACCAAAACTTTGTACGGCTCCCGCTTTTCGGCGGTTTTGGGCAAAACGAGCATTGACAACCCCCTGAGCGACTCTGTTTTTCGTCACCTCTTTCGCATTGTGCAAGCAATGCAAGCCACGTTGCCCGGTAGCTCAGTGGCAGAGCAGGTGACTGTTAATCACTTGGTCGTAGGTTCAATCCCTACCCGGGCAGCCACTTCCTCGCGCAAACCTGCCGGAGGCAGGCCGTTCGATCATTATTTCCGCTGAAACGCGGGATTCGTCGGCAACGCCATGATTTCCTGACGGATCACCTCCGGCACGGCGGGATCATTATGCCAATACTGCAGCCAGTCGGCCACGTGGGGGTCGCTGCGCTGGAATGAGCTGATGGACCAGCCGGCGATTTGATAGGCGAGCCCCCGGGCGACCCGGGCATTCAAGCCCTTCGCTCCGCCGCGTTCCTCCTGCCAGGCCTTGAAGACCGCAAAATCCGGGGCGCCTTCAAGCAGTCCGACAAGCGCCCGCAGGTAACTCTTGTCCCCGGTGGCCATCCATCCGGCCCAGCACTGGTCCATGACATTGCCGATGTCCCTCACTTCCTGGAGATTCACCGGATCCTGGAATCGCGGGAGACGGCGCGGGTCCGGCAGCGGCTCGACGTCATTGAAGGTGGCGAGCGTTTCCCGGGAAAGCATGGGAAACAACCCCGGCAAATCGGCTCCGCCAAGTCGCAGCACCCACAACAGCGCGGGTTGAACTTCGGGTTCGAGCGTCGGATATGCCTCCACGGCTGCAGCCCGTGCGGCCGGGTTGGCCTTGAACGCGAACGCAAAAAGCGCGTGCACCGGCGGCGCCTTCAACGCCGGGGATTTCGCCATCACCCTGAACCAGGCCAGCAACTGGCCGGGCGAGAGATTCTCCCGGTGGCGATTCATCTGCTTGCTGATCTCACCATCGGACAGCGGCGGTTCTTTCGCCCAATCCGCCACGCTCCGGATTCTGAGGCGCACGGGCTCGGGCGCGACCGGCATGGCGGCTCCGGTTACTTCCACGAGCAGTTCGACGTCGGTCTCCCCACCGTCCATCGGCACGCTCCACTCCGGCGCAAATACGGCCAGGGTCACGAGGGCCGTCGCTTTCTTCAATTTGTCGTGCTCCGCCTCAGCGATGCCGGCCGCCTGCAACGCCAGGAGCGCAAAGTCGGCGCCTTCGGCCTTGATCGGGCGCACCGTCACCGGTTTCAGGTCACGCCATGGGCCGCCAGCGTAGGCAGGGGCCGCCAGCTTGATGGTGAGGCGCACGCCGTCAAAAAGCCGGTCGCGGTCCGGCCCTTTCGCCATGAGCCCCACGGCGATTTTCTGGCCGGGATGGAGCGTGGTGAGAAACTCGGGCGCATTGACCCGGCCCGCCGGCGGGATCCGTTCGGCCCAGTCCGCCGAGAGCACGAACACCCGCGGCAAAATCTCATTGGACGCCTCCTGGCCGGCGACGCGCTGCACCTCGGCCCGCGCCAGCATCGCGAAAAACAGACCGCACCACACCGCCGGGAATAATCGACGCATTGGAATGCCGAGCTTTCGGCAGAATCCTTGCCCGTGCAACGCCGCAGTTGGGTCCCTCGGAACCTCCGGTGCGCTCCTGCCACCCCGCTGTGCGGATCGAAATTGGCATTGCCCTTGCCTTGCCGGCCGTGAGATAGGCACACCCCTGTGATGAAGCAGCCAAAGGACAAAGGCGTCGGTTGCGTTTGGGACAGGCCGACCCTCAACTCCGTGATCGCATCCTGGTTTCCGACCCTGCCATGCCCCTGAACCTGAAAGACACGCCCGCCCCCGCCCTCCTGCTGCCGGACTTGCGCGGCAAGTCATTCGTGGTGACCGGCGCCTCCGCCGGAATCGGCCGGGCCACCATCGGGGCCCTGCTGGCAAACGGCGCCACCTGCTACGGTCTTTCGCGCGAAGCCCCCGCGATCACCCATCCGGACTTCCATCCCCTCCCCTGCGATCTGCGCGATCCGGCCGCGATCGGCGGGGCCTTCACCAAACTGCGGCTGCAGACCAATCGTCTCGACGGCGTGGTGAACGTGGCCGGCACCGATCCCAAGATCCCGCTCGCCGAGGGCGACGCCGCGAAGTGGGACGGCATCGTGAACCTGAACCTGCGGGGCTACTACCTCGTCATCCGCGAAAGCCTCCCGCTGCTCCGCGCGGGCACCGCCCCGGCCATTGTCAACGTCTCCTCCATCAACTACCGCCTGGGACTGCCCGGACGCTCCATCTACTCGGCGACGAAGGCCGGCATCCTCGGCCTCACCACCGGGCTCGCCCGCGAACTGGGCCGCGATGGCATCCGCATCAACACCGTGTCCCCGGGCTGGATTTTCACCGAGCGCCAGGTGGGCGAATATTTTTCCGGCGCCGACACGGCCAAGCACCTCGCGCACCTGGGCAACGTGCAATCGCTGCCCGTGCGGCTCCAGTCCGGCGACGTGGCCAACCACATTCTCTTTTACCTCAGCGATGTCAGCCGCGGTTCCACCGGCCACAATTGTGTGGTGGACGGCGGCTGGTTGCTTGAATAGCTTCCCCACCCTTTCTTCCCCACATGGCCACCTCGCCCGCCGCCCGCCTGCTTGTGTCGACCCGCAACCAGCTCGGTGAAAATCCGCTCTGGGACGCCTCCCGCCACACGCTGTTCTGGACCGATATCACCGCCGGCGAACTCCATGCCTGGCGCGAAGGCATGACGAAGGAGCGCCCCATTTACACCGGACCGTCCGTCGGCGGCTTCACCCTGGAAGCGGATGGCGCCCTGCTGCTTTTCCGCGTCGACGACCTGGCCCGCTTCAATCCCGACACCGGCGAATGCCGCTCCGTCAAAAAATTCACCGACGCCGGCACGCAGCGTTTCAATGACGTCATGGCCGACCCCGCCGGACGCGTCTTCGCCGGCACCATCGGCAAGGACAAGGACAGCGGCGGACTCTTCCGCTTCGACCCCGACGGCTCGGTCCACCCGCTCTTCCGCGGCACCGGCGTATCCAACGGCATGGGACTCTCGCCCGACGGGCTCACGTTTTATTGGACGTGCTCCACCACCAACCGGATCTTCGCCTTCGACTACGACGCGGCCACGGGCAACCTCGCCAACCGCCGCCTCTTCTACGCCGGCAACACCGAGGAAGAGGGCACCTGCGACGGCCTGTGCGTCGATGCCAGTGGCAATCTCTGGTCTGCCCGGTGGGATGGACACTGCCTGCGCTGCCATGCCCCCGACGGCAAGGTCATCGCGGAAATCGCCGTGCCCGCCTCCCGCGTGACCTCCTGCTGTTTCGGCGGGGAGAAAAATCACACGCTCTACATCACCTCCGCCCGCGGCGAGACCGATCCCGGTTACTGCGAGGCGGGCAGTGTCTTCACCACCGAGATGAAGACCGCCGGCCTGCCGCGGCATTGCTCGCGCCTGGCCGCCAGCGCCTGAGCCCACGCGCATCACCGGGGTGCTTGCTGTAGGAGCGGCTTTACGCCGCGATTGTGAGCGCAACTTCGCGGCATAAAGCCGCTCCTACAGTCAGCCGAAAAGCCATTCGCTTCGCTCACGGCCTGATGATCGGGCCCGGCAAGATCCGCGGCGCAACCGACAATTACTGCGCTGGCAATCGCTCCATTCCGGAGTATCGTTCCACTGCCATGAAAACGATCCTTACCCCCGTTGATTTCTCGGCCATCAGCAAGGCCGTCGTCAAGTCAGCCGCGGAACTCGCCCGCTCGCTCAATGCCCGTCTCATCCTCATGCACGTGGTCCAGCCGCCGGTGATCACCAGCGAATACGGCGCGGTCATGGCCAACATCCAGGAAATCGTCGCGCTCAGCGAGAAAACCGCCGCGCGCCACCTCGAACTGATGGTCCACAAGCTGCAGGCCGCCGGACTCGAGACCTCATCGGTGCTGCTGACGGGTTCGCCCACATTGCAAATCGTGGATCAGGCAAAGAAACTCGACGCCAGTTTCGTGGTGCTCGGCTCGCACGGCCATTCGGCCCTCTATGATCTTCTGGCCGGCAGCACCGCGAGCGGAGTACTGAAGAAATCGCCCTGCCCGGTCGTCGTCATCCCGCCAGCCACAACGAAGAAAAAGCGGCGCTGAACCTCGCACCCGACGCTGAATAACGCATTGCGCGCCGTAGCTACGAGCGTGAGCGAGTGGATTGCTCGTATCACGAATCCATTAACTCCACTCGCTCACGCTCGTAGCTACTGAACCGATATTCGGCGTTCGACGTTCGACGTTCAGCGTTCCGTGCCCCCCCGCACGGCCACGCTTTTGGTCTTTTGCCCCGACCACTCTGTCATCCCAGCCTGACGCCATGACCGACTTCCCCGCCCGTCACGCCCGCCTGGCCGCCGCCCTGCCCCTTGCCGATGCCCTCCTGCTCGTCGCGGCCGGCGAGCCGCTCAAGCTCCCGGAGAACAGCGACCAGACCTACCCCTTTCGCGCCCACAGTGAATATTTCTACCTGACCGGCCTGGAGTGTCCGCACGGCGTGGTCGCCCATGATCCGCGCGAGGGCGCCTGGCATTCGTTCGTGCCTGCGGTCACCGAGGACGAACGCATCTGGGAGGGTCGGACCCAGCCGCCCGGTGAATCGCTCGAGGGACTGACCCCGTGGCTGGCCGCACGCCAGGGCCGGCGCATCGCCCTCCTCGGCGCCGCCCTGCCCGGCGTGTCCGCCGACCCGGAACTCAGCGCCACGGTCCGCGCCCACTTCACCCACGCCCGCCGCCCCAAGGACGCCGCCGAACTCGCCACGCTGCGCCGCTCCGCCACCGCCACCGCCGCCGGTTATGCCGCGCTCCGCGCCGCCCTGCGCCCCGGCGTCACGGAGCGCGCCCTGCAGGTCGAACTCGAGGCCGGCTTCTTCCGTCATGGCGCCAATCGCACCGGCTACGGGTCCATCGTGGCCCTTGGCGCCAACGCCGCCGTCCTGCACTTCACGCCCGGCGGCCGCGTCGCGCAGCCGGGGGATTTCGTGCTGGTCGACGCCGGCGGTGAAATCGACCGCTACGTCACCGATGTCACCCGCACCTACGTCGTCGGCCAGCCCACGGGTTTTCAACGCGATCTGTATCAGGTCGTCCTCAACGCCCAGCAACGCGCCTGCGTCCGCTGCCGTCCCGGCGCCGAATGGCGGGATATCCATCTGGCCTGCGCGGTGGATCTCACCGCCGGCCTGGTCGAAATGGGCGTGATGCGCGGCGATCCGGCGTCGCTCGTGGAGCAGGAGGCCCACACCCTCTTCTTCCCCCACGGACTCGGCCACATGGTCGGTCTCGGCGTGCGGGACGCCAGCGGCCTGCTCCCGGGCCGGCCCAAGGATCCCCGCCCCTGCCTCCGGACCCTCCGCATGGATTTGCCGCTGGCCGAGGGCTACCTGGTCACGGTCGAACCCGGCCTTTATTTCATTCCCGCGCTGCTCAACGACCCCGCCCGCCGGCAGCGTTTCCGGGACTGCGTGAACTGGAGCCTCGCCGAGCAGCACCTCGGCATCGGCGGCGTCCGCATCGAGGACAACCTGGTCATCACCCGCGGCGAACCCGAAAACCTGACCGCGGCGATTCCGAAGGATTTTTGAACCACGGATTTCACGGATGGCACGGATGGAATTTGCCCTGAGTCGGTCCCATGCAATTGAACCACGGATGCACGCAGATAAACACAGATGTGAATGTAGAAAGCGTCAGAAACTGCCTCGGGAACTGACTCACTGAATGGTGTGCCAGAGCGATTTAGCCATAGTCTAGGCAACCCATTCCAATCTGTGTTCATCTGTGTCTATCTGTGGTTTCCCAATGAAATGCTTTCTCCTGCAAAACCAACTATCCGTGCCTGATCTGGCCATGGATCAGGATCCGTGAAATCCGTGTAATCCGTGGTTAAAAGAAGGTTCGACAAACCTCCCCAACCCCTTCTCTTTTTCGCGCCATGGCCCAGCCTGAAACCAAGCTCGTCACACCTGTCAGCTTCGTCGTGGACATGATCCTCGTCGTCGCCTTCTTCCTTTTCCTGTACTCGATCGTCTCGCCGCACGTGCCCTCGTCCGATTCCCGCATGATCATGCTCTGGGGCGGTCTCACCGCAGCCTGCATGAGCGGCGTGTTCTGGCTCGCCATTCAAATGTTCCGCGTGGTGCTCCGCGCCCAGCGCGCCCAGAACGCCCAGCGCAAATAATCCACAAACGCATCACTGCATTTCCGGCCCGGCATTAATTGCCGGGCTTTTTTGTGGAAAACCACGAAAGACGCGAAGTTGAACCTGGCATAGGTAGCGCCCGGCCTCCGGACGGGCGGTTCGGCGTGCGGCTGCCCATCACGGCCCGTCCGGAGGCCGGGCCCTACCACAAACCAAGACTTCGCGCACCTTCGCGTCCTTCGCGGTTCATCAACCCTACCCTTGAGCCGCCTCGCGGCGTCGTTCGATCCTCCGCCCCGCGATGATCGCGACCTCGTACAGGAGGTACAGCGGGGCCGCGAACAGGCACTGCGTGACCGGATCCGGGGTCGGCGTCACCACCGCCGCGATGATGAAGATCACCACAATGGCATGCCGCCGGTATTTGCGCAGGAAGGCCGTGGTCATCACGCCCATGTAGATCAGCAGCACGATGAGCAGGGGGAATTCGAAGGACGCCCCCACCCCCAGCACCAGCCACGTGAGCAGGCTGTAGTAGCTGCCCGGGGTCCATCGCATCACGAACCCGAACATCTCGTTGATCTCAACCGACACCCGGAGCGTGCTCGGCACGAGCAGGTAGTAGCTGAATACCGATCCGCATAAGAAAAGGATCAGGGCCGCGAAACAGACCGGCAGCACCATCCGCAACTCCCGGGGCGTGAGGGCCGGTGAGACAAACTGCCCGATGAAAAACAGCAGGAAGGGCGCCGCCAGCAGGAGGCCGCCCAGCACGCACATCTGGATCACGACCGTGAAGCCCTCCATGATCGAGGTGGTGCCGAGGTCGATCACGGCCTTCGGGTACTCGGCCTGGACCTTCTGCAAAGGCCACAATAGCAGGCCGTTGAACTCGTGCAGGAAGTAGCCCACGAGCCCGGCGCAGATGAGGAACGCCACGACACACTTCACCAGGGTCCAGCGCAGGTCCTCCAGGTGGTCGAAGAATCCCATGGGTTTCTCGCGCGGGGAGGAGGCAATCTCACCGGAGGCATTGGCTTCTTCAGGATATGGGTCGGAATCGCTCACAAGGCGGAGAAAAACGCGATGCTGGGCGGTTTTTATGAAAACGAAAGCGCGTTTGCAGGCCCCAAGCGGTGATGGACCCCGCTCCGCCTGTCCCCGTCACCGGCCTTGAACCAGCCGCCGGGGTGACCACCCCCCCAGGCCCCCTATGCGCTGGGGCCGTCTTTGTTCTTGCCCCCCCCCCTTGGCCCCGAAATCCACTGCAAAAAAGCCCGGGGCCAAGGCCAAAAGCCCCCCTCCAAAAAAACGCCGCCAAGGCCCCCAAATACGTCTACACGTGGGGCAACGGCAAAGCCGATGGCAACGGCGGCATGAAGCCCCTGCTCGGCGGCAAGGGCGCCAACCTCGCCGAGATGACCCGCATCGGCCTGCCGGTGCCCCCCGGCTTCACCATCACCACCGAGGTCTGCACCTACTACTACGCCAACAAGCGGACCTACCCGAAGGAACTCCAGGCCCAGATGCAGGCCGGCGTCGCCAACATGGAGAAAATCATGGGCACGAAGTTCGGCGCCACCGAAGGCACCCCGCTGCTCGTCGCCGTGCGCTCCGGCGCCCGCGATTCCATGCCCGGCATGATGGACACCATTCTCAACCTGGGCCTGAACGACGAGACCGTCCTCGCCCTCGTCCGCGCCACCCAGAACGAACGCTTCGCCTGGGACTGCTACCGCCGCTTCATCCAGATGTACGGCGACGTCGTGCTCGGCGTGCAGAAGCTGGAAGGCGAGGATCACGAGCCGTTCGAGACCGTCATCCACAGCTACAAGCACGAGGTCTATCACGCCGACATCGAGGACTCCAAACTCACCGCCGCCGACCAGCAGGAACTGGTCAAGCGCTTCAAGGCCCTCGTCAAGGAACGCACCGGCCACGTCTTCCCCAACGATCCGTGGGACCAGCTCCGTGGCGCCGCCGGCGCCGTCTTCGGCTCCTGGATGAACGACCGCGCCATCGTCTACCGCCGCAAGTACAACATCCCCACCGAGTGGGGCACCGCCGTCAACGTCCAGGCCATGGTCTTCGGCAACACCGGCGACACCTCCGGCTCCGGCGTCGCGTTCACCCGCAACCCCGCCAACGGCACCAACGAATTCTACGGCGAATTCCTCATCAACGCCCAGGGCGAAGACGTCGTCGCCGGCGTCCGCACGCCCGAGCCCGTCCTCAAGCTCAAGGACCAGATGCCCAAGTCCTACGCCGAGCTCCTCCTCGTCCGCAAGACCCTCGAAGCCCACTTCAAGGATGTGCAGGACATCGAGTTCACCATCCAGGACGGCAAGCTGTTCATGCTCCAGACGCGCAACGGCAAGCGCACCGCCGCCGCCGCGCTCAAGTTCTCCATGGACATGGTCAAGGAGAAGCTCATCGACTGGCAGACCGCCATCATGCGCAACCCGGCCGACCAGCTCGAGCAGCTGCTCGCCCCGATCTTCGATCTCTCCGAGGTCAAGAAGGCCACCGTCATCGCCACCGGCCTCCCCGCCGGCCCCGGCGCCGCCACCGGCAAGGTCTACTTCAACGCCGACCGCGCCGTGCAGGCCGCCGAAAAGGGCGAAAAGGTCCTCCTCGTCCGCATCGAGACCTCGCCCGAGGATCTCCGCGGCATGATCGCCGCCGAGGGCATCCTCACCGCCCGCGGCGGTGTGTCCTCGCACGCCGCCCTCGTCGCCCGCCAGATGGGCAAGGTCTGCGTCTGCGGCGCCGCCGGCGTCAGCATCGATTACGACAAGAAGACCGCCACCATCTCCGGCCAGACCTTTGCCGAGGGCGACTTCCTCTCGATCGACGGCACCTCCGGCACCGTCTACGCCGGCCAGATCAAGACCGCGCCCTCCGAGATCATCACGGGCCTCCTCCACGGCGACAAGGTCGCGCAGGCCACCGAGAAGTTCCAGAGCTACGCGCAGCTCATGAAGTGGTGCGCCAAGGTCTCGCGCCTCTCGGTCCGCACGAACGCCGACACCCCCGAGCAGACGCAGAACGCCATCGCGTTCGGCGCCGTCGGCATCGGCCTCACCCGCACCGAGCACATGTTCTTCGAGGGCGACCGCATCGACGCCATGCGCGAGATGATCCTCGCCGACACGACCGAGGCCCGCAAGGCCGCGCTCGCCAAGCTCCTCCCCTACCAGCGCGAGGACTTCCTGGGCATCTTCAAGGCGCTCAAGGGCTATCCCGCCACGATCCGCTTCCTCGATCCCCCGCTGCACGAGTTCCTGCCCCACTCCAAGGAGCAGCAGATGGACCTCGCCCGGAAGCTCGGCATCGAAGTCGAAAAGATCATGGCCCGCGTGCACGAGCTGCACGAGTTCAACCCCATGCTCGGCTTCCGCGGCTGCCGCCTCGGCATCGCCTATCCGGAAATCACGGAAATGCAGGCCCGCGCCATCTTCGAAGCCGCCGCCGAGGCCAACAAGCTCGGCATCAAGGCCAAGCCCGAGATCATGATCCCGCTCGTCGGCTTCAAGAAGGAACTCGATCTCCAGGTGGAGATCGTCCACCGCGTCGCCAAGGAAGTCATGGCCGAGAAGAAGGTGAAGCTCAGCTACGCCGTCGGCACCATGATCGAGATCCCGCGCGGCGCCCTCACCGCCGACGAGATCGCGCAGACCGCCGAGTTCTTCAGCTTCGGCACCAACGACCTCACCCAGACCTGCCTCGGCATGTCGCGTGACGACTCCGGCTCCTTCCTCGCCCCCTACCAGGAGGCCGAGATCTTCAAGAAGAACCCCTTCGCCTCGATCGACCAGACCGGCGTGGGCCAGCTCATGGAGATCGCGATCAAGAAGGGCCGTCAGACCCGCCCCGACATCAAGCTCGGCATCTGCGGCGAGCACGGCGGCGATCCGGATTCCGTCAAGTTCTGCCACAACCCGGCGCCCCCCCCCCGTGCCCCCCGGCCCCCCGGCGGGCGGGCGGCCGGCCGGGCCGCCCGGGGGGCCGGCGGGCGGCGGCGGGGAGGGAGGGGGGCCCCCGCCCCCCCCCCCGGCGCCCCGGGGGCCCCCCGGGGGGGGGGGGGGGGCCGGGGGGGGGGGCGGCGGGGGGGGGGGGGGGGGGGCGCTCGGTCGCAATTGCGCGCACTCCGTCAATCAATCGAGAACGAGGAAGATAAAGAGAACGAGAACGTCCCCTGGGAGCGCGGGCCGCCGGCCCGCATTACTTTGCCCCTAAGTCCCACCCTCTCCAATGCCAATTAGGGACAGGCTACTAATAATTGACCCAACGTAGCGCCGCGCTTCAGCCGGCGTTGCTCACGCTTCATTCGCCGACTGTTTTCCCGCCCGCAGGTGCCGGCTGAAGCACGGCACTACTTACAAATCCCGCCTCACCCTTCACCGACTCGCACCCGCCGATGGGTCGCGCCTTGGGCTCTCGGAGTCCCTCAGCAAGTCCCCTGAGGCTAACCCCCGCCCTGCCGGCCATCGCGCCAACGCCAATAATGGAAGAGCACCAGCGCTACGACCGTGGTCATGAGCAAACTGTCGAATGCGGACAATTGTGGAAGATTCCGCAGGCTGAAACTCTTTCCAATCACCTCATATAACCCCAGTCCAAGCAGACCTCCGGCATATCCCCATGTGATCGCCCTCAGCTTTAACTGCCGCACGCGCTCGTCATCAATTTTCTCGGGCGCAAACAGCAACATGAACAACCCCGCCACCATCACCCAGGAGGTCAATGACCAGCTGAATGCAGAGATGAAGAGGTAACCCATCGCCGCCACCAGCAGGTAGATTGCACCCATTAACTTGACCAGTCGGTTCGCCTGCTGCCTCGCGGTTGGTGTTTTCATAGGTCCGTTGTGAAAGCTCTTTGGTGAGTAAGACGTGGTTTGCGGTTCACTCATCATTCTCATCAAATATTGTCTCGATTGGCTGCTTGAAGAGCTTCGCGATCTTGAACGCCAGCGGCAGGCTCGGGTCGTATTTCCCCGTTTCAATCGCGTTGATGGTCTGACGCGAAACATCAAGCCGGTCGGCCAGCTCACCTTGTGACCATTCTTTCACCGCCCGCAGTTCCTTGAGTCGGTTTTTCATCAACCCTCAACGGTAGTAGCGCAATTTCGACCAGACGATTCCCGCCAACAACAAAAAGATCATGGCCAGGAGCAGCACCGCATTGCTCCAAGCGAACTGGGGAATCAAAGCCGCGCATTGCAACTGCTCCACCACGAGCACGACAATTAGCAGGCCATAAAAGGCAAAGCTCAACGCCCGGCGGGTGATAAGCTGCTCCAACTCATCTTCCAGCCGCACCCCGTGCATGCGGATGCCAAACAGTCCGATCATGAGCCACGGTAAAAGGAGGAGCCCCACACGCATCACCCAAGGTCCATCGTAGTGCGGTAAAAATTTATTCACCCATCCATAGCACAACCCAAAAACAATGCCGGCCAGTGCTGGAAGTGCCACGCTGCGGAACAGTCTGGAAGTTCGCAGGCCTTTGATCGGATGGAGGAGAGTTTCCATGCAACGCATGTGACAAGTATGCTTGTCATGTGTCAAGCTTACTTGTCACCCCGTTCTAGCCTCACCCTGATTACCAACTTACTTCCAGGCCCCCGTCGCTACCGCTAAATGCCCATCTGCTCGCGGCCGCATGAACAACAGATCTGTCCTGCCTCCCTAATTCTTTTCGGCTGCATTTTCGCGACAAAGACAGCCGCCCGTTCACTTGGATCCCGATGGTATTGATGCGGACGCCGCATTTGCAGCACGTCAAACCAGTCGTCGGTCCAGAATGTGTCCGTGATATCAAGCACGTTTCCCTGCCACCCGGGGAATATCCGGCTGATCTTGGCAAAGTAATGCGCCAAGAAGCGGGCATGAGAGGAAAACCCGTGATAATCAAAAACCGTCGTCCCATCGGTGGCAAACACATGGCCGCCACGAAAGCCCGCTCCCGGCACGATCATCATCGGCTTAAATCCATGGCCGATGGGATTGGTCAGGAACGCCCGGGCAAGAATGTGGCAGGCCCCGGCGGCAAAAAAGGCCCGATCTCCCCGGGCCCATGACCACTCGAGGTCCGATTTCTGTGCTGGTGTCCGAAAGATCATTTTCCCAACCGTTAAATCATAGCAGTTACAACGGCTGAACCATCCGCTTCAACCGGGGCAGCAAGAACCGCGAAGTGTCGAACGACAGGATCACCGCACTCGCCCGGCCCACCACCTGCTCCCGCGCCACCGGCCCGTAGAAACGCGAGTCATTGCTGTTGTCCCGTGAATCTCCCATCATGAAATAATGTCCGGCCGGCACCTGATACGGACCGAAGGTGCGGAGGGCCGCGCGCCCCGGGAGGGCCATGACGTAGTGCTCGGTTGTTCCCAGATGCTCGGTCGCGATGATCGGATGCCGGTCCTCGAAAATATCGCGCTGGAAGGGCCGCGCATCACGGATCGTGTACCGCTGGGCCACGCCGTTGAGGTGGAGCACGTCGTTGCGCATCTCGACCGTGTCGCCCGGCAGGCCGATGACGCGCTTGACCAGCCGCGTGCCGTCCTGCGGCGAAAAGAAGACCGCGACATCCCCCCGCGCCGGGTCCGCCCACGCCGCCAAGTGCCGCGTGGTGAAGGGCACCTTGAGATCATACGCCAGCTTGTTCACCAGGACGAGTTCGCCCTCGAGAATGGTCGGCTTCATCGAGCCGCTCGGCACCCAGTTCCAGTCCACAATGGCCGACTTCAGCGGCGCGATGATGATGAACAACAGCGCAAAGGGCCGGATCCACTCACGCCAGAGTTTACTGACGGAGCGTTGGATGAACGAACTCGGCTTGCTCGGATGATTCATGGGGCGGAGGGGTTGACGGCAATAGCCTGTTATACCTGTGGAATGGCCACAAAGTTCCGTCCGGCAAGCTTCTCTCCCGCCGGCCCAACCGCGCATCCCGCTCGCCCTGCCGCCGATTTCCTGTCCGGTTTCACCGGTCACGGCAGCCAATGGGTATCAATCATGAACAACGACTCTGAACTGCTTCACCGTTACGTCGAGGAAGGGGACGAGGGCGCGTTCACCACCCTGGTGCACCGGCACATCGGCTTGGTCTATTCCTGCGCCCTGCGGCGGGTCGGCCAGGATGCACACCTGGCGGAGGATTTGACCCAGAAAGTCTTCTGCGATCTCGCCCGCAAGGCCCCGTCCCTGCTCAACCACCCGGCATTGGCCGGCTGGCTTTTCGCCAACACCCAGTTCGCCTCCGCCGCCCTTGTCCGCTCCGAACGCCGCCGCAAGGCCCGTGAAACCCAGGCCACCACCATGGAATCCATTCTTCATCACACCGGGCAGGAAACCGCGATCGACTGGGACCGGCTCCGTCCGCAACTCGACGAACTGCTCATGGAGCTCAAGGCGCTCGACCGCGACGCCGTGATCCTGCGCTTCTTTGAGAAACGCTCCTTCGCCGACATCGCCGCGGCGCTGGGCCTCACCGAGGACGGCGCCCGCAAGCGCGTCGAACGCTCCGTCGAAAAACTCCGGAACCAACTGTCGCGCCGCGGGGTGACGTCGGGTGCATCCGCCCTCGCCTTTGCCCTGACCGCCCAAGCCGGCGCCACCGTGCCGCCCTCGCTGGCCGCCCATGTCGCGGGCTCCGCCCTCGCGGACGCCCTGGCCGCTGGGACCGGTGCATCCGTGCTCGCTACGCTGTGGGGCGCCATCACCTCCGGCACGACCGCCGTGGTTGCCACCGCGCTGGCGGGAGCGGCGCTCGTCGCCTGGCAACACCGGGCCGTTGCCGCGTTGGAAGCGGAATTGTCCAGCCTTGCCCAGGCACCGACCCAAACCGCACAGGCTTTGCAGCAGGACAATCTGCGGCTGGCGCGTCGGCTCGTCGAAACCGAGAATCTCCGCCGTATCCCGGCAGCTTTGCCGGCACCGCGTCCGCCTTCCACCCCTGTTTCGATTCGCATGCCCCTCGTGCCGGTCAAGGTCGTGGTCACGCCCGCCGGCACCCTCCTCTGGGAAAACGAACGCGTCACCCTCGACACATTCATCAAACGCCTGACGGACTTGCAGTCCCAACCGTCCAGTGAGCGCTACCAGCTGCTCGTGCAGGCCGAACCCGGTTCGTACTTTGGTGCCACCTCCTTCGTCGTCGAGCAGGCCAGCAAGGCCGGCATCAAGAACATCGAAATCAACAGCCCGGCCCGGCCGGCTGACTCGCAAAACTGGATCACTGCGGCCGCTGCACCGATCTCGCCCACTGACAGGCCCCCTCCGAGCATTGCCGACCCGGCCGTGCACCCGTGAAATGAAACCTGCCAGCATCACGATCATCCTCATCTGTGCCGCCACCGGGCTGGCCTGGGGCATCGGACGCAGCCGGGCGGCACACTTGCAGCAGCAGCTCGCCGACCGGCATCAGGAAGTGGCCGCGTTGCGCCATCTGCAGCGCGAGCATGACCGGCTCCAAAGCCTGCAACTGTCCGACGAGGAACTTGCCCGCCTCCGGCATGATGCCGATGCTCGCGAGTTAGCCGCCGCCGCGCTCGCCAAGCCGGCCGAGCCACCTCCTGCCCCGATTCGGGCCTTGGAACCCGGGACCTGGGCACAGGCCGCCGCCTGGAAAAACTGCGGCCGGGCCACGCCGGAAGCCGCGCTCGAAACCATGCTATGGGCTTCAGCCGGCGGAGAATTGGGCGAATTGAAAGGTGTGCTCGAATTCGATGACGCCTCGCGCGTCCACGCTGCGGCCATGCTCGCCAATCTGCCCGAAATTGACCGGCGGCAATATGCCGCTCCCGAGGACCTGCTGGCGCTGGTGGTCGCCGGCAATGTACCGCTCGACAGCGCCCAAATCGTCGCGCGCCAGCACGTCAGCGAAAATGAGGTCTTGGAATACGTGCGACTCAAGGACCCCGCCGGCGTCACCCGCCAGGTCTGCCTCAGCATCCACCGCACTCCCGACGGCTGGAAACTGCGCGTGCCGGACACCACTGTGGAAGCACTGACCAAGCTTCCCCCTCCCACTACTCTGACAGGACATTAGCCCGCGAACACCATATCCTCCGCCACCGCCGTCGGCTCTCGAACGCGATCCGGTAGCCATCCGGATCCTTCAGTTCCGTCACCCACATGCCGTTGCCGACCACCGGCCGTGTTGCCGCCAGTCCCCGCGCCACCGCCGCGCGATGAATCGCCAACGCATCCGCGCAGATGAAACAAAATTGTACGCCCTCGCCCACCTTGCCCTCCGGCTGCCAACTGTCGTGACCCTCCTTGGGAAATTCCTGCAACATCAATGCCGCTCCTCCCAATTCGAGCCAGCACCAGCGCAATTTGCCCTGGTCATCCCAGCGCCGGGTGATCGTGAAGCCCAGTCCGTCCACATAAAATCGCAGCGTCGCTGCCATGTCTGCGACGGCAAGAAGGGGCACGGTCTGCTGCACGTTGGGCACGAGACTCATGGCGTGGCGGGGTGCACCACTCAGGTGCATCCGCCCACCCGGCGCAAGCATCGATCCGCCGCTTCGCCAAACGCCAACCCGTAGCTACGAGCGTGTGCGAGTGGATGTTTGGCATACGCAGCATAATCACCACTCGCTCACGCTCGTAGCTACCCCAATCCAAGGCCTGCCCTATCCAACCAGCGCCCAGCGCAGCGCCCCGGGCAACGTGCGTTTCCACGCCGCGCAGTCGTGTCCGCCCTCGAACATGACATACCGCGGCGACACGCCCTTCGCGATCAGCACATCACGGAATCGGGTCACGCCCTCGATCTGCGACATTTCCTGGATGAGGTCCTCCTTGTGCTGCACGTCCTCCTGATCCTCCTTGGATCCGACATCGAGGTAGAACTGCGAAAACGGCCCCGGTGCCTGCCGGTATTGCCCGATGAGCCAGCCGTCCGCGGACCAGAACGAACCCGACTGCGCGATCACCTTGGTAAACAGCCCCGGCGCCTGCAGCGCCACGTACGCCGCCGCCAGGCCGGTGTAGCTCAGACCCGCGAGTACGCGCTCCGCACAGGTCGCGACCTCGGGATGGAGTCCCTGCAGCCAGGGCATGAGTTCCTCCGCGATGAACCGCGCGAAGGGCGGATGGCACGGACACTCGATCCACCGCGCCTCCGGGGTCGCATAGGAAACAAAGACGTAGAGTACTGACGGAAACGCCGGATCCGCCTCCAGTCCCTCGATCACTTCCAGCGCCGCCACCTTTTCCCGGTAAAGCTCCGCATCGAGGAAGATCACGAGTTTCCCGGCGCACGTCCCGTCCTTGGGCGGGCGAATCCAGATCGTGCGCTCGTTGCCGAGGTGGGCGCTGCGCAATTGATGGAGATGTTCCGTCATGATTCGACGCCTATCGTGGCCGTCATGTCCGCTGCACGAAATCGAGCAGGGTGAGGTCGTCGAAAACAACGAATGCGGCTTTCATGTTGCGTGCGCAGGAGCTGCGCACGGCCACTTGATGGCTTCACCCACATTATCCAGCAAGCATCGATCGGACACACATTACCACACGGGTGCATTCACGGCCGTCCGCATGTGCAGCCTTGCGAAGCCGAATTCGGCCAATAGCCCGACTTGACGGCAGGCCCGTCTCCGAAATCTTGAGCCTATGTCTACCGTCACGCTTTCCCTGCAAAGATGACCGTCGCGGAAAAAATGAACGCAATTGAGCAGATCTGGCGCAGCCTGCGCGATGATGACAGCCGGCTGGCCTCTCCCTCCTGGCACAAGGAGCTGCTCGCCAGCCGCAAGCGAATGCACGCAGCCAACGAAACCCGATCTCTCCGCCTGGGCCGATGCGAAAGAACGAATCCGGAAAAAAGTCCGTGCACATTAGGATTCTGAAGGAAGCGGAACGCGACCTGGGAAGCTGGTCACGCGGTCTATGAGCAGCAACAAACCGGACTGGGAGACTATTTTCCAGCAAAGTAGGGCAGGTCTCTGACCTGCCATTTTGGCAATCCTCTGCATTGGTGGCGCCAACGAGCGGGTCACAGACCCGCTCTACTGGACCAGCGACGCCGACCCTGGCCCACCCACCGAAAGTCCCACCGTCCGACCCCAAAACCCCCAACCCGCGCTTGCTAGCACGCATCCTGCTCCTTTGGATTGCTCGCCTGCGTCGTCACTCTGGCGTCCGGGCCCATCATCCGCCATGCCCGCCACCGACCTTTCCGTTTACACCCGCGCGCTCGACGCCAGCCTCGCCTCCCGCCTCCAGTTCCGCCTGCCGGCGCTGCCCACCGAGGGCACCGAGGACCTCGCGCCGGTCGACCGCCGCCTGCAGGCCTTCCTTGACCGGTACCTCGCCGACGCCGGCGGCGCCCCGCAGCTGCCCGCCAGCACCCTGGTCCTGGACCGTCCGGGCCTCGCGCGCCTGCTCTCGCTTCCGCCGGACCGCGACGAGCATGCCAGCGCAATCCTCACCTCCTACCGGGTTCGCCAGGGCGTGCTGCACAATCCGCGCTCCGATCGCCGCACCACGCAGGGCACCTTCCACGTCGCCGAGGGGGGCCTGCCGATCCCCAACGACAAGAAGGCCGTGCCCGCCGCCGTGTTCGGCGCCCTGCTCCGCCGCGCCCTCAACCCGCCGGCCTCCCTCCTGAGCCTGCCCTACACCGCCACGGCCGAACGCCCCGCCGGCAGCCTGGTCTCGCTCCTGCTCCGCCCGGTCGTCTGCCCCGCCGTCCCGGGCTACGGCGAGGAACGCTCGCTCGAGGTCCGTTTCTTCGCGCCCGGCGCGCTGGTGGCCAACCTCGATTTCGTCGAGCGCATCTTCGGCAATGCCGGCGATCCCGCCCTCCCGGCCAACGACGCCGCCCTCGACCCCGCCCACTGGTCCGGCCACACGGGCTGCGTGATCCTCGCCCCGCACCTCAACGGGCTCACCAAGCGCGAACTGGGTCTCCCCGCCCACGCCGACGCCACCGCACGGCAGCAGCGCGACGGCATGTGCTGGCGCGATCCCGCCGAACTCTACAACGAGGGCGGCGCCTTCAAGCTCACCGCCCGCGACGCCAGCGGCGTGATCATCACGCTCATCTCCGACAACTATTTCGGCTACTGCAAAAAGGAGGTGAAGACCCAGATCAGCTTCGCCGCCAATCTGCTCGGCCGCGCCGAGGAGGAGCACGCCGGCGGCGCCATCGCCTTCCCCAGCTACGATCTCGGCGAGGACTTCCAGCTCAGCACCTACGTGCCCGTCGTCGGCCACACCTTCGAGCGCGCCCTCGCCCTGCTCGGCGACCGCGCCGAGCTGCAACCGGGCGGCTGGGCCTCCGACCGGCTCTTCCCGGACATCCTCTACGTGCCGCAGGACGCCCAGTTCAGCCTCCGCCTGCAGCGCATCACCTGGCGCGATGCCGGCGGCACGGAACGCACCCTCAAGCTCCTCCCCGGCCTCACCTACGTGCTGCCCTCCGGCTACAAGGTCGCGATGGTCAAGCCCACCGACGGCCGGCGCCGCTGGCGGCTCGCCGGCACCACCGCCGAGGGCCTGCTCTGCCACAAGCCGTGCACCGTCTCCGGCGGCGGCAAGTCCGAGATCTCCAAGTCCATCGCCGATGCGACCATCACCGGTCCGGTCTTCGTCAACGACGTCACGCGCGACCTCGAGGCGGTGGACGCGATTCTCCGGCGCGACTACTCCGACCGTTTTCACGACCCGGCCCGTCGCCCGGCGCACACGCGCCCGCTGCTCAGCCCCGAGCGCTCCCTTGGCTCGGTGGTCAAGCTCCTCAGTCCCAATCCCGACTACACGCTGGAATACAACGCCTGGCTGGGCTCCATCCCGCGTTACATCCGCGACATCGTCCTGCTCATCAAGCGCATCTACCAGCCCGTCTGGGGCGACAACTGGCGCGAGCACTTCAGCGTCGACACGATCAACGGCCGCCCCGGCAACGAACTGAAACTCAAGGGCCAGAAACTGCTCACCCATTACCTGCGCATCGGCTTCACCCCCGACGGCAACTGGCGCATCTTCGGCCTGCGGAAGGATTTTTATCCGGCCTGCAAAATCCAGGTCGAGGACGACATCACCGCCTCCACCGTCGTCCCCGCCGCCACGCTCGCGGGCCTGCCCCGCACCGTCACGGCCAGCTCGGTCAAGTTCGTGCACAACTGCGAGCAGCACCTCTTCCAGCGGCCCGACGACGCGGTGCACCGCGGCTACGACCGGCGCACCGAGCGCGACTTCACCCAGCCCGGGAATTTCCTCTCCAACTACGAGCCGCTCACCCGCGCCACCGCCACCGCCATCGTGGAGGACACTTTGGGCTTCGAACATTTCACCGAGCCCGTGCAGCAGCTCTTCAACGCCTTCCTCGCGGAGCAGCAGCCCGCCTACCTCGCCTCCTCCGCCCATCCGCGGCTCGTGGACGGCAAGCCCTCCAAGAATCCCCGCTACCTCCAATACCGGCCCGACCTGGAGGACCCGCGCAGCACTTACCTCGCGCACCTCGGCGCCCGGCTCTACCGCGAACTCCCGCTCGGCACACCGGCGCTCTTCCCCGTCGGCGCCGTGCTCATGGGCCGCCGCCAGAACGGACCCGACAAGGGCGTCCGCCCCCTCTGCGCCTACGGTCCCGTGCATTACCAGGAATTGCCCGAGGCCTTCATGGACCTCATTGCCAGCCTCACCGGCAAGTCGCCCTCCACCACCGGCGCCGGTTCCGAGGGTGCGCTGACCAAGGGACCGTTCAACGCCCTCCCGCCCATCCACGATCTCAACGCCACCCTCGTGTCGTTCATCGTCACGGGCCTGCCCATCTTCGCCAGCGTCGCCGGCACCATCGGCCCGCGCTACCGCGTGGACCATGACATCAGCCTGCTCGTGCCCGAACTCTGGTGCCGCATGACGCCGCAGGAGCGCCAGCCGGAATTCCTGATCAAGCACGGGCATCTCGAACGCTGCACCGACTTCACGCACGCCGGCCGCACCCATCCGGCCAGCCGCCTCGGCTGGCGCATCACCGAGCGCTTCGTCCAGACCTTCTGCGGCCGCGTCCTGGGCGACCCCGGCTCCGTCTTCGAGCCCGACATGCTCCGGCCCGAATTGCAGGACCCCGCGGTCTACGCCGACTCGATCGACAACATCGTCACCGCCATGCGCAGCGCCGCGGGCACTACTTTCGCCGACGGCTCCGTGACCCACGCCGTGCCGCCGCTGCACGCCCTGCTGCACATCATGCGCGACGGCACCTGGGAGGGCCGCACCGTGGACGACCCCGTTTTCCGCGCCCTCTTCAATCGTGATCAGGTGCTGACCTCCGACTGGTACCTCGCCCGGCTCAAGGCGCAGCAAACCGTCGACACCCTTCTCTGGGAAAAGCACGCCCGCTACCTCGAGGCCTTCCTCGCGCGCCACGCCGGCACCGGCCTCCCCCTCGCCGACCGCGCCGCCGCCGCCCGCCAATCCCTCGCCGCCGTCCGCGCCCCGGCCTACCTGCAAAGTCTCACCGGCACCATCGGCGCCGACCCCGCCCTCGCCGCCGCCATGAAGGCCTGAGGCATGGGTAGCGCCCGGCCTCCGGACGGGCGGTTCGATATGCGCACGCCACACGCGGCCCGTCCGGCCTGCCCTCCATAGGCCGGGCGAAGGAGGGAGGCCGGGCCCTACCCATGAGTCGTCACCTCTTTGAGACCTGATCCATCATCCGTGAAATCCGTGTGATCCGTGGTTAAAACTTGCCTCACCCTTTAGCATCAACCGCCGCGAATTATTTTGCCCGCCGCCCCGTTTCGAATTCATTCCGCCCATGCCATTCCTCCGCACCCTCCTCGCCGTGCTTCGCTCGGCCTCGTCTGCTCCGCCCCCCTGGGCGCCCAAACCCCCGCCGCCACCCCGGCCGCCATTGAAAAGTCCGAACTCGAAACCATCGTCGACCAGATCAAGGCCAAGCTCCGGGCTGGTCAGGAATCCGCCGAGGCGCTCGCGCCCGAAATGGCCGCGATCGACGCGCTCTACGCCAAACTGAAGTCCGGCGATCCCGTCGCAGCCGCGGATGCGCTGATGACGAAGGCTTCCATTCTCATCCAGGTGCTGGACGACGAAACCGCCGGCCGCGCGCTGCTGACCCAGATCAAGGCCGATTACCCCGATTCCAAGTCGGCCAAGGATGCTGATCGCATGTTCGCCATGCTCGAGCGCGCCGCCAAAGCCAAGGCCGTCCAGGCCACCCTCGTCGGCTCGGCCGCTCCCGAACTCACCTTCAAATGGTCCAGCCGCGAAGGCCTCAAAAAACTCTCCGACCTGCGCGGCCAGGTCGTCGTCCTCGACTTCTGGGCCACGTGGTGCGGACCGTGCATCCGCTCCTTTCCGCAGGTCCGTGAGCATGTCGCCCACTTCAAAGGTTCGCCCGTCAGCTTCATCGGCGTGACCAGCATCCAGGGCTCTGTCGCTAATCTGGAAGCCAAGAAGATCGACACCAAGGGCGACCCGGCGCGCGAGATGGCGCTGATGGCTGACTTCATGAAGGCCAAGGAGATGACTTGGGACGTGGTCTTCAGCGAACAGGAGGTTTTCAACCCCGATTATGGCATCATGGGCATCCCCTACGTCGCCATCATCGCCCCCGACGGCACCGTGCGCCACGCCGGCCTGCATCCCGGCGATCCGAAGGCCGACATCGCCGCCAAGATCGAAGCCATCCTGAAGGAATTCAATCTCCCGGCCCCGGCGAAGTCCTGACAAGTAGGGCAGGTCTATGACCTGCCATGAGAACGCCTCACCGAGGTTTAGCGCCAAAAGGGCGGGTCACAGACCCGCCCTACTTGTTGGCACCGACCGTCAATGCTTCCCGGGCACCGTTATCATGGCCGGCCCGCCCGAAAAAACAGTCTCGCCCAGCCCGCCCCGTCGCCCTAACTCCTAGCCCGCTTTCTTCCGGCCGGTTTTTCGATCGGTTGCCCCGTTTCCCGCCTTTCATCCTTTCCCAACATGCCTGTCACGTTTCCCCTGTTTTCTGCCGGACACGAACTCGACGTCTCGGATGAGGCCTTCGGCTTCGTCCGCAGCTCCGCCGACCTGCTCGACCAACCGGAAGCGCTCCGTCAACGACTCGCCGAGGATGGCTACCTCTACATCCCCGGCTTCTTCGACCCGCACCTGATCCTCGCCGCGCGACTCTCCGTCTGCACCCGGCTGGCGGCCGCCGAACTGCTCGATCCCAATGAGCCCGTCATCGCGGCCATCGCGCATCCGGACAAGTCATCCAATTACAACGGCGAACTCGCCCGCGGTAACAGCGCCGTGCAGCGCGTCGTGTACGGTCCGGAACTGCTCGGTTTTTACGCGAACCTCTTCGGCGAACCCGTCCGCCACTTCGACTACACCTGGTTCCGCGCCATGAGCCGCGGCCAGGGCTCCACCCCGCACTGCGACCTGGTCTACATGGGCCGCGGCACACACCAGCTCCTCACCTGCTGGATCCCCTACGGCGACACGCCCCTCGAAATGGGCGGCGTGATGCTCCTCGAGGGTTCGCACCTGAAGTCCGAAACCATCAAGTCCTACCTCGAGGTGGATGTGGATGCCTACTGCGAGAACCGGCCCCACGAAGTGGACAAGGTCGTCAACAAAAACGGCTGGAGCCACCCCGGCTACCTGAGTAAGAACCCCGCTTCGCTCCGCGAGAAACTCGGCGGCCGCTGGCTCACCGCGCCCGACTGGAAGACCGGCGATTTCATCACTTTCGGCATGACCATGGTGCATGGCGGCCTCGACAACCAGATGGCGCGCATGCGCCTCTCGTCCGACACCCGCTACCAGCGCGCCAGCCAGCCGATCGACGAACGCTGGATCGGCTCGAACCCGATCGCCAACACCCGCGCCGGCAAGCGCGGCCGGGTCTGCTGAGGAACTTCCATCCTGCGGGCAGTGTGGGAGCGAGCTGCAAACCAGACAGCGTAGGGCCGGGACTTTGGTCCGGCTCTTCGCCCGCTTTCCATCTCACACCGCCGGCGCAGGCGTCACCAAGGTGACGCCCTACAGCAGACACGGCCCTGGCTCCTCACGCATTCATATCCGACCACTTCTTCGCCATCCGGCCGAAGATCCACAGCGCCACGGCCGCCAGCACGCCGATGGCCGCGAAGGGCAGCCAGACATGCACGTGCGGATCGTAAGTATCCCACAATAGTTTCGTGGCGGCGGTCGCATCGAGGCCCGTGACCTCCTGCAGCTTCAGCATCGCCTGCGTGCGCGGCACGCCGAGCGTCTGCTCCAGCGACGCCACATCGCCATTCCAGTTGTGTCCGGCACCCAGCGGAGTCTTCTCCACCAGGTAGCGCAGGGCCAGGCCGGCCTTCTCGCCAAACTGCCCGTAAACATAGCCGGCGATCTTTGACCCCGCATAAACGCCCACGCCCACGGGGATGTTCACGTAGCCGAGATAGAGTCCCTTCTTCCCGGGCGGTGCGATCAGCGCGAGATACTCGCTCTTCTTCGGCCCGGTCGCCATTTCGCCCAGCGAGAAGAACAGGATGCCGAAGACCAAAATCCAGGCGCTCGTCGTCAGGCCCGCGATCAGCAGGCCCGCCGTCGCCAGCATCATCCCGAACAGCATGGCCGTCAGCGTGCGCATGTGCCGCGTCAGCCAGGCCACGCCCACCACGCCGATGATGATGAAGAGGGAATTCGCACTCAGCAGCACCTGCTGCGGGATCATCGGCCCGCGCGTGGTCTGCTGCACGAGGGTCTGGTACAGGTTGGCGGGCAGCCAGCGGAGACTCTCCGCCATGCCCCGGCTGTCCACCCAGTCCGCGATGAAGTTCGGCTGCAGGTCCCAGAGCTGGTACATCATCATCCAGAAGCATGACATGATCGCCATCCAGATGATCAGCCGGATCTCCAGGATGCCCTTGATCGTGCGCCACAGCACGGCGAAGGGCGACTCCGTCTTCGACGCCCCGGTGGGCGTGTCCCGCAACACGAACAGCAGTCCGAGGTTGAACGACGAGAACAGGGCCGACGCGAGGAACAGGTTGCGCCACGCCCCCGCCGAGTTGGCCTCCGCATGCAACGCCCCGGGCAGCAGCGCGCTCAGCGCCAGCAGGAGCGACGGCAGGTAATGGCCGAGAAAGGCGCCCACGTTGACCACCCAGTAGAACAGGCCCCAGCCCACCGAGGAGTTCTCCTTGGTGAGGTTGAGGGCCAGCGCGCCCTGGATGCTCGGTTTGAAAAACGCCGTGCCGGTCGCCAGCATCATGACGCCCGCGAAGAACCCCCAGTAATTGCTGACGAACGACATCGCGGAGGAAGGCGATCATCAGGTAGCCCGTCATCATCAGCACCACCGAGAAGCCGAGGGTCTTCTTGAAACCGTAACGGTCCGCATAGCCACCCGTGATGATCGGCAGCAGCGACTGGAACGCCGCCCACCACGCGTAGATCGTGCCCTTGTCCATCGCCGTCAGGTGCAACCCGCCCGGGTTGTCCGCCTGCATGATGTAGATCGGCGCCATCACGCGCAGGTTGTAGAACGCCAGCCGCTCCCACATCTCGATGGTGTTGAGCGTCCAGAACGTCCGGCTGAATCTCGGTTTGGCCGGAACCGCCGGCGTGGCAACGGGGGATGAACTCATACGGGGGTTAGGAAAGAATCATCGCACCCTGCCGTCCCCCTCATCCCACGGCAAGCCCGCGCCGCTGCTTGCTCCAATCGGCGTATGAACCGAAGAACCGACCCAACCCGCCGTCGCTTCACCCACTCACCAATCCGCCATGTAACGCATTACGTTACTTCTAAAGACGGTTTGCCGCGCCCGGCAAAAGTAGGGCAGGTCTTTGACCTGCCCTTTGAGCGCCACATCTGCGTTGCGCCCACGAGGCAGGTCAAAGACCTGCCCTACTGGTATGCCCGCCGGCTCAACATCCGACTCCTGCTTCAGCTCGTGATGAACTCCAGCACGGTCGGTTTCACGAGGGCATCGAAGTCGGCGTACGCCATCTTGATGATCTCCGTGTGCGAACCGGCGTTGAATGCGATTTCCTTTTCCGCGGCCAGGCTGGCGGCCACATACACCGGCAACTGGTAGAGGTTGCCGAACGGCGGCATCGCCCCCAGTTCGCAATCCGGGAACTCGTCGCGAAATTCCGACTCGGTCGCCAGCCGCGCCTCCGGCGATTCCAGCAGTTCGCGCAGGTCGTGGAGCACGATGCGGCGGCTGGCCGGCAGCACCACCATGGCGAGATGACCGCCGATCCACACAATCACGGTCTTCGCAAAATCGCGCCCGGCCACATGGGCCGACGCGGCAACTTCCGCCGCCGTGACCGCCGGCGAATGCCGGATCGTCACGTATTTCACCCCGCGGCTGTCCAGGAATGCCCTGACTTTATTCGCTGGCATATGTCCTCCATTGGTTGATGGCTGCGTTTGACTGGGCTTGAAGCGCCGGTGCATCGCACCCACCCGGGAGTGACACCGGCCAGATCCGGTGCGCCGACTTCGTCAATGTATCGAGTCCGCCCGGAAAGTAAACCCTGCGGCGGCAAAAGCGTGGGGTTTGGCGCATACGCCGCCGAAGGGCGAGCCATCCCCGCAGGATCGCCGCTTGCGGCGGACCAGCCTGATCCGCGTATGCATTAGCGGTGATAATCCGGTGCTTTGCGGTGCAAATTAATCCTCGGTTCCTGCAAGATATGCGAAGCCAGACGCCGCTTTTTCTGCCATACTGGGTCCGCAACGAACCATTCCGGACACCTTACCCCGTGTGCCGTCGCCCTCCGTCCCCCGGAGGACCCTGTGTTTCCTTTGCGCCCGCCGGCCCCCTGGCACGCCGTTCGCGCCGCCGAGTCCGATCTCCGCCCTCCCATCTGCCATCTGCGATTTTTCCCATGAACCTCGCCCTAATCGGTCCCTCGGGTGTGGGCAAAGGCACCCACGCCGCCGCGCTCTGCTCGCGCTTCAACCTCCGCCACGTCGCCACCGGCGACCTTTTCCGCCACCATCTGCAGACCCGCACCGCCCTCGGGCTTCTCGCCCGCAAGTACATGGACCAGGGGGAGCTGATCCCCGACGAGGTCGTGGATGCCATGATCGAGGAATGGTGCGAGCAGCATCCGGCCACACAGGGCATCCTCTTCGACGGCTTTCCGCGCACGGTCTGCCAGGCCCGCTTCCTCGACGAACTCCTGCAGTCCCACGACCTTTCCTTTGACGCCGTCATCTACCTGCGCGTGCCCGACGAGGAGATTGCCCGCCGCCTCGCCGGCCGGCTCATCTGCCGGAAGTGCCAGACGCCATGGCACCGCACGCTCAATCCGCCCAGGCAGGCCGGCATCTGCGATCTCTGCGGCGGCGAACTCAAGGCCCGGCCCGACGACATCCCCGCCCTGATCTCCACGCGGTTGCGCGTCTTCCACCGCACCACCGGCCCGCTGCTCGAACATTACGCCGAGGCCGGCCGCCTTGCCGTCATTGACGGCACCGGCACCACGGCCGAGGTCAGCGCCCGCGTGGCCGAATTCGTCGCCTCGATCGAGCGCAAGACCGCCCGGTTCACCACGCGCGAACAGGCCGCGCCCATCATCGCCGCCGAACGGATCGCCCAGCTCCCGGCCCACCTCGCCCGCTCCAGCCTCGACCTCGTGCTGCTCGGCGGTCCCGGCTCCGGCAAGGGCACGCAGGCCGAGCGCCTCTGCGCCGAGCTGAAGCTCCCGCACATCGCCACCGGCGATCTCTTCCGCGACAACCTGCGCAACAACACCGAACTCGGCCGGCTCGCCCGCACCTACATGGACCGCGGCGAACTCGTTCCCGACGACGTCACCGAGGCCATGGTCGAGGACCGCCTCGGCCAACCCGACACGCACGACGGTTTCGTCCTCGACGGTTTCCCGCGCACCCTCACGCAGGCCTCCGCCCTGATGGAGATCTCGGCCCAGCTGCACCGCCGGGTCTCCGGCGTGCTCTACATCAAGGTGTCGGACGAGGCCATCATCAGCCGCCTTTCGGGCCGGCTCATCTGCCGGCAGTGCCAGGCCCCCTACCACCTCCAGTACAAGAAGCCCATTAAGCCCGGCGTCTGCGACTCCTGCGGCGGCGAACTCTACCAGCGGGCCGACGACAACCCCAACACCGTGCGCGCCCGGCTCGTCACCTTCCACGGGCAGACCGAGCCGCTCATCGCCTACTACCGGCGCGCCGGCCTGCTCCACGAGATCGATGGCGAAGGCAACCTTGCCGACATCAGCGCGCGGTGCCTCGCCGCCGTCCGCACCTTCGCCCCGAAAGCCGACCCCGCCACCGAGCCTGCCTCCTCAACTTAAACTCAAAACCTAAACTATAGTCCGCCATGTTCAAGAATGCCGAACTCGGCCGCACCCTCACCGAAGCCCGCTACGACGCCGCCATCCCCAAGCTTCGCTCCAGCCTGCTCAATGCGCACTTCCAGCTGCGCAACCAGAAGTTTCCGTTCATCATCGTCATCTCCGGCGCCGACGGGGCCGGCAAGGGGGAGCTGGTCCACCGCCTCAACGAGTGGCTCGATCCCCGCGGAGTGAGCACCTTTGCCTTCTGGGACGCCAGTGACGAGGAACGCGAGCGCCCCGCCTACTGGCGTTTCTGGCGGTCCCTGCCGGCCCGCGGCCGCATCGGCATCCTCCTGGGTTCGTGGTACACCGATCCCATCATCCGCCGCGTCTTCCACAAGATGAAGGGGCGGAAATTCGACGCCGCCCTCGACCGCATCACGGCCTTCGAGAAAATGCTGGCCGCCGAGGGCGCCCTCATCATCAAGCTCTGGCTGCACCTCCCCAAGGCCGCCCAGAAATCCCGCCTGCGGAAGCTGGAACGCGAAGGCCGTATCGCTCCCGACGACTGGAAGCACTTCAAGCTCTACGAGCGCTTCACCAAGATTTCCGGCCAGGCCCTCCGCCACACCGACACCCTGGCCGCCCCCTGGCACATCATCGAGGCCACCGACCGCCGCTACCGCGAGCATACCGCCGGCCGGATCATCCTCAACGCCCTGACCGCCCGGCTGAAACTCGCCGATGCCGCCAAGGCCAAGGCCGCCGCCACCACGCCTTCCAAATCGGGCAAGCCCGCCCCCTTGCCCGTGCCCAAGCCGCGGACCCTGAAGCCGGCCGGTTCCGTCCTCGCCCACGTCAACCTCAAGCAGAAGCTCACGGAGGAAGCCTACGACCAGCAGCTCGAGGAACAGCAGACCCGCCTGGCCAAGCTCGTCTGGGGCGCTTACGAAAAGAAGCGCTCCATGGTCCTCGTCTTCGAGGGCTGGGACGCCGCCGGCAAGGGCAGCGCCATCCGCCGCGTCACCCAGGCGATGGATCCCCGCCTCTACCGCGTCGTCGGCATCGCCGCCCCCACCGATGAGGAACGCGCCCAGCACTACCTCTGGCGCTTCTGGCGCCATCTGCCGCGGGCCGGCACCTCGACGATCTTCGACCGCTCCTGGTACGGCCGCGTCCTGGTCGAGCGCGTCGAGAAATTCGCCACGCCCGAGCAGTGGGGCCGTGCCTACGAGGAGATCGTGGACTTCGAGCACCAGCTCGCCGACCACGGCAACATCGTCCACAAATTCTGGCTGCACATCAGTCCCGAGGAGCAGCTCCGCCGCTTCAAGGAGCGGCAGACGGTGGACTACAAGCAGTACAAGATCACCGACGAGGACTGGCGCAACCGCGAGAAATGGCCCGACTACGCCCGCGCCGTCGACGACATGGTCGTGCGCTGCAACACCCCGTTCGCCCCCTGGACCCTCGTCGCCGGCAACGACAAGAAATTCGCCCGCGTCCAGATCCTTAAAACCATCGTCCAGCGCCTGGAGGAAACGCTCTAGACCACCTATCCCTCCCGCCAAGTCACCCACCTTGGCCAAACCGCTTTGTAACGCTTTACGTTACTACTAATGCTCGTGAATTGCCATGACGGCAGCTTGCCAAGTAGGGCGGGTCTCTGACCCGCCCTGGCACGCTGCGCCGCAAAACGCAAAAGGCAGGTCAGAGTTCAGCCCCCTCCTCTGACCCTCGCCTGCATCCCTTCTCGACGACATCGCATGCCGCGGATTTTGCCCAGGAAAATCAGAACTTCAGGCCCGGTAACGGAAGGAGCAATCGCCTCATGTAATACAATGCGTTACATGGCGGATCGGATGAGTTGCCGGGTGTTCTGCTTCCTGACCCTATGACCGACGTCGCTGACTCCGATCGTACCGTCACCTCACCTCCGCCGCGGCGGCTGGCGGGGGAGATCTGGGGCGGGTTTGCGGCGATGCTGGTCGCACTGCCGTCGTCCATTGCGTACGGCGTCGCGGTCTACGCGCTGATCGGGCCGGAGTACACGGGCCATGGGGTGCGTACCGGGATTGTCGGCGCGATTGTCCTGGGTTTCGTCGCCGCGGCCATCGGCGGGGCTTCGCGCCTGATCTCCGCCCCGTGTGCGCCGGCCGGCGCGGTGCTGGCCTCGCTCGCGACCGGCCTGCTCGCGGCCACCGACGGACCGGTGCCGGCGGAACGCATCCTTGTGCTGCTGGCGCTGGTCGCCGTGCTCTCCGGTGCGCTGCAGCTGATCTACGGCCTGGTCGGCGGCGGCCGCCTCATCAAATACATCCCCTATCCGGTCGTGTCGGGTTACCTGAGCGGCGTGGGGGTGCTCATCTTCCTGAGCCAGGTGCCGAAGTTTCTCGGCCTGCCGGGCAAGCACCTGGCCGCACCCCATCTCTGGTCGTGGCCCGCGATGGTCGTGGGAGCCGTGACCATCACCGGCGTCCTGCTCGCCCCAAGGCTCACCCGCGCGGTCCCGGCCACCATCCTCGGTCTCGCCGCCGGCATCCTCGCCTACTTCGGGGTCGCCCTCGTCCGCCCGGAATTGCTCACGGTCGCAAACAATCCGCTCGTCATCGGTCCGATCGGCGGCGCCGACGGCGGCCTGCTGGCGGCTCTCACCGCCACTTGGCCCGCGCTGGCCGGGCTGCATTTCGCGGACCTCAAAGCGCTGGCGATCCCGGCGCTCACACTCTCGGTGCTGCTGTCGGTGGACACGTTGAAGACCTGCGTCGTCGTGGATTCGCTCACGCGCAGCCGGCATGATTCGAACCGCACCCTCATCGGCCAGGGCACGGGCAACCTCATCTCCGCGTGCCTCGGCGGCATGCCCGGCGCGGGCACGATGGGTGCCACGCTTGTGAGCGTGGAAAGCGGCGGCCGCACGCGGCTCTCCGGCATGCTCGAGGGTGGGTTTGTTTTGCTGGCGGCGCTGGTGCTCGGCAACTGGATCGCGTGGGTCCCGGTCGCAGCCCTCGCCGGCATTCTGATCGTCGTCGCCGTCCGGATGTTCGACTGGCACAGCTTCCAGCTGCTGCGGCAGAAATCCACCGTGCTCGACTTCGCCGTCATCGCCACCGTCATCATCGTGGCCGTGGCGGTGAACCTCATCGCGGCCGCCGGCGCGGGCGTGGGCCTCGCGATGCTGCTCTTCATCCGCGAGCAGATCCGCGGCTCGGTCATCCGCCGCAAGACCACCCGCAGCCGCATGTCCTCCACCCAGCACCGCCCGCCCGCGGAGCAGGCCCTGCTCGAGCAGCACGGCGCCATGATCACCGTCTGCGAACTGCAGGGCAGCCTGTTCTTCGGCACCACCGACCAGTTGCGCACGGAGCTCACGCCCGATCTCAGCCAGTGCCGCTGGCTCATCCTCGACCTGCGCCGCGTGTCGGCGATGGACTACACGGCGGCGCACCTCTTCGCGGAATTCGAGACCGACCTCGCGGAACGCGGCGGCGGACTGCTCTTCAGCCGGCTGCCTGTCCGACGCGACCTGCGGGAGTACTTTGCGCAGGTCGGAGCGTTGCGGCACGGCAGCGGCGGCCGGAAATTCGAGACCCTCGACGACGCGTTGCAATGGGCGGAGGACCGCCTGCTCGACGACCTGCGGCCGGCCGGGACCGGCGACGAGTCCCCGCTCGAAATGGCCGGGTTTGACCTCTGCCGTGAATTCGCAACCGACCAGACCCTCGCCGCGCTGGAGTCCTGCGCCGTGGCGCGGAGCTATGCGGCGGGCCAGGCGATCTTCAAGGCCGGCGACACCTCCGACGAACTCCTGCTTATCCGGTGCGGCGTCGTGCGCATCGTGCTGCCGCTGGGCGGCACGTATCACAATCTCGCCAGTTTCGGTCGCGGCGACTTCTTCGGCGAGATCGCCTTCCTCGACCGCGGCCAGCGCTCGGCCAACGCCATCGCGACGACCGCGGTGGACATCTTTGCCATCTCCCGCGCCCGCTTCGACGAAATGTCGCACGCCCAACCGGTGATCGGCGTGAAGGTCTTCGCCCGGCTCGCCCGCTCCCTGTCCCTCCGCCTGCGCCGCACCGACGCCGAATTGCGCACGTTTTACGACGCGTGAGCGGAGCCTGGATGTGGGTGTTCCGAGGTAGGAGCCTGCTTGCAGGCGATGGTTTGGGCTTTGCGGCCACGACAACCGCCCGCGAACGATTGCGACCGAGGGCGGTCGCGCTCCCAGCCGAACCATCGCCTGCAAGCAGGCTCCTGGGCCCCCCCCCCCCCCCCCCCCCCCCCCCCCCCCCCGGCCCCCCGCCGCCCCCGCCCCCCCCCCCCGCCCCCGCGCCCCCCCCCCCCCGCCCCCCCCCCCCCCCCCCCCCGCCCCCCCCCCCCCCCCCCCCCCCCCCCCCCCCCCCCCCCCCCCCCCCCCCCCCCCCCCCCCCCCCCCCCCCCCCCCCCCCCCCCCCCCCCCCCCCCCCCCCCCCCCCCCCCCCCCCCCCCCCCCCCCCCCCCCCCCCCCCCCCCCCCCCCCCCCCCCCCCCCCCCCCCCCCCCCCAGGCCATGCAATCGCGAAACCAACGCCGATTCCCCCTCGAAACACCCTTTTCGAGCCCTTCCCGCGACCTCCCACCGAAAGTAGATTCACTCAACCCCTGCCCCTCACCGTGACCCGCGGCTAATACCCCACCCTCTGACAGGCGGGCTCCGGGGTGCTTTCCACCGCAAAAAACGCCTTTGCCCCGAGGGGGGCCTCCGTTTGACGTCGCCGGTTCCGAGGCCCACGTTGGCCCTCCCCATGGTCAGCATTACTTCCTCCGAAACACCCGACGGCAGCAAGTCCGCCGCCACCCCCCGCTCCCTCAACGACGTAGTCATCCGCCTCGCCGGCAACTCCCAGGACGGCATCCAGGCCGTCGGCGGCTTCCTCGCCCGGCTCGCCGGCCGCTCCGCCCAGGAGGTCATGACCTACATGACCATCCCGTCCACCATCTCGGGCGGACCCTCCATCTTCCAGGTGCGCATGGGCACCGGCGACATCCTTTCCGCCGGCGACCGCGCCGATGTGCTCGTGGCCTTCTACCAGCACAGCTACGAGAGCCATCGTCCCGCCCTCCGTCCCGGCGGCGTGCTGCTCTACGATTCCGACCACGTGCAGCCCAATCCCGAGGACCGCGAGGTCACCGCCGTCGGCGTGCCGTTCACCACCGCCACCGTCGAGGCCGTGGGCGGCTCCGCCAAGGAAAAGGGCAAGAACATCTACGTGCTCGGCGTGCTCGCCCGGATGTTCGACCTCAACGTCCCGAAGCTTTCGCAGCTCATCAAGGAGCGCTTCGGCGGCAAGAACGAGGACATCGTCCGCAACGCCCTGCTCGCCTTCGACGCCGGCTACGCGTTTCCCTCCGAGAATCTCCAGCAGTGCCTCTACCGCCTGGAGCAGCCCGCACCGCTGCCCGGCGCACGTCCTCAGGTCACGACCGACGGCAACTCGGCCCTGACCTACGGCCTCATCGCCGCCGGCGTGCGCTACGGTGCCGCCTATCCCATCACGCCGTGGTCCTCCATCATGGAGACCCTCCGCACCGAACTGCCGAAATACGGCGGCATCTTCGTGCAGTGCGAGGATGAGATCGCCGCCATCTCCACCGCCCTCGGCTTCTCCTACGGCGGCAACCTCGCCATCACCGGCAGTTCCGGTCCCGGCCTCTCCCTCAAGGCCGAAGCCCTCGGCTGGGCCGTCATGGCCGAGATTCCCCTCATCGTCATCAACGTCCAGCGCGGCGGCCCCTCCACGGGCCTGCCCACCAACATCGAGCAGAGCGACCTCATGCAGGCCATCTACGGCAGCCACGGCGACGCGCCCCGCGTCGTGCTCGCGCCCGCCACGGTCGAGGACTGCTTCTACATCGCCCTCGAGGCCTGCCGCCTCGCCCGCGAGTTCAGCACCCCGGTCATCATCCTGACCGACCAGGCACTCGCCACCCGCATCGAGGCGTTTGACGAACCCGACCTGCCGAAGCTCATGGTCGAGGCCAAGCCCGACCTCAGCACGCGCGACGCGAGCTTCAAGCCCTACCCCCTCGACGCCCTGACCCGCCACGCGCCCCCGGGCGCCGTGATGGGTTCCGGCAAATACCCGATCGTCACCGGTCTCGAGCACGACGAACTCGGCCACCCGACCGCGAATCCCGCCCTGCACACCAAGATGACCGCCAAGCGCCGCGAGAAGATCAAGGCCGTGGCCGCCACCTACGCCGCCCCCGAGGTCTTCGGCGACCAGTCCGGTGACGTGCTGCTCGTCGGCTGGGGTTGCACCTACGGTCCCATCCACGAGGCCGTGGGCCGGCTGCAGGCCTCCGGCGTCAAGGTCGGCCACCTGCAGATCCGCCACATCCACCCGTTTGACCCGGGCCTCGAGGCCATCTTCGCCCGGTACAAGAACATCCGCGTCGTCGAGATCAACGACGAGGGTCTCTACGGTTACGGCCAGCTCACCACCCTGCTCCGCGCGCGTTTCTGCAATCCCGCCATCGCGAGCATCACCAAGACCGACGGCCTCACCTTCCGCGTCAGCGAGATCGTCGAGCTCGTCGCCCAGAACCTGGGCCTCACCAGCATCAAGACCGGCGCCCGCAGCCACAGCGTCCTGGCCGCGCCGAACCGCACCTGAACAACTCTTTCCTCTTTCTCTTTATCTTTCTCTTTCTCCCCCAACCGCACCCGAACCGGAGAAAGATTAAGAGAAAGAGGAAAGAGAAAGAAACCGATCTTCAACTTCCCACTTAAGACTTAAACTTTCAAAGTCATGTCCGCCCCCACCGCCACTCCTCCCCCCGCGCAGGCCTCCGGCGCGCCCCGCGCCCCGCTCACCAAGAAGGTCCTCACCGCCGACCACCCCACGTGGTGCCCCGGTTGCGGTGACTTCGCCGTCCTCGCCGCCTTCTACAAGGTCCTCGAGAAGCTGAATTACCCGCAGGAAAAGATCGTCACCTTCGCGGGCATCGGCTGCTCCTCGCGCTTCCCCTACTTCGTCAACTGCCACGGCGGCCACTACATCCACGGCCGCTCCCTGCCCTTCGCCGCCGGCATCAGCCTCGGCCGCGACGACCTGCACGTGTTCGCCTTCGGCGGCGACGGCGACGGCTTCTCCATCGGCGGCAACCACCTCGTCCATACCGCGCGCAAGAACCCGCGGATGACCTACATCATCATGGACAACTCGGTGTACGGCCTGACCAAGAAGCAGACCTCGCCGACCTCCCCCATCGGCTTCAAGTCGAAGACCGACCCGTGGGGCGCCTTCGACCAGCCCATCAACCCGATGCGCACGCTCATCAACAGCGGCGCCACCTTCGTCGCCCGCAGCCATGCCACGCAGGTCAACCACATGGTCGAGATGATGCTGCGCGCCTCGCAGCACGACGGATTCTCCGTGGTCGAGATCCTCTCCGAGTGCGTCGAGTTCTTCGAGGGCGCCTTCGACTCCTCCGTCCCCCGCAAGGGCGGCGCCTTCCAGACCATCGAGCTCAAGAAGCACGACGGTTCGCCCGAGGACGCCGCGCGGCACGACCCGACCGATGAGCTCGCCGCCTTCCAACTCGCGCTCGAGCCCTGGCCCGGGAAGTTCGGCGTGTACTACGAGAACAAGACCCGTCCGACCAAGAACGCCCTCGAGCAGAAGCTCATCGCCAACACCCGCGAAAAGACCAAGGGCGCCAGCGACCTCGAGCTCCTGCAGAAGACCTTCGCCCGGATGCGGTGAGGTAGGGCGGGGATTCAAATCCCCGCCTCGCATGGTTTGTAGCTACGAGCGTGGCGGTGGTGGACGACCACTCTCCGCTCGGAGCTACCTTTGATGATAGCCCAAATCATGTGTTGCGCCGAAGCCCGGCGTGGGAGCGCGACCGCCCTCGGTCGCAATTGGCCGCGAGCCCCAGTCTCTTCCGAATTAGGAAACGACAGCGAGTCAGCGGACGGCCCGCCTGGGAGCGCGGGCGGCTCGCCCGCTCCTTCTAAATGCGGGCCAGCGGCCCGCGCTCCCAGGATGGGATTCTCGTTTTCTTATCCGTTCTCGTACTCGTACGATTTGCTGGCCTGCGCCCGATTGCGACCGAGGGCGGTCGCGCTCCCAGGCGGGGATCCTCCTTCGCCAAGGCTTCGGAGGACACGTCGGAATCCCCGCCCTACATTTACTTCTGCGCTTCCAGCTCTTCCCAGCGGGCGAACGCCTTGGCGTGCTCGGCCTCGATGGTGTCGAGCCGGGACTTCACCTCGGCGAATTTCACGCCGGCGGTGCGGTAGAAAACCGGATCGGCCAGCTGTGCCGTCAATGCCGCCTGCTCCGTCTCCAGCGCCTCGATGCGGGCCGGGAGCTCCGCGAGTTCGCGCTGTTCCTTGTTCGTAAGTTTGCGCGACTTCGTTGCCGCCGGAGTCGCCAGATCCGGCATGGGCATGCGCGCCGCCGCGCTTGCATTGCTCGCCGCGGTGAGTTCCACCGCCCGCGCCTTGTCGGCCACGGCCTCCTTTTTCGCGACCTCGCGTTTCCAGTCGGTATACCCGCCGACATACTCGCCGATCCGGCCGTCGCCCTCGAACACCAGCGTGCTCGTCACGACGTTGTCGAGGAAGTCGCGGTCATGGCTCACCACGAGCAATGTGCCCTGGTACTCCACGAGGAGATCCTCCAGCAGGTCGAGCGTCTCGGCATCGAGGTCGTTGGTCGGCTCGTCCATCACGAGCACGTTGGCCGGACGCGTGAACAGCCGCGCCAGCAGCAACCGGTTGCGTTCGCCGCCGGACAGCACGCGCGCCGGGGTGCGGGCGCGGGCGGGCTCGAAGAGAAAATCCTGCAGGTAGCTGATGACGTGGCGCGTGCGGCCGTTGATGGTCACGGTCTCGTTGCCGTCGGCGATGTTGTCGGCCACGGTCAGGTCGCCCTTGATCTGCTCGCGCAGCTGGTCGAAATAAAGCACCTCGAGCTTGGTGCCGTGCTTGAGCGTGCCGCCCGTGGGGGCGAGCTGGCCGAGCAGGAGCTTGATGAACGTGGTCTTTCCGGCGCCGTTGGGGCCGATGAGCCCGAGCTTGTCGCCGCGGGTCAGCACGGTGGTGAAATCCCGCACCAGCATGGGGCCGCCGGGATAGGCGAAGCAGAGATTCTCGGCATCCACCACCTTGACGCCGGTGCGCTCGGCCTCGGCGAGTTTCAGCGTGACGTTGCCCGCGCGGTCGCGGCGGGCGGCGCGCTCGGCGCGCATGGCCTTGAGGGCGTCGAGCCGGGCGCCGGAGCGCTTGCGCTGCGCACCGGGCTTGCGGCGGGACCAGGCCTCCTCCTGCGAGAGCTTCTTGTCGAAGGCCGCCTGCTGGGTCTCCTCCGCGATCATGACCTCCTCCTTGCGCACGAGGTAGGTGTCGTAGTCGCAGGCCCAGCTCGCCAGCCGCCCGCGATCGAGTTCGACGATGCGCGTGGCCAGCCGGCGCAGGAAGGCGCGGTCGTGGGTGACAAAGAAAAGGGACAGCTTCTCCTCCAGCAGGAACTCCTCGAGCCAGAGAATGGATTCGATATCCAGGTGATTGGTCGGCTCGTCGAGCAGGAGCAGGTCGGGCTGGCCGGCCAGGGCGCGGGCGAGCAGGACGCGGCGTTTCAAGCCACCGGAGAGTTCCTCAAACAGCGCCTTGGGCGAAAGCGACACGTGGGCGATGAGATCCTCCACCCGCACGTCGCGCTCCCATTCCTCCTCGTGGTGGTCGGCATTGGGCCGCAGGCCGCTGTACACGATGTCGTGCACGGAGCCGTGGAGATCGTCGGGGATTTCCTGCGTAAGTCGCGTGTACACGGCGCCGTTGGGCCGGAAGACATCGCCCGAATCCGGCTGCATTTCCCCGGCGATCACCCGCATCAGCGTGGTCTTGCCGGCGCCGTTGCGGCCGAGCAGGCAGACGCGTTCGCCCGGATCGACCTGAAAATTCAGGTTCTCCAGGACCGTGGGACCACCGAAGCTGAGATTGATGTCCAGCAGGCTGAGCAACGCCATAAGCGGTCCAAAGTGAACCGCGCCGCGGCGATGCGCAAGCGCGGGCATTGTCGGTCATATGATTCACGGGCAGCGCCCGGCCTCCGGACGGGCGGAGGATCGTCCGCCAGCGAAACGCCCGTCCGGAGGCCGGGCGCTACCCACTGCAGCCAGCCGCCACAAAGGCGGTTGCACCTGTCCGGATCGCGTTGCTACGGTGAGCCTTGGCGTTCGCGCCATGCCGTTTGGTGCCGCGCCCATCCCATATGCCCTCCATCCCTGTCGCCCTGCAATTGTACTCGCTGCGCGATCGCACGAAAACCGACTTCGCCGGCACCGTGGCCGAGGTCGCCAAGATCGGCTACGCCGGCGTCGAAACCGCCGGCTTTGGCAACCTCGATGCCAACGGCGCGGCCGCCGCCCTGAAGGCCGCGGGACTCCCCTGCGCGGGCATGCACGTGGGCGCCGACGCCTTGCGCAGCAACCTCAACCGCTGCGTCTCCGACGCCCTGCTGTTCGGCGCGAAGCACGTGATATGCCCCGGCTGGCCGCGCGAACACTATCACAGCGCCGCCGCCTGCTCCCGCATCGGCGAGGAACTGGGCGCCATCGGCGCAACCTTCCGCGCCCACGGCATCCAGTTCGCCTTCCACAACCACAATGCGGAACTCGCCCTGGTCGAGGGCCGGCGCGTGTTTGACTGGATGCTCGACGCCGCGGCGCCGCGCGATCTGGGCTGCCAGGCCGACGTCTATTGGGTCCAGGTCGGCGGCAAGGATCCCGCCGCCTTCATCCGCGAGCAGGGCCGCCGCATCCGGACCCTCCATCTCAAGGACGAGGCCGAACTCGGCGGCGGACCGGTGGATTTCACCAAGGTCTTCGCCGCCGCCGAAAGCACGGGCGCCGTGGAGTGGTACATCGTCGAGGTTGAAAAATACAATTTCGACCCGCTGGAGTCCTGCCGCCGTTCCTTCAACCAGCTCCGCACCTGGGGCCGCGCCTGAAGACCAGCCACCCCCCCCCGGTTTTTTTTGGGGGGGGGGGGGAGAGAAGCGGGGGGGGGGGGGGGGGGGGGTCCAGAGGTCGCCGGATTCTTCGCTCCTAGCCCCAACATTCCTCCCATGCCCAAAAAAGATTCCTTCAACGTCGCGATCATCGGCGCCGGGGCCATCGGCCTCGACCACATCCAGTCGTTCAAGCTGCATCCGGCCGCCCGGGTGACGGCCCTGGCCGAGGTCTCGCCCGTCCGCGGACGCGAGGCCGCCGACCGGTTCAACATCCCGCACCTCGTCACCGATTACCGCAAACTGCTCTCACGGCCCGACATCGACGTGGTGTCCATCGCCCTGCCCAACTATCTCCACGCCAAGGTCGCCCTCGCCGCGCTCCGTGCGGGCAAGCATGTGATGGTGGACAAGCCCATGGCGACGAACGCCCGCGACGCCGCGAAACTCGTGGCCGCCGCGAAACAGGGCAAACGCCTGCTGATGGTCGGCCAGAACATCCGCTTCACCCCCGATGTGCAGACGGCGAAGCAACTCGTCACGGCCGGTGTGCTCGGCGAGGTCTATCACGCCAAGACCGCCTGGACCCGTCGCAGCGGCATCCCCCGCATCGGTTCCTGGTTCACCCAGAAGCGATACGCCGGCGGCGGCTGCACCTATGACATCGGTGTCCACGCCCTCGATCGCTGCCTCTATCTCCTCGGCGAATTCGATGCTGCCGCCGTCAGCGGCCAGACCTACACCCAGCTCGGCAACCGCGGCCAGGGCAATGGCGGCTGGGGCCGCAGCGAGATCAACCCGCGCGCCCCCTTCGACGTCGACGACCTCTCCCTCGCCCTCATCAAGTTGAAAAGCGGCCGCACCGTCCTGCTCGAAGCCTCGTGGGCCGCCCACCAGCCCGAGCCCGACTATAACGGCACCCAGCTCTTCGGCACCGAGGCCGGCCTGATTTTGCCGCCGCTCAAGCTCTGCCGCCCCAGCAAGCAGGGCTACGTCACCGAACTCGTGACCCCGCGCGCCGACCTCGTGACGCCCAACCGCATGGTCCACTTCATCGACTGCCTGCTCGGCAAGGCCAAGCCCCACGTTCCCGCGACCGAGTCGCTTGCCGTCCAGAAAATCCTCGACGCTATCTACCTCTCCGCCCGCACCGGCAGGGAAGTGCGCATCCGTTGAGGTTGGTTGTAGGGCGGGGATTCCGATCCCCGCCTTCGTGCGTCCGACGCTAGAATCCAATCTTTCTCTTTCTCTTAATCTTTCTCTTTCTCCTGCCTTGGAGTTTGCGAGAGATTGCGACCGAGGGCGGTCGCGCTCCCGGACAAGGCGGGGTTCGGACCTGTCCTCCGTAGGCCCGGCGAAGGAGGAGACCCCGCCCTACATCAATCTCCCTCACGCCACGGCGGCCACCGAACACCGCGCGCGTACGCTCCGCGGCATGATGACCACCAACACACCGTTGGGATCACTCACGGCAAAACTGTCGCGCGGCCAGCAGGCCGCACCCGGCAGGCTTTGCACCGGCACTCCGGCGGCCATCAAGTCCAACCGCTCCGCCGCGACGTCGGCCACTTCCAGCGTCAGCCAGAAGCCGCGGCCCTCAACCGCGCTGACCAGTTCGGCGGGAGTCTGCCCGCTCTCCTCCTGGATCAGCACCAATTGCGCCCCGCAGGGATGGAGCAGCCGCACGCTGCCTCCCCCTTCGCTCACGGTGCGGAAACCAAGCCTCTCGGTGTAAAAGTCCCAGGTGGCATAAAACCGGGAGGTGACCAGCCCCGCGAAAAACGGCGAGGGATAGACGGAAAAATCATCCTGTTTCATGGCGGCGTCCTTCCCTCAGTCCTTGGCCGGCCGGCGTTGATGGATCATGAGACTGTTGCCATCTGGATCCAGCACCCCGGCCATGCGGCATACCCCGCTGTCCATCGGCTCGATCGCGAATCGCGCCCCGCCGGCACGCAGGGCGGCGACCGCCCCGTCAAAGTCGGCGACCTCCAAGGCGACGGACGGACCGTTGGCCGACGGCTGCCAATTCTCCGCCCCCATGTTGCTGATGGCGATCGTCCCGGGACCAATGTCGTACTCGATCCAGGCCTTGCCTTCGTGCTCATAGGTCACGCCGGTTTGCAGGCCCAGCAGGGCTTCATAAAACGCCCGGGCGCGGGCAATGTCGGTGACAGGATAGGCGGTGAACGCGATGGCGGTGATGCTGACAGCAGGGGTCGGTGAGCTCATGGTGCCGTCATCCTAACGCACCGCCCTGACAGCCTTATGTCAGGAGCGTTACATCGGCGTAAATTTCCAGCTGCAAAAGGCGTCACCAAGGTGACGCCCTACAGTGAAGCCTGTAGGGCCGGACCTTGGTCCGGCCTTATGTCGAATCCGCGCAAATCTCACCCGCCCTGATGCCGCTCGGCCACCTGCTGCGCGAGGGCCCGGACCTTCTGCCGCAGTTTGGCCGGCGCCAGCGCCTCCGCCCCGGCGCCGAACGACAACAGCCACTGCGCCATCCAATCGAGTGAATAGGTGTAGAGGGTGAACTCGGTGCCGCGGTCGCGTTCCTTCCCGGCAATGAGGGTTGCGTAGCTCTCGCGCCGGGCCCGTTCCTGGGAGCGGCGGCAGAACCAGACACGCACCTTCAGGCTCTGCTCCCGCGTATCGGTCTCGCGCATATGGCGCTCCAGCGAAAATCCTTCGCGCGGCGGAAATGTCGCCGGCAGCAATTCCAGCTGACGGATCCGGTCGATGCGGAAATGCCGGAAATCCTGCCGCAACCGGCACCAGGCCACCAGGTACCAGGCCCCGCCATAAAACACGACGCCGTGCGGCTCCACGTCGCGCTTCGTCTCTTCCTCCCGGTCGCGGCCGTGATAGACCATTCTCAGCAAGCGCCGCAGCACCACGCCCTGCTGCACAGTGAGCAACCAGCGCTGGCCCGCGGTTTCGGGCGAGGCCCGACCGGGCTGGCCGACGATGAGGGTCCGGCTGACAAGCCGGGCCACGGTCCTGCCGGTCGCGTGGCAGTACGGCGCGCAGTTTTTCGAGCGCCGCCGCCATCGGCCCGTGCAGGGAAGCGTCGGTGAACTGCTTGACCAGTTCGCCGCCGACAAAGAGCGCCGATGCTTCCTCGGCCGTGAACATCACCGGCGGCAGCTGATAACCTTTCATCAGGCTGTAACCCACCCCCGCCTCGCCGCAGATCGGCACCCCCGCCTCGCCCAAGGCCGCGATGTCGCGGTAGATTGTCCGCTCGGTGACCTCGAAATGCGCCGCCAGCTCGGCCGCACGCACGACGCGCCTGCCCTGCAGGTGCATCACCATCGCCACAAGCCGGTCCGTGCGGTTCATGCCCGCGAAAATGCCGGACCGGCGCAAGCTGCCAATGGGAATATTTGCGGTGGCCCCTGGGAGCGCGACCGCCCTCGGTCGCAATTGGGCGAAGACGGACAGGATCGAGAACGAGAACGATTACGAGAAAGAGAACGACCATCCTGACCTGATGATCGTACTCGTTCTCTTTCTCGTTCTCGTTCTCGCTGCCTTAGTGTCCTCGCCCAATTGCGACCGAGGGCGGTCGCGCTCCCATCCTGCGCTCGTTTTTGCTTTTACCTCCGCCTTGGGCATAATCGCCGCATGCCTGAAACCGCTCCCATTGCTCCCGGCACCCGCATCGGTCATGTGCACCTGAAGGTGGCCGACCTGGATCGCGCCCTCGCGTTTTACTGCGGCGTGCTCGGCTTCCAGCTCATGCAGCGCTATGGCACGCAGGCCGCGTTCATCTCCGCCGGCGGTTATCATCACCATATCGGGCTCAACACCTGGGAAAGCCTCGGCGGCACCCCGCCCCCGCCCGGACACACGGGTCTGTACCACACGGCGATCCTCTACCCCACCCGTCACGATCTCGCCAACGCCCTGCGCCGTCTCCGGTCCGCCCGCGTACCCCTCGACGGCGCCTCCGACCACGGCGTGAGCGAGGCCCTCTATCTGCGCGATCCCGATGGCAACGGCGTGGAACTTTACTGGGACCGGCCGCCGGAGCAGTGGCCGCGCACGTCAGAAGGTGGACTTGCGATGGTCACGCAGCCTCGACCTGGGCGACCTGCTGGCCACGCTTGCTGGTGCCGCGGGTTAAGAATTTGTGACCAGCGGCTAGTCGCGACGTCCGCGCCCGCAGGAAGGTGGCGCACGCGGCGCATTTGAAAGCGTCAGGCTCCTTGGTGCGCTGATGTGACGCTGCCGTCTCGCGAGCGGCCGGGCGGCCCAACGTCCAGCGCAACCGCGGCAAAGCCGCTCCCAGTTCGCTCCTGCCGGGAGAATTTCTCCTGACACAACGCTGTCACCCGGTCGTGATACCTTGCCTCCAATCACCACCCGCATGAAATCCCCCACCCGCTGCGCCTGGGCCCAGGCCGAACCCAATATCTCCTATCACGACCAAGAGTGGGGCGTCCCCCTGCACGACGACCGCGCCCTCTTTGAATTGCTGATCCTCGAGGGCGCCCAGGCCGGGTTGAGCTGGACCACGATCCTGAACAAGCGCGAAAACTACCGGCGCGCCTTTGACGGCTTCGATGCGCAGAAGATAGCGCGCTACGGCACCAAAAAGGTCGCCTCGCTCCTCGCCGATGCCGGCATCGTGCGCAACCGGCTCAAGATCGCCGCCACTATCCGCAACGCGCAGGCCTTTCTCGATGTACAAAATGAATTTGGCAGCTTCGACCGTTACCTGTGGTCCTTCGTGGGCGGCAAACCCATCGTCAACCACCGGCGCACCATGCAGGAAGTCCCGGCGCGTTCACCGGAAAGCGATGCGATGAGCAAGGACCTGCTGAAGCGCGGCTTCAAATTCGTCGGCAGCACGATCTGCTACGCTTTCATGCAGGCGAGCGGGATGGTGAACGACCACCTCGTCACCTGCCCTCGCCACCGGGTTTGTTCCAGGCTGCGCTGATCCGCGCCTCGGCCTGCACGCGTTTCTCCACTTCATACCGCCAAACCTTGTTAACCGCAAAGAACGCAAGGAACGCAAAGATATGGAACCCAATTGAAGCTCTGGATCTTTGCGGTCTCTGCGTTCTTTGCGGTTAAATTGCCTTGGCTCGGTCTTAGCGAGGATTAGCGCTGATCAGCGTTCCACTTCCCCGTCAGTACTTGGCGTGCTTGAGGATGAAATCCACGATCGGCTTCGGATCCCGCAGGCTGTGCGGTGAATGACCCGCACCCGGTTTCCAAGCATCGCGGCGTTAGGTTTTTTAACCACGGATCACACGGATGGCACGGATCGAAAATGTAGGGCGGGGATTCCGGTCCCCGCCTGGGAGCGCGACCGCCCTCGGTCGCAATCGTCCGCAAACCCCAAGGCAGGAGAAAGAGAAAGATAAAGAGAACGAGAAAGATTGGATTCCAGCGCCGGATGGCAAAAGGCGGGGATCGGAATCCCCGCCCTACATTTACCTTCTGTGGCCTTCTTCAGACTCGATCCGTGTTATCCGTGAAATCCGTGGTCAATAATTCAGTATCTCGCGTGCTTGAGGATGAAATCCACGATCGGCTTCGGATCCGGCAGGCTGTGGGGTGAATGACCCGCACCCGGTTTCACGATGACCTTGATGTTCCCACCGGCGGCACGGTATCGCTCCGCCAGCACAGTGAGATTCTCATCCATCTTCACGATCGGGTCCGCATCGCCGCTCACGCCGATGATCGGAATCCCCGCCTTCACCACGGGCTCGATGCGATCGAGCGGGCTCACCTTCGCCGTCTCCAACTCTTCCACGGTCAGTCCGTAAGCCGCCGCCACTTCGGGCCAGCGCACAGTCTTGTATCCCGGCCAGCTCCGCAGGTCCAAGGCGGGAGCGTCGAGGTACAACACCGCCACGCGCTCGGGCCAGGTGGCCGCGAAGTTGAAGGCGTAAAGCCCGCCGCGACTGAACCCTTCCAGCACCATCCTGGACGCAAGGCCGAAGTCCTTGGTCAACCGGCCATGGAACGCATCAAAGATCTCCATCGCCGCCGGCGATCCATAGCGGTCGCTGGCGTTGATGTAGGCCAGGTGCCAGCCCTGTTCGAGCAGCGCGAGCGAGACCTGCGGCGCATGGCGGTCGCCGAACCACTCGGCGCGCCACACCCAGGGTTTCCCCGGGGCGGCTGTCTTGGGCACGATCAGGATCGCGGGCTGTCCCGCGACCACGAAGTCGAGGCGTTCATAGCCGTGCCATTCGGATTGGGTCAGGCCGAAGCCTTGCTGGGCGGCGGAGAGGTGGAGATTCATGGCGAGTACCGAAATGAGCAAAGCGGCCAAACAGCGGGATAGCATGGGCTGATAATGTAGGGCGGGGTCTCCGAACCCCGCCATTCACATCTTGAGACATTCGCAGGCGGGGTTCGGAGACCCCGCCCTACAACCGAAACCATTTAGTACCTCATCGGCACGCCCGGATTCTTCGGCGCCTGGACGACGTCTTCCAGGCACGCGTTCGCCGGCGCCGGGGGCACGGCCGCGGGCCGGGGCAGCGTGGCTTCGATCACGTCACCCGCCTTCACCGTGAATACAAAATCACTGCCGTCGCGCCCCGCGCCGTCGCGGTTCCACACCGGCGTGCGGCCGCCGAAATTGTCGCGAATCCGCAATTCTCCGTCACTGGCGGCCGCCACCCGCAGCCAGGTCGTGGCATTGTTCTCGCGCTTCGCCGACACGCGGTGTCCGCCCTCGGCCTGCAGGTCGGTGAACGCGGCCTCATGCCAGCGCCAGGGCATCGCCGGGAAAACCCGGATCGCACCCCACCCGCCCGCGCCGGGTTTGGCATCCCAGCTCTGGAGGAGCATCTCGTGGACGGCCGCGCAGGCGAGGAAGTTGCCCTCGAGCGTGAAGGGCCGGTATTCGAGCGTGGAAAACCCGGTCTTGGTCTGGTCGCCGTTCGCGTGGAATCCGTTCCGCAAAATAAAGGCCCGCAGGTAGGCCTTGAGATGCCAGAGCGCGGCCTCGGGTTCGTTGATGCGCGCCCGCAGCGCCGCCATCCAGGTGTAGCTGTAGCCGCACCATTCGAGGACGCCGAGACGGTCAATGTCGGGCACGGTCGCGGCAATGATGGCGCGGTCCGCCGCAGATCCCTCGATGTTGATCAGGTTGAACGGATAAATCGCCATCATGGTCGCCAGGTGCCGGTGGCTGAAGACCAGTTCCTCCACCGCGTTGAGCTTGAGGATGTTCTTCTCCGTCACGTGATACGGCCCGAGCTTGGCCGCCGTCTCGCGCCAGCCGGCCGCCGCGGCGGCCTCGCCCAACACCTCCGCCATCTCGGCGTTGCCGAGGAAGAGCATCCGCAGGCACATGAGGTCGTAGTTGCTGTTCGGCTGGAGCCACGCGCGGACGTCGTTGTTGAACGCCTCCGGCGACGAGGAGAGCGGCAGCACGAGCACGCCGTTCGCATCGGGTTTCAACAGCGCCCGCAGCGCCTCGCCGACCTCGCGGCACCAGGGATAGCCGACCTCGCGGAGATACTTTTCATCCCGCGTGTAGCGCCAGTGCAGGTAGAAGAGATGCCCCACCCATGCGCCGTTGACGGGCGCCATGCTGTACTGCGCCCAGCCGCCCATCGGCGAGCCGGCGAGGGTCATCACGGCCGGGACCGCGGCCCCGGGGGTTTCCAGAAACTCGCGCGCAAACTTCCGGAAGGCCGGCAGCAGCCGGTGCATGAAGTCGAGGAACACCCGCCCCTCCTCGATCCGGCCCGACGCCTGGTAACCCATGTAAGTCATCTGCGTGTTGAGATCGTGGTGGTAGTCGCCCTTCCACGGCGGGAGGTCGCCGTCATCCGCGGTCCACACGCCCTGCAGCGGAATCGGCGGCGCCCCGGTCCGGGAGGCCGCGCCATAGAAATACTGCACGAGCAGATAGTGCCGCATCACCTCCGCATCGGGCACGCTGATCGAGGACTTCGCCCAGAATTCTCGCCACCACGCGGCGTGCACCGCCTGCGTGGCCGCATAGCCGGCCGCCAGCGCCGACTCCACGCGCCGGCGCGCCGCGCCGACCACATCCGCGCCATCGGCACTCGAATACGCCACGGTCGTGGCGAGCAGCGTGGCGTCACCCGTCCGCACTTGGGACACATAGAGGCAATAGCTCGCGCCCTCCGCCGCCGACTGCACGAACCATTGGGCGCCCTCCTTCGCGCCGCGCACCGGGTCCGGATAGCCAAGCTTTTTCACCGATTCGGGGGCCAGCAACCGCAGGACGCTGGGGGCCCCGCCCGGAATGCGCATGAGCGCCACCGGCTCCGCCGCGTTGAAAAACACCTCAACCGTCCCCGCTTTTCCGGCGAGTTGCGCCCGCCCGGTCGCGGTGGCCAGATCCAGCTCAAAGGACTCCGCGGACTGTCCCGGTGCCAGCTCGATCTCGATGCGCCCGGCGGGGATTTTCGTGGGATGCGTGCCGGCATACGCCGTGTCCACGACCTTGCTGATGGCGGCATTGTCGCGGGCTCGGGCCAGCCGGGTCATCTGCGCGTAGGTGAAACCCGCGAGCGGATTGCCCGGCGCCGGCCGCTCGTCCCACAGGTCGCCGCGGTCAAGCGAGAGGCGGAGCGTGCCGCCCTCGCCCCACAGGAGACCGCCGAGGAGTCCGTTGCCCAGCGGGACGGCCTCGTCCCAGGTTTTGATCGGAGCAGTGAGCTTGAGGTTCATGGAGGGGTCGGGGTTGGCGGCAGCACGGACGGCGGGATGCACCAGCAGCAGGATCAGTCCCAGCCATGTCCGTGTCGTCGTCATGGTTCGAATGCGCGACAGCTTGCCCTCCCGGCCCGCCGCGGAAAGTTTTTTCGCCGCGGATCGGGGAAAACCATTGAGCGGCCCGTCCGCCCGCGCCAGCCTGTCTCCTCCCATGGCGAAGCTCTATTTCTACTACGCGGCGATGAACGCCGGCAAATCCACCGTCCTCCTGCAATCGAGCTACAACTATCAGGAGCGGGGCATGAGGACCATGGTCTTTGCCCCGGCCATCGACACCCGCGCCGGCCTCGGACGCGTGCGCTCGCGCATCGGCCTCGAGGCGCCGGCCGAGGTGCTGTCGGCGACCGACAACCTCTACCGTCGGGTGGAGCGCGAGCACGGCCTCAGCCCGGTCGCCTGCGTGCTGGTGGACGAGGCCCAGTTCCTCACGCCCGCGCAGGTGGACCAGGCCGCCGACATCGCGGACAACCTCGACATCCCCGTCCTCTGCTACGGCCTGCGCACGGACTTCCAGTCCAACCTCTTCCCCGGCAGCGCCCGTTTGCTCGCCCTGTCCGACGACCTGATCGAGCTGAAGACCATCTGCCATTGCGGCCGCAAGGCCACGATGAACCTCCGCACCGGCCCCGACGGCCACGCCCTCCGCGAAGGCGCCCAGGTCGAGATCGGCGGCAACGATCGTTACGTCCCCATGTGCCGCCGGCATTACAAGGAGGCGATGGCGAAGGGGTGAGGATGGAAAATCTTTCTCTTTCCTCTTTATCTTAATCTTTCTCTGGATCGGTCCAGGAACCTGACGAAAGAGAAAGATAAAGATTAAGAGAAAGAAACGAATCGAATCCCCCATGCGACCCCTCCTCTTCCTCCTCATGAGCCTCACCGCCTCCGCCTCCGAACACCTCATTTACCTCGGCACCTACACCCGCACGACCAGCAAGGGCATCTACGCGGTGCGGCTGGACAGCCGCACCGGTGAACTTTCCACCCCCGTGCTCGTCGCCGAGACGGCCAATCCGTCCTTCCTCGCGCTCTCACCCGACCGGAGCCACCTCTACGCAGTCAGTGAATCCAGCACCATGGCCGTGCCCTTCGCGACCGATCCGGCCACCGGCAAACTCACGCCGCTGCAGGCGCAGGACGCCGGCGGCAAGGCGCCCTGCCACCTCGTCGTGGATCGCACCGAACGCACGCTGGTCCTCGCCCATTACCACTCCGGCATCGTCGCCGCCCTGCCTATCGCGCCCGATGGCACGCTCGGCACCCCCGGCAGCGTGATCCAGCACCGGGGTCATAGCGTGGATCCCAGCCGGCAGGATTCACCGCACGTGCACTCCGTCACGCTCTCGCCCGACAACCGCTTCGTCCTCGTCTGCGATCTCGGTCTCGACCGCGTCTTCACCTATGCGCTCGATCCCGCCACGGCGAAACTCACGCCCGCCGCCGTCCCCTTCGTCGCCACCGCCCCCGGGGTCGGTCCGCGTCACGCCGCCTTCAGCCCCGACGGCCGCCACGTTTTCGTGATCAACGAAATGGGCAGCACGCTGGTTTCATATCGCTACGACCAGGCCACCGGCGCGCTGACGCCCGTTGACACGCAATCCACCCTCCCGGCCGGGTTCACCGGCGACAGTTCCACGGCCGAAGTGCGCGTGCATCCCAACGGCCGTTTCGTCTACGGCTCCAATCGCGGCCACGACAGCATCGCGATCTTCGCCTTCGACCCCGCCACTGGCCGGCTCAATCCGGCGGGCCATGTGCCCACCGGCGGCCGCACTCCGCGCAATTTCGCGCTGTCACCCGACGGCGCGTGGCTCGTCGCCGCCAACCAGAATTCCGATTCGCTCCGCGTGTTCCGCGTCGATCCGCAGACCGGCGCCCTCACCCCCGCCGCCGGCCAGGCCTCCGTGCCGTCGCCGGTGTGCGTGTTGTTCGCGAATTGAGGCGGGTGCGAGGTGTAGGGCGGGGATTCCGACGTGTCCTCCGTAGCCTTGGCGAAGGAGGGTCCCCGCCTTCCCTCCTTTGCCTTGCTGGAGTCCAATCGTTCTCTTTCTCGTTATCTTTCTCTTTCTCGGTTCGGAACGTGCGCGTCGAGAACGAGAACGATTACGAGAATGAGAACGATGAATTTCAGCGAAAAAGGCGGGGATCGGACCTGTCCTCCATAGCCTCGGCGAAGGAGGAATCCCCCCCGCCCTACACCTGACATCAGGCCTTCTTCTCAACCTTCTCCGGCTTGTCCGACTTGGTCGGCAACTCGCCAAAGGCCTGCTTGATCGCGATGTCCAACTGCTCGCGGTTGAAAGGCTTGGGCAGCAGGATGTGCGCGCCGCAATGCTTGGCCATCTGCAGATAGCTCTCCTTCGGGGCCTGGCCGCCCCCCGACATGGCGACGATCCGCAGGCTGGTGTGCCGGCGGCGCAATTCGTTCAACAATTCCACGCCATCCATCTCCGGCATCAGCATGTCCGTGAGGACGCAGTCGAATTTGCCGGCCGGCAGGGCCCGCAATGCCGCCCGGCCATCGTTCACGCACACCGCGGTGTAGCCGGACATCTCCAGCAAGAGCTTGGTCACGTTCCGGACTTCGGCTTCGTCATCGACGACAAGGATATGGTGGGAGGGCATTGGCGTTAAGCTGACACAGCACTATGGATGCCAGCGGGCTTCAAGAGTGGACAACCGAAAACCATGTAAAAATCCCGTGTCATGGCAAGAACCACCTCCCCGGCCTGACGAGGGGACGTCTTCAAATGATGTGTACAGATGCGGGCACACGTCCCTGTGCCCGCCATCAAGAGTAAAGCCTCGAGCGCCAACGGCGCGGCGCCATACCAGCCTGGGGCAGCGCCCCAGGAATTATCGATGCCACAATCACGAGGGCTGAAAGCCCGATCCATGGTCCGGGCTTACAGCCCTCAATGATCAGAGCGGATCCATGAAACCCAGGGCGTTGCCCTGGGCTGTTATAGGTTGGGCCGTTGGCCCAATGCGAACCACCCTGGGTCGCGCTTGCGCTTGCGCTTCCTCCCTGAACCGCATTTCTACGTTCCCCGCACCCACACCATGTCCTCCACCGCCGCCCCCCTCGACCTCGATTCGCCCTACGCCCTGACCGCCGAGCAGATCGCGCGCTTCCGGTCCGACGGCTACATCAAGCTCAAGCACGTGCTCTCCGCCGCGGTCATCAATCACTACGCGCCCATCATCACGGCCGAGGTCCACCGTCTCAACACCATGCACCTGCCGCTGGAGCAGCGCGACACCTACAGCAAGGCGTTCCTGCAAGTCGGCAACATCTGGACCAAGAACGAAACCGTGAAGGAGTTTTGCTGGAGCCAGCGCCTCGCGCGGATCGCCACCGAACTCCTCGGCGTCCGCGGCGTGCGCATGTACCACGACCAGGCGCTTTACAAGGAGTCGGGCGGCGGGGTCACGCCGTGGCACGCCGACCAGTATTACTGGCCCCTCAGCAACGCCAACACGGTCACCGCCTGGATTCCGCTCCAGGCCACGCCGATGGAGATGGGCCCGCTCGCCTTCGCCAAGGGCAGCCACCGCTTCGAGGCCGGCCGCGAGCTCGCCATCAGCGACGAAAGCGAGGAACGCATCGGGCGCTCGATGAAGGAGCAGAACTACCCGCTCGACGACTCGCCCTTCGACCTGGGCGAAGTGAGTTTCCACTACGGTTGGACCTTTCACCGCGCCGGCCGAAATATCTCGAGCAAGCCCCGCGCGGTCATGACCGTCATCTACATGGACGAGGACATCCGCCTCATCGCCCCCAACACCAAGTCCCGCGAGGGCGACCGCGCCGCCTTCGCCGCCGACGTCGAAATCGGCGGCATCATGAACGGCAAGATGACGCCGGTGATTTATTCGTCCGCCGCGTAGGTGGTTCTGACTTTCAACGCTATTCGGCAGGTGGGGCTTGGGATTGCGGATGGCGAATACCGGAGACCGGATAGTTCGGAATAGGTGCACGACAACCCGTGCGGTGGTTAGACCTGGGAGCAGCTCTCGCGACGCTGAAGTCGCGAGCAAGCTCGCTACGGAATCGAATCTATCCGGTCTGGTATCCGCCATCCGGTTCTCCGTGTCACCGCCGTTAACGGATCACACGGACACGGCGGTCAGCGCTCAAAAGCTCAAAGATCCACCCGATGTGCCTCTTGACCTGCTATTGAAATGCCTCATCGCTGCCCGGGTTTCAATCCGTGGCATCCGTGAAATCCGTGGTTAAAAACTCAGGTCTCAGGTTTCAGGTCTCAGGTTTCCCATCTCCGCCCCGTGCTCCCGCCGGTACCCCACCGGCGCCAGCCCGGTCCTTCGCCGGAACTGCCGGTTGAAGTTCGCCAGGTTGTTGTAGCCCGCGGCAAACGCGATCTCGGCCACGGAACGGTCCGGTTCCTCGATCAGCGCGCGGCAGATGCGGCCGATGCGAACCTCGTTCACGAACGCCTCGAAGGTATGCCCCATCTTTTTCCGGAAAAACCGGCTGAACGCCGCCGGACTCAACCCGGCATGACGCGCCGCCTCGCGTTGCTGCACGCCCTCCGTTGCCCGGCGGTTCACATAATCGAGCACCCGGCCCAGCCGGCTCGTCCCCGGCTTTCATCACCGGGGCAAACCCCGCGCTCGCCAGCAACCGCGCCCCGGGCGCCGCCGCCAGCGCATGCAGGGTCTCGAGCAACAGCTGCAGCCGCGCAAACGGTGCCAGGCCCGTCATCGTCCGCAACCGCCGCGCCGCCGCGGCCGCCGTGCGCCCGCGGAAATGCACGCCCCGCTCCGCCTTTACGAGCAACCGCCGCACGGCCGCAAATTCCGGCGTGTCGAGCCAACCCGCTCCCAGCAAATCCAGGGGAAACTGCACCACCACCGACCGCGCCTCCCCGCGCCAGTCCGGCGGATTCGTCCAGTAATGCGGCAGGTTCGACCCCAGCAGCACCAGGTCGCCCGCCTCGAAGCGCTCGATGCTGTCCCCCACGAACCGCAGCCCGTGGCTCGCCTCGACCAGCGTCAGCTCGCACTCCGGGTGAAAGTGGAACGGCGAGTCGAACCGCGGCAGCCGGAACTCCCGGCAGGCGAAGGATTCGCCGGGGCGGAGTGCTACTTTTTCAAGCGAAGCGCGCATTGTGGGGTGCGTTGGTGTTAATTAAGTATCAGCTTTCGTCAAACGCGGCGTAGTGACCCCGCCCGGGGCCGGCTACGCTGTGGGTCCACACCCATGCCCACCCCCGCCCTGCTGGATATCGATACCCCCTACGCGCTCACGGCCGAGCAGATCGCCGGTTTCCGCCGCGACGGCTTCATCAAATTGAAGCACGTCCTCTCGCCCGAGGTGCTCGCCCATTACGGCGCCGTCATCTCGGCCGAGGTGCAGCGCCTCAACACGCTCCATCTCCCCATGGAGCAGCGCGACACCTACCAGAAGGCGTTCCTGCAGGTCATGAACCTGTGGACCAAGAACGACACCGTGAAGGAGTTCTGCTTTGGCCAGCGCCTGGCCCGCCTCGCCGCCGAGCTCATGGGCGTCAAGGGCGTCCGCCTCTACCACGACCAGGCCCTCTACAAGGAGCCGGGCGGCGGCATCACGCCCTGGCATGCCGACCAGTACTACTGGCCTTTGAGCAACGCCAACACGGTCACCGCGTGGATCCCCTTGCAGGCCACCCCCATGGAACTGGGCCCGCTGGCCTTCTCGATCGGCAGCCATGAGTTCGAGGCCGGCCGCGAACTGGGCATCAGCGACGAGAGCGAGGTCCGGATCGGCCGCTCGCTCAAGGAGCGCAACTACCCGCTCAACGACACGCCCTTCGACCTCGGCGAGGTGAGCTTCCACTACGGCTGGACCTTCCACCGCGCCGGCCCGAACACCTCCAACCGTCCGCGCGCCGTGATGACCGTCATCTACGTCGAGGACGGCATCCGCCTCACCGCCCCGAAGCACAAGAATCACCAGAACGACTGGGACACCTGGATGCCCGGCCTGAAGATCGGCGACGTGGTGGCGACACAGCTCAATCCGCTCATTTACAAAGCGGATTGAGGATACCGGAAACCGGATTAGACGGACCGACAGGTAGGGCGAACCGACAGGTAGGGCGAACCGTCCCCGGTGAGCCGATTGTGCGTCCGCCCTCCTACGGCTCACCGAGACGGTTCGCCCTACCCTCAAACCCCAACCTCAGGTTTCAGGTCTCAGGTCTCAGGTTTCAACTTTCCGGTCTCCGGTTTCCACAATCCGGTTTTCCCGCTTCCCCCGCAACCTCCCGCGCGTAATGCTGTCGGCTACCACTGATGGCCGACTTCCTCGACGACACTCCCTCCACTGACTCCAAACGCTGCGAACGCGCCTTTCTGGTGGGCGTCCAGACCACCGATATGGTTCCCGGGGAGGCCGCCGAGCTGCTGACCGAGCTCCAGGAACTCGTCGAGAACCTGCGCATCGGCGTCGTCGGCCGCGAACTGGTCAACCTCCGCCGGCACACCCCCGCCACGCTCATCGGCAGCGGCAAGACCGAGGAGATCATCGCCGCCGCCAAGGCCCTCGACGCCGACGTCATTGTCTTCGACGACCGCCTCTCCCCCGCCCAGCAGCGCAATTGGGAAAAGCTTTCCAACGTCGCCGTCATCGATCGCGAGGAGGTCATTCTGGACATCTTCGCCGACCGCGCCCACACGCGCGAGGCCGTGCTGCAGGTGGCCCTCGCCCGGATGGAATACTCCCTGCCCCGCCTCACCCGCGCGTGGACCCACCTCTCCCGCCAGCGCGGCAAGGGCAAGATGGGTGGCGAAGGCGAAACCCAGCTCGAGCAGGACCGCCGCCTCGTCAACGACCGCATCACCCACCTCAAGCTCGAGCTCGCCATCGTGCAGAAGCAGCGCGGCGTCCAGCGCCACAAGCGCCAGCGCGTCCCCGTCCCCACCGCGTCCATCGTCGGCTACACCAACGCCGGCAAGTCCTCCCTGCTCAACGCCCTCACCGGCGCCCACGTCCTCGCCGAGGACAAGCTCTTCGCCACCCTCGATCCGACCACGCGGCAGCTGCTCCTGCGCGGCAACCAGAAGCTGCTCGTCACCGACACGGTCGGCTTCATCCGCCGCCTGCCGCACGGGCTGGTCGAGGCGTTCAAGGCCACGCTCGAGGAAACCATCGTCGCCGATTTTCTCATCCACGTCCTCGACGTCACCAACCCCGACTTCGAAAAGCACCACGCCACCACGCTCAGCGTGCTCAATGAGCTCGGGGCCGTCGACAAGACCATCGTCACCGTCTTCAACAAGATCGATGCCGCCCAGCCCGAGGATCTGCGCCGGGCCAAGCACCTCGTGCCCGACGCGCTCTTCATCAGCGCCCACACCGGCGCCGGTCTCGATACCTTGGAAACCCGCCTCGTCGAGCTCATCGCCGACGCCTTCCACAGTTCCGAACTCCTCATCCCCCACGACCGCTACGACGTGGTCGCCCGCCTCCACACCCTTGGACACATCCAGGAACAGGAGCACCGCGACGACGGCATCTACATCCGCGGCCGCTTCCCCCCCGCCCAGTCCGGATTCTTCGCGCCGTTTGTCCTCAAGAAATAAACCCAGACGGTTTAACCACGGATCACACGGATTGCACGGATGGGATCCCTGAGCCGGAATGATTCATTAGGAAACCACAGATAGACACAGATGCACACAGATCAGAATGGCGCACAGACGTGATGGCTTCAGCGCATTGGCCCACCATTCAGTGAGACAGATCCAGATGCCTTTGCTGACGCAAACGGCATTCCTATCTGTGCTTATCTGTGTGCATCTGTGGTTCAACTGCATGGTACCAAGGCAGTTGGCCGCAAAAAGGCACAAGGGGAAGAGGCCATAGCATTTGGATTTTTGGGTAGCTACGAGCGTGAGCGAGTGGATCAGACACTGCGCACGCCCAACCACCACTCGCTCACGCTCGTAGCTACCCTTGCGCTAGAGCGGATCAAATAATGATGTAGCCGCTCGGCTCACCGAGGACGGTTCGCCCTACCTTCGATCTCCCATCTCCGATGCCCCTCAGGGCGTCACACTCCAGAGATAACTGGAACGGCGATGGTGGTCGTTTTCGCCGATGTAGATGCACCCCTGGTCATCGACATCGATCTCATGGATGCGCGCCGGCACCTCGCCGGTCTGCTCGTCGGCCAATCGGCCGAAATCGTCAATTTTGTCTGTGCGCGGATCCCAGCGGATGAGCTGCGTGTGACCGTTCATGCCACCGGCGCCGTAAATGACACCGTGCGCGTCGATCGCCAGGGCGGGAAAGCGGCCCGTCGCCATGACATTGGCGATCTTCTCCACCTGCGCCGTCTCGATATCGATCCGGCAGAGCACCCCCGCAACCGTGCCCGCGTAAATCGTGCGGTCGCCATCATACCGCATCGAGTCGCAGAAGGCGTAGTCGTCGCGGTGCCGGGTTTGGGCCAGCAATGATCCCGCCCCCGGCGGCTGCGGTGGATCGGGCAGGAGTTGCCGCTGATCCGCCTTGCGCGACAGCCCGTAGTCGAACCAGGTGAATTTGTCCGCGTCCGGATTGTATTTGAACAGCCGGACGGGCTGCCGGCCCGGCGTTTCGTCGAAGGCGCGCGTCTCCGCATACGTGCCCCAGAGGTTGCCGTGCCTGTCGACCACGCCGTTATGCGGTTGGGCAAACATGATGGCATTCCCCACGTAACCGAGCACCCGCGAAGTCCGCGTCGCCAGGTCGAAGCGCAGCACGAATTCCGCCGGGTAACTGAACGCGTAAAGGATGCCACGATCCCAATCGGCCGCGATGGACTGCAGGTATTGGTGGGGAAAGGGAATCCCGAGCACGTCGAAGGCTCCCGTGCGCGGGTCGAACTTCACGAGTTTGCCGCCGGGCGCCTCGTG
>JADJZJ010000017.1 GCA_016715765.1 Opitutaceae bacterium
GAAGGCGACCCTGGCCACGGCGCAGGCGATGGACGCGGAGACCTTGCGGATGCGCTGCAGGTCGGGGAAGACCCGGCCGGCGGCGAGATCCTGCTCGGTGACCAGGCTCGCGAGGACATTGGCGGCGGCGAAGAACATCTCGTTGGTGACGCGCCGGGACTGGCTGACAATGAGGCCGAGGCCGACGCCGGGGAAGATGTAGGAATTGTTGCACTGCCCGGGCTTGAGCACGCGACCGTGGAATTCGTAATCCGGGAACGGACTGCCACTGGCGAAGACGGCGCGGCCGCCGGTCCACTGGTAAGCCTGCTCCGCCGTGCACTCGGCGCGGGAGGTGGGATTGGAGAGCGCGAAGATGACCGGCCACGGGTTCAGTTTCCCCATGGTCCGCACGACGGTTTCGTCGAAGGACCCGGGGGTGCCCGACACGCCGATGAGCATGGTGGGCTTGATGGCCTCGATCGCGGCTTGCAGCGAGGTCGCGCCGGGATGGTCTTGGGCGAAACGCAGCTTGTGCTGGTTGAGGTCGGTGCGGCTGCTCACCACCAGGCCCTTGGAATCGACGTACCAGCACTGGCGGCGCGCGTCCGCCTCGCCCACGCGCTCGGCCTTGAGGGCCTCGACGATGAGCTCGCCGATGCCGATGCCGGCCTCGCCCGCGCCGTGGAAGAGAAACCGCTGCGAGGCGAGGCTGCCGTGGGTGATGCGCAGGGCCGAGAAGATGCCCGCGAGGGCCACGGCGGCCGTGCCCTGGATGTCGTCGTTGAACGTGCAGATCCTGTTCTGGTACTCGTGGAGCAGCCGGAAGGCATTGGCGTTGCCGAAGTCCTCGAACTGGATGCAGGCGCGGGGATAAATTTCCTGCACCGCGGTCACAAATTCGTCCACGAGGGCGTCGTAGCCCGGGCCGCGTTCGCGGGGGGCGTTGAGGCCGAGGTAGTGCGGATCACCGCGGAGGTCCGCGTTGTCCGAGCCGACGTCGAGCATGACGGGCAGGCACTGGCTGGGCACCACGCCGGCGCAGGCGGTGTAGAGCGAGAGCTTGCCGACGGGGATGCCCATGCCGTTGGCCCCGAGGTCGCCGAGACCGAGGATGCGTTCGCCATCGGTGACCACGATCATGCGGATATCGGCCTGGGGCCAGTTCTGCAGCAATTGCTTCACGCGGCCGCGGTCGCGCAGGCTGATATACAGTCCGCGCGGCCGGCGGAAGATCAGGGCGTAGCGCTGGCAGGCGAGGCCCACCGTGGGCGTGTAGATCAGCGGCATCATCTCGGTGACATGGTCCATCACCACGCGGTAGAAGAGGTTCTCGTTCCGCTCGAGCAGCGACATGAGGTAGATGTACCTTTCGAGGTCGGTGGACTTGTGGCGGACGGTCTCCAGGATCCGGGCGACCTGCAGTTCCTGGGTGGTGACGTGCGGGGGCAGGAGGCCGCGGAGGCCCAGGGCGTCGCGTTCCGCCTCGGTGAAGGCCGTGCCCTTGTTGAGCAGGGGGTCGTGCAGGATTTCGACGCCGCGCTTCCCGTGGAGATGTGGTTTCATTTTCATGGCAGAGGTCGGGTGGACGGCATGCCCGCCTGGGGGCTTGTCCGGGTCACAGGATAAGATCATCGGGGCGCGACCTAAAGCGGGAAACCGGCCCGTTGTTCATTCATCACGCGCGCAATTGCCCGATGCTGCTCATGCTAATGGACAAGAAATGCACAATGCGGCCGGCCGCGGTTCAGGCAGGGCGATTTTAACCACGGATTTCACGGATGGCTCGGATGAGGAATTCCAATCACGGCAACAGCGGGGAACACATGCGGCTGGGTGAAACCAAGTTGAAGACTGTTTATTAACCACAAAGAACACAAAGTTTCCGTCCGGATGGTGAGAGTCTCCCGCGCCCTTATAAGGGCCTTGAACGCGGCATTCGCTTTAGGATTTTTGTGTTCTTTGTGGTTAAATCATATTCTCAGTGGCTTGGGAGGGTTCGGGTAGGAGATGGATCGTCGGAGTTCAAGGGTAGGGCGAACCGTCCTCGGTGAGCCGCCCCGTAGCGGGAGGTGAACCGGCTCGGCGAGGACGCCTCGTCCTACTTTCTGTATTTTTCGCCACCTTCTGAGCCTGATGTGGCAATTCCGGGGCTTGGGGGGACTTTACTGGGGGAGAAAAATAGGAGTGGCGCCGGTGGTGGCGTTCGCTAGCTGTGCGGCGTGGACGAAGACTATCTCAATCGCTTCGGCGGACTCGGGCGGCTCTACGGGACGGCGGCCCTGCCGCGGCTGGCGGCGGCGCATGTGTGCGTGGTGGGCGTCGGCGGGGTCGGCTCATGGGTCGTCGAAGGCCTGGCGCGCAGCGGCGTGGGGGCGCTCACGCTGGTGGACCTGGACGATGTCTGCGTCACCAACGTCAACCGGCAGCTGCCCGCGCTCGATGGCCAGATCGGCCGGCCGAAGGTGGCCGTGCTGGCGGAGCGAGTGCGGCTCATCAACCCGGCGTGTCGCGTGGAGACCCACATCGAATTGTTCACCGCGGCGTCGGCCGAGCGCTTGCTGGCCGCGACGTTTGACCAGGTCGTGGATGCGATCGACCTGATGTCGCACAAGGCGCTGCTCATCGGCGAAGCGCGCCGCCGCGGCTATCCGGTGCTCACCGTGGGCGCGGCCGGGGGCAAGTGCGATCCGACGCAAATCCGGGTGGGCGATCTCGGTGACGCGTGGGGCGACGAGTTGCTCCGGCAGGTGCGCCGCAAGCTGCGTCGCGACCATGGTTTTTCTCCCGGCACGCAGAAGGGGAAAATGAAATTCGACGTGCGCTGCGTGTGGTCGAGCGAGTCGCCGGTTTATCCGTGGGCGGACGGCAGCTGCCACGCCGAGCCCGAACCCGGCAGCAACCTCAGGCTCGATTGTGCCACGGGTTTCGGCACCACGGTGGCGGTGACGGGCGCGTTTGGTTTGATCGCGGCGGGCGAGGTGGTGCGGGGGATTGCGGGGAGGAAATTGTAGGGCGGGGATTCCGATCCCCGCCTGCGACCTCACGCTGCCATCAATCTTTTCGGTCGACTCCTTCCCTTAACTTGCTCCGGTTTGGGCCTTTCCAAGCAGAAAGAGAAGCGAAAGAGATTGATGACTTAAGAGACAGAGCTGTTCCAGCCTCCGGAGAAATCTAAGGCGGCGGGCGGCGGACCGGTCCTCCCAGGCCCGGCGAAGGAGGAGACCTCGCCCTACAAGAACAACCGCTGGAAATTCTCCTCCACGCGCGCAGCCAGTTGGTCCACGCGGAGGCCGAGGAACGCGGCGAGGCCGGCGTAGGCGGCGGCGATGTTGGCGGGGTGGTTGACGGTCGTGGTGTCGGGCTGCGCGGGCAGGTTGTAGAGCCGCCAGGCGCTGCGCAGCGGCATCGCGGGGGCGTCGGTCTCCACGAGCAGGCGGTCGGCGGGGATGGACTTGAAGGTGTTGCGCTGGGCTTCGCGCTTGGAATCGAGGAAGGCGCCGTTGAAGGAGAAATACGCGCCGAGCTCGGCGAAGGCCGGGATCATCTCGGCCGAGCCGGCGTAGGCGTGGAGGAGAAAGCCGCGCTCGGGGCGCCGGGCTTGGCGCAGCGTGTCGAGCAACGCGCCCCAGGCGTCGATGCAGTGCACCGAAGCGGCGAGATTATGCGTGGCGGCGAGTTCGAGCTGCCAGACAAAGACTTCCTTCTGCTCGGCCAGCGTAGCGCGGCGCAGGCCGGCGAGGCGGGGATCGTCGGGCTTGGCGCTGTCGAGGATCCAGCGGTCGAGCCCGATCTCGCCCACGCGGGCGCGCGGCTCGGTGGCGAGGCGGGATTCGAGGCGGCCCTGCCAGTCGGCGGGGCGGTTGCCGCAGTCCCAGGGATGGACGCCGTAACTGGGGACGACCCAGGGGAAACGCGAGGCGAGGGCGGAAACGGCGGCCCAATCGTCGGGCGTCGTGCCGTTGACGACGGCGCCGGCGATGCCGGCCTGCCCGAGATCCGTGGCGATGCGGTCCATGTGCGGCAGCAGCCATTCGTCCTGCAGGTGGTTGTGGGCGTCGTAGAGTTTCATGTCGCGGCGGGCCGCTGGGCGAAGGCCCGGATGGCGGCGCGGACGGAGCCGAGGCCGTTCTGGCGTGGGGGAGAGGTTTTTCAGGAGGTCGAGGGCGGCGAGGGGATCGGTATCATCGGCGAGAATCTCTGCCGGAGTGGCGCCGTTGTAAAAGGCGCAGAGGAAGGCGACGAGGCCTTTCACCAACGGCCCGTCCGCATCGCACCGGAATTGGCAGCGGCCGTCACGCAGTTCGCCGACGAGCCAGACCTGCGACACGCAACCGGGCACGCGGCGCACGTCCGTGCGTTCATCGGCCGGCAGGGGCGGCAGCCGGCGGGCGCGGTCCACGACGGCGGAGAGGCGCTCCTGCGCATTCTCAATGAGCAGGAAATCCTCGAGCAGCTGTTGCTGGGCGGCGGTCATGGTTGGACGGGTGTGACAGTGGCTCACGCGGAGGCGCGGAGAACGCAGAGACTACAACGGGGATTCGGGCCGGTGCCAATCCGATCATCACCCGGCATTGCAGCCGGCGAATCGATGCCGTGTCTCCTGCGCCAGCGCGTGAGTGGTTTGAATCACTTCACCGGCACAAGGCGGACCTGAACCACGAGGGGCGAAAGATCGTCCCAGAGGGGTTTGTCCTTGGGCTGCGGCAGGATCTTGTCGAGGTGGAGGCGCAGGTTGAACCGACCCGGCTGCAGGACCTCGATCCGGCCCATGCGGGTGATGATGCGCGGGAAGTAGGCCTTCTGCGTGTAATCGAGTTCCGCGTCGCGGACGATTTTCCGGCGCAGGGTTTTCCCGGCGGCCGCAATGCGGGCGGTGTGTCCGCTGCTCCAGGGCTCAAGGTGCTGGTGGGTGGTGACGAGCTCGACGTTGAAGCGTCCGGGCTGCAGCACGGTCGCATCCCATTCGAGCCAGTCGGTGGTCTCGGTCCATTTGGACGTGAAGCCAATGGGCGTGACCTTCAGCTTCGGCTGGCCGCGATCGGCCCCGACGCGCGCCTCGGCGGTGAGCAGGCTGAGGACGCCATCCGGTTCCTGGATCGGTCCGGGGACCACGGCGGGTGCACCGGCCAGGCGCAGGGCCACGACGGTGACGGGACCGGAGAAGCGCACGCCGGCGAGATCAATTTGCAGGCGGGGCGTACCGGTGGCGGGGTCCTTGTCTTGGGCCACGGGCAGGGCTCGCTTGGGCGCGAGGAGCGGCGAGGCGCCGAGCACGCGGGTCAGGAGTCCGCGCAGTTCGAAATGGCGCGACGGTTTCGAGAAGAAATGCAGGTAGAGCGTGCGACCCTTGGTGGTCATGCGGCCCCAGGGGAAGTCGTGCGCGAAGGGCGAGGGCGAGGTGCCGTAGATGCTGGCGCCGTTGGCCTTCAACCAGCGGCCCACTCCACGCAGGCGGGCGACGCTGGCCGCCGGGACGGTGCCGTCGGCCTTGGGGCCGATGTTGAGCAGGTAGTTGGCGTTCTTGCTGGCCGATTCGACAACGGTGCGGACGAGGTTCTCGACGGACTTCCAGTCGTGATCGTGCGTCTTGTAACCCCACGTGTGATTGAGGGTGGCGCAGACTTCCCAGTCGCCCGGCAAGCGGCCCGGGGGCATCTGGTTGTCGCGCGGGATGCCGTAGTCGCCCATGCCATGACCGACGCGGCCGGAGACCAGGCAGCCGGGCTGGATTTTCTTCACGAAGGCGCGGATGGCGGCGGATTGCTCGCGGCTGATCGTGAGGGGCGTGTCGAACCAGATCAGGCCGACCGGGCCGTACTGGGTGAGCAGCTCGCGCAATTGCGGGTAGACCTTTTCGCGGAGGTAGCGGTCGGAGTTCTTCTTTTTGACGTCGTAGTCCCAGGTGTTCCAGGCGCCGTCCGGGTGGTGCCAGTCGAGGTCCTGCGAGTAATAGAAACACAGCGTGACGCCCTGCTTTTTGCATTCGCGGGCGAGATCGCGCATGGGATCATGGGCCCAGGGCGTGGCGGCGACGACGTTGTACGGGTTGGACGGGGAGTCGTACATCGCGAAGCCGTCGTGGTGCTTCGCGGTGATCACCAGGTAGCGCTGGCCGGCCTCGCGGGCGAGGCGGACGATGGCGGCGGCATCGAAGCGGACCGGATTGAAGCGGGCGGCGAGCTTCGAGTACGTGGATACGGGGATTTTTTCGCGAAACATCAGCCATTCGCCGATGTAGGGCACGCGCTTGCCACGCCAGACGCCGGCGGGGATCGCATAGAGTCCCCAGTGGATGAAGAGGCCGAAGCGGGCGGAGCGCCAGCGGTTGAGCGCGGCGGCGGCGGCGGCGGAGGTGCGGGTCGATTGCCGGAGGGTCGAGGGATCGATGGGCATGGGAATAATTTCGGAGTCGGCCAAGGAGGCGCGCTCCCCCGACGGCAGGCAACGTTGATTTCAGGGGCCGCGGCGAATGATCAGGCGGCGCCGAGCAAGGGCGCGGGGCAGTCGATCGCGAGGGAGATGGCGCGGTAGAGTTCGCCCTCAGCCACGGTCACTGTGCCGTCGTAACCGATCACATGGGCGGCCGCGGTGAGCAGGCGCTTTTTGATCGGCAGGGAACTGACGGCCAGCCGGTCGAGCGCGCGATCGAGCTCGATGAAGCCCGATTCCCCGGCGGGGCGCAGGCTCAGCGAAGTCGCGATGAGGGGCAGCTGGGCGACGCCCTGCAGGAAGGCGTTGGCCACGGCGGGGGCGGCGGTGTCGCCGGCCCGGGCCAGCGTGGACAGGACGATGGAGATGTCGCCGGTGACGGCGCTGAAGGAATCGAACTGCACCCCGCGGACCGGACCCTGGCCGAGGGCGAGCTGGCGGGTGAGAAACTTCTGCAGGACGAATTCGAAGGCGTTCACCTGACCATCGGCATGGACGAGTTCGTCGAGGGTCGTGACGAAGCGGTCGAGCGCGGCGCGGTCGAGCGTGCGCAGCGTCGGCGCACAGAGCTGCAGCAGCGGCAGGCGGGCGGCGGCCTCGAGCAGGCTGAGGGCGGGGCGGAGCGCATCCAGGATCGCGGTGGCCTCGGCGCCGGCGTGGCGGGTGATGAGATCGCGGGCCGCATTGCGGTCGGATTCCGCCGGGCCGAGCAGCAGGCCGTAGATGAGGACCGGGGCGCGGGCGGGGTCGGCGGCGGCTTCGCGCAGGCTGGCGGGCAGGGATTCGAGCAGCGATTGGGCCTGGGCGAAATGCGCGCTGGTGAGGGTGCCCATGTCGGCCAGCACCGTCGCCGGTTTGAACGGGATGCGGGTCGGGGCGACCGGCGGCGGCACGCGCGCCGGTGCTTCGTAGGCGCGGCGGACAGCCTCGGTGGGCGGGAGCCGCTGACCCGAGAAACCGGCGGTCTGGAAATTCTCGCGGGTGATATCCACGGCCTGCTCGGGCTCGAAGACCTTGCCGTCCCACTGCGGATCGATGGCGCGGATGCGTTCGGCCAGGGGCGGGTGGGTGGCCCACAGGCCGCCCAGGTGGGAGCGGAAACCCTGGGCGAAGAAGAAGTGGCCGAGTTCGGCGGCCTTGGGGCTGACGACCGTGGAGCCGAGCGCATAGCCGCCGATTTTTTTCAGGGCCCCGGTGATGCCGGCGGGGTTGCGCGTGAACTGCACGGCGGAGGCGTCGGCCAGGAACTCGCGCTGGCGCGAGACGGCGGCCTGGATGAGGCGGCCGAAGAAATAGCCGATGTAGCCGATGAGCATGAGGGCGAGGCCGATGGCGAGGACGACGGCAATGCCGCCGCCCTTGTTCTTGCCCCCGCCGGTCCGGATGCGGCCGCGGCCCAGCGAGTACAGGATGCCGCGGCCCATGAGCCCGATGACGAGGATGCCGAAGATGATGGCGCTGAGCTTCACGTTCAGCCGCATGTCGCCGTTGAGGATGTGGCTGAATTCGTGGGCGACGACGCCCTGCAGTTCGTCGCGGGAAAGCTTTTCCATCGTGCCCCGCGTGACGGCGACGACGGCATCGCCCGTGGTGAGGCCGGCGGCGAAGGCGTTGAGCGCGGGTTCGTCGTCGAGCAGGTAGACGGCGGGGATGGGCACGCCCGAGGCGATGGCCATTTCCTCGACCACGTTGAGCAGGCGGCGTTCGTCCGGGGTGGCGCGGCCGGGCTCGATGCGGCGGGCGCCGACGCTTTCGGCCACCGCGCTGCCGCCCGCGCGGAAGGTGAACCACTTGAAGAGGGAGGCGCCGCCGGCGACGAGCAGGATGAAGCCGGAAACCAGGAAGAGGACGTTGGGGTCCCACCAGGCGTGCAGCGAACCGCCGGCGTGGGGTGCGGCCTGACGGACGAGCAGGATGGCGGCGAGGTAGCTGGCGGCGATGGTGCCGAGGACCGCAAAGGCGAAGAGCACGACCAGCCTCGTGGTGCGTTGCTTGGCGCGGGCCTGGGCCTCGAAGAAGTCCATGGGGGCTTAGGGAGTAGCGAGTAGCGGGTAGTGAGTAGCGAGTAGGGGACAGGCTCTGTCCGGATGCTCGCTACCCGCTACTCACTACCCGCTACTTTCAAGTCAGGTAAACTTCACCTGCGGGGCGTTGCGCTCGGCGGGATCCTCGATCTTGAAGAGCTCGGCGGGGAGGAAGCCGAACATGCCGGCGAAGATGACGCTGGGGAAGGTTTCGCGGGCGGTGTTGTAGACCATGACGCTGTCATTGTAGGCCTGCCGCGCGAAGGAGACCTTGTTCTCGGTGGAGGTGAGCTCCTCGGTGAGCTGCTTCATGTTCTGGTTGGCCTTGAGGTCGGGATACTGCTCGGCGACGACCATCAGCCGGGAGAGGGCGCCCCCGAGGCCCGCCTCGGCGGAGAGGAGGCCCTTCACGGCGTTGCCGTCGGCGGGATTGGCGGCGGCCGACTGGGAGGCGGCGAAGGCGATGTTGCGCGCCTTGATGACGGCTTCCAGGGTGGAGCTTTCGTGCTTCAGGTAGCCCTTGGCCACCTCGACCAGGTTGGGGATCAGGTCGTAGCGCCGCTTCAATTGCACATCGATCTGGGCGAAGGCGTTCTTGAAGCGGTTGCGGAGGGCGACGAGGGAGTTGTAGATGCCAACAACCCAGAGGGCGAGGACGACGACAACGGCGAGGAGAATGCCGAGGATAACGAGAGCAGTCATAGGATGAAGAGTTGGATTGGACCGACGGTGCGACTCTAGTCCGGGAACCTTTCACGGCGAGCGGGAACTGTTTATAACGCGATTGATTGTTTCGACCCGCCGAAGCAAGTTGGCCGCGTGCGCATGCGTGTAATCCTGCTCCTCATTCTCACGGCGGCTTTCACCCGGGCGCAGGAGCCGTTGCATGCCCCCACGCCGCTGATCACGGTGCCGGGCCTGACGCCCGCTTCCGACGGCAGCAACCTCCTCACCCTGGCCGCGGCCCAGCGGGCGCAGGAGCTGGGTTTTCCCTCGGCGGCCATCGCCCTTTACCAGGAACTGCTCGCGCAGCCCGGCGGTGAACGGAACAAGCTCACCCTCGCGTTGACCACGGCACTGCTGGACGAGGGCCGGATCGGGGAGGCGGATGCGGCCCTGCAGGGATATGTGGGATTGCGCGGCCCGGCCTGGCAGTTGCGGGCGGCCCTGATCGCCGTCCAGCAGCGCAAGACGGCCGAGGCCATGGCGGCGGCGGCCAGCCTCAAGCCCGAGGAGCTTCCGCCCGAGGACCGCGGGTGGTATCATTTTCTGCAGGGTCTGCTGGCGGACGCCGAGGGCGACCTGGGCCGGGCGCGCGGACACTACGAGCAGGCGCTGACGGTGGCCGCGTCGGAGGCGGCCCGGGCGCGGTTCATGCTCGCGCGCGAACAGGCCCGGCTGCGGAGCGGACCGGTGGATCCCACGCTGGCCGAGGAAGCCCGGCGCAACATGGAGCGGCTGCAGGGGCGCAAGGCCGGCTACGGTTTCGCCCGCACGTACGCCACCATGCTGGACGCCCTCGGGCGCAAGAGCGAGGCGGTGGCCGAGCTGCAGCGCCAGCTGCTCAGCCTGCCGTCGGAGGAGCGCGCCGAAGCCGATGATTTCCGTTTGCTCCTTGGCCTGATTGCCGGGGCCGAGAGCGGGACCGGGCGCGGCGCCCTCCAGCAACTGATTGCGACGGGCGACGATCGCGACAAGCAGCGCATCGCGCTGCAGGCGCTGGCCCGGGCTTCCACCCGCGATCCGGGCCGCGCGCTTTTCCGCCGCGACCTGGACCTGCTGATCGGGACCGTGGAGCCGCATCCGATCCTGGAGGATCTGCTGATCATCCGGGCGGAAGTGGCGCTGGCGGGGAAGGATTATCAGCGGGCGGAGCAGGACGCGCGCGACCTGTTGGAAAAATTTCCCGGCTCGCGGCTCAAGGCCCATGCCCTGGGCGTGCTTACGACCTCGGCCTGGGAGCAACGGCGCTACCGCAGCGCCGCGGACCAGGCGGGCAAGGCGGCGGCCGAGCTGCCGGAGGGACCCACCCGCGCCGCCCTGGGCTTGCTGGTGGCCGAGGCCTGGTTTCGCGCGCGGGACTACCGCAGTGCGGCCGAGGCCTACGGGGCGGCGCTCAATGAGGTGCCCGAGGGGGTGGCGCCGGGCGGCCTGATGTTTCAGCGGGTGCTGGCGGAAATCATGGCCGGGCGGCTCGATGTCGCGCAGACCCAGCTCGATGCGCTGGCCTCGAACCCGTCGTTTGACGCGGTCAACCGCTGGCAGGCGGAATGGAACCTGGCGCGGGCGCTGCAGATTGCCGGCCAGACGTCGGCGGCGTATACCCGCGTCAACCGGCTGCTTGGCGCCGCGACCGGAGCCACGCAGTTGCCGACCGAACTCAAGGCCCGCATGACCTGGTTGCAGGCGCGGTTGTCATTCGAGGCCGGACAGGCGGAACAGACCCTGCGTCTGGCCGACGCGCTGGCCACTTCGCTTGGCGGCGTGAGTGTCGAGTTGGGAACCGCGATCGCCAGCTCGGGCGAGTTGCTGAAGGCGGAGGCGAATTTCGCCCTCGGACGGAAGGAGCCGGCGCTGGCGCTGCTCAAGAAACTGCGCGATGACTATCCCAAGTCGGATGCGGCCGTGTATTCGTACATCGTTGAGGCGGATTATTATGCGAAGCTGGACCAGGCGGTGGAGGCCCAGCGCCTGTACACCAAGCTGGCGGATGAATTCCGCGGCAATACCTACGCGCCCTACGCCCTGTATCAGGCGGCGCTGCAGGCCGAGCGCCGGGGGCAGGACGTCAATTTCGAGGAGGCGAACAAGCTGATCGTGGACATGGTGAACAATTATCCGCAGAGCGAACTCGTGTTCTTTGCGCGGCTGAAGCAGGGCGACCTGCTGCGCAAACTGAACCAGTTCCCCCAGGCCCAGCAGGTTTACGAGTTGCTGGTGAACAATTTCGCCCAGCACCAGGGCGTGGTGCTGGCCCAGCTCGCGCTCGCCGAATGTCACAACGCCCAATCACTGCGCGACAGCAGCCACGCCGAGCGGGCCCTCGCCCTGTTCGAGCAGATACGGGACCGGGTGGACGCGCCGGTGGATGCGCGCGTGGAAGCGGGCTTCAACCTCGGCTATCTCCTGGTGAAGCGCGGCCAGCCCGGCCGGGCCGAGGCGGTGTGGTGGCGCGATGTGGTGACGGCCTTCCTGCTGGATGAGAACCAGGCCTCGCTGCTGGGCCCCAAGGGACGCTATTGGATGGCCCGCACCCTGCTGGAGCTGGGCGGACTATATGAGCAGCAGGCCAAGCTCGACCAGGCGCGGGACGCCTGGAACCTCATCCTGACCCAAAAGCTGCCGGGGGCCACGCTCGCGAAATCGCGGCTCGGTCGCTTCACGGCCGGCGAGGCCAAGCCCTGATGAACGTGTTTCCACATGCAAGTTTGCCTAAACCCGCACCTGCCGTCTAAACCCTATTCCGATGTCCGTCTTTGACTTCAGTCTCTTTGCCCAGGGCGGTCCGATGATGTGGGTCCTCCTCGCGATGGGCATCATCGCGCTCATGCTCTTTGTCGAACGGGCGCTGTTCCTCCACCGCGGCCAGATCCAGTCCACGGAGTTCATCGGCGGCATCAAGAACATCCTCTCGAAGCGCCGCATCGTGGAGGCGCTCACCGTGTGCGAGGAGACGCCGGGTCCGGTTGCGACGGTGGTGAAGGCGGCCCTGCTGCATGCCGATGACGATGCCGACAAAATGCGCTTTTACGTGCAGGAGGCGGCCGTCGTTGAGATTCCCGCCCTCGAGCGTCGCCTCGGCTCGATCGCCGCCATCGCGCAGGTGGCGCCATTGGTCGGCCTGCTCGGCACGGTCCTCGGCATGGCGACCACGTTCCTGGCCTTTGAGCGGGACTACATGCCGGCGAGTGCGCTGGCGAACGGCATGTGGCAGGCGCTCCTCAGCACCGCCGGCAGCCTGATGCTCGCGATCCCGGCGCACCTCGCGCACCATTTTCTCAGCGGCCGCGTCCGCTCGATCGTCCGCGACGTGGAGTGGGCGGGGAACGAGATCATGAAATACCTGCTCACGGAATATCGCGCACCTGTCGCGGGCACCCCGGAGGCCAAGCCCCATGATCACGCGTCCGCTTGACCTGGCGTCAAAGCTGCGGCCGCCGCCGCGCAACTTTGATTTCGTGTTTCTGTTGAACGGCGGGCTGATCGTGATGTTTTTCATGCTCTTCGGCTCGCGCTTCGTGCTGGCGCCGGGCCTGGGGGTGGATTTCATCATGCCCGAGATGCCCGGGGCACTGGCGGGGGCGGCGCGCACGACCCATGTGATCAGCGTCATCCGTCCCGGCCTGATTTTTGTCGACGACGGCGCCATCAACTTCGAGCAGCTCCGCGAATGGCTCAAAACCCACGCCAAGGAGTCCAGGCAACCGTCCTTGCTGGTCCGGGCCAGTGCCAGCCAGGTGCCGGTCACCGATCTCACTGACATTGCCAGTGCGGCGCATGCGGCGGGCTTTGTCCGGGTGGTGGTGGGCGCCTTGGAGCCCGGGCAGGCGCCGGCCGGGGACGGCCAGCCATGAGGGCGGACGCGGGCAGGGGGGATCGCCGGTCATGGGCCGCGGCCGCGCTGATCGCGGCCGTGATGGTGGTCGGGCTGGTGCTGCTGTTCCGCGGCCCCGAACGTGCCGCTGGATCCAAGGAAAGCCCGAAGGCAGAGGCTGGTGTATCCATGGGATTGACCCGGCTGGATACTGCTGCCGGTGATGCGCTTCTGGTTGAGGAAGCCACCCTTTTCGATCCGACGCCCCTGTTCCTGCCCACGGAATGGAATGTTTCGCACAATACGTTGCCGGTGAGCGTCATGAGGGATATCGGCCGGGCCTTTGAGGACTATCCGCCCCGGCTTGGATTCAACGAGATCGGCTTGGGGTTGGATTTTCCGGCCACCGTGGAAGTTCCTGCCAGGGTGACCGAGGTGTTGCCACTTTTGGGGCGGCAGCAGCCGTACTCCGGCCTGGGCAGAACCGACCCGGTCATTGCCCCCCTGCCCGCAAGGGGGGCGCGGGTGGATGTGGTCTCCGCCAAAGACGGCAGCCAGGCCCTGAGTCTGGTCGTGCCGGTGGAGCAGTTGGACCGGAATGTCTGGCAGCCCCTCGAATTCCTGCTGGCGGTGGATGCGGCCGGTCTGATCGGCCCGCCGGTCCTCATGGCCCAGTCCAGTGACGAGCAGTCGAACAGATTTTTTCAGGATTTACTGGCAAAGGTCCTGCGTTTGGGAGACCGTCTGCCCCCTGGAGTTTACCAAGTTTGCGTGGGGCCGTAGTTATTTCGGACAAATGCGCAAATTTGCGTTGACGGGGAAAAATGCGCCCTTCACTTTCTCACCTCTTTCTCGTTTTTTGGCACTCCCTTGGTCTGCCCAGATAGCTCAGTTGGCAGAGCACGTCCTTGGTAAGGACGAGGTCGCCGGTTCAAATCCGGTTCTGGGCTCCATTGCCTAAAAAACACGTCGCATGGCTTCTAAGACGTTAAACCAGAGGTCACTTTACAACCAACCCAAACATCCGTCCTCATCATGGCTAAAGCCACATTCGAACGCAAAAAACCGCACGTAAACGTCGGCACAATCGGCCACGTTGACCACGGTAAAACCACGCTGACGACCGCGATCCTTGCGGTTCAGGCGCGCAAGGGCCTCGCCGAGGTCAAGAGCTACGCGGATATCGCGAAGGGTGGCACGGTGCGCGATGCTTCCAAGATCGTCACGATCTCCGTCTCGCACGTGGAATACGAGTCCGACAAGCGCCACTACGCGCACGTCGACTGCCCCGGGCACGCTGACTTCGTCAAGAACATGATCACCGGCGCGGCGCAGATGGACGGCGCCATCCTGGTGGTCTCCGCGGCTGACGGCCCGATGCCCCAGACCCGCGAGCACATCCTCCTCGCCCGCCAGGTCGGCGTGCCGAAGATCGTGGTCTTCCTCAACAAGGTCGACCTCATCGACGACGCCGAGCTCCTCGACCTCGTCGAGATGGAAATCCGCGAGCTGCTTTCCAAGTACCAGTTCGATGGCGACAAGGCCACGATCGTCCGCGGTTCCGCCACGGCCGCCCTTGAGGGCAAGCCCGAGGGCGAGAAGGCCATCACCGATCTGATGACCGCGATCGACACCGACATTCCCGAGCCCCAGCGCGAGATGGACAAGCCCTTCCTGATGTCCGTCGAGGACGTCTTCTCGATCACCGGTCGCGGCACGGTCGCCACCGGCCGTATCGAGCGCGGCGTCGTCAAGATCAACGAAACGGTTGAGATCGTTGGCCTGAAGGACACCGTTTCGACGGTTGTGACCGGCATCGAAATGTTCCGCAAGCTGCTGGATAGCGGCCAGGCCGGTGACAACGTCGGCATCCTCCTGCGCGGCATTGAAAAAGACGGCGTCGAGCGCGGCCAGGTTCTCGCCGCTCCGAAGTCGATCACGCCGCACAAGAAGGCCAAGGCCGAGATTTACTGTCTCTCCAAGGAAGAGGGCGGTCGTCATACCCCGTTCTTCAACGGATACCGTCCGCAGTTCTACTTCCGCACGACGGACGTCACGGGTGTGGTGACCCTGCCCAAGGGCGTCGAGATGATCATGCCCGGTGACAACATCGCCGTGGAAATCGATCTCATCGTGCCGATCGCGATGGAGAAGACCCAGAAGTTCGCCATCCGCGAGGGTGGCCGCACCATCGGGGCGGGCCGTATCACCGAGATCATCGAGTAATCCTGCCCATCAAACGTTTAAACCAACCCGCCGAGGCTTCGTTTCCGGAGCCTCGGCTGCGTTGTCTAAAAGCCCATTACACAGGCGTGTAGCTCAATTGGTAGAGTAGCGGTCTCCAAAACCGTTGGTTGGGGGTTCGATTCCCTCCGCGCCTGCCAAATTTAAGTTCATGAAAAACCCGTTCCGCAGCACCCGTATTTTCTTCGGTGAAATGGTTGGCGAGCTTCAAAAGGCCGCCTGGCCCACCCGGTCCGAACTGCGCGACTCCACCATCGTGGTGCTGGTTGCGGCGGTCATCCTGGGTGTTTTCACGAGCATCAGCGACTTTCCCTCATTTCCTTCGTGGATCTCTTCACGAGTCTGGTCAGCTAAACGTGCCCGCTTATGTCCAATCAAACGACAGCGCCCGCGGGGGCCCAGTGGTTCGCCTTGCACACCCTCTCCGGCCAGGAGAACAAGGTGAAGGCCTACATCGAGAAATTCAAGAAGGTCGAGGAGCTGGACGACTCCATCTTCGAGGTGCTGTTGCCGACCGAGGTCGTTTCCGAGGTCAAGAACGGGAAAAAGTCCACCAAGACCCGCAAGCTTTATCCCGGCTACGTCTTCATCCAGATGTGCCTCTACGGCGAGGACAAGAAGGTCATCAACAAGCCGTGGTATTTCGTCAAGGAGGTCGCCGGCGTGATCGGGTTTGTCGGCGGCGACGCCCCCGCGGCCCTGCGCCAGTCTGAAATCGACGAGATCCGCGCCCGCATCGAGGCTGCCAACGGCAAGGAAGTGCCGAAGGTGCAGTATGCCGTGGGCGAGGAAGTCAAGATCACCGACGGCGCCTTCACCAATCTCACCGGTCGCATCGACGAGATCGATCCCGACCGCGGCAAGCTCAAGATTTCCGTTTCCATTTTCGGCCGGTTCACCCCGGTCGAGCTCGAATACTGGCAGGTGCAACGCATCACCGAGTGACGCGACGCCCTCTTTGCAACCGCCGACGTTCGACCAACGCATCCTAAACACCCGCCACCTCCACTCACATGGCCAAGAAGATCCAAGGTTACATCCGCCTTCAACTGCCTGCCGGCGCCGCGAACCCCGCGCCCCCGGTCGGCCCCGCACTCGGTGCCCAGGGCGTCAACATCATGGCGTTCTGCAAAGAGTTCAACGCCAGGACCAAGGACCAGAACGGCATGATTCTGCCGGTCGTCATCACGGTCTTTTCCGACAAGAGCTTCACCTTCATCCTCAAGTCGCCGCCGGCTTCCGTGCTGCTCAAGAAGGTCGCCAACATCGCCTCCGGTTCGGCCAAGCCCAACCAGGACAAGGTAAGCAAGGTCACCAAGAAGCAGCTCGCCGAGATCTGGAAGCTCAAGAAGGCCGACATGAACGCCAAGGATGAGGCCGCCGGCATCAAGATCATCGCCGGTACCGCCCGCAACATGGGCATCGACGTCATCGACTGATTTTCGTCCGCAACACCAACCAGCTCACCGCGGGAGTCCAACCGGACGTTCGCACCGCAAGGAGTCATCAATGCCAAACAAACACAGCAAACGTTACGTCAGCGGCACCAAGGTCGCCGATCTCACCAAGGAGTACCCGCTCAAGGAAGCGGTCGAGATTCTCACCAAATTCCCGAAGGCCAAATTCGACGAGACCGTCGAGCTTTCCTTCCGCCTCGGCGTCGATCCCGCCCAAGGCGACCAGATGGTGCGCGGCACCACGCCGCTGCCGAATGGCTCGGGCAAGAAGGTCCGCATCGTGGTCTTCACCGACAATCCGCAGGCCGCCCTGGCTGCCGGTGCCGACCATGCCGGTCTGCAGGACATCATGGCCAAGATCACCGAGGGCTGGCTCGACTTCGACGTCGCGATTGCGACGACCGAGGCGATGAAGCAGGTCCGTACGCTCGCCCGGGTGCTGGGTCCCAAGGGCCTCATGCCCAATCCCAAGAGCGGCACCGTGACCGACGACATCGCCGCCGGCATCAAGGCCGTCAAGGCCGGCCGGGTTGAGTTCAAGATGGACAAGACCGCCAACATCGGGGTCGGCGTCGGCAAGCGTTCGTTCACCAACGCCCAGATTCTTGAAAACGTGCACGCGGTCATCGAGGCCGTCGGCAAGGCCAAGCCCGCGACCTTCAAGGGCAGCCAGTTCATCAAGTCCATTTCCGTCTCGTCGAGCATGAGCCCGGGCGTGCGCATCGCCGCCACCGAGTTCAGCAAATACTAAGGAGCCACGACCATGAGAGCTGAAAAAAATTATCTGATCACCGAAGTCGAGACGCACCTCAAGAAGTCCGACTACGTCATCCTCGCCAATTTCACCAAGGTTACCGTCGCCGACGTCGCCGAGCTGCGCAAGCGCCTCGACGCCGAGAAGGCCGGAGTTCCATGTGGTGAAGAACAGTTCGCTCCGCGTCGCGGCCAAGGCCCTCGGCCTGCCCGAATTCGAGAGCGCGCTCACCGGCCCCACGGCCGTGGTGGTCGGCGGCAAGAATTCCGCCGGCGTCGCCAAGATCCTCAAGAAGTTCTTCGAGGAAAAGCAGAAGCTCGAGGTCAAGATCGGCGTGATGGAGAAGAAACTCATCAGCGCCGCCGACCTCGCCAAGATTGCCGACCTGCCCTCCTTCGAGGCGCTGCGTGCGCAATTGCTCGGCCTGTTCATGCAAAACGCCGCGGCCTTCGTCCGCGTACTCGATGCCAAGGTCAAGAAGGAGCAGCCCGCTGCTCCGGCCGCCTAACCCGTATCATTTTAACCAACCAGTAAATTTTCCGGTGCAAGCCGGGGAAGCCAAATCCCAGGAGGCAGGCTAGGGGATACGTCTCTTAAACGTGTTTCACTCCCGAAACCGCTAGTCCGCCCAAGGAAAGACAACATGAGCAACATCACCAAAGACCAAGTCATCGAGTGGCTGTCCAGCCAGTCGGTCATCGATCTCGCCGCCCTCGTCAAGGATCTCGAAGGCAAGTGGGGCGTCTCCGCCGCCGCCGCCGTCTCCGCTGCGCCGGCCGCCGCCGCCGCCGCCGCTCCCGCCGAGGAGAAGACCGAGTTCAATGTCGTCCTCCTCGAGGCCGGCGCGAACAAGATCGGCGTCATCAAGGAAGTCCGCGCCATCACCGGCCTGGGCCTCAAGGAAGCCAAGGATCTCGTCGAGGGTGCGCCCGAAGCCCGTCAAGGAAGGCGCTTCCAAGGCCGAGGCCGAGGAAATCAAGAAGAAGCTCGAGGCCGCCGGGGCCAAGGTCGAGCTCAAGTAAGACCGCTTGGCGATCTCCTTCGCAAATCTTCCGAAATCTTCGGGACAGGCCGTGTATCCACGCGGCCTGTCCTTTTGCCCCCTTTCCTTTTTCGTTCTTTTTGGCCGTTTCGCTGCCGGCCCGCGCCTGAGCGCGTGCCTCCCTTCTTTTTTCGTCTACCAACCGGGGAATTCACATGGCCGACCGCACTCACACCGAACGCATCAACTTCGGCAAACTCCGCGAAGTCATTCAGCCGCCCAACCTGATTGAGATCCAGATCACCTCCTATCTGGATTTCCTCCAGAAGGGCGTGCCTGAAAAACAGCGCAAGCCCCAGGGCCTCGAGGCGGTATTCCGCGAGGTCTTTCCCATCGAATCCTACGACGGCCGGCTGACACTGGAATACGTCTCCTACACCCTCGGCGAGCCCAAGAGCGCCGAGATCGAGTGCCTGCGTGACGGCATCACCTACTCGGTGCCGCTCTATGTGAAGCTCCGCCTCCGCGAAGAGGACTTCATCAAGGACGAGGAAATCTACATGGGTGAGATCCCGATGGTGACGGAGCGCGGCTCCTTCATCATCAACGGCGCCGAGCGCGTCGTCGTCTCCCAGCTTCACCGCTCGCCCGGCATCGCCTTCGAGGTCACGCCGCACCCGAACGGCAAGCTGCTCCATTCCTTCCGCATCATTCCCGACCGCGGCACCTGGCTGGAGGTGCAGTTCGACAACAACGACCTGCTCTACGTCTATCTCGACCGCCGCCGCCGCCGCCGCAAGTTCCTCATCACCACGCTGCTCCGCGCCGTGGGCTACTCCAGCGACATCGACCTGCTGAACCTCTTCTACGAGATCAAGGATCTCAAGGTGTCCAAGGCCCTGGACCTGGAGAACGTTTCCTCGCTCGTCCTCGTGGAGGACGCCATCGACGCCCAGAAGGGCGTGGTCCTGGCGCGCGCCTTCGAGCCCCTCACCAAGGCGATCGTCCGCACCTTCGAGAAGCACGACATCACCACGATCCGCGTCATCGACACGGCCCTGGACGAGGGTGCCCTCATCCGCGCCCTGAAGAAGGACCCGACCCGCAACGAGGAGGAAGCGCTCAAGGAAATCTACAAGCGCCTCCGCCCCGGCGAGCCGCCGACCACCGCGAACGCCAAGGCCCTGCTGAAGCGCCTCTTCTTCGATCCCAAGCGCTATGACCTCGGCCGCGTCGGCCGTTACAAGGTCAACCAGAAGCTCGGCCTCAAGGCCGACATCGAGCAGCGCATCCTCGAGAGCGCCGATGTCGTGGCCGCCACGAAGTACCTCGTCCGCCTCAAAAAGGGCGAGGGCGTCGTGGACGATATCGATCACCTCGGTTCCCGCCGCGTCCGTACCGTCGGCGAGCTGCTCGCCAACCAGTGCCGCGTCGGCCTGAGCCGCACCGAGCGCCTCGTCCGCGAGCGCATGACGATGTATGACCAGAGCGTCGATTCGATCACGCCCCAGAAGCTGATCAATCCGAAGGCCCTCACGACGGTCATCCGTGATTTCTTCGCGCGCAGCCAGCTGTCGCAGTTCATGGACCAGATCAACCCGCTCGCCGAGGTCACGCACAAGCGCCGCCTCTCCGCGCTCGGGCCGGGCGGTCTCAACCGCGAACGCGCCGGCTTCGAGGTCCGCGACGTCCATCCGTCGCACTACGGCCGCATCTGCCCCATCGAGACGCCGGAAGGTCCGAACATCGGCCTCATCAATTCCCTCTCGACCTACGCCCGCGTGAACGAATTCGGCTTCATCGAGACGCCCTATCGCCTCGTGAAGGACGGCCGGGTCACGGACAAGATCGAGTATCTCACCGCCGACCAGGAAGAGGCCAAGGTCATCGCCCAGGCCAACGCCGAGATCGACGACAAGAACCATTTTGTCGGCAAGGTCACCGTCCGCCAGGACGGCAACTTCCTCGAAGTGCCCGCCGCCGAGGTCCATCTCATGGACGTCTCGCCAAAGCAGGTCATTTCGATCGCCGCCGGCATGATTCCCTTCCTCGAGCACGACGATGCGAATCGCGCGCTCATGGGTGCGAACATGCAGCGCCAGGGCGTGCCGCTGCTCCAGACCGAGGCGCCGTTCGTCGGCACCGGCATCGAGGAGCGCGTCGCCCGCGACTCCAAGATCGTCGTCGTCGCCGATGACGCCGGCATTGTCGCCTCCGTCGATGCCAAGCGCATCGTCATCACCAAGGACGGCGAGCTGCCGCGCACCATCAAGAGCGATCCGAAGAACGGCGTCACGTCTACGAGCTGCGCAAGTTCATGCGCTCGAACGCGGGCACCAACTTCAACCAGAAGCCCATCGTCAAGCACGGCCAGAAGATCAAGGCCGGCCAGATCATCGCCGACGGTCCCTCGACCGATCACGGTGAGATGGCCCTGGGCCGCAACGTGCTCGTCGCGTTCATGCCCTGGAACGGCTACAACTTCGAGGACGCGATCCTCATCTCCGAGAAGGTGCTCCGCGAGGACATCTTCACCTCCATCCACATCCAGGAATTCGAGGTCACGGCGCGGGACACCAAGCTCGGGCCGGAGGAAATCACCCGCGACATTCCGAATGTCGGCGAAGAAGCCCTCAAGAACCTCGACCACAACGGCGTCATCCGCATCGGCGCCGAGGTGAAGCCCGGCGACATCCTCGTCGGCAAGATCACCCCGAAGTCCGAAACCGAGCTCGCGCCCGAGGAAAAGCTCCTCCGCGCCATCTTCGGTGAAAAGGCCGCGGACGTGAAGGACACCTCGCTGGTCGTCCCGTCCGGCGCCGCCGGCATCATCATGGACGTGAAGGTCTCGTCGCGCATCGACAACCAGGTCGAGAAGCTCTCGCCCTCGGACCGCCGCCGCCAGATCAAGCAGATCCAGGAGGAGTACAAGACGCAGATGGACAAGCTCCGTGAGCAGCTCACCGAGGCGCTCTCGAACATCCTCCTCGGCGAAAAGATCCCGCTCGACGTCATCAACGGCCAGACCGGCGAAATCATCATCCCGGCCAACCGCAAGATCACCAAGACGCTCCTGCGCAAACTCGCCGCCGTCTCCAAGCACGTTCAGATCGATCCGTCTCCGGTCCGCATCAAGATCATGGAGATCATCGGCTCCTACCAGGGCAAGTTCGACGAGCTCGAGAGGCGACCGCGAACGGAAGATCGCAAGGCGTCGAAGCGGGCGAAGGATGCCGGACCGGCGCCATCAAGCAGGTCAAGGTCTACATCGCCACGAAGCAGAAGCTCGAGGTCGGTGACAAGATGGCCGGTCGCCACGGCAACAAGGGTGTGGTCGCCAAGATCGTTCCCGAGGAAGACATGCCCTTCCTGCCCGACGGCACCCCGGTCGAAATCTGCCTCAATCCCCTCGGCGTGCCTTCGCGCATGAACGTGGGCCAGGTGCTCGAGACGCACCTTGGCTGGGCCTGCAAAAAGCTCGGCATCAAGGTCGCGACGCCCGTGTTCGACGGCATTCCGGAAAAGAAGGTCCGCGAATACCTCAAGGACGCGAAGCTGCCCTCCTCGGGCAAGAGCCCGCTCCTCGACGGCCGCACCGGCGAGAAGATCGATCAGGAGGTCGTCGTCGGCTACATCTACATGATGAAGCTGAATCACCTCGTGTCGCACAAGATCCACGCCCGCGCGGTCGGTCCTTACTCCCTCGTCACGCAGCAGCCGCTGGGTGGCAAGGCCCAGTACGGCGGCCAGCGCTTCGGCGAAATGGAAGTGTGGGCGCTCGAGGCCTATGGCGCGGCGCACACCCTCCAGGAACTGCTCACCGTCAAGTCCGACGACGTGCAGGGCCGCACCAAGATCTACGAGTCCCTCGTCAAGGGCGACAACACGCTGCAGGCCGGCACGCCCGAGTCCTTCAACGTGCTCATCAAGGAAATCCAGTCCCTCGGCCTGGATATCAAGCTCAACAAACGCGATTCGCTGGGCTTCGGCTCCTGAGTCACCTTCGCATCCTTTAACAAACACCAGGGAAAGCACACATGAGCATTCAACCCTCTGAAACCGCCGGTTCCGCCGTCGCGAGGAAGTTCGCAACGCCATGGGCGACATCGAAAACCCCTTCGATTGCGTCTCCATCACCGTCGCATCGCCCGAAACCATCCGCAAATGGTCGAAGGGCGAGGTCAAGAATCCCGAGACCATCAACTACCGTACGTTCAAGCCCGAGCCGGGCGGTCTTTTCTGCCAGAAGATCTTCGGACCGGTCCGCGACTACGAGTGCGCCTGCGGCAAGTACAAGCGCATCAAGTACAAGGATGTCGTCTGTGATCGTTGCGGGGTGGAAGTCACCATCGCCCGCGTGCGCCGCGAGCGCATGGGTCACATCGAGCTCGCCGTCCCGGTCTCGCACATCTGGTTCCTGAAGAGCATGCCGAGCCGTCTCGGCCTGCTGCTCGACATGACCGCCCGCTCCCTGGAGCGCGTGATCTACTACGAGAACTACATGGTCATCGATCCGGGCAAGACCCCGCTCGAGCCGCACCAGCTGCTGACCGACACCGAGTACCGCCAGGCCATCGACGAATACGGTGACGATTCCTTCGTCGCCAAGATGGGGGCCGAGGCCGTCCGCGACGCCCTGTCCAAGACCGACATGGAGGCGACCGTGGCCGAACTGCACGAGCAGATGCGCGCCACGAAATCGAAGCAGATCAAGAAGAAGCTCTCGAAGCGCCTCAAGGTCATCCAGGGCTTCATCCACTCGAAGAGCCGTCCGGAATGGATGGTCCTCGAAGTTCTGCCCGTCATCCCGCCGGACCTGCGTCCGCTGGTTCCGCTCGAGGGCGGCCGCTTTGCGACCTCCGATCTCAACGATCTCTACCGCCGCGTCATCAACCGCAACAACCGTCTGCGGAACCTGATGCAGCTGAAGACGCCCGACGTCATCATCCACAACGAAAAGCGCATGCTGCAGGAAGCCGTTGACGCGCTCTTCGACAACGGCCGTCACGGCCGCCCCGTCACGGGTGCCGGCAACCGCCCGCTGAAGTCCCTGTCCGACATGCTCAAGGGCAAGCAGGGCCGTTTCCGCCAAAACTTGCTCGGCAAGCGCGTCGATTACTCCGGCCGCTCCGTCATCGTCATCGGTCCCGAGCTCAAGCTCCACCAGTGCGGACTGCCCAAGAAGATGGCGCTCGTCCTCTTCGAGCCGTTCATCATCCGCCGCCTGAAGGAACTCGGCTTCGTGCACACCGTCCGCGGTGCGCGCAAGATGATCGAGAAGAAGTCGCCCGAAGTGTGGGACATCCTCGAGGAAGTGACCAAGGGCCATCCGGTGCTGCTCAACCGCGCGCCGACGCTCCACCGCCTCTCCATCCAGGCCTTCGAGCCCGTCCTCATCGAGGGCGAGGCCATCCGCATCCATCCGCTCGTCTGCACCGCCTACAACGCGGACTTCGACGGCGACCAGATGGCCGTGCACGTGCCGCTGTCCCTCGAGGCGATCATGGAGTGCAAGCTCCTGATGATGGCGACGAACAACATCTTCTCGCCTTCCTCCGGCAAGCCCATCCTCACGCCGTCGCAGGACATCGTGCTGGGCGCCTATTACCTCACCATCGAGCCGCGCAAGAAGCCGGCGAAGGGCGACCGTGTTCCGCTCCTCAGCGGACTCCAGGAAGTCCTTTACGCCAAGGCCGACGGCGCGATGAAGATGCACGACTGGGTAGACATCCCCAATCCGGATTTTGCCCGCGAGACGGTCTTTGGCAACAAGGACCGCCGCATCCTGCGCTCCACCGTGGGCCGCGTGATCTTCAACCAGATCTGGCCCGCCGGGCTCGGTTTCGTGAATTTCCCGGTGCCGAAGGGCAAGCTGGGCGACCTCATCCTCAACACGTATAAGGTGGCGGGCGAGACCGTGACCGTTGAAACCCTCGACAAGCTCAAGGAACTCGGTTTCCAGACCGCGTTCCAGGCGGGCATCTCGATCGGTATCGACGACATGATCATCCCCGAGTCGAAGAAGGAAATCGTCGCGGAGACCCGCAAGAAGATCGCCGAGGTCGAGGCCCAGTTCAACAAGGGCATCATCACCGAGGGCGAGCGGAAGAACAAGGTCATCGACTTGTGGACCGGCACGACCGACAAGATCGCGAAGGAAGTCTTCGCGAAACTGGAGGCCAACGAAGGCAAGACCGAGGTGAATCCGGTGTACATCATGATGGACTCCGGCGCCCGTGGTAACAAACAGCAGGTTCGCCAGCTGTGCGGTACCCGCGGCCTCATGGCCAAGCCCTCCGGCGAAATCATCGAGCGACCCATCCTGTCCTCCTTCCGTGAAGGTCTGACCGTTCTGGAATACTTCATCTCCACGCACGGCGCCCGCAAGGGTCTCGCCGACACCGCGCTGAAGACCGCTGACGCCGGCTATCTCACCCGCAAGCTCTGCGACGTGGCGATGGACGTCATCATTGCGGAAGACGACTGCGGCACCCGCGACGGCGTCTGGAAGAAGGCCATCTTCGAGGGCGACGACGAAATCGTCGGCCTGAAGGAGCGCATCATCGGCCGTTTCTCCAGCGACGATCTCACCAATCCCATCAATCCCAGCGAGGTCATTGTCGGCTCCGGTGAACTGATCACCGAGGAGACCGCGGCCAAGATCGAGGACGTCGGCATCGAACGCGTGAAGGTCATGTCCCCGCTCACGTCCACCAGCACCGCTGGCATCGACGCCAAGAGCTACGGCATCAATCCCGCGACCAACAAGGTGGCCAAGATCGGCGACTCCGTCGGCATCATCGCCGCCCAGTCGATCGGCGAACCCGGCACGCAGCTCACCATGCGTACCTTCCACATCGGTGGCGTCGCCTCCGGCGGCTTCAAGACTCCGGAAATCCGCGTCCGCGCGGCCGGCACGGTCCGCTATCGCGGCCTGCGTCTCGTCGAAACGGCCGAGGGTGCGGCGATTGTGCTGAACAAAACCGGCACCATCCAGATCATCGACGCCGAGGAGAAGGAACTCGAAACCTACAACATCGTGGTTGGCTCCTTCCTGCATGTTGGCGACGGCGCCAAGATCGAGAAGGGTGCCGTGCTCGCCCAGTGGGATCCCTACAACATTCCCGTGCTTTCCGAAAAGGGCGGCACGCTGGTGTTCAAGGACATGATCCCCGGTGTCACGGTCAAGCGCGAACTCGACGAATCGTCGGGCCGCATCGCCACCGTGGTCATCGAGCACAAGGAGGACCTCAATCCCCAGATCGAGATCCGCGACGCCAAGAACAAGCCGCTCGCGGCCTATTCGATTCCGGTCGGCGCCCAGATCGCCGTCAACGAAGGCGACATCATCCAGCCCGGCGCCCTGCTGGCCAAGACCCCGCGTCAGGCCTCCAAGACCAAGGACATCACCGGCGGTCTGCCCCGTGTGGCCGAGCTTTTCGAAGCCCGCCGCCCGAAGGATGCCGCCGAGATGTCCCGGATCGACGGTATCGTCTCGTTTGAAGGCACCGTTCGCGGCAAGCGCAAGCTGGTCGTGAAGAACGAGGAGACGGCCCAGGAAGAGGAGCATCTCATCCCCACCGGCAAGCACATCATCGTGCAGCCGGGCGATGTGGTCCACAAGGGCCAGCACCTCACGGAAGGCGCCGCCGACCCGCATGAGATCCTCGAAATCCTCGGGCCGTCCGCGCTCTATGATTTCCTGATCTCACAGGTGCAGGAAGTCTATCGTCTCCAAGGCGTTACCATCAACGACAAGCACATCGAGATCATCATCCGCCAGATGCTGCGCAAGGTTCGGATCACCGATCCGGGCGACAGCGAGTTCTTCTGGGGCGAACAGGTGGATCGGGCGGCTTTCCTGGTTGAAAACCGTCGTCTTGACGAAGCAGGTGGCAAGCCCGCCGAGGCTGAACCCATCCTGCTCGGCATCACCAAGGCCTCGCTCGAGACCGAGTCCTTCATCTCGGCAGCCTCCTTCCAGGAGACGACGCGCGTCCTCACCGATGCCTCGACCCTGGGTAAGGTCGACATGCTCAAGGGCTTCAAGGAGAACGTCATCATGGGTCACTTGATCCCGGCCGGCACGGGCCTGCCGAAGTACAAGCAGCTCAAGGTCACGCTCCCGTTCGGTGCCGAACTTCCCCTGGAGGAAGCCAAGGCCACCGAAGCAAGCTGAGCCGGGCTCAGCCTGACACAATTCAAGGCCGCGGACATTGTCCGCGGCCTTTTTTGTGCCCTGGCTGTGCGGCAAGAATCTGCTTGTCAACGGGGGGGCCTTGCCAACGATTGCAGGTCCTCCCGCCAAAACTGCACGTAGAGCCTAGCTCCGTGTGGTTTAACGCCCGGCTTCACCGCCGGGCGTTTTTTTTATGATAATTGGCCGCGGGTGAAATTACAGCTTGAGTTTACTCTGCCACCTACAGATTTTCTCCAGTTCCACATTTCCCGTTGACGCGTTTTCGGTTCAACCGAGGAGCGTTTCCACTCGCGAGTCGGGGCCAAATCCCGAGTTTCGCGAATACTGATACTTTTCGCCAAAAAGTTCTTGCTCAGCATTTGGCGTCAGGTAGCTTTTTCCTCTTTTCCCTAATTTTCACTCCTAAATTCGTATGCCGACCATCAATCAACTCGTGCGCAAGGGCCGCCGCAAGGTGACCGCCAAGTCGAAGTCTCCGGCTTTGGCAGGCAATCCTTTCCGCCGCGGTGTGTGTGTGCAGGTCATGACCCGCACGCCCAAGAAGCCGAACTCCGCTATCCGCAAGGTTGCCAAGGTCCGCCTGACGAATGGCAACGAAGTCATTTCCTACATCCCCGACGAGGGACACAACCTGCAGGAGCACTCCATTGTTTTGGTGCGCGGCGGTCGTGTGAAGGATCTCCCCGGCGTCCGCTATCACATTGTGCGCGGTACGCTTGATGCCACCGGTGTCGAGAAACGCCGTCGCAGTCGTTCCAAGTACGGCGTCAAACGCCCGAAGGCCGCCAAGTAAACCGTTCTTTTCAATCCCAATTTAAGTCATGTCACGCCGTCACAGAGCCACCAAGCGCCAAGCCGAGCCGGATATCCGTTACAACAGCCCGCTCGTGGCCCATCTGGTCAATGTCATCATGAAGAGCGGCAAGAAGAACCTTGCCGAACGCATCGTCTACGGTGCCTTTGAAAAGGTTTCGGAGAAGCTCGACAAGGGCAACCCGGTCGACCTCCTGCTCGGTGCGCTGGAAAACGCGCGTCCCCGCCTTGAGGTGAAGAGCCGCCGTGTCGGTGGCGCCACCTATCAGGTGCCGGTCGAAATTTCCTTTGAGCGTCAGGAATCACTGGCCCTGCGCTGGATCGTGACCGCCGCGGGCAGCCGCAAGGGCATGCCGATGCGCGACGCCCTGGCCGCCGAGATCATCGATGCCTACAACAATACGGGCACCGTCGTGAAGAAGAAGGAAGACACTCACAAGATGGCTCAGGCGAACCGTGCCTTTGCCCACCTCCGCTGGTAAGGCTGCCCATGTCCGTCGCTGCTCCCAAGATCACCATCGTCACCGAGAAATCGAAGATTTCCCCGGCCAACGCCAAGGACCGCCCGTTCCCGCTCGAGTGGACGCGCAACATCGGCATCGCCGCGCACATTGATGCGGGCAAGACGACCACGACCGAGCGCATCCTTTTCTACTCCGGCGCCGTCCACAAGATGGGCGAAGTGCACGAGGGCTCCACGGTCACCGACTGGATGGAGCAGGAACGTGAGCGTGGCATCACGATCACCTCCGCCGCCATTTCCTGCGCCTGGAATGCCTCCTGGGGCCCTTGGAAGGGCATCAAGCAGCGCATCAATATCATCGACACCCCCGGACACGTTGACTTCACCGCCGAGGTGGAGCGCTCCATGCGTGTGCTCGACGGCGCCGTCGCGGTTTTCTGTGCCGTGGCCGGCGTGCAACCCCAATCCGAGACGGTCTGGCGCCAGGCCAACAAGTACGGCGTGCCGCGCATTGCCTTCGTCAACAAGATGGACCGCACCGGCGCTGATTTCTATCGCGCGGTCTCGGACATGCGCGAGAAGCTCAAGGCGAATGCGCACCCGCTGTTCATTCCCATCGGCAAGGAGGAGAACTTCATCGGTTTGATCGATCTCGTCCAGAATACCGCCTACCTTTTCGACGATACCACGGATCCCCTCGGCCTGAATCCGGTAACCACGGCCATTCCCGCGGAGTACGCGGAGCAAGCCAAGGAATACCGCGACAAGCTGATCGAGGCGGTTTCGGATTTTGATGATGTGATCGCGGAGAAGTACCTCGGTGGCGAGGAAGTCTCGCTCGAGGAACTCACCCTGGCCGTCCGCAAGGCGACCATCTCCATGAAGTTCACCGGGGTTGTCCCCGGTTCGGCCTTCAAGAAGAAGGGTGTCCAGCGTCTGCTCGATTGCGTGGTGAATTTCCTGCCCAATCCCCTGGATCTGCCCCCGATGCAGGGCCAGAACGTGGATGGGGCGCCCGTCGAGGCGGTCGTCAGCGACAAGGCCAAGCTTGCCGGGCTCGCTTTCAAGCTTTGGACCGACCCCTTTGTCGGTAAGCTGGTTTTCTTCCGGGTTTACACCGGAACCCTCTCCCGGGGTATGTCCCTCTACAATCCGCGTACCCGCCGCAGCGAGCGCTGCTCGCGCCTGGTGTTGATGCGCGCGATGGACCGTGAGGAAATTGACATGGCCTATTCGGGCGACATCTGCGCCCTGGTCGGTGTCAAGGATGTGATCACGGGCGATACGCTCAGTGACGAGGATTTTGATATCCGTCTCGAGCCGCCGTCCTTCCCGGAGCCGGTCATCGCGATGTCGATCGAGCCGAATTCCAAGGCTGACCAGGAAAAGATGGGCATGGCTCTCCAGCGTTTGGTCGCCGAGGATCCGACCCTCAAGGTCAAGACCGACCCGGATACCGGCCAGACGATTCTCGCCGGCATGGGCGAACTCCATCTCGATATCATCCGCGACCGCATGAAGCGGGAATTCAAGGTCGAGGCGACCGCCGGCAAGCCGCAGATCGCCTACCGTGAAACCGTCCTCAAGCACGCTGATGGTGAAGGCAAGTTCATCCGCCAGTCGGGTGGCAAGGGCCAGTACGGCCACGTCTGCGTCAAGATCGAGCCCAACGTCAAGGGCAAGGGTGTCGAGGTCATCAACGAAATCGTTGGCGGCGTCATCCCGAAGGAATTCATCAAGCCCGCCACCGAGGGCATTCTCGAGGGCACCAACAATGGTGTGGTGGCCGGTTACCCCGTGGTGGATGTCATCGTCCGCATTGTCGACGGTTCCTATCACGAGGTGGATTCGTCCGAACTCGCGTTCAAGATGGCCGGCATCTTTGGCTTCAAGGAGGCCATGAAGCAGGCCCATCCGATCCTCCTCGAACCCATCATGGGGGTCGAAGTCACCACGCCCGAGGACTACGCCGGCGATCTCATGGGCGACATCAATCGCCGCCGTGGCGCGATCCAGGGCATGGAGAACAAGAACGGCGCGACCATCATCAACGCACACGTTCCGCTGGAAATGCTGTTCGGTTACGTCACGGACATCCGTTCGCTGTCCAAGGGCCGGGCCAGCGCCTCGATCACGCCCTCCCATTTCGAGCAGGTTCCGAACTCGCTCCTCACCAAGATTGTCGAATCTTCCGTCAAGGCTCCCGCCCGCACCTAAACCCTTCGTTCTTTTTACGCCATGAAAGGCCAACGCATTCGCATCAAACTCCAGGGCTTCGACTATCGTGTCATCGATCAGTCGGCGCTGGAGATCGTTGAGACCGCCAAGCGCTCCGGCGCCCGCGTCTCTGGTCCCATTCCGCTGCCCACCCGCATCGAAAAGCTGACGGTCAACCGCTCCCCGCACGTCGACAAGAAGTCCATGGAGCAGTTCGAGACCCGCACGCACAAGCGCCTCATCGACATCATCGAGCCCACCGCCCAGACGGTCGATGAACTCAAGAAGCTCAACCTGCCCTCCGGCGTAGATATCACCATCAACGTATAACTTACTGATTCCACAACTCCTCAGTTAGCAGTTGCCCATGTGCGCCCCGCGCACCGCTGGGTTCTTCTAATGTAGGTCGTTAAACGGAAAAACTTCCACCTACCACTTAGCCCATGATCTCATCGCTTTTAGGTAAAAAACTCGGAATGACGCAGGTCTACGATGCACAGAACGTGCTCGTGCCCGTCACCGTGGTCGAAGCCGGCCCTTGCGCGGTCGTGCAAGTCAAGACCGCGGCCACCGACGGTTACAACGCCGTCCAGATCGGCTTCTCGGCCAAGAAGGCCAGGAACGCCAGCAAGGCCGAACTCGCCCACGCCAAGAAGGCCGGCCTCGACAGCGCCCCGCGCGTGCTCAGCGAAGTGCGCCTGGTCGATGCCCCCACCCTGAAGGTGGGAGACGTCGTCAATGTCACTTCCTTCACGGAGGGCCAGCTGGTCGATGTCATCGGCATCACCAAGGGCAAGGGATTCCAGGGCGTGGTGAAACGCTACCGTGTCGCCGGCGGTCCCGCCTCCCACGGTTCCATGTTCCACCGCCGCATCGGCTCCATCGGCATGCGTCAGACGCCCGGCCGCGTTTGGAAGAACCAGATCATGCCCGGTCACATGGGCAGCGAGAAGCGCACCGTGCAGAACCTGCGCGTCGTCAAGGTCATCGCCGACAAGAACCTCATCCTCGTCAAGGGAGCCATCCCTGGCGCCAATGGGGACGACGTGATTGTGCGCAGCGCCATCAAGGGCCAGCCCAAAGCCTAACCGGGAGAATCCGCAGCCATGAAACTCACTGTCTTTAGTTCCGATGGTAAGACCAGCAGCGAAAAGGATTTCGCCGGTCTGCCTACATTCGAAGGCGACAAAGGCCTCCAGGCCGTCAAGGAGGTGATCGTCGCGATCAACGCCAACAACCGCCAGGGCACGCACTCCACCAAGACCCGCGGCGAAGTCCGCGGCGGTGGCAAAAAGCCCTGGCGCCAGAAGGGCACCGGTCGCGCCCGCGCCGGCTCCATCCGTTCCCCCCTGTGGGTCGGCGGTGGTGTCGTGTTCGGCCCGAAGCCGCGTGACTATTCCAAGAAGATCAACGGCAAGGTGAAGGCGCTCGCCTTCAGCCGCGCCCTCTACGATCGCGCCTCGGCCGGTGAAATCGCCGTCATCGAGCAGTTCGCCGCCAACCAGACTAAGACGAAGCTCGTCGACGAGGTCCTCGGTCGCATCGCCCCCAAGGGCAAGGTGCTCCTCGTGGACGCTCCGTTCACTGTCGAGGCCGCCCGGGCCGCCCGCAACATCGAGCGCGTCTCGCTGCAGGAGGCCGCGAAGCTCAACACCCTCGATCTCGCCCAGTACCAGAAGATCATCGTCAGCACCAAGGCGCTCGAGGCCATCATCGCCCGCGTCAACGGAGGTAAGAACTAATGAACGCCGACAAAGTGCTCAAGCACGTCCGTCTCACGGAAAAATCCAACAAGCAGTCCGCCGATCTCGGCCAGTACACCTTTGAGGTTTATCCGGACGCCACGAAGCACACCGTGGCCACCGCCGTGGAGGAGACCTTCAAGGTCACCGTCCGCCGCGTGAACATCCAGAACTACCGCGGCAAAAACAAGAAGAGCCGCACCGGCCGCCCGACCGTCGGTTCCGACTACAAGAAGGCGATCGTGACCCTCAAGACCGGCGACAAGATCGAGCTCGTCTGAGCCGGCGCCGACCCAAGGAGAATCCCAACATGGCTATCAAATCTTTCCGCCCTCTCACGCCCGCGGGCCGCTTCACCTCCCTCAACAAGGTGGTGGTTTCCAAGGAGCGTCCGCAGCGCAACCTCACCGAGCCCAAGCCGAAGACCGGCGGCCGCAATGTCTACGGTCGTGTCACCTCCCGCCATCGTGGCGGCGGCCACAAGCAGCTCTACCGCATCATCGACTTCAAGCGCGATCTGCTCGACATGCCCGCCCGCGTCCAGGCCATCGAGTATGACCCGAACCGCACCGCGCATCTCGCCCTCGTGGCCTACGCCAATGGCGAGAAGCGCTACATCATCGCGCCCAAGGGCCTGAAGGTCGGCGACACCATCGTCACCTCGGACAAGGCCACGACGAATGATTTCAACGTGGGCAACAATTTCCCGCTCGAGATCATCCCCCCGTCCACGCGTCTCCACTGCGTGGAGCTGATTCCCGGCCGTGGCGCGCAATTGGCCCGTTCCGCCGGCACCGGCCTCGAGCTCATTGCCGTCGAGGGTGGTTTTGCCCAGCTCAAGATGCCTTCCGGCGAACTCCGTCTCGTCAATCCGAAGTGCCGCGCCACCATCGGTGAAGTCGGCAACTCCGACCACAACCAGCAGTCGCTCGGCAAGGCCGGTCGCAAGCGCTGGCTCGGCGTCCGTCCGACCGTGCGCGGCATGGCCATGAACCCGGTCGATCACCCCAACGGTGGCGGCCAGGGCAAGTCCAAGGGTGGTGGCGGCCGCCAGCATCTCGTGTCCCCGTGGGGCCAGCTCGCCAAGGGTTTTGTCACCCGCCGGCGCTCCAAGCCCTCCAACAGCCTCATCATCGCCCACCACAACGGTCGCAAGCCGCGCGGCCAAAAGTAATCCTAACGACTCCGCACCATGGCACGTTCCATCAAAAAAGGCTTCTTCGTCGATTACCACCTGCTCGAGAAGATCGAGAAGGCGACCAAATCCGGCGCCAAGAAGCCCATCCAGACCTGGTCCCGCCGTTCGACGATCACCCCCGACTTCATCGGGCACACGTTCAGCGTGCACAACGGCAAGGCCTTCATCGCCGTCTACGTCACCGAGAACATGGTCGGCCACAAGCTCGGTGAGTTCTCCCCGACCCGCATCTTCAAGTCGCACGGCGCCCATACCGCCAAGGCCATTTAACACTTAACCACCGCCAACACCAAAAGGGCAGGGGAGCGCTTTCGCGATCCTGCTGCCGCCTCCGAAGGAATCATCATCATGGAAGTCCAAGCCCTCACCCGCTACGCGCGCATGTCCCCTAAAAAGGTGCGCGAAGTGGCCTGCACCATCCAAGGCCGCAAGGCCGCGGAAGCCGTCGATTACCTGACGCTCATCCCGCGCAAGTCCGCGCGCCTCATCGTCAAGACCCTCAAGAGCGCGATCGCCAACGCCGAGAACAACCTGAACCTCTCGGCCGACACCCTCACCGTGAAGAGCGCGATCGTGGAAAACGGTCCCGTGCTCAAGCGCTTCAAGGCCGGTGCCCGCGGTACCGCGATGCCCCGCCGCAAGAAGATGTCGCACATCCGCATCGTCCTCTCGGACGGCAACTCCAACTGATATCCCCATGGGCCAAAAGACCAATCCGACCGGTTTCCGTCTCGCAATCCGCCGCAACTGGCAGTCCCGCTGGTACGCGGGCAAGAAGGAGTTTCCGAAGCTCCTCCTCGAGGACCAGATCATCCGCGAAAAGCTCATGGAGAAGCTGAAGCAGGCCTCCGTGCCGCGCATCTTCATCGAGCGCGCGTCGAATCGCGTGCGCGTCAAGATTTACACCGCCCGCCCCGGCATCGTCATCGGGCGCAAGGGCCAGGAAATCGAGAAGATCAAGGAGGAGCTCGCCAAGCTCACGGGCAAGGAGATCCTCCTCGACATCCAGGAGGTCAAGAAGCCCGAGATCGAGGCCGCCCTCGTGGCCGAGAACGTCGCCCTCCAGCTCGAACGCCGCATCGCTTTCCGCCGGGCCATGAAGAAGGCCGTCGAGATGGCCATGGCGCTCGGCGCCGAGGGCATCCGCATCCAGTGCTCCGGCCGCCTTGGCGGCTCGGACATCGCCCGCCGCGAATGGCAGCGCAAGGGCCGCGTGCCGCTGCACACTCTCCGCGAGAACATCGACTACGGCTTTGCCGAGGCCCTGACCGTTTATGGCAAGATCGGCGTCAAGTGCTGGATCTGCAAAAAAGAGTCCGACAACAACTGATCGCTCTCCGATCGCATTCGTAACTAGGAGAATCCTCCCATGGCTTTAGCTCCCGCCCGTACCAAATACCGCAAATCCCAGAAGGGCTCCCGCGCCGGCAATGCCAAGCGCGGCAACACGCTCGCCTTCGGTGAATTCGGCCTGCAGTCCCTCACCCGTGGTCCCATGACCGGCCAGCAGATTGAAGCCGCCCGCGTGACCATCTCGCGCCACCTGAAGCGCAAGGGCAAACTCTGGATCCGCGTTTTCCCCCACAAGCCCGTCACCAAGAAGCCCGCCGAGACCCGCATGGGCCAGGGCAAGGGCCCGGTCGAATACTACGTCGCCACCATCAAACCCGGCGCCGTGCTCTTCGAACTCTCCGGCGTTCCCACCACCATCGCCAAGGAGGCCTTCCGCCTCGCCGACGCCAAGCTGCCCTTCCGTTGCCGTTTCATCGTGCGCGAAGGCACCCAGGCCTGAACCGCTAACCAACCTGCCGTCCCGTCATGACTTCCAAAGAAATCCGCGAACTCTCGCCCGCTGAGATCAGCACCAAGCTGCGCGAAATCCGCGAGCAACTCACCCAGCTGCGCCTGCGCAAGCACACCGGCCAGGTTGAAAAGACCCATGAGCTGCGCTCCCTCCGCAAGGATGTCGCGCGCCTTGAGACCGTCCTTAACCAGAAAAAAAGCCAAGCCGCCTGAGGCGCCCTAAGCCATGTCCACTCACGTCCGCCACAACCGCCGCAAGACCCTCATCGGTTTCGTCACCAGTCGCTCCGGCGACAAGTCCGTCAAGGTGACCATTCCCTACAAGACGCCGCACCCGCTGTACCACAAGGTCGTCAACCGCCAGACCGTCGTGCACGCGCACGACGAGAAGAACGAGACGAAGGCCGGGGACAAGGTTGAGCTCATGGAAACCCGTCCCATCAGCCGCCTGAAGCGCTGGCGCATCATCAACGTCGTGGAACGCGCCGTGGCCGTCGCTCCCGACGCCATCACCGAGAAGGACGTCGCCGAGACCGTCCCCACCAAGACCGTCAAGGAACCCGCCAAGGCCTGAGCGCCGCGGCCCATCACTTAAACAACCTACCACAGGAGGCCTGCCATGATTCAATTGCGCTCAATTCTCGAGGTTGCCGACAATACCGGCGCCCGTCGCGCCGCCATGATCAACCGCAAGGGTCAGATCACCGCCACCGCTGGCGTCGGCGACATCATCACCGTTCACATCAAAGACAGCGCCACTGACGCTACCGTGAAGAAGGGCGAGGTCGCCAAGGCCGTCGTCGTCCGCACGAAGGTACCGGTGCGCCGGGCCGACGGCAGTTACCTGCGCTTTGATAGCAACGCCATCGTCATCATTGATGCGACGAACAACCCGAAGGGCACCCGCATCTTCGGCCCCGTCGCCCGCGAACTGCGTGCGAAGAACTTCATGAAGATCATTTCGCTCGCCCCGGAGGTTCTCTAACATGGCCCAGAAATTCCACGTCAAGCGCGGCGACCAGGTCGTCGTCATCTCGGGCTCCCACAAGGGCAAGTCCGGCAAAGTCCTAGAGATTCTCGCAAAGAAAGAGCGCGTCCGCGTCGAGGGCGTCGCCATGATCAAGCGCCATCTCAAGAAATCCCAGGAGCATCCCCAGGGCACCATCGCCGAGCGCGAGGGTTCCGTGCATGTCTCCAATCTCATGCTCCAGGCGGCTTACGACGCGAGCAAGCGGAAGAAAGCCGCCCCCGTTCCCGCCACCACCTGAGTTCGGACGATTGCGCGCTTGCCAACCGGCAGCCGCGCCTGCGTTACTGAGCGCTTTTCCACATAACACTCACTCCTTTGCCGCCGGGTCGGTAATCCGGTGGCCCCTCCAATGAGCTACGTTCCCACACTTAAGAAACTCTACACCGAGCAGGTTGCCCCCGAGCTCGTGAAGAGCCGCGGTTACAAAAACAAGCACCAGGTGCCGAAGATCACCAAGGTCGTCGTCAACACCGGCATCGATGCCGAGGCCGACAAGAACCAGATCGCCGACGTCCAGCGCGACCTCGCCCAGATCACCGGCCAGAAGCCCGTGCTCACGAAGTCGAAGAAGGCCATATCCAACTTCAAGCTGCGCCAGGGCCAGATCGTCGGCTGCTGCGTCACGCTGCGCAGCAACAGCATGTGGGAATTCCTTTACCGCCTGCTGGCGGTGGCGCTCCCCTCCATCCGCGACTTCCGCGGCGTCTCCCCCAAGCTCGACGGGCAGGGCAACTACAACCTCGGCATCACCGATCACTCGATTTTCCCCGAGATTAACCTCGAAGCCGTCAAGAAGCATATGGGGCTCGACATCACGATCGTGACGACCGCCGGGTCCGATGACGAGGGCCGCGAGCTGCTCCGGCTCCTGGGCATGCCTTTCCGCCGCTCCGAGTCCACCAAGACCAACACCGCCGCCTGATTCTCCCCACGCCATGCCGAAAACATCCGCCATCGAACGCAACAAGAAGCGCGTGCTCCTCGTGGAGAAGCACAAGGTCAAGCGCGCCGAGCTCAAGGCGATCCTCGCCAACCCCAACACCACCGACGTCGAGTTCTTTGCGGCGCAGAAGAAGCTCGCCAAGCTCCCGCGCGACTCCGCCGCCGTCCGCATCAAGAACCGCTGCTCCATGAGCGGCCGCCCGCGCGCCTACATCCGGCAGTTCGGCGTGTCCCGTATCCAATTCCGTGAACTCGCCCTCGCCGGCAAGATCCCGGGCGTCACCAAGTCCTCCTGGTAATTCCTTTTTGGCGGGAGTTTACGCGTTGCAAGACGCGTCGGATATGACCCGCCCCAGCCCAAACAACATCCACCATGACCGATCCCATCAGTGATTTTCTGACCCGCCTCCGCAATGCGTCGAAGGCCCGTCTCGCCGAGTGCGCCTCCCCGCATTCCAAACTCAAGGAGGCGATCGCCGCCATCCTCAAGGCCGAGGGCTACATCTCGGACTACGCCGACGGCACCGACGCCCTGGGCCACAAGACTCTCGTCGTAAAGATGAAGTATGTGGACGGCGCTCCCGTCATCACCGGCATCGACCGCGTCTCCACTCCGGGCCGCCGTCTCTATTTCCGCTACACCGAGATTCCCCGCGTTCTTAACGGCCTCGGCATTTCCATTCTCTCCACGTCCAAGGGTCTCATGAAGGACCAGGACTGCCGCCGCAACAAGGCGGGTGGCGAACTCGTCTGCAACGTCTGGTAAGGAGCACGCACCATGAGCCGCATCGGTAAACAACCCGTTTCCATTCCTGACAAGGTGAAGGTCGAAGTTAAGGACCACACCGTCCGCGTCGAGGGACCCAAGGGCAAGGTCGCGAAGTCCTTCGCGCCTGTTGTCAATATCACTGTGACCGACAAGAAGGTCATCGTCTCGCCCACCACGGACGACAGCCGCTTTGCGAAGGCCATGTATGGCACGGTTCGCTCGGTCATCGCCGGCATGGTCAAGGGCGCCAGCGAGGGCTACTCCAAGGAGCTCGAAATCCAGGGCGTCGGCTTCAAGGCCAACCTCAAGGGCAAGCAGCTCGACCTCGCGCTCGGTTATTCGCACCCGATCCTGATGGACATTCCTGAAGGCATCAAGGTCACCGTCACCGACCAGACCAAGCTCAAGGTCGAAGGCGCCGACAAGCAGCTCGTCGGGGCCGTCACCGCCGAGATTCGCAGCTACTATCCGCCCGAGCCCTACAAGGGCAAAGGTGTCCGGATCGTCGGCGAACGCGTCCGCCGCAAGGAAGGCAAGACCGTCGCTTAACGCCAACCGCAACCCAGAATTTTCGGGGTCCACCCATGAATACCATTTACAAAGCCAAACTCCTCCAGAAACGCCGCTGGAGAATCCGCAAGAAAGTCACCGGCACCGCCGCCCGCCCGCGTCTCTGCGTCAAGTTCAGCACCAAGCATATCTATGCCCAGGCGGTGAACGACGAGACCGGCACCACGCTGGTTTTCCTCTCGAGCCTCGACGCCGGTCTCCGCGCCAAGAAGCTCGCCGCCAATCTCGCCGGAGCCAAGGAGCTCGGCGTCGCCTTTGCCGCCAAGGCCAAGGCCGCCGGCATTGCCTCGGTCGTTTTCGACCGCAGCGGCGCCCGTTATCACGGCAAAGTCAAACAGTTCGCAGACGCGGCCCGCGAAGGCGGCCTCGTATTCTAAGTCATCGCCCATGAGCACCGATACCACTCCCTCCACTCCCGCTTCCGAGACGCCCGCCGTTGCCACGCCCACGCCCGCTCCCGCGACCGAGCAGCGCGCCCCGCGTCCGGCGCGCCGTGATTTCAACCGCGGTCCCCGCCGCGACGACCGCAACCGCAACGCCGAGCCGTCCGACGGCCCGACGATGATTGAGAAGGTCGTCTTCATCAATCGTTGCGCCAAGGTCGTCAAGGGCGGCCGTCGCTTCAGCTTCTCCGCCCTCGCCGTGGTGGGCGATGGCAAGGGCAAGGTCGGCATCGGTTATGGCAAGGCCAACGAAGTGCCCGACGCCATCAAGAAGGGCACCGCCAACGCCCACAAGCATCTCGTCACCGTCAAGCTCAAGGGTGACACCATCCCGCACGACGTGCTGGGTGAATACGACGGCGGCAAGGTCCTCCTCCGTCCGGCCACCACCGGCACCGGCCTCATCGCCGGCGGCGGCGTGCGGGCCGTGCTCGAGGCCGCGGGCGTCAAGAACGTGCTCACGAAGTCGATGGGTTCGAAGAATCACATCGCCGTCGTGCATGCGACCCTGGCCGGCCTGCAGAAACTGCGCCTCGCGGCTGATTTTGCCGCCAGCCGTCAGGCCACCTGATTCCACTTAACATCAATCCGAGTTCCATCCCGCCAATGCCGGGGTGGGGCGCCCAATCGAGGAAACATCCATGAAACTTCACGAACTCAAGAACGTCGCCGGGGCCATCCACCGCAAGAAGCGGGTCGGCTGCGGCGAAGGCGGCGGCCACGGCAAGACCTCCGGTCGCGGTGGCAAGGGCCAGACGGCCCGTTCCGGCGGCAGCATCCGCCCCGGTTTTGAAGGCGGCCAGATGCCCCTTTACCGCAAGCTGCCCCAGCGCGGCTTCAACAATTACGAATTCCGCACCGAGGTCGCGGTCCTCAACGTCGGCGAGCTCGGCGCGCTGGATGCCGCGATCACGGAGGTCAACGCCACGACGCTGGCCGCGGCCGGTTTGATCCGCAAGGGCGAGCAGACGGTCAAGATTCTCGGCGACGGTGAAATCACCCGCGCGCTCAAGGTCACCGCCGCGAAGTTCACGGCGTCCGCCAAGGCCAAGATCGAAAAGGCCGGCGGCCAAGCCATCGTTTCCTGAACCGCGCCGGCGGCCTTACCTTACAACCGCCGGCATTCTCTTCGGACCTCAGCTCCCCTTCTCAATGTTTTCCGCCTTCACGAACTCCCTGAAGATCCCCGAGTTGCGCTCGCGCATTTTCTATACGCTGGCGCTGTTGTTCGTGGCGCGGGTGGCTGCCGCCATTCCGTTGCCCGGGATCGATCCGCATCCGCTCCAGCAGTTCTTCGCGGACCAGACGGCGGCCGGTGCGGGTTCCCTGGTCGGTCTTTACAACATGTTCACCGGCGGCGCGCTCGTCAAAGGCGCCATCGCGGCACTGGGCATCATGCCCTACATCAGTGCCTCCATCATCTTTCAGTTGATGACCGCCGTGGTGCCCGCCCTCAGCCGGCTCCAGCAGGAAGGTGATGTCGGTCGCCAGAAGCTGACCCAATACACGCGCTACGCGACCGTGTTGATCTGCCTCATCCAGGGTACGCTGCTCATTCTGGCCCTGGAGAATCCCGGTCGCCTGTTTCCGGGCTACGACATCAACACCTACGGCAGCATCGTCATCACCGGCAAATTGAGCTTCCTCATCACCTCGGTCATTTTCATGACCGCGGGCACGATGCTGCTCATGTGGCTGGGCGAGCAGATCACCCAGCGCGGCATCGGCAACGGTGTCTCCCTTCTGATCACCGTCGGCATTCTCGCGGACATCCCCGGCGCCGCGGCCGCGACCTATCAGCTCTTTTTTGCCCCGGTCGGCGTGGCCCGCCTCGGTCTGCCCCAGGGCATCGTGATGGGCCTGCTGTTCGTCCTGGTGACGATGGGCATCATCATGGTCGTGCAGGGCCAGCGCAAAATCCCCGTCCAATACGCCAAGCGGGTCGTGGGCAACAAGGTCATGGGCGGCCAGAGCTCATTCCTGCCCCTCAAGGTGAATTACTCGGGCGTCATGCCGGTCATCTTCGCCAGCGCCATATTGCTCTTTCCCCAGCAGATTTTCTCCCAGATCGGTGCGGCCTTTAACATCAAGTTCCTGGTCGAGTTTGCCGACAACCTGCTGCGCGGCCACTGGACTTACTACGCCATCTACACGTCGCTGATCCTCTTTTTCAGCTACTTCTGGGTGTCCGTCATGTTCAAGCCGATCCAGATTGCAGATGACCTGAAGAAATACGGCGGCTACATCCCCGGCGTGCGCCCCGGTGAGCCCACCGCGCAGTTCCTCGACTTCATCATGACCCGCCTGACCCTGGCCGGCGCGCTGTTCCTGACGATCATTGCGGTCATGCCCGACTTTCTGCTCTTCGAACTCAATGTTCCGCAACGCATTGCAATTTTCTTCGGCGGTACGGGCATGTTGATCACGGTCGGTGTCGTGCTCGATACCATGAAGCAGATCGAGACATTCCTCCTCCAGCGTCACTATGACGGTTTCCTCAAGAAGGGCCGTATCCGGGCCCGGAGCAACAGTCCCACCGGCATGACCGGCGATGCGTTGAGCACCGAGGCCGTCATGAAGATCGCCCTGCCGATGCTGATTATCTTCCTGATCGGCCTCATTGCGTGGGGAATCAGACACTTTGCACTTTAGTTCTTTACTCTGGTCGTGATGGCTGGCATCTCCGACCCCTTCGCTGATTGCGGCGCTCCTGCCAAGATCAAGCTGCTATGTCTCGGCACGCCGGATTCCTTCATGGAAACCCTGTTTTGCCAGACCCGTTCTTTGCACATTGAGCACGTCTCTCCCGCCAAACTAATGCGGTCGGAGATTTCGCGCGGTCACGGCTCTCCCGCCGCTGACAAAGCCATCATCGCCGCAATGCGCCGGTGGTTTTTCGCACGCAAACCTGATGCGGGTTTTGTCCTTACGGACTTCCCGGCTACGCTGCTCCAAGCCCAAGTTCTGGATGAATGGCTCGATGCCCGCGACGAATCGTTGCAGGGGGTCGCCGCCGCTTCCGATGCTCCCGCATCGGTGGTCCAGCACTACAGGACCCTCGGCCTCGCTTTGGAGGCCGCGACCGTCGCATGAGCATTCCGGAAAAATCTTCCGATGGAATCGCCCGCATGCGCGAGTCCTGTGCCATCGCCGCTACGGTGCTGGCCAAGCTCAAGGAACACGTCAGTCCTGGCATCACGACCTACGATCTGGATCAGATTGCCAAGGATCTCATCGCCGCGCATGGCGCCCGCAGCGCCGATTACGGCTACCAGATCGGTTCGCGCCGGTTTCCGGCCTACATTTGCGTCTCGGTCAACGAGGAAGTCGTCCACGGCATCGGCAATCTCCGCCGCATTCTGCGTGACGGCGACATCGTCTCACTCGACGTGACCGTCGAATACCTCGGTTACATCGGTGACAACGCCGTCACCGTGCCGGTGGGCCGGATCAATCCCCGGTTGCAGGAACTGCTGCTCGTCACCGAGCGCGCCCTGCACCTCGGCATTGAACAGGCCCGCGTCGACAACCGCATCGGGGACATTTCCGCCACCGTCCAGGAATACGTTGAAGCCCACGGCTTCAGTGTCGTCCGCGACCTGGTCGGCCACGGCGTCGGTCTTTCGATGCACGAGCCGCCCGAGATTCCCAACTTTGGCCGGCGCGGCACCGGGCCGAGGATCAGGCCCGGGATGACGCTGGCGATCGAGCCCATGGTGAATGCCGGCGGCTACCGCACCAAGACGCTGTCGGACGGCTGGACGGTCGTCACCGCCGACGGATCGCCCTCCGCCCACTTCGAACATACCGTGCTCACGACCGACCAGGGCCCTGAAATCCTCACGGTGCCCCGTTCCGCCTGATGCCCGCCCAATTTTTCAACTCACTTTAACTCTCAACCAAATCCAACATGCCACGTCTCCTCGGTGTAGAAATTCCCGCGAAAAAGAAAGTCGCGTACTCCCTCCGTTACATCAACGGCATCGGGGCCACCCGCGCCGATTTCCTGGTCAAGGAAGCCGGGCTCGATCCCGACATGCGCGCTTCGGACCTTTCCGAAGAGCAGCTCAACAAGATCCTTCACCTCATCACCGAGCACAAATGGGTGCTCGAGGGTGACCTCCGCCGCGAAATCGCCGCGAACCTGAAGCGCCTCCAGGCGATCAATTGCTACCGTGGCATCCGCCACCGCCGTGGCCTGCCCGTCCGCGGTCAGCGCACCGGTACTAACGCCCGCACCCGCAAAGGCCCCCGCAAGACCGTGGGCGTTGCCAAGAAAGCCGAATAACACTCATCGCCATGGCTGAAGAAAAGTCCGCTCCCAAAAAAGAAAAGGCCCCCAAGGCCGCCGCTCCCGCCGCTGGCGCCGAAGCCGCTGCTCCTGCCGCCGCCACCAAGCCCGCCAAGGCTCCCAAGGCCGCCAAGCCGGCCGCCGACGGCACCGCTCCCGCCGAGGGTGCTCCCGCCCCCGCGGCGCCCGAGAAGCCCGTTGAACTCATCGGTGGTGTGGCCAAGCAGCCCACCGCCGAGGATCTCCTCAAGGAGGAACTGGGTGCGATCAAGGTGCGCAAGGCCAAGGGTTCGAAGAACGTCACCTCCGGGGTCGTCAACGTCCTCGCCTCGTTCAACAACACCATCGTTTCCATCACCGACCAGAAGGGTCAGGTCATTGCCTGGTCCAGCGCCGGCAAGTGCAACTTCCGCGGTTCGCGCAAGTCCACCGCCTACGCCGCGCAGGTGGTTGCCCAGGACGCCGCCCGCAACGCCATGGCCCACGGCCTGAAGGACATCGTCATCCGCGTCTCCGGACCCGGCCTCGGCCGCGACAGCGCCATCCGCGCCCTGCAGGCCATCGGCCTCGAGATCACCTCGATCGTCGATGTCACTCCCATTCCCCACAACGGCTGCCGTCCGCGCAAGCGTCGCCGCGTCTAAGTGCCGCTTTTAACCATTTAAACAACCACTCACATGGCTCGCTACACAGGTCCCACCACCCGCATCAGCCGTCGCTTCGGACAGCACATCCTCGGCTCGGGCAAAGCCTTCGAACGCCGCAGCTACCCGGCCGGTCAGCACGGCCCGAAGCTCCGCCGCAAGCTCTCCGAGTATGCCGTCGGTCTGAACGAGAAGCAGAAGCTCCGTTCCATCTACGGTCTGCTTGAGCGCCAGTTCCGCCGCACCTTCGAGATCGCGAAGAAAGAGCGCGGCGTCACCGGCGAACGCTTCCTCCAGCTCCTCGAGACCCGTCTCGACAGCACCGTCTATCTCCTCGGCCTCGCCAAGTCCCGCGCCGCGGCCCGCCAGTTCGTCAATCACGGCCACATCCGCATCAACGGCCACAAGGTCGACATCGCGAGCTACAACGTGCTGGCCGGCGATGAGATCGAGGTGAAGAACACCCCGGCCTCCCGCCAGATGGCCACCCGCAACCTTGAGGAAAACCGCATCCGCAACGTGCCCGGCTGGCTCAGCCTCAACGCCGAGTCCTTCAAGGCCGTCGTGAACCGCCTCCCGACGCGCGACGAAATGGAACAGGGCATCAACGAGCAGTTGATCGTCGAGTTCTATTCCCGCTTCTAAGTCACCCACTTCCCAACCCGCAACGCCACCGCCCAGAGTTCATCGCCATGCCCAAACGTCTCGGAAAGTTCGAACTCCCCAACAAGCTCACCAAGGTCGAGGAAGGCTCCACGCCGACCTACGCCAAGTTCATCGCCGAGCCTTTCGAGGCCGGCTACGGCCACACGATCGGCAACTCCCTCCGCCGCGTGCTGCTCAGCTCCATCGAGGGTGCCGCCATCTCGTCGATCAAGATCGACGGCGTCAGCCACGAGTTCCAGAGCATTGATGGCGTCGTGGAGGACGTCACCGACATCGTCCTCAACCTGAAGAAGGTCCTCATCGTCTCCCACAAGCGCGAGCCGCTGACCCTCCAGATCAAGGTCTCGAAGTCGGGCGCCGTCACGGCCGCCGACATCCAGGCCGACGCCAACATCACCATCATCAATCCCGAGCAGGTCATCTGCACGCTCGACTCGAAGAAGACCTTCGAGGCCGAGATCGAGATCAAGACCGGCCGCGGCTACTACCCCGGCGAGGCCAACAAGAAGGAAGAGCAGTCCATCGGGGTCATTCCGATTGATTCGCTGTTCTCCCCCGTGCGCCTGGTGAAGTACGCCGTCGAGGCCACCCGTGTCGGCCAGATCACCGATTACGACAAGCTGATCCTCGAGGTCTGGACCGACGGTCGCATCACGCCGGACGACGCCCTCAAGCAGTCCGCCTCGATCCTCAAGCACCACATCGACGTGTTCGACCGCGTCAGCGAGGAGACCTACGAATTCGAAAACCAGCAGTCCGAGGTCAGCGAGGAGCAGAACAAGCTCCGCAAGCTCCTCAACATGTCGGTCAACGAGATCGAACTCTCCGTCCGCGCCGCCAACTGCCTCAACAACGCGAACATCACCACCGTCGGCGAGCTCGCGATGAAGTCCGAGCAGGAGATGCTCAAGTACCGCAACTTCGGCAAGAAGTCGCTCAACGAAATCAAGGACAAGCTCGAGGCCCTCGGTCTCTCGCTGGGCATGAAGTTCGACGAGCGCCTCCTCGACACCAAGAAGGAAGCCTGAGCCGAAACCGGATATCAGATACCGGAAACCGGATAGTGCGGCCAACTGCCTGACTATCCGGTATCCGGTTTCCCCAATCGCAAATTAATCTTCAGGCACTCGCGCCGTCCGCTGCCGCCCCACGCTGCGACCGGATTGCCGATCGGGTGCCAACCAAAAAATAAACCACAATGCGTCACAACAAACACCGTTCCTCCCTCGGCGTCACCCGCGAGCACCGCGCCGCCATGCTGTCCAACATGGGCGCCTCGCTCCTCAAGCACGGCCGCATCGAGACCACCCTCACGAAGGCCAAGGCCCTTCGCCCCTTCATCGAGAAGGTCATCACCAAGGCCAAGCAGGCCGCGGCAAAGACCGAGAAGAAGGACGCGATCCACCTGCGCCGCCTCGCCCTCGCCTCCGTGCGCGACGAGGATGCCATCACCAAGCTCTTCAACGAGACCTACAAGGACTTCGCGAACCGCAATGGCGGCTACACCCGCATCTACAAGCTCGGCCAGCAGCGCATCGGCGACGCCGCCGAGATGGCCCTGATCGAGTTCGTCAAGGCCGACGACCCGGGCTACAAGAAGTCCAAGGGCCGGAAGCCCGCCAAGGGCAAAAGACGCCGGCGGCCGAGTCCGCTCCCGCGGCTGAAGCGGCTCCCGCCGCCGAAGCGCCCAAGGACGGCGGCGAAGCCAAGAGCTGAGCCCCGGATCACCTTATGCCAAGTCACGCGTCGAAGTTTCACTTCGGCGCGTTTTTGTTTATATTTCCGCCATGCTCGCCCTGCCCACCGCCGCCGTCATCTACTGCGCCCTTGTCGCGGTGGTCTTCCTGGCGCTCTGGCTCTGGTATGACCGACGCGATCACGCCCGCTTTGAGGGCCAGCGGCGCAAGACCACCTTCCACTGCATCCGCTGCGACCGGCTTTATGCCGAGCCGGGCGGGCGCGAACTCTGCCCGTGCCCGCGCTGCGGCCACGAAAACTCCCGCCTCCGGTTCTAGTGCGATTGACACCCTGGCCCCGCCTGCGCGTTGATCCTGCCTTTCCGATAAAAATCATCTCCTGAAATGTCCCAAACCATCGCCGTCATCGACTTCGGTTCCCAATACACCCAGGTCATCGCACGCCGCATTCGCGAGTGTCAGGTTTACTCGAAAATCTACCACTACAGCACGCCCGCGGCCCAGTTGAAGGCGGACGGCGTGGTCGGCATCATCCTGTCCGGCGGCCCGAGTTCGGTCTTCTCCCGCCAGGCGCCGATTCCCGACCGGGGCATCTTTGAACTGGGCGTGCCCGTCCTCGGCATCTGCTATGGCATCCAGCTCATGGGCCACCTGCTCGGCGGCAAGGTCTCCCGCAGCGACGACCGCGAGTACGGCCACGGCACCCTTTCGATCCGCCGGCCCGGGCGGCTGTTTGCCGGGCTGCCGCGGAAGCTGCGGGTGTGGAATTCACACGGCGACCGCCTCATCAAGCTCCCGCCCGGCTTTGTCGCGATCGGCACCACGGACAACTCCGAATTCGCCGCCATCGAGGACCTGAAGCGCAATTTTTACGGCATCCAGTTCCACCCGGAGGTGTTTCACACCGAGGGCGGGGTCGATGTCGTCCGCAACTTCCTCGTCGGCGTGTGCCAGGCCGCGCAGGATTGGACCACCGCCGATTTTATCCGCCGCTCGGTCGAGGAGATTCGCGCCTCCGTCGGCAAATCCCGCGTCCTGCTCGGTCTCTCCGGCGGCGTGGACTCCTCGGTGGCGGCCGCCCTCATCCACAAGGCCGTCGGCCGCCAGCTCACCTGCGTGTTCGTGGACAACGGCCTGCTGCGCCAGGGGGAACGCGAGCAGGTCATTTCGCTGTACGCCCGCAATTTCAAGATTGATGTCCGCGTCGTCGACGCCTCGGCCCTGTTCCTGCGCCGGCTCAAGGGGGTCACCGAGCCCGAGCAGAAGCGCAAGATCATCGGCCGCACGTTTGTCGAGGTGTTTGAGAAGTCGCTCAAGACCATCGGCGGGGCCGAATTCCTCGCGCAGGGTACGCTGTATCCCGACGTGATTGAAAGCGTGGCCATCGGCAACAACCCCGCCGCGCTCATCAAGTCCCACCACAATGTCGGCGGCCTCCCGGCGCGCATGAAGCTCAAGCTGCTCGAGCCGCTGCGCGAACTCTTCAAGGACGAGGTCCGCGCCGTCGGCGCCGCCTGCGGCCTGCCCCGCGAGGTGGTGTGGCGCCAGCCCTTCCCGGGCCCGGGCCTCGGCGTCCGCGTCATCGGTGAGATTACCCGCGAGCGTCTCGAAATCCTGCGCCAGGCCGACGCGATCCTGCAGGAGGAGATGATGGAGAACGGCTGGTACTGGAAGGTCTGGCAGTCGTTTGCCGTGTTCCTGCCGGTCAAGTCCGTCGGCGTGGTCGGCGACGAGCGCAACTACGCCTATGTCATCGGCCTGCGCATTGTGGAGAGCATTGATGCCATGACCGCCGACTGGACGCGTCTCCCGTATGAGATCCTGCAGACCATCTCCAGCCGCATCACCAACGAGGTGCGGGGGGTCTCCCGCGTGGTCCTTGATATCAGTTCCAAGCCGCCGGCGACCATTGAGTGGGAATAAGTCCGCCCCAGCATTGCTAGCGGCTGATTCCTTCCCATACTCTGCCCAGCCATGACGATTACCAGCCTACGCCTACTGCACCGCTGCTGTTTCCTGCTCACGCTTGCCGGTCTGGCGCTGCCGGCCCGGGCGGCCGAGCCGGAGATCATCGCCAAAGCCCGGGCCTATCTCGGGGGCGAGGCGGCCCTGGCCCAGGTCACCTCCCTGCGTTACGCCGGCATGCTTGTCCTGGACGACGCCGGCAACACCGCCAACCCGCAGGGACCGGTGAAGGTCGAGATCATCTTCACGCGGCCGAGCCGTCAACGGAGCGTGATCACCGCCGAGAAGCGCGTCGAGACCACCGTGCTCGACGGCTATGAGGGCTGGCAAAAGGTCCAGGATCCATCCGACAACTCACGGTGGCAGCTCTCGCTGCTGCAGGCCGACCAGATCCGGAGCCTGCGCGCCAACGTGGCCGAAAACCTCACTTTTTTCCGGAACACCGGGGATCCCAAATGCACCGTCGAGGACCAGGGTGCAGTGATGGTCGATGGTATCGCCTGCCGGAAAATCGCCTTCATTTATGCACCGCAGATCGTCTTCTACCGCTTTTTTGACACGGCTTCGGGCCGCCTGGTGATGACGGAGACGGCGCAGGGTGAATCCATCCGCGAGCAGGGTGAGATCGTCGCCGGCGGGGTCAGGTTCCCCCGCACCCTGGTGACCAGCCTCAAGCGGCCCGACGGCGGCGCGCAGCGCATCACCATCAATTTTGAACAGGTCACGGTGAACGAGGTCTTCCCGGACAGCCTGTTCGCCATGCCATCACTGGGTGCGCCCTGAGCGTCCCCGTTCCCGCCTTCGCGTTTTGCCCAGCCGTGCGCACGCTTCAATTCGCCAGCAAAAACTTTGACGCCGAGTTGGCGGCCTTCTGCCAGTCTTCGGCCGTATCCCAAGAAATCGCAGTGGCCGTGGCCGGCATCCTCGCGGATGTCCGGGCGCGGGGCGATCTGGCCGTGGCCAACTACGCCGCCAAGTTCGACGGCGCCAAGCTGCGCTCGCGCGAGTTCCGCGTCGCCGAGACCGAGCTGGCCGCGGCCAGCCGCCGCCTGCCGCCGGCCGACCTGCGCGCCCTGCGCGAGGCCCATGCCGGCATCCTGGCCTTCAACCGCCGCGGCCTGCCCCAGGCCTGGAGCGGCCGCAACCGCCATGGCGCCACGGTCGGGGAGAAGCACGACCCCATCCGGCGCGTCGGCCTTTACGTGCCCGGCGGCCAGGTGCCGCTGGTTTCAACCGTCCTGATGACGGCCACGCTGGCGCAGATCGCCGGCTGTCCCGAGATCGTGGTCTGCACCCCCTCGAACACGCTGGGCAAGGTGGCCGACGGCCTGCTGGCCGCGCTGCACCTCGTCGGCGTAAAGGAAGTCTATCGCATCGGCGGCGTGCAGGCGATTGCGGCCATGGCCTACGGCACCGAGAGCATCCCGGCCGTCGACAAGATCTACGGCCCCGGCAACGCCTACGTCTGCGAGGCCAAGCGGCAGGTCTTCGGCACGGTCGGCATCGATTCACTGCCCGGCCCGAGCGAATTGATGGTCATCGCCGACGACACGGCCCGGGCGGACTTTGCCGCGGCCGATCTGCTGGCCCAGGCCGAACATGGTTCCGGCCGCGAGAAAATCTACCTCGTCGCCACGTCCGCGGCAATCATCGCCGCCGTCTCGGCCGAGGTCACCCTGCAGCTGGGGCTGATCACCCGTTCCGAGAAAACGGCGCGCGTGCTCGACCAGGGATTTCTCGCCGTGGAAGTGGCGTCGCTGGCGCAGGCGGCCGCCGTGGCCAATTACGTCGCGCCCGAGCACCTTGAACTGCTCGTGAAGGAAACCGCCGTGAAAAAACTCACGAAGGCGGTCACGACCGCGGGCGCCATCATGATTGGCAACTACACGCCGACCGCCCTCGGCGATTTCACGGCCGGACCCAGCCACGTGCTGCCCACGGGCCGCGCCGGCCGTTTCTTCAGCGGGTTGCGCGTGGCGGATTTCATGCGCCGCACCAGCATCGTGCGCTACGACAAAAAGAGCGTTCGCGCCGGCAACCGCGTGGTCGCCGCCTTTGCCGCGATGGAGCGGCTCGACGCCCACGGCCGGTCGGTGGCGGTCAGAACGGGGAAGTCAGCCAGGTGAGCAGCGACGACGCGCTCCGGTCGCTGGCGCTGCCCCACGTCGCCAGGCTCCACGCCTATACGCCGGGCCTCCAGCCCACGGAACCCGGCTGGACCAAGCTCAACACCAACGAGTGCCCCTATCCGCCCAGCCCCCGCGTGGCCGAGGCGATCAGTCGGGAAATGGGGGAGGGCGGCGGCAGCCTGCGGCTCTATCCCAATCCCAAAAGCGCTCCCCTGCGCGCCGCGGTGGCCAAGTTGCACGGCCTGAACGAGGACAACGTCTGCATCGGCAACGGCTCCGACGATATCCTCAATCTCCTCGTGCGCTGCTTCTGCACGCAGGAGATCGCCGCCGGCTTCACGCTGCCCAGTTATTCGCTCTACCCGGTGCTCGTGGAAATCCAGGACGGGCGCAGCACGGTCATTGAGTTTGATCGTTCGATGCGGCTGCCCTTCGCGCAGATCGCCGCCTCGAACGCCCGCGCCTTTTTTCTCACTTCCCCCAATGCGCCGACGGGTGTGGCCTTTGGCAACGCGGAGATCGAACAGGTGCTGCAATCCTTCCGCGGCCTCCTCGTGGTGGATGAGGCCTACGCGCCGTTTGCCCGCGAAAACGCCATCCCCCTGCTGGCCCGCCACCCCAATCTCGTTGTCGTCCGCACCCTCTCCAAGGCCCATGCGCTGGCCGGTCTCCGGGTGGGGTACGCCCTGGCCCATCCCGCGGTCATCGACCTGCTCGACCGGGTGCGCGACAGCTACAACGTCAACCGCCTCTCCCAAGCCGGCGCCATCGCCGCCCTGGGCGACACGACCTATTATGAGGGGATTGTCGCCAAGGTCCGGGCCACGCGCGACCGCTGCATTGCGACCTGGGTCGCCCAGGGCTGGTTCACCTATCCCTCGCAGGCCAATTTCATCTTCACCGAGCCGAAAAACGCCCGGGGCGAAACCGGTCCCGCCGTGGCCAGGTCGGCTTACGATTACCTCTACCGCCACAAGGTGCTGGTCCGCTACTTCCCCAGCCATGCCTTGACCGCTTCGTTCCTGCGCATCAGCGTCGGCACGGATGACGAGATGCTCGTCCTCCAACGCACCCTTGAAGCATGGCTAAAGCACGCATAGCGACCATCAGCCGCAAGACGGCCGAGACCGACATCGTTCTCAAACTCGGGATCGACGGCACCGGGGCGTCGAAAATCGACACCGGGGTGCCGTTCTTCGACCACATGCTGACCCTGTTCGCGAAGCACGGCCTGTTTGACCTGGAGATCAGGGCCAAGGGCGACAATGACGTGGATTACCACCACACCGTCGAGGATGTGGGGCTCGTGCTCGGTGAGGCCTTCAAGGCCGCCCTCGGCGACAAGCGCGGCATCCGTCGTTACGGATTCTTTCTCCTGCCCATGGACGAGTCCCTGGCCCGCGTGGTCGTGGACCTCAGCGGCCGGGCCTGCCTCGTGTACGACGCCTCGGCGCCGACCATGTTCATCCGTGATTTCAATCTCGTGCTCGTGAAGGAGTTCAGCCGCGCGTTCAGCAATGCCCTCGGCTGCAACCTGCACGTGAAGCTCGAGTACGGGGAGGAGCCGCATCATGTGGCCGAGGCCATCTTCAAGGCCCTGGCCCGGGCGCTCGACGTCGCCACGCAGCTGGACCCGCGCACGGCGGGCGTGCTGCCGAGCACCAAGGGGCTGCTTTAGGTCATGGGCCCGGCGCCGACAGTGGCCGTAATTGATTACGGCATGGGCAACCTGCGCAGTGTCGCCAAGGCGGTCGAGGCGGCCGGCGGAGCCGTGCGCATCGTGACAAAGCCGGATGAAATCACTTCGGCCGCTGGTCTGGTGCTGCCCGGGGTGGGCGCCTTGGCCGACTGCATCACCGCACTCAAGGCCGGGGGCTTGGACCAGGCGGTGCGCGAGTGGATTCGAGCGGACCGGCCTTTTCTGGGGGTCTGTCTCGGACTGCAGGCGCTGTTTGATTTTTCAGAGGAAGCCGACACCCAGGGCCTGGGCATCTTCCCGGGCCGGGTGGTGCGCTTCAAGGTGCCCGCCGGCCTGAAGATTCCCCACATGGGCTGGAATACCGTGCGCTTCACCCAGCCGGGCTCCCCCCTGACGGTCGGCCTGGCTCCGGAAGGGGAGGCGTTCTACTTCGTGCACAGCTATCATTGCGTGCCCGCGGATCCCTCACTCGTGCTCGCGGAATGCGAGTACGGCGGCCGCTTTACCGCGGCGATTGCCCGCGGGCGCTGTTTTGCCACCCAGTTTCACCCGGAGAAGAGCCAGGCGAAGGGTCTGCAGCTTTACCGGAACTTCGTGGCCGTGGCGGCAAAGGCCTGAGGGTGGGGGTAAGGGCCGAAAACTGCAGGAACGGCTTTAGGCCGCGACGTTGCCCTCCCGATCGCGGCGTAAAGCCGCTCCGACTGTACAGCCGCCTGCTGCACAGCGGTGCCCCCGAACACACCCGTCCGGCCTGCCCTCCTTAGGCTAGGCGAAAGAGGGGACCGGGCGTTACCTCTACCGTAAATTCGGGCGAGATTTGGCCTCTGTTTCGGCCCCTTCGGCCAGGGGTCACTGCGTGAGATTAGCCGAACTGCTCCCGGTATTTCCCGTGAGGGAGGCTAATGTCCGCGCTATCTTGGCGCTCAGCGGCAACTTTTCTTTGCAAGGTGGTTTTTTTTTGTTCTCCATGACGTCCATGGCCACGACTACCCTGAAGCTCGACAACAAGGAATTAACCCTGCCGGTCATCACCGGTTCCGAAGGTGAAAAGGCCATCGACATCCGTAACTTGCGTCAGGAATCCGGCTACATCACGTACGACGACGGCTACGGCAACACCGGCGCCTGCCTGAGCAATGTCACGTTCATCGACGGCGAGGCGGGCATCCTGCGCTACCGTGGCTATCCGATCGAGCAGCTCGCCGAGCAGTCCAGCTTCATCGAGGTGGCCTATCTCATCATCTACGGGGAGCTCCCCACGAACGTGCAGCGCTCGCGCTTTTCGGCCCTGCTCACGGAGCATGCCCCCCTGCGCGAAGGCGTGATCCGGTTCATCCAGGGGTTCCCGCGGGATTCCCATCCCATGGCGCTGCTGTCCTCCTCGTTCAACGCCCTGGGCGCGTATTACCCGCACCTGGTGTCGAACACCCTCAACATCGACGGGGCGCATTTTGACGAAGGCGCGGCCATTGCCATTTCCAAGGTGCGCACCATCGCCGCCCACTCCTACCGCGTCAGCCGCGGCGGACGGTTGAATTATCCCAATCCCGATCTCGGCTACTGCGAGAATTTCCTGCACCTCATGTTCTCGGAGCCTTACCGCGACTACGTGGCCAAGCCCGAGGTCGCCGCGGCGCTCAACCTCTTCCTCCTGCTGCATGCCGATCACGAGCAGAACTGCTCGACCTCGACCGTGCGCATGGTCGCCTCCGCCGGCGCCAATCTCTTCGCCTCGGTCTCGTCGGGCGTGAACGCCCTCTGGGGTCCGCTGCATGGTGGCGCCAACATGGCGGTCATCGACATGCTCAAGCACATCCATGCCGATGGCGACGACGGCACCCGCTTCATCCAGGCGGCCAAGACCGGCAAGGGCGACCGCCTCATGGGCTTCGGTCACCGCGTCTACAAGCACTACGATCCGCGCGCGGCCATCATCAAGAAGAGTTTCTACAAGGCCCTCGCCTCGCTGGGCATCAAGGATGATCCCCTCCTGAACATCGCCATGAAGCTCGAGGAAGTGGCGTTGAGCGACGACTACTTCGTCTCGCGCAAGCTCTACCCGAACGTCGATTTCTACTCCGGCCTCATCATGCGCGCCATCGGCATCCCGGAGAACATGTTCACCGTGATGTTCGCCATCGGCCGCATGCCCGGCTGGGTGGCCCACTGGCACGAGGTCGCCAGCACACCCAAGCTCAAGATCCACCGTCCGCGGCAGATCTACATGGGCCCGGCCAAGCGTGATTTCGTGCCGGTGAACAAGCGCCGCTGAGTCGCGGGCTTCAGCTTGGGCAGGAGCCTGCTTACAGGCCTGTCTCCTAACTCGGATTCCCTTGGGATCTCACCGTGGGCATTTACTCCTAGGGCACGTCGACAAAATAGGCGGTTTTAGTGTAGGAGCGGCTTTATGCCGCGATTGGGAGCGCAACATCGCGGCATAAAGCCGCTCCTACAACCAGACCCCACCGTGGCAAACTGGCGGACAACCCAATTTGAAGACGCACCTTAACGCTTCTTCTCCGGCTGGGGATGGAAAATCTCCTCCAGCGGCATCCCGGTCAGCCGGGTGATCCCGCCCAGCAGCTTCCAGAGGGCGAACATCATGATGGCGGTGCTCGGCAGCGCGATGACCGGCCAGCTCAACAGGTTCATCTTGGCGAGCTCGGCATTGAACTCCGGCGTGCCGGGCGGACTCTGCAGCAGCCAGCGGGCGAGGGCGAAGTTGAGGGCGGCGCTGAAAAGAAAGGAGGCGACGAGCCAGTAGCTGGCTGTGTTCAGCAGGCGTTCAAATGCGGGCACGGCATTCCGCTCGACGAGGGCGTCATGAACCTTGGGCACGTTGATCACCTGTTCGTTGTACAGAAACTGCCGGACCAGCGGGCGCTTGCTGCGCATCGAGGCCCACACGGCAAAGCCGATCACCGAGGGGACCGAGGCCTCCTTGACCGCAAACCAGACCCCCTCCATCTGCATCAGGCCCAGGCCGCCGGTCAGGAGCACGCTGATGAAGCCGATGACCGAGACGAAGTTGGCGGTGCGCCGCTTCCAGAAATCAAAGAGCCCGTAGCTCAGCGGAAAGGCCAGGGCGGCCACGAGGGAAACGACCGGGCCCAGGCGATCCGGGGTGCTGAGCTTCGCCAGGATCAGCGACGGGATCAGGATGTTGAACGCGAGGTTGAGCAGCAGATTCTCCCGTTTGACGGGGGGCCTGGGAGTTGGGGTGGAGGTCATTTCGCTTTGCGTTGGAGAATCGCCGGCGGCTTAATCACGTCAAACCTACCCGCATGATTTTTCTCGGTGTAAATATCGACCATTGCGCAACCGTCCGTCAGGCGCGCTACAAGCAGGCCGCCGCCACCGCCGGTGGCGCGATCGAGCCTGATCCCGTAACCCTGGCCCTGCTCTCCGAACGGGCCGGGGCCGACGGCATCACCGTCCACCTCCGCGAGGACCGGCGCCACATCCAGGAGCGCGATGTCTGGCGCCTGCGCGAAAGCATCGCCACCCGGCTCAACCTCGAGATGGCCTGCACGCCGGCCATGACCGCCTTCGCCCTGAAACTGAAGCCCGACTTCGTCTGCCTCGTCCCCGAAAGCCGCGAGGAAATCACCACCGAGGGCGGCCTCGATGTGAAGGGCGGCCGCCAGCGCGTGCAGGACTGCGTCGCGGCCATGAACGCCGCCGGCATCAAGGCCAGCCTCTTCATCGATCCCGACGAGGCGCAGATCGAGTGCTCCGCGGCCGTGAAGGCGCCGTTTGTGGAATTGCACACCGGCGCCTATGCCAACGCCTATTTCACCCCGCGTCGGGCGGAGGAGTTCAGGCGCCTGCGCGTCGGAGCGGTTCGCGCCCATGAACTCGGGCTCACGGTCAATGCCGGCCACGGCATCAACTACGTCAACATCGCCGAGGTCCGCACCCTGCCGCACCTCCATGAATTGAACATCGGCCACAGCATCATCAGCCGGGCCCTTTTCACCGGCATCGAGGAAGCCGTCCGGGAGATGAAGGCTCGCATGAATGCGAGCCTGAAGTAGCGAGTAGTGAGTAGCGGGTAGCGAGCATATCGAACCACCGGCCACTCGCTCACGCTCGTAGCTACAACTGCTGCCTTTCTACTCGCTACCCGCTACCCACTGCTCGCTACTCCCCCCCATGTCCCTCTCCCTTCCTCCCGGCGGCATTCTCCTCGGTCTCGGTTGCGATCTGATCGAGGTGGAGCGCATTCACAAGGTGCTGGAGCGGCACGGGGAGCGGTTTCTGAACCGAGTTTTCACCGCGGAGGAGCGGGAGTACTGCTCCGGGCTCAAGCACCCGCACAAACACTACGCCGCACGCTGGGCGGCCAAGGAGGCGGTTTCCAAGACTTTCACCACCGGCATCGGCACGCACCTCGACTGGACCTCTGTCTCCATCTACCACGGCGAGCGCAAGGAGCCTTTGGTGCGCTTGGATGACAAGGGCCTTGCACTGCTGGCCCAGGTGGGCGCCACCGGCGTGCTGGTTTCACTTTCCCACACCGAGACCCACGCGATGGCCGTGGCGGCGCTGATCCGGACCTGAACGCCATGGACGAGGAAGATCCCAAGCCGCCGTCGCCGGGTCAGCTTTCCAAGATCCCATCATGGATTTCCCTGGGCTTTGTCCTGGGTGCGCTTTTTGTCTGGGCCCTGCCTGAACCAAAAACCGTGGCCCCCGAACCGGCGGCCCCGGAGTCGGTCGCCGAACCCGCTCCTCCCGCCGTGCGATCCGGACCGGCTCCGTTGAGTGACATCGAAGTGGTCTTCGCCGAGTGGGGGCACCATGCGGTTTGGTCGCACGATCTTGCCGAAGTGGCGTTGTGGGACATAGAGACCAAGTCGTTTTCCCGCTACTACGAGGTCCTGCGCACCGGCGAGAATTATTACTTCCGCACCATCGACCGCCTCACCCGTCCGATCCTGACCCATGGGGTCAAGGTTGACGGCCCGCTGCTGTATACGGAAACCGAGGCCATGAGGGCGGAATGGCTGCAGGAGAAACGCCAGGAGGACTGGAAAATGATCCGGGAGAGCAATCCGCTCAAGCCCACGCCGCCCGGGAGGATTGATGTGAGATCCCCGGAAGCATCCCCGCCGCCCACGAGAGTGAGCCCCGCGCCCGGGACCGAAAAGCGCTAGGGGGCGAGAAGGCTTGAGGTAGGGCAGGTCTCCGACCTCCCCATTTGACGCATGACTGCGACTCGGCAGGCGAAGAGCGGCTAAAGCCAATGATGCAGTCGGTAAGTAGGCCGGGAGCTTGCTCCCGCTCTGAGCGCGCCAGCAAGCTGGCGGCCTGCCGGAATCACTTTTCGGCTTCGCAATCATCAAGGCGGTTCAGCTCCGACTGTTTCGTTTTGGCTAAGCCCATACTTCCGCCGCACCGGGAATATGGCACACCCAAGCTCGCACTCACCCTTGGATTCGGCCATGCAATAGAGGGTACGAATTCACTGCATGCCCTCCACTCATCCCATCCTAACCTGTGCCGAGGCTGGGGCCCTCGAGAAAAAACTCTTCGCCGGTGACGAGAACCTTGAATGGGCCGCCATGAAACAGGCCGGCGCGGCCGTGGCAGCCGCGGCGCTGGCGGACTTTGAGGAAATCGGCGGCTTTCCGGCGACGGGAGCCGTGCTGGTGTTGGCGGGCAAGGGCCACAATGGCGGCGACGCGTTGCTAGCGGCAGCGGAGATCCTGCGACGCCAACCGCGGGCGAGCGTGGATGTTTTTCTGGTTTATGGCGTGCGCGGCCTGCGCCCGCTGGCGCTGCGCGCCTGGCAGGAATTGCAGCACGCCGCACCGGAGAGGGTGCGCTCCGTCAGCGCCCGTTCGCAGCGGGGCGGTTATGCGCTGAGCCTCGATGGCTTGTTCGGGTACCAGTACCATCCGCCGCTCGACGCCCGGTCCGTCGCGGCCTTGAAACTGGCGAACGCGCTCAAAGTCCGGTTGCGGGCGGCCGTGGATTTGCCGAGCGGCTGGGAGGCTCCGGAAGCGTTTCGCGCCGACTTCACCTATGCGACCGGGATCGCAAAGTCGCCGCTGCTGACGCTCCCCAATGCCGGACGGCTGCGCTACCTCGATCTCGGTTTCTTCCCGGCTCCGGTGGAGGCGCCGGACAGCGTGCTGACCCGTCAGGTGCTCGCATCCCTGCAGGGCTGGCGTGATCCGCACGCGGACAAGCGCAAATTCGGTCACGTCTTCGTATTGGCCGGTTCCAGGCATTATCCGGGTGCGGCGCTCATGGCCGTGCTGGCCGCCCTGCGGAGCGGGGCGGGTTTGGTTTCAGCCTTTGTCCCCGAATCGCTCGTGCCCGCCTTCGCCGCCAAGGTGCCGGAGGCCATCTGGGTGGGTTGTCCGGAAACGCCCGAAGGCGGGATCGCCCTGGAGGCGCGGCACCTTCTGGTCGAGCGCTGGGAGCGGGCGAACGCCCTGGTGATCGGCCCCGGCTTGGGGCGCGAACGGGAGACTGCGGCGTTGGCGATGGAACTCGTCAGGGTGGCGCCGGTGCCGGTGGTGCTCGATGCGGATGCGTTGCAGCCGGATATCATCGCCGCGGCCCGGACTCCGCTGGTGCTTACGCCCCATGCGGGGGAATTTGCCCGGATTGCCGGAAAGAAGAAGCTCCGCGACTACGCTGCCTCGACCGGTGCCACGGTCGTGCTCAAGGGACCGGTTACGCGCATCGCGACCGGCAAAACCGTCGCCCACAGTTTCTTCGGCGGATCTGTCCTGGCCCGGGGCGGCAGCGGCGACCTGCTGGCCGGCCTGATCGGGACCCAACTCGCCCAGACACCGAAGGATCCTTTTGGAGCCGCCTGTCGCGGGGTTGCCTGGCACGGGATGGCCGCCGATTTGCTGGCGCGAAGCAAAGGCAGCACGGCGGTGCGCACGACCCAGGTGCTCGATTATCTGTCTGCAGTACTCCGAATGGCGGAATAGCAGGAACCATAACTGTCCATGTAACTACGAGCATGAGGTTTCCTCGCACGACACTGTTAGGTGCCTTGGGTGCTGCTCTGAGTTCAATCCTTCCCGCGGATCACGCGGATGAACGCGGATAAAGACCTCCGTCATCCGCGTCTATCCGCGTGATCCGCGGGAAAGGATTGGCCGGATCCCGGCCAGAGCGAGGTGTCGTGTGCGGGACGGAGATTTTCGAGACATCAAACCAGCAGCGGCTTTACGTCAGATGGTTAATGCCTCACTTTGGTGGGCTCGCGGCAGACGGCCGCCCTTTCAACTTGTGTCCACCCCTACCGACATGACCGAGCAGCAGGCGTTTCTGGTCCTGAACGCCCTGCCCAACATCGGGCCCATCACCCTCAACCGTCTGCTGGCGGACCTGGGCGGTGATCCGCGGGCGATATTTTCCGCACCCTCCCGTCGTCTGGAAGCGGTGCAGGGGGTGGGTCCCGTCATCAGTGCGACCATTGCCGCCTGGCGCGAGCACTTCGATCTGGCCCGGGAGGAGGAACGCATGGCGAAGGCTGCGACCACCTTCATCACCACGCGGGATCCCGGCTATCCCCGGCTGCTCAAGGAAATCAACGACCCGCCGATCGGCCTTTACCGCAAGGGGAGCTACGATTTTGCCCAGCCCTGCATCGCGATAGTCGGCAGCCGTCGCACCACGCTTTACGGCCAGGGCGTGGCCAAGAAGCTGGGTGCGGATCTGGCCCGGCTCGGCTTTTGCGTCGTGAGCGGGCTCGCCCGCGGCATCGACACCGCGGCGCACGAGGGCGCGCTGTCGGTGGGTGGCAAGACTGCCGCCGTGCTGGGCTGCGGGATCGACATCGTTTATCCGCCGGAAAACCTGTCACTTTACCGTCAGATCGAGGAACACGGGGCCATCCTCTCGGAATTTCCCTTCGGCCGGCGGGCCGACCGCCAGAGTTTCCCCATGCGCAACCGCGTTGTCGCCGGCATGTGCGAGGCCATCGTGGTCGTGGAGACCGATGTCAGCGGCGGTTCCATGATCACCGCGCGTTTTGCCGGCGAACAGGGCCGGCTCATCTTCGCCGTGCCGGGACGCATCGACCAGAACACGAGCGCGGGCTGCCACCAGTTGATCCGCGACGGCGCCACGCTGTTGACCGGTGTGGACGACATTCTCAATGAGCTGAACTACCTCGGCGGCCTGCGCCCGCAACCGATCCCGGCCAAGGGTGATGGAACCCCCGGCAGCCAGCGCGCCGGGGGCTTGAGTGAGAAGGAAACTATGGTGTTGGACAACTTTCGAGGCGGCGCGCTGCTCTCTCCCGATGCCTTGGCGGGCCTGACCGGCCTGCCTGTGGCTGAACTTTCATCCACGCTGATGATGCTTGAGCTCAAAAAGATGGTGGCGAAGCGGGCCGATGGTACCTTCGAGGCCAGGTCCTGATTCAAAAGTTCAGCCACCTTGCCACCTTCCCCCATGAACACGTCCATCGATCTCTCCACGATCTTCCTCAAACGCCAGGCCGAGTCGCGTTCGCTCTCGGCTGAAAACTACCGCGGCGAAAAAGGCGCCGGTGGCATGGCGACGAAGGAGACTTCACTCACGCCCGGGGCCTGGGAGCAGGCCATTCATCTCGGCCGCGGCTGGAAGATCTCGCCCTGCCTCCCGCTCAAGTCGGGCCAGACCCTCACGCTCATGGATCATGAAGGTCCCGGGGTCATCCGGCACATGTGGATCACCTTCGACCAGCGCCTGCGCCGGCAGATCATCCTGCGGATCTATTGGGACGGTCAGGAGCATCCCTCGGTCGAATGTCCCATCGGCGACTTCTTCTGCCAGTCGTGGGGCAAGGACCAGAACATCACAGCCCTGCCCATCAACGTGAACCCCAAGGGCGGCATGAACTGCTTCTTCCCGATGCCGTTCCGGAAGCACGCCCGCATCACGGTGCACAATGACGGCGCCGCGGACATCCAGCATTTCTTCTACACCATCAACTACACCCTGGAGGCCGTGCCGGATGACTGCCTGTACTTCCATGCCCAGTTCCGGCGCACCAACCCCATTCCGTACAGGGAGGTCTACACGATCCTCGATGGCGTGAAGGGGCACGGCCACTATGTCGGCACCTTCATGAGCTGGCAGCAGAACACCTCCGGCTGGTGGGGCGAGGGCGAGATCAAGATGTACCTCGACGGTGACAGGGAATGGCCGACCATATGCGGCACCGGCACGGAGGATTACTTCGGCGGGGCCTGGTGTTTCGACGAGAGCAACTACTCGGCGCCGTATTTTGGCTTCCAGCATGTCGTGGGCAAATCCGGCCAGACTGGCGCCCGCATGACCCTGTACCGTTTCCACATGCAGGATCCGGTCTTCTTTAAGCAGGACCTTCGCATCACAATGCAGGCGCTCGGCTGGCGCGACCATGGCTGGAAGGAACTGGGCCTCCCCAATCCGCGCTACCATGCGTTGCAGGACGATCTGGCGTCGGTGGCGTATTGGTACCAGACGCTCCCGCACGCCCCGTTCCCCATGCTGCCGGACCGCGAGGCCCGGGAGATCATTTAGGGCGTCGGTTTGCACCTGGGAGCGCGGGCGGCCCGCCCGCAATAATGTTGAGCGGGCGAGCCGCCCGCGCTCCCAGGTTGGTCGCGTTCCCAACAAAACGGCCTAATTGCGCGTGCCGTGCATGCGCTCGATTTCGTCCTGGGCGGCGGCTTCGCGGGCGCGGTATTCCTCAAGTTCCTTCACCTTGCGGATGGCCTCGGATTCCTCCTTGCGGAGCCGGACGAGCTCGGCCTCGGCGGCCTCGGCCCGCTGCCGGGCGGCCAGCAGTTCGGGATCCTCAACGCGCCGGCCCTGCGCGATCATGCGTTGCCGGCGGGACTCTTCCTCGGCGCGGGCGCGGGCGGCCCGTTCCTCGGCCAGTTCACGCTCGTGCCGCACTTCCCGCAGACGCCTGTCCTGGGCGGAACCGGTGGCTCCGCCGACGATGGCTCCCGTCGCCGCCCCGATGGCGGCGCCCGCCCCGGCCTCACCGGACTGATGCCCGATGATGCCGCCCAATACGGCGCCGATCACGGCGCCGGTACCCGCGCCGCGCTCCGCGGCCGTGGGCTCTCGACTGACGCAGCCGCCGGCAAATAAGAGGGAGCCGGCCAACAGGATACCTGCGGTCGGGTTGATGGATTTGAGTGCAGGATTCATGGTGCAGGATGGAGTTTGACCGGCCTGGGCCGGGTCTGCCCGGTTTAGTACGTCGGACAGGCCGGTTTGTTCCCCTCCCGGGCGATGAACCCGTGACTTCCTAAACAATGAACACGCGGCAGCTTGTCATGCTGCGCACCCGGCAATCACGCGCCGCGTCCGCCGGCCGCCCTGGCTACCTCGGCGTCCCAGGTTCCGGCGATCACGCTGCCGTATTCCTCGAAGCCGCCCGAGGCCTTCGGCCCGGTGAGACGCGGGCGCGGATTGCCGATGCGACCGCCGTTGTAGAATGACTCGTCGGTCTGGTCGTCGCAGAGAAAATGGTAGGCGAGACCGGCGCGTTCGGTGTCGGTCGTGTTGTCGCCGGTGCAATGCGGGGTGCCATAGCAGAAGAAGAGCACGCTGCCAGCCTTGAGCTCGATGGTCTCGGCCCTGGTTTCATCCGGGAAGCAGCGGATATGATGGTCGCTGTTGCCGTCGCGCTCGTGCGGCAGGGCGGAGTTCCAGGCGTCGGGCACGACGCGCATCGTGCCGTTGGCGACAGTGGCGTCGTGGATCGCGATCCACATGGCGGTGCCGCGCAGGGGCTGCGGGATCTTGAAGTAGGCGTTGTCCTGGTGCCAGGCGGTGCCCATGCCGGTCTTTCCCGGTTTCAGGAAGATCTGGTCGAGGTGCAGGGTGACCTCATCGCCGATGAGGTGCGTGACCGCCTCCAGCACCTTGGGGGCAAACGGCAGCGCGCGGATCAGGGTGCTGTAGAAGTTGGCCGGGCACAGCTGCAGGTTCTGCTTGGTCGTGGCCGGCGTCTTGCCGTCGCCGGCCGTGGCGACGTTGCGCAGGAAACCGTTACGCTTTAGCCGGCTGATGTCGGCCTGCAGCGCGGCGGTTTCGGCGGCGTTGAAAAAGCCGGGAACGGCGACGTAGCCGTGGCGGCGGAAGGATTCGATCTGGGTGTGGGTGAGTTTCATGGGGTGGAAACGAGGACACTTTACCAGAGTGGCCGCGGGCTTGCGTTCAACCTTCGCCAGTGGCAAATCGTGCACATCAATGCGGCGCAGCAACAATCCTCCGGCTCCGTGGCGGCAAGTAGGGCAGGTCTGTGACCTGCCAAGTGGGCGTCCATTGGCGGAGGTGGCGGCGATTTCGCAGGTCAGAGTACTGCGCTACTTTGGTCCGATACCATGAACAGCATCCCCCGTTTTGGCCGCGGCAGCGCGCGCACGCTGCCCACCCACCGTGATTTCGGGTTGGAGATCATCTACCTCGAGAAGGGGGCGCTCAACTGGCACGTGGAGGGGCGGGTGGAGCGCGTGACGGCGGGCTCGGTGTACTTTTCATTGCCGTGGCAGGAGCACGGGAGCGTGGATGAGTTCGAACCGGGGCATTACTGGCACTGGGTGCAACTCGGCCTCGATGGCCGGATTGACCGGCCGCGTCGGCGTTTCGGATTTCATCCCGATTTCGGCATCGGGCGGGCGGAGGCGGCGGAGATCAGCGCCCTGCTGACGCAACGTGGACGCCACTGCTGCCGGGCCACGCCGCGCATCGCATGGCTCGTGCCGACGCTGGTGGAGGAGTTGATGAAGTCCGACAGTCCGGAAATCAGGTATGTGCAGGCCCTGGCACGCCTGGCCGTGCTCGAGCTCGCCCGCTGTCTCAAGGCCGATGCGGCGCACGACCGCAATGATTCCGCCTCGTTGAGACGGGTCGAGGCGTTCATCATCGCGCTGCAGGCGCGGAGTGACGAGACTTGGACGCTTTCGGATATGGCGGCGGCTTGCGGCCTCGGCCGGTCCCGCTTCGCCCTGTTGTGCCGGCAGTTGACCGGCGACAGTCCCTTCACCCTCGTGAACCGCCTGCGCGTGGACCGCGCCAAGTCACTGCTCAAGGCCACGCCCAAGTCCGTGACGGAGATCGCCCATGAGTGCGGTTTCAGCACCAGCCAGTATTTCGCCCGCGTCTTCCGCCACTTCACCGGCCTCGACGCCCGCGGCTACCGGCAGCGGCATCGGGGCGGGAAGTGACAAACTGCCGACTATTGTAGGGCGGGGATTCCGATCCCCGCCAAGCTAACGGCGTTGGTCGTCGAGGCGGGGTTCGGAGACCCCGCCCTACATTAGGCCAAGGACCTCAACCCGGGGGCCAGCCGAGCTGGCGGCCGGCGAGGAGGTGGACGTGCAGGTGAGGCACGGATTCGCCGCCATGGGGGCCGTTGTTGATCACGACGCGGAAGCCGGCGCCAAGGTTCAGTTTTTTCGCCAGACCCTGCGCCGTCAGCAGGAGATGACCGAGCAGGGCTTGATCCTCTGGGACAGTTTCATCAAGGCGCGCGACCAGTCGCTTCGGGAAGATCAACACATGCACCGGGGCCTGCGGCTGGATGTCGTGGATGGCGAGGCACAGGTCATCCTCATGGATGATCTTGGCGGGGATCTCGCGGTCGGCGATTTTCTGAAAAATGGTCTTCATGGCGGAGTAGCGAGTAGCGAGTAGCGAGTAGTGAGTAGCGGGTAGCGAGGAGCAGGCAATGATGCTCTTTCCATGCTCGACACCCACTACACGCCACTCGCTACTACAAAAACAGCAGCTGCAGGTTTGCGCTCGGTGCCGTGCGGGCGGCGGCGAGTTCGCGGATGAAGGCGAGGGCGTCGTCGTACTCGCGCCGGCGTTTCGCCGTGGCACGCTTTTCGGGCGGGATCAGGGCGGGGCGCAGATTGGTGATGAGCAGGGTGGACTCACGGTAGCCTGCGAGGTGCTTCAATCCGGTCATGATCTCATCGCGCGCGAAGAGCGGTGTGGCCGAGGTGTCGGTGCGGGCCGCGTCCCAGTGGTAAAAGCCATGGGAGGGCAGGTGGGCGAAGGCCTGGCCCAGCAGATTGGCGGCCGCGGCGGTGAACGCGGTGTCAAACTTGGCGGCCAGCTCGGGATGCTCCGCGGTCTGGGATTCGAGTTCGGTCAGGCTGAACGCGATGGCCGACTTGATCTGCTCCGCGAGATAAAGGTCGTGGCCCGTGACGTGGGCGAACAGGGCGTTGATGAAATGCAGCCGGCGCAGGTCGTCGCGGTCTGGCGTCATTTCTTCGGCTTCGGCAGTGCGCTGATTTCCTGCATGAACTCCGAGACGTCGCGAAACTCCTTGTAGACACTGGCGAAGCGGACGTAGGCGACCTGGTCGATGGTGCGCAGGCGCTGCATCACGGCATCGCCGATGGCGCTGGACGGAATGTCGTTCTCAAACTGGGCCTCAAGGGCGTCGATCACGTCGTCCACCAGCATGCTGATCTGCTCCAGGTCGATCGGACGCTTGTGACAGGCGGCGCGGACCGCATGGACGAGCTTGGCGCGGTCAAAATCCTCCCGGCGGCGGTCGCGTTTGACCACGATCATGCCGTCCCGCAGCAGGGCCTCGACCGTGCTGTAGCGGTGACCGCATTCGAGGCACTCGCGGCGCCGGCGGATGGTGCTGCCTTCCCGGCTGATGCGGGAATCGATCACTTTGTCTTCAATTGAGGTGCACTTGGGACAGCGCATGGTTTTTTGGAAGTAGCGGGTAGTGAGTAGCGAGTAGTGAGTAAGATAGAGTACTGGGGAGATGACAGTTGGAATGCCCGCTACTCGCTACTCGATGCTCGCTACTTTCATGTCAGTTCAGCGACAGGAAGTTTTTCAGAATGTTCATCCCGTGTTCGGTCGCAATGGATTCCGGGTGGAATTGCACCCCCCAGATGGGCAGGGTGCGATGGCGTAGGCCCATGACCTCGCCCTCGGCGGTCTCGGCGGTGATCTCCAGGGCCGCCGGAAAAGTGGCGCGCTCGACGAGGAGGGAATGATAGCGGGTGGCCTTGAAACCCTGCGGCAGGCCTTTGAACAAGTCGCTGTTGTGGTGCAGGATAGGTGAAGTCTTGCCGTGCATCAGGCGGTCGGCCCGCACCACGTGTCCACCGAAGAAATGGCCGATGGACTGGTGGCCGAGGCAGACGCCGAAGATGGGCTTTTTGCCGGCAAAGGCCTCGATCATCCCGAGCGAAACGCCGGCCTCGGCGGGCGAGCAGGGACCGGGGGAAATGAGCACCCGGTCGGGATTGAGGGCGAGGGCCTCGGCGGGGGTGATCTCGTTGTTCCGAAACACGCGCTGCTCCACGCCCAGTTGGCCAAAGTATTGGACCAGGTTGAAGGTGAACGAGTCGAAGTTGTCGATGACGAGCAGCACGTTGATTAACCGGGGATTACCTCGCAAAGCCCGGCCGTGGTCAAGCACGGCGCGGCGCGGCTGCGCCGCGAACATCCAACGCTCAACATCCAACATTCAACGCCCAATGCCAAGCAACTGAAAGTATGGTGGGGGATCGCTTGGCCGTGGGTAGCGCCCGGCCTCCCTCCTTCGCCCGGCCTATGGAGGGCAGGCTGGACGGGCGGTTCGGCGTGCGCCTGCGGTTCGCGGCCCGTCCGGAGGCCGGGCCCTACCCAAGCTGTGCCATACACAAGCATCGGCATGCGAGAAATCGTTACCCGCGAGTCTGGTCCGGCATGAATTCAGAATTGGATGTTGGACGTTGGATGTTCGATGTTGGATGTTCCCCGCATGTCCTTTGAGCTGATCAAGACCGACTCCGCGACCGCCGCCCGCCGCGGTCGCCTGACGACCCGGCATGGGGTGATCGAGACCCCGATCTTCATGCCGGTGGGCACGCAGGGCACGGTCAAGTCCCTCACTCCGGCGCACCTCCGCGAGATCGGCGCCCAGATCATCCTTGGCAACACCTACCACCTCAACCTGCGGCCCACCTCGGAACTCATCCGCGACCTGGGCGGCCTGCACGCCTTCATGGGCTGGGACGGTCCCATCCTGACCGACAGCGGCGGCTTTCAGGTTTTCTCGCTGGCGAAGCTCCGGAAGCTGCGCGACGACGGGATCGAGTTCCAATCGCATCTGGATGGGGCGAAACTGTTTCTCGGGCCCAAGGAGGTCATGGGCATCCAGCAGAACCTCGGCAGCGACATCGCCATGGTCATTGACGAATGCCCGCCGTGGCCCTGCGAACGCGACGCCTGCGCGGAGGCCGTGGCCCGCAGCGAGCGCTGGGCGCGGCAGTGCCGGCAGATCGCATCCGACAGCGGCTTCCTGGCGGCGGGGCATCATGTCTTCGCCATCGTGCAGGGCTCGACCTTCGACGACCTGCGCCGCGAGGCGGCGGAGTCGCTCGCGGCGCTGGACTTTCCCGGCTATGCGGTCGGCGGCGTGAGCGTCGGTGAACCCGAGCCGGAGATGCTCAAGCAGGTCGGCGCGACCACGCCCTTTTTGCCGAAGCACAAGCCGCGCTACACCATGGGCCTCGGCACGCCCCCGCAGCTGCTCAAGATGATCGCGCTCGGCGTGGACATGTTCGATTGCGTGCTGCCCTCGCGCGTGGCGCGCAACGGCCTGGTCTTCACGCCCGATGGCCCGATCAACCTGCGCAACGAGAAATTCCGCAACGACCCGCGGCCGATCAGCGACGAGGTGTTGAACTACACGACGCGCTTTTCGCGGGCCTACCTGCGCCACCTGACCGTGGCCGGCGAGATCCTGAGCTGCACCCTGCTCACGCTGCACAACCTCCATTTCTACCTAGACCTGATGGCCCAGGCCCGCGCCCACATCGAGGCGGGCGACTATGCGGCCTGGCACCGGGGGTGGGTGGCGCGGTATGAAGCGGGCGCCGCGGCGCGCGGCGAACGCTCAACGTTGAACGTTTAACGCTGAAGTGTTCCAAGGCTAACGCGATTCAGCGATCGCATAACGCCACGGTAGGCAGCGAGCTTGCTCGCGCTGGAATCGCTAGCGCACGCCGAAACAGCGCCCGCGAGCGGGCTGCCTACTTCAGCGTTCAGCGTTAAGAGTTCAGCGTTGAACGTTCGCCGGCCTCCAGGCGGCGCAGATTGCTGACTTGCCCGCCGGGACGTTCTTTCGCTGACTGCTCCCATGCGAATCCTTGTCACCGGCGGCGCCGGGTTTCTCGGCTCCCACCTCTGCGACCGCCTGCTGAGAGACGGACATGAGGTCGTCTGTCTGGACAACCTCTTCACCGGCCGGAAGACCAACATCGCCCACCTGCTCACGCACCCGAGTTTCGAGTTCGTGCGGCACGACGTCATCGATCCCTTCAAGTTCGAGGTGGAGCAGATCTACAACCTCGCCTGTCCCGCCTCGCCGCCGCATTACCAGTTCAATCCCATCAAGACGACCAAGACGTCGGTGATGGGCGCGATCAACTGCCTGGGCCTCGCCAAGCGCGTGAAGGCGCGGGTGTTCCAGGCCAGCACCTCCGAGGTCTACGGGGACCCTGCAGTGCATCCGCAACCCGAGTCCTACTGGGGCAACGTCAACCCCATCGGCCGCCGCTCCTGCTACGACGAGGGCAAGCGCTGCGCCGAGACGCTCTTCTTCGACTACTACCGCGAGAACAAGGTCGATATCCGCGTGGTCCGCATCTTCAACACCTACGGTCCGCGCATGCATCCCAACGACGGGCGCGTGGTCTCGAACTTCATCATGCAGGCCCTCCGGGGGGAGGACCTGACCATTTACGGCGATGGCATGCAGACGCGCTCGTTCTGCTATGTGGACGACCTGATCGAGGGCTTCATCCGCCTGATGCACCAGACCGAAACCGTCGGTCCCATCAATCTCGGCAATCCCGGTGAATTCACCATGCAGCAGCTGGCCGAACTCACGATCAAGCTGATCGGCGGCAAGTCCCGGATCGTCCGGAAACCGTTGCCGGCCGACGATCCGAAGCAGCGCCAGCCGGATATCACCCTGGCAAAGAAATACCTCAAATGGGAGCCGACCGTGCCGCTCGAAGAGGGCCTCAAGCGGACAATCACGTATTTCCGGACGCAGGTTTGAGCCACCGCCACTGAAGGCGGCGGAACGCTCAACGCTGAACGTTGAACACTGAAGTCGGTTGAGGCATTCGTTGTAGGGCGGAGTCTGCGAATCCCGCCTGGTGGGATTGTAGCTACGAGCGTGAGCGAGTGGACAATCACCACTCGCTCACGCTCGTAGCTACGAAGGCGGGGATCGGCCCCCCCCCTACACTGATGCCGTCGCATCCAGCAGCGTCACCAGCACATCCACGGTCATCTTCCGTTCCTGCGTGCCGCGGTAGGTGCCCTTGAGCGGCGGGACGTCGGCGTAATCCCGGCCGGCGCCGATCTTCACGTAGCGGCCGTTGGTCTGCTGGTTGTTGGTGGGGTCGAGTCCGCGCCAGCCGTGGCCGGGGATGTACACCTCGACCCAGGCATGGCTGGCCTGGGCGCCTTTCAGGTGCTCGGTGGGTCCGTTGTACAGATAGCCGCTGACATAGCGGGCCGGGAGCTTGAGCGCGCGGCACAGCCCGATCATGACGTGGGCGAAATCCTGGCAGACCCCTTTTCTGAGCTGCATTGATTCGCGGACCGTGGTGTGCACATGCGTGGAGGCCGGCTCGTAGCGGAAATCATGGTGGATGTGGCGCATGATCTTCAGCGCGGCCTGCCATGCGTCGGTCTCGCCGGCGGTGATGTCCAGGGCGAGCCGCCAGGCCTCCACGCTGTCGTTCACGAACTGGCTGGGTTGCAGGTAATCGTAGCAGCGGTCGATCCGGGTGCCGGCGGACAGGGTGGCGAGCGGGGCGAGGGCGGCGTCCTCGGGCAGGCCGGGGGCCTCGCTGGTCGTGACCGTGGAGGAGGCCTCGACGGTCAGCTCGGTGTGGGGCCGCGAGACATCGAACAGATGCACGCAGTTGAAGTAGAAATCGAGGTAGTGCGTGAGCCGCGTGGAGGGCAGGACCTTGAGGATGAAGCTGTGGCGCCGCTGCGTTTCGCAGTCGCCGGGCTGGAGGCGGGCTTCATTGTAACTGTCCTGCACCGGGGCGGCGTAGGCGTAATGCGTCCGGTGGAGCACCGAGAGTTTCATGCTTGGCCGGTCATGGAGGGAAACCGGCCGGCTTGGCGAACGATTTGTTGCTGTTGCTCCTCCTGCTGGCGCCAGGCGTTTTCCTCCCCCGCCTGGAAAGCCTGGAAAATATAGGTCTGGAAAACCGCCTCGCCGATGGCGTTGAGCCGGGCCTGGAGCTGGTCGAGGTAGGTGTGGAGGTCGGGTTTGAAGATGTCGGCCGCGGCGCTGAACTGCAGCTCGGCGTGCAGGCGGCCGCCGAGCTTTTCGGCGTCGTTGCTGAAACGGCCCTCGGCGACCCCGGAGATGCGGCGCAGCGCGGTGTTGACCTGCTGGAGGCAGAAGCGCACGGAACGCGGGAAGTCCTCCGAAAGCAGAAGGAATTCCGCCACGAACTCGGGCCGGACCTCGGCGCCGTGCAGCGCCTTGTAGGCGTCCCACGCGCTGCAGGATCGCAGCATGGCGGACCAGCCGAGGACGTCGGCCTGGCTCAGGCCCGGGCCGGCCCCGGGCGCGGCGAGCGAGGCGTGGCGGACGTCCAGCATGCGCGAGGTCTTGTCGGCCCGCTCGAGGAAGCGGCCGATCTGCATGAAGAGCCACCCCTCGTTGCGGACGACGGTGGCGTCGGCCATGCCCTGGATCAGCAGGGAACCGTCGCGCACCTCGTTGAAGAAATCGTGCGGGTTGTCGTCCCAAAGCTGCCGGGCGGCCGGGCTGTGCAGGAAGAGATAGAGCCGGTTGAGGGCCTCCCAGAGCTCGACCGTGATCTGGTCGCGCACGGTGCGGGCGTTTTCCCGGGCCGAGCCGATGGCGGAGACGATGGAATTGGGGTTGGCGGCCTGGAAAACGAAGAACTCCGCGACGTTCTGCCCGGAGGGCCGGGCATACAGTTGGGCGAAAAGTTCCTCATCCCCCGTACTCTGGACGATGGGCACCCAGTGGTCGGCGAGGGTGCTGTCGTTCAGGTTGCGGAGGTTGAGCATGAGCTGGAGGTTCACATCGACGAGCCGCGCGGTGTTTTCCGCGCGTTCGACGTAGCGACTCATCCAGTAAAGGCCATTGGCGACGCGGCTGAGCATGCTGAATAAAATGGTTGGGTTGAGGAACGATGAAGGGTGCCTGACGCTAAGCCGGTGGATGGCGGGGGGTAGGGCCCGGCCTCCGGACGGGCCGGGCATGGCGGGCGCAAACTGTAACGCCCGTCCGGAGGCCGGACGCTACCCAGATGGCATCTCCCCCAGGGAGAAACCCTGCTGGATTGTGCTCACTCATCGCCGTACAGCACCCAGGTGTCCTTGCTGCCGCCACCCTGCGAGGAGTTGACGACGAGGGAACCGGGCCGGAGGGCGACGCGGGTGAGGCCGCCGGGAATGATCACGGGTTTTTCGCCGTAGAGGATGAAGGGCCGCAGATCCACGTGGCGGCCGGCGAAGCCGCCCTCGCCGAAGGTCGGGTGGCGCGACAGGCTGATGACGGGCTGCGCGATGTAGTTGCGCGGCTCGGCGGCGACGTACCGGCGGAACTCGTCGCATTCCGCCTGGGTGGCGTGCGGGCCGATCAGCATGCCGTAGCCGCCGGCCTCATTGGCGGATTTCACGACGAGTTGCTCGATGTTTTCCAGGATGTAGCGGCGGTCGTCCTCCTCGTTGGCGAGGTAGGTGTCGACGTTCGGCAGGATGGGTTCCTGGTCGAGGTAGTATTTGATCATCTGCGGCACGAAGCGGTAGATGACCTTGTCGTCGGCGACGCCGGTGCCGATGGAGTTGGCGAGGGAGACATTGCCGGCCCGGCAGGCCTGGACGAGGCCGGGCACGCCGAGGGCCGAATCGCGGCGGAAGACGGTGGGGTCGAGGAAATCATCGTCGATGCGCCGGTAGATCACGTGCACCGGCTGCAGGCCCTTGGTCGTCCGCATGAAGACCCGCTGGTCGCGTACGAACAGGTCGCGGCCCTCGACGATCTCGATGCCCATCTGCCGGGCGAGGTAGGTGTGCTCGAAATAGGCGGAATTGTAGGCGCCGGGGGTGAGCAGCACCACGGTCGGATCCGTCACGCCCGCCGGGGCGATGTGCTGCATGACGGAGAGGAGTTCGTTGGGGTATTGCTCGACCGGCCGCACGCCGCAGGCCTCGAAGCTGCGCGGAAAGGTGCGCTTGAGGGCGCGCCGGTTCTCCAGCACGTAACTGACACCGGACGGGCAGCGGGCGTTGTCCTCCAGCACGAGATAGCGTCCGTCGCGGTCGCGGATGATGTCGGTTCCGCAGATGTGGATGTAGATGTCGCGCGGCACCTGGAAATTCACGAACTCGCGCCGGAAGTGTCTGGCCGAGAGCACGTAATGGGCGGGAATGGTCCCGTCGTTGAGAATGTGCTGGTCGTGGTAGATGTCGTGGAGGAAGAGATTCAGCGCCGTGATGCGCTGGATGAGACCGGTTTCGAGGTGCTCCCATTCGCGGGCCGGGATGATGCGCGGGACCAGGTCGAACGGGAAAATGCGCTCGCTGCCCTTGGCGTCGCCATAGACGTTGAAGGTCACCCCCTGGCGCAGGAACGAAAGGTCCACCGCTTCCTGCCGGGCCTTGAATTCCGCCGCGGACAGGCTGTCCAGCCGCTCCATGAAACGACCGTAGTGCGGCCGGATGCGGCCGTCGCTCTCCAGCATCTCGTCGAAATGCTCCCGGGTGTCGTAGGGCCTGAACAGTTCTCCCGGCGGCGGGGCCGGCGAGGGTGGGGTGGTGGCGGCGTTGGGCATGGCTTGTGGCCGCCTAAAGCAGGTCGCGTGCGAGTTTGAACGCGGAATGCAAAAAAAGCGGCTCAACGGGTCCGGCTGGGTGTCATGGCAGCCCGTTGGTATTTGCCATTTGCCAAGCCCCCCCTGCGGGCTATGGTCTCGACCCTTCATGCTCTCCTTTTTGTTCAAACGCTTTGCCGGCCGGCACTATAAGAAATTTCTCGAGAAATGCCGCCCCATCGTCGCCCGTATCAACGAGCACGAGCAGTCCTACCAGGCCCTCAGCGATGAGCAGCTCCGCGCCAAGACGGATGAGTTCCGCGCCCGCCTGAAAAACGGCGAAACCCTCGACCAGCTCCTCCCCGAGGCCTTCGCCGCGGTCAAGAACGCCGCCCGCCGCCTCCAGGGCCGCAAGATCATGGTCTGCGAGCACGAGCTCACCTGGGACATGGTGCATTTCGACGTACAGCTCATCGGCGGCATCACCCTGCACGAGGGCCGCATCTCCGAAATGGCGACCGGTGAAGGCAAGACCCTGGTTGCCACGCTGCCGCTCTACCTGAACGCCCTCATCGGCCGCAACACCCAGCTCGTCACGGTCAACGACTACCTCGCCCGCCGCGACTCCGAGTGGATGGGCTATCTCTACAATTTCCTCGGCGTCAGCGTCGGCTGCATCCAGCAGCAGATGGCGTCCGACCAGCGCCGCGAGATGTACGGCCGCGACATCACCTACGGCACCGCCAGCGAGTTCGGCTTCGACTACCTCCGCGACAACGGCATGGCCACGCGCAAGGACGACCAGGTCCAGCGCGACCACTGGTACTGCATCGTCGACGAAATCGACTCCATCCTCGTGGACGAGGCGCGCACGCCCCTCATCATTTCCGGCCCCGCGCCCATCGAGCGCGAGCAGCCCTTCACCGCCCTGCGTCCGGTGGTGGACCGCCTCGTGGCCGACCAGACCCGCCTCTGCAACCGCATCGTCGGCGAGGCCAAGGATCTGCTGGAGAAAAAGGATCTCACGCCTGACGACCGCCTCTTCGCCTCACGCAAGCTGCTCCAGGTCAAGATGGGCAACCCGAAGAACAAGCTGCTCATGCGCCTCATGGAGCAGCCCGAATGGCGCAAGCTCCTCGACAAGACCGAGACGGAGATGAACTCCGATTTCCAGAAGGAGGAGCTCTTCCGCCTGAAGGAACAGCTGTTCTACGTCATTGACGAGCGCCAGCACCAGGCCGACCTCACCGAGATCGGCCGCACCAAGCTCCGCCCGGACAATCCCGACGCCTTCGTCCTGCCCGACCTCGCGACCGAGTTCTCCGAGCTCGACAAGTCCACCGCCGTCACCGCCGAGGAACGCGAGGCCCGCAAGCTCGCCTCCCAGAACCGCTACGCCGAGATCTCCGGCGAGATCCACGCCATTTCCCAGCTCCTCCGCGCCTATTCCCTCTACGAGCGCGATGTCGAATACGTCGTGCAGGAAGGCAAGGTCATGATCGTCGACGAGAACACCGGCCGCGTGATGCCCGGCCGCCGCTGGTCCGACGGCCTGCACCAGGCGGTCGAGGCCAAGGAGGGCGTCACCATCGAGCGCGAGACGCGGACCTACGCCACCGTCACCATCCAGAACTACTTCCGCATGTACGAGAAGCTGGCCGGCATGACGGGCACCGCCGAGACCGAGGCCGCCGAGTTCCAGGACATCTACCGCCTGGCCGTGCAGGTCATCCCGACGAACAAGCCCTGCATCCGCGTCGACAAGAACGACTCCATTTTCAAGACCCGTCGCGACAAGTTCAACGCGGTCGTGAAGGAGATCGAGGCCGCCAACAAGCGCGGCCAGCCCGTGCTCGTGGGTACCGTGTCGGTCGAGTCCTCCGAGGTGCTGTCCCGCATGCTGAAGCGCGCGGGCGTCATCCACACCGTCCTCAACGCCAAGTTCCACCAGCAGGAATCCGAGATCGTCTCCCGCGCCGGCCAGCGCGGCGCCGTCACCATCGCCACCAACATGGCCGGCCGCGGCACCGACATCAAACTCGGCGAGGGCGTGCGCGAGCTCGGCGGCCTCTACGTCGTCGGCACCGAGCGCCACGAGTCCCGCCGCATCGACCGCCAGTTGCGCGGCCGCTGCTCCCGCCAGGGCGACCCGGGCACGACCAAGTTCTTCCTCTCGCTCGAGGACGACCTCATGCGCCTCTTCCTGCAGGGCAATCTCGCCTCGCGCCTCATGGAAGGCTCCATGCAGGAGGGCGAGGAGCTCGAGCATCCCTGGCTCAACCGCTCGATCGAGAGTGCGCAGAAGAAGGTCGAGCAGCAGAATTACTCCATCCGCAAGCGGCTGCTCCAGTACGACGACGTGCTCAACCAGCAGCGCGAGGTCGTCTATGGCATCCGCAACGCGGCCATCCACGCCGAGCGCCCGAAGGACATCATTTTCGAGCAGATCGAGGAGGAGCTCCTCAACCGCCTGGATGTCGCCGGTTTCGGGGGCAAGGCCGCGCCGGCCCAGACCGACGTCGAGACGCTCACCGGCTGGGTCAACTCGCATTTCCCGATCAGCCTCCACGCCGCGGAGCTCACCGGCGAAGACATCGAGGCGCTGGCGCGCGCCATCATCGAGCGCATCAAGCGGGCCTATGCCGTCAAGGAATCGGTCGAGATTCCCGAGGCGCTCGGTTCGCTGGAGCGCTACGTCGTCATCAACGCCATTGACCACCACTGGCAGGAGCATCTCACCGAGATGGAGGAGCTCCGCCGTTCCATCGGCCTGCGCAGCTACGGCCAGAAGGACCCGCTCGTCGAGTACAAGGGCGAGGCCTACAAGTATTTCGAGGAGCTGATGAACAACGTCCGCCTGCAGATCTGCACGGGCCTGTTCCGCAGCGCCTCCAACCTGCAGGCGTTCGAGAACATGCTCGCCCTCCTCAGCCGCACCGCCCGCGCGGTCGGCCCGTCCGATGCCCCCGCCCCCGCGGCGCGACCCGCCCCCGCGGCGGCCGCGCAGATGGGAGACGAGCCCGCCGCTGGCGAGCCCGAGCTCAAGCTGCCCAAGGTCACCGTCCGCCGCGAGACCCCCAAGGTCGGCCGCAACGATCCCTGCCCCTGCGGCAGCGGCAAGAAGTACAAGAACTGCCACGGGGCGTGAGGCGCCTGTTACGTAAGGGCGGAATCACGAAAGCCCTGTAGGGCCGGACCTTGGTCCGGCCTCGAACAATCAATTGGCAACGTTGCGTCACCAGGCGTCACCAAGGTGACGCCCTACATCTGCCGCGTCTGTAAAAGCAGGTCAGAGACCTGCCCTACTTCCGGGCCCATACTGAAATCGTAGTGCCGGTCTTCAGCCGGCACTGGCTCGAAGAACTCCGCCGCCTTGTCGTGCAATTTCTCCAAACCAGTGCGGGCTGAAGCGCCGCACTACGCCGTGGCTGACGGCTTGCAGGGGAGGGGGACGTGCGATTCGCTCGCTTGCTGACGTATCACTAACCATCGCCTGCGAGCAGGCTCCTACCTTTCCGTGCCTTCCAATACCACCACTGCCACACCGCTGCCACCGGCCGACGATCCCTATTCCGACCGCCCGTCCTTCTGGCGGCGCAATGCCGACGCCCTGTGGGCGATCGGCGTCTTTGTCTGCACCGTTGTGCTCACGGTGGCGTCCTTTCCGCCGTTTCCCGCGCCGGAGTTCGCGTATGCCTTTGCCGCGCCGGCGATTTTCTGGGCCTACCTGAGGCCGGGGTTCAAACTCTATGTCGGCACGATGTTCGCCGCGCAGGCGGTGGCGTGGACGATTCTGCTCGGCTGGCTGCACCATGTCACGATCGGCGGCCTCGTGGTGCTCGGTCCGCTGGTGGGCGCCTGGGTGGGCGTGTGGTATCTCGCCGTCTGGTGGGTGATGCCGCGGCTGCGCGGACGCGAACCGGGCATCCGGGTGCTGGCGGTTTTCGGCCTGGCGGCCCTGTGGGTGCTCGTGGAGTGGACGCGTTCCTGGCTGCTCGGCGGGTTTCCCTGGCTGCCGCTTTCCGTGAGTCAGTGGCAGCGGCCCATTCTGCTGCAGATCGCCTCCTATACGGGCGGCTATGCCGTGTCGTTCATTCTGGTGTTCTTCAACTGCGGCTTTGCGGCGTACGCCCACCGGTTGCTGCGGGAAAAGGAGATCGGCCTGCGCAAGCGCAGTCCCGAGTTCATGGCCGCCTTGCTCGTGCTGATGTTTCCCTCATTCCTGCTGTTGAGCGAAATCTTCGGCCAGCAGCGTTCGGAATTCGTCCGGGTGGCGCTGGTGCAGCCCTACATTCCGCAGCAGGTGAAATGGGATTCGTCGAAGGGCCCCGGCATCCTCGAGGTGCTGGAAACCCTCACGGTGAACTCCGCCGTCACCCAGCCCGACCTCATCCTCTGGCCCGAGGCGGTCACGCCCTGGGCCGTGCGCGGCGACGACACAACGCGCCGGTTTGTCGAGGATCTGGCGCAGCGCGCGCAGACTCCGTTGCTGCTGGGCTCGATTGCCATCGAGAACCACGGCACCTCCGCGGAAGCCTGGTTCAACGGCGCCTTCGTGGTCACGCCCGACTCCGGCCTCCAGCCCGGTTACTACGCCAAGCGCCAGCTCGTGCCGTTCGGCGAATTCGTGCCGCTGCGTCCCGTCTTCGGCTGGCTCCGCAAGTTCGTCGAGATCGGTGACGATTTCCAGGCCGGCGAGGATGCGCATCCGCTGGTCATCAGCCTGCCCCGCGGTCCGATCGTCGTGGGTCCGCTCATCTGCTATGAGGATATCTATCCGCAGCTGGCGCGTTCCAGCGCCCTCGCCGGGGCGGAAGTCCTGACGGTGATGACGAACAACGGCTGGTTCGGCGAGGGTGGGGCGGCCTACCAGCACGCGGCCCATTCCGCGCTCCGGGCGGTCGAGACGCGCCGCCCCGTCATCCGCGTTGGCAACGGCGGCTGGAGTGGCTGGTTCGACGAGTTTGGCAATGTCCGGACGGTCCTCACCAACAGCGAGGGCAGCGTCTATTTCCGCGGCGCGCGCAGCGTGGTGGTCAGCCGCGACGCCCGCTGGGTGGGACGCAACAGCTACTACACCGAGCATGGCGACTGGTTTGTCGCCCTGTGTGCGGGATTCGTGGTGCTCGGTTTTGCCGCCGTCAGGCCGGCAAACCCGCCGTGCCCCAGCCGCGCGAAGGTAGGGCGCCGGAGGTAGCCGATCGGCCGGGGCGGGCCGGATTCACGCGCCGTATGTAGGCGGGGTCGGGAACCCCGCCTTCCGCAATAGCTGGGCGAGTCCAACGTTCTCTTTCGCGAATGTTCTTCCTCGGTTCGGAAAGGGCGCGTCGAGAACAGAACGAGTACGCCGAACAAGCCGATGAATTCAGCTGGATCCAACGGCGCCAGGGATTTGGAACCCGCCCGATCCCAAAATTTGCCGCAAGGCACAAGTCCGAGTCGGCCATGGTGGACCTATTCTGCAGGCGGTCACCACTGACGGCAGGTCTGCCTTTGCACTGCCACCTGCAGTTCCGCCGCGAGTCCCAAGGCTGCGGCGCGACCCCTGATAGCCGGCCGCTTGGTTCTCCGTGGTCACGGGCTCCGCGAGCCTCGTTTGGGCGGCGGCCGGGTAAAACCGGTTTAGGCAGGCGTCGCACATGCCGCCACGCTCGGCACGAGCCGGACGGTCCGCAAGCCCGCAGGTGAATGTTCGCATCTTTGGGACTGACTTCCCCTGCCACGCTGCGCCATAAAGACCAAGCCATGACTCCCAAAACCCTCCGCCGCGCCGTCGAGGCGCTCGACTCTTTCAATGTCGAAACCCCGAGCTGGGGTTTCGCCGACACCGGCACGCGTTTCGGCAAGTTCTTTCAGGACGCCGCCGCGATAGACATGAACGACAAGCTCGCCGACGCCGGCCAGGTGCACGCCCTCACCGGCTGCTGCCCGACCGTCGCCGTGCACGTGCTCTGGGATTTCGTGAAGGGCGAGGATCCCGCCAAGGTCGGACGCCTCGCGCGCCGGCACGGCGTGAAGATCGGCGCCATCAACCCCAACCTTTTCCAGGACCAGGAATACAAGTGGGGCTCCTTCGGCCACAACGACCCCGCCGTCCGCCGCCGCGCGCTCAAGCACTGCTACGATTCCGTGGACATCATGAAGGCCACGGGCAGCGAGTACCTTTCGCTCTGGTTCGCCGACGGCACCAACTATCCCGGGCAGAACAGCATCCGCGAGCGCAAGGGTTACTTCGAGTCCTGTCTCAAGTCCCTGCACAACCGCCTGAAGCCCGGCCAGACCATGCTGGTCGAGTACAAGCCCTTCGAGCCCGCGTTTTACGCCACCGACATCGCCGACTGGGGCATGGCCCTGCTGTACGCCCAGAAGGCCGGGCCGCGCGCCAAGGTGCTCGTCGACACCGGTCACCATTACAACGCCACCAACATCGAGCAGATCGTCGCCTGGCTGCTGGATGAGGACATGCTCGGCGGTTTCCACTTCAACGACCGCAAGTACGCCGACGACGACCTCACCCTCGGCTCCATCGACCCGTACCAGATTTTCCGCATCTTCCATGAGATCCACACCTTCGCGGCCGATCGTGGCAAGATGCCCAAGATCGCCTACATGGTGGACCAGTCCCACAACGAGAAGGCCAAGGTCGAGGCGATGATCCAGACTGTCGTCATGGCGCAGGAACTCTACGCCAAGGCCGCGATCGTGGACCACGACGCCCTCCGCAAGGCGCAGGCGAAGAACAACGTCATCGACGCCGAACTGCTCCTCAAGAAGGCGTTCTTCACCGACGTGACCCCGGCGCTGGCCAAGTGGCGCAAGGCGAACAAGCTCCCCGCCGACCCGCTCGCCGAGCACCGCCGCCAGGGCTACGAAAAGAAGGCCGCCGCCGACCGTCGCGCCCGCCGCCAGGCCATGGGCATCACCCGCGGCGGCAGTTTCGCGTAAGCCGAATCGAGAAATTCATCACCAAGGCCGGCGGGAGACCGCCGGCCTTTTCGTTTCCTTGGGAGCGAGACCAGCCTGCCCTCCGTAGGCCCGGCGAAGGAGGGCCCTCGGTCGCAATCGTGCGCCAACCTGCCCCTTCGATAACAAGAACAATTAACCGAATGAGTTGGATTCCCCCTGGGAGCGCGGGCGGCCCGCCCGCATTCGGGAGTGCAACCATGCGGGCGAGCCGCCCGCGCTCCCAGGTCACCACCATCGGCGCAAATCCTGCTTTTACCCCGTCATGCAAATCCGAATCGACGACCTGTCCGGCCCGGAAATCGCCGCCCTGCTCGACGAGCACATCCACGACATGCGTTCCGTTTCGCCGCCCGAAAGCACACACGCTCTCGACCTGCCCGGCTTGCGCCGGACGGAGATCACCTTCTGGACCATCTGGGACGGCCCGCAATTGGCCGGGTGCGGTGCGCTGAAGCAACTCGACCCTGCGCACGGAGAGATCAAGTCCATGCGAACCGCCAAGGCCTGCCGCAAGCGGGGCGTGGCCTCAGCCATGCTCACCCACATCATTGCCGAGGCACGGAACCGTAAGTACCATCGCCTGAGCCTCGAAACGGGCTCGATGCCCTTTTTCGAACCGGCGCGGAGGCTCTATCGGAAGTTCGGTTTCCTGCCCTGCGGTCCGTTCGCCGGCTACAAGGACGATCCCAACAGCGCGTTTTTCACGAAGGTGCTGCAGCCTTGACGAACCGTTCTGCCTTACATCGTCCACGCCAGCAAGTTGATCACCGCGCTGTTGCCAAGGGAGTTAAGCCGTGGAGGCTCTACAGTCTCTACCTGGAATATGGCATCCTATATAATATTGAATTACTCGGTCGAAGACCAAGCGGCGTTTGCTGCGTATCAGAAGGAGGCGCGCGACTATGTGCTTTCAGGGGTTCTCGATTTTTTGGTGTATGAACCCAAAACCGAGGTGCTTGAAGGAGAGAATGTCGGTCACCAGACAGTAGTCTTCCGGTTCGAGTCCGCTGAGAAGGCGCGGAGCTTTTATCAGTCCAAGGAGTATCAGAGGGTCTTGCCGATGCGTTTGCGGAGCACTTCCAAACACTTTGCCATTTTGGTGAGCGACCGGGTGATCTAGGTGCGTCGATCCTGCTTCACGATGAATCGCAAATTACCCAAGACTCCGGTCAAGCAGACCTTTGAAGGCTACATGGCCGCGCTGACCGACGAGAACCGGGCTGCGCTCGAACACTTGCGTAGAGGGATCAAGGCAGCTGCCCCCGAGGCCGAGGAGTGCATCAGTTACGGCATACCAGCGTTCCGTTTGCACGGCCGGTTTCTCGTCGGCATGGCGGCGGCGGCGAAGCACTGCGCCTTTTATCCCGGCGCGGATGTGCAGGACTTCAAGCCACTCCTGAAGGGCTATGATTTGAGCAAGGGCACCGTTCGATTCCAGCCGGACAAGCCGTTGCCGATCGCTTTGGTGAAGAAATTGGTCAGGGCGCGGATCGCCCGGGGTGCTTTCAAAAGATAGGTGACGGTGGTGAATGACCGCATTCCTGCGGGCGGCGGGCCGCGCTCCCAGGCCTACTTCGTCACAAACTTCATCCGCCGGATGATGCGTGAGGCGAGCCAGGGCAGCCACCGCTTGAGGTGGATCGCGTAGACCTCGGGACCGCCCACGGCGACTTCCTCGCGGCCGCGGGCGACGGCGTTGACGATGGCGCGGGCGCATTGCTCCGGGGGGATGCCGCGCTGATGGGTGGCGTCGGTGACGCCGTGCTGACGTCCATCCGCACCAAAGGCGTTGGCGCTGACCGCCGTGCGCACATAGCCGGGGCAGGCGAGGGTGACCTTGATGCCCTGGCGCCACACTTCGGCCCGCAGGGAATCGAAATAACCGTGCAGCGCATGCTTCGCCGCCGCGTAGCTGGAACGCCCCGGCGTGCCGATGTAACCCATCACACTGCTCACGACCACGATGTGTCCGGCGCGACGGGCCAGCATTGACGGTAGCACGGCCTTGGTGAGGGCGATCTGGCCAAAGTAATTCACTTCCATCAGCGCGCGCTCAACCTCGGTGGTGGTCTCGGCCGCCATGGCCCGCTGGCTCACTCCGCCGTTGTTCACCAGCACATCCACGGCGCCGCAGCGCCGTTCCACCTCCGCCAAGGCCGCGGCCAGGGTTTCGGTCCGGGTGAGGTCAAGGGGCACGACGAGGTGCGTCTCCGGGTTGACGCAGGCGGCGCGTACGCGCTCAAGCTCCGCCGGCCGCCGGCTCGACAGCACGAGTCGCGCCCCTTCGCGGGCGAAGGCGAGCGCCAGGGCCTCGCCAATGCCGGAGGAGGCACCGGTGATCCAGACGGTTTTATTGTTAAATCTCACGGCGGGTTTGAGCCTGCCGCGCATGCGGGTGGCGTCAAAGCCTGTCAAGTGAGGTTTATTTACCAGCGATGGTGAATACGGGCTATTGCCGAAATTGCGAAAACCGGGCAAGTTCCCGCCCCGTGAAGCACCCCACACCACTCACACCCGCCCAGATCAGTTTCTTTCACGAAGAGGGCTACCTCATCGTGCCCGACGTCTTCGCGCCCGCCGATCTCGAGCCGCTCCGTCAGGAGTTGCACCAGGAGATCGACCGCAAGGCCCGCCAATTGCAGGCCGAGGGGAAGCTGACCAATCTGCACGCCGAACTCGATTTTGACCGCCGACTGGCAGCGATCTACCGCGACTCAAAGGAAAACGGCGAGGCCATCATGCGCCATCTCGAGGGCCTGCGCGGCGGCGGGTTCCACGCCCCGCAGATGTTCGACGTGATCGCCAGTCCGAAGCTGCTCGCCAAGGTCAGTGCCCTCCTGGGCACGGAGGAAATCGTGGCCTCCTCCGTCTATCGCATCCGTCCGAAGCTGCCCAACATCGGCCGCGGCGTGGTGCCGTGGCACCAGGACAGCGGCTATTTCTCCCCGCACTGCGACAAGTCCCTCATCATCACCTGCTGGGTTCCGCTGGTGGATGCCACAGTGGAGAACGGCTGCATGCAGATTCTTCCCCGCACGCATCGCGGCGAGGTGGCCATGCACCACACGGGCGGCAACGCCGGCTTCCTGGTCATCAAGGATGAGAACCTGCCCGACGATCCGCGGAAGTCCGTCACCGCGAGCTGCCGCGCGGCGGCGTCGTCTTCATGACGAACCGCACCCCGCACTGCTCGACGCCGAACTATTCCGATCACATCCGCTGGAGCATGGATCTGCGCTACCAGTCGGCCGAGACGCCCAACAACGTCGGCCTGTGGCCCGAGACCCTCGACGCCGAGGGCAAGGCCGATGACGCGTTCTACGCGAAGGGCAATGTCGCCTGCTATCCGCCCGAGGCCGATTTCCTGGTGCAGAGCCGTCAGCACCCCGAGAAGGTCACCGATTACAAGGAATACGTCCGCCGTCGCGAGACCTACGACCGCACGCAGGCCAATTTCTCCGCCTTCCGCCGCTGGCCCGAGAGCGCGACCGCAACGAAGTAAGGCGCCGCCGATGCGCAATCCGTAATGTAGGGCGGGGATTCCTCCTTCGCCTGGCCTACGGAGGACAGGTCCGATCCCCGCCTTTTTGCCGCACTGAAATCAAACTTTGCCGCGGATCACGCGGATCAACGCGGATGACAGAGGTATTATCCGCGCCATCCGCGTAATCCGCGGGAAAGTATTTGGCGAGTCTCGGCTAGCTCGAAGTATCATTCGGTAGGTCTTATGGAGTCGCGAGAGCGGAAGGCGGGGATCGGAATCCCCGCCCTACATCAACATCCCCTCTGATCGTTCAAAAGATGCGCAGATTCGGCGGTTGAATCGCCGCCCGGACACGCCCGTAGTGGGGACCATGCCTGCCACGCAACTTTTCGAACTCACTCCGGCGGAGTCGGTGTTCGCGCCCTTCAACGATCCGGCAATTGCCCCGCAATTGCCCTTCCGGCTGACCCCGCGTGACGGGGTCGGCGTGCGGCACAGGTACAACTGGGACAGCACGCATCTCACCTGGGAGAACTGCCCGGCCGGCGCCGTGGCGGCCGTGGCCGAGGTGGCGGTCCGTGAATTGCCTGACCGATTCGACCAACTGGTCTTCTGCGTGGTGGCGCCGACCACCGTACGCATTCAATTCGAGATCGGTTGCGGCGACCGTTGGACGCCGCTCGGCGAGCCGGTGAGCGGCATCGGCCGGCGGATGGAGGTGACGCGGGACCTCACGGTGCGTCCGTTCGACGCCGTGCGGGCGATCTTCACGGCGGAGGCCGGGCAGGTCAGCCTGAGCCTGCAATGGTGGGGCGCGGCGGAGAGCGCGCTTGTGCGCAGCCTCATCGCGGCGCGTCCGCGCTACGACGGACGCTGGGAAGGACTCATCCTGCCTCCCGAGCAGTGGCCGGAGGTGAAGTTTGCCCGCGGCCTGCTGTTTTCGGAGGGTGATCTGCCGACCCTGCGCGCGCGCATGACCCTGCCCGGCTGGGCGGAGCAGGCGGCCATATTGGAGGAACGCGCGCGCAAATGCCTCGCGCGCCGGCCGGAGGATGACATCGACGGATTTCTGCCCCAGACCGACCTGCGCTACATCCGCGCCCGGGAGCACGGACGCGCGACCTATTTCACCGAGCCGATCATCACCGGGTTCGTCGGACTCCTGCGCGACGACCGGGCCCTGAGCTTCCACGCCCTGCGTTACCTGATGAGCATATTGCACACGCCCTGCTGGGCGCAGTCGGCGGAGAGCCGGGCGCGGGGCAGCGTCTGGGACCAGCGCTGCTTCAACGAGGAGATGGTGCTCACCGCCGCGACGCTGCTGCTCGACTGGTATGATTTTGCACTGACCCCGCGGGCGCGCGCCCTGGCCCAGCAGGCGTTGTGGGACAAGGGCGTCGCGACCATCGAGCGCGACATGATGAAGTTCGACTACGTGTTCACCATGAACCAGGGCCCGTGGTTCTGCCGCGCCCGGATCCTCGCGGGGCTTTATCTCGAGACCGTCTGGCCCCGCATGAAGCCGCACACCGACCTGGCGGCCGCCGATATGAAGGCGGGCATGGAGAACTACGTCATGCCCGACGGCGGCACCGACGAGGGGCTGGGGTATTTCGCGGTGACGCTCCATGCCGTGCTGCTGGGCGCGGTGGCCTATGCCCGCGCCCGGGGCGTGGACGCGCGTACCCTGCTGCCGCCGGCGATGGCGGAGACCGGGCGCTTTGTGTCGATTCTATCGGCGATGGAACCCGGCCGGGTGCTGATGGACGGCGACAACAGCATCGACGTCATCGTGGGCGACTCCATTCCGATCCTGGCGACGCTGTACCCGGATCCCGTCTACCGTCAGCTCGCGGCCGCGTGCCTGTCGAAGCGCCGCGCCCCGAGCTATTTCGACCAATACATCACCGAGGGCGTCTTCGCCTTCATCCTCGGTCCGGAAAAACTCGAAACGCCCCGGCCGGTCGTGCCCACCTTTCGGCCGGCTCCCGCATACCGGGCACCTCACCAGCTTGCGGCGCAATGCTGCCGGCCGCAGCGTGCGCTTGCACCTCGCCGGCGCCAAGGCCCTCGCTTCGCACACGCATTTTGACAAGGGGTGCTTCACCCTCGAACTCGACCGGTTGCCGGTGCTGCTCGACCGCGGCCAGGTGCGCTACGACGACCTGCGCAGCTACACGCTCAAGCGCACCGAACTGCACAACGTGCTCACCCCGGTGCTGCCCGGCGAAATCTTTCCCAACCAGCTGCCCGTCGAGGCGGCCGTCATCCCGGAAGGGGAGGGCGACGACCGGCGCCTGCGCGCCCGCATTGACCTGAGTTCGGTCTGGCGCGGCATCATGCGCTCCTGCACGCGGGAGCTGGCGGCCGACAGCTTCAACGAATTCACGGTGACGGATGCGGGCGAATTGCCGGCGCCCGGCACCTTGAGTTTTCATCTTCAGACCCGCGTTCCCTGGGAAATCAGCGGCCGCGAGGCGGTCCTGCGGGTGCCGGGTTGGGAAGTCCGGGTCAGCCTGCCGTGGGCCGACACGCTGACACAGCGCGAGGACTCGATTGATTTCGAGTTCCAGCCGGTCTGGCACTTCGAGGCCCGCGTCGCCTCGCCGGCGCAGTTCCGGCTTGTGACGCAGTTCACCTGCACGCCGCGGTAACCAGGGGGCGAGTCTTTGACTCGCCTTATGGCGCTTCATCCGCGGTGGGGCGTCAGAAGGCAGGTCATATAGAGTTGTAGCTATGAGCGTGAGCGAGTGGTGATTTGGGCGTGCGTTGCAGGGGATCCACTCGCTCACGCTCGTAGCTACAAGCAGCCCGCCGGCCAGCAGGCCCGCTGGTCCGGGCGGGGAAGCCGGCTAATTCAACGCAGAAATCCGGCCTTTTGGTTTGAACCTCCGACAGACGGGACATCGTGTGCATTGCCATGCAACGCCTCCTGCTCCTTGTCAGCCTCTTCCTGGTTTCAACCCTTGGCGCCGCCGCCAGCCCGATTGCCGGCCAGTGGCGCTTTGTCCCCGAACGCAGCACGGACCTCAGTCCCTGGCGCGTCTACGACCTGACGATCACCGTCGAGGGCGATGCTGTGACCCTCCAGCGTCAACTGGCCGCCGGTCGCCGCGTCCACGAGGACACCGTCCGCGTCAATGTCAGCCAGGCCGTCAACGTCGTGCCCTCCGCCTACTGGCCCGACAACCGGCATCTCGGCGCGTACATGGGCGGCGACAAGACCATGAAGATCCGCGCCGAGTGGCTCGACCAGCGCCGGCTGTTGCGCCTCAGCACCGACCTGGTGCTCGACACGCAACAGGGCCCGCGCGACCTCAACATTCTGAGTGACTACAAGGTCTCGGCTAACGGCGCGCAGCTGACTCTCACCATGCTGCGCAGCACCCGCAACCGTCCGGTCGTCTATGTCTTCCGCCGCCTCACGGCGGATGAGGCAACCAAGCCAACCGCCAAGGGAAAATCCGAGTAACCGCCCGCCCCGATCTCCGAACTCCGATCTCCCATCTCCGAACTGCCATCTCCCAATACTTTTCCCATGCCCCGCATCACTTTCTCCCTTCTGTTGCTCTCCCTCAGTGTTTTTGCCGGCCCGGCCCCGGCCCAACCGGCGCCCAAGCGGGTCGAGCGCGCCCCGGCCGAGGCCACCATCATCCCGCTTTCGGAGAACTGGCGCATGGACGGCGACATCCCCGTCAATGTCCTGCTCATCTCGCTGCAGGGTCTCGCCAACCGCGATTACCCGCGCATCTACCTGGAGTACCCCACGCACTGGCAGTGGGAAACCGTGCGTCCGCTCATCGGGTTCGCTTGGAGCGCCGCCACGGCACGACGTTCACCCGCCTCGGCCTGAACGACGCCGACGCCGCGCTCGGCCGCTTTGCCCGGTACGCCAAAGGCTATGTTGTCTGGGACCGTGCGGTGCGCTCGTCCGTGAATGTCGCCTTCACCGCCGCCGGCGTGCTCGACGCCCTGGTCGTGAGCGAGGAGCTCATCCCCCTCGCCGAGAAGCACGGCCTGAAAAAGCTCGAGGACCTGCGCGGCATTTTCCGCGGCAAATCCGACTTTGAAATCTACTCCTGGGCCGTCGCCAAGTACTGGGACCGCTGCTCCCGCGACTATTACGCCGTGCTGGGCGGTCATGCCGGCATCGAGATGCAGCCCGGCGTCGCCGACTTCGCCATCATGCAGCGCGCCTTCTGCGCCGACCTTTCCGCCAACCCGAAGCATCCGGACGAGCTCGGTCTGTTGCGCTCGCTCCTCAGCCGGCAGAATCCCACGAGCACCGTCATTGGCTGGCATTCCTACGGCAAGGACACCGAGGGCCAGCACACGACGCTCACCGGCAATCTCGGCCTGAAGATGGAGGGCCTGCACAACCTGCCCAACGTTTCCTACACCTGCCAGATTCCGCTCACGCCCGATTTCAAGTTCACCAGCAACCACAACGTGGCGCGGGACGCGAAGCTGCAGGCGGAGAAGAAGGTCTACATCGCCGCGCTTGCGACCGACTCGATGGGCATCGGCACCTGGACCAAGCCCGGCCGCGGCGAGATTCCCTACGGCTGGCAGGTCCTCATGGGCTGGCTGCGGCTCAACCCCGTCGCCCTCCAGTTCTTCTACGAGGACAAGTCACCCAACGACTACTTCGTCGGCGGCCTCAGCGGTCCGGGTTACATGTACCCCAAGTCCATCCCGGCCGACAAATTTCCGCCGCTGATGAAGGACGCCCGCGAACTCATGGCCCAGCTCGACCTGCGCGTGATGGAGATCATGGACTACTCCGAGGGCAACCGGCACGTCGGCAACACCGACCTGACCAAGGAGGTCGTGGACCGCTACTACCGCGAGTTCCCCGACGCCATCGGTTTCATCAACGGCTACGGCAGCGCGCGCACCTTTGACCTCCGCGACGGCAAGCCGCTCATCAGCTACGACTATTACCTCGATGTGAACCGTCCCGTGGACGAGGCCGCCGCCGACCTGGAGGAGTTGATCCAGCTCAACCCGCAGCGGCCGTACTTCATGCTCATCCACATCCGCGAGAGCAACACCATCGAGAAGGTGAAAAAGATCTTCGACAGCCTGACCGAGCCCGTCGAGGTCGTGCCCGTGGATGTCTTCATGAAGCTCGCCGCGAGCGACAAGACCTACCGCACCCGCTACCAGCAGCCCGACGACCCCATTGATCATAACCCGTGATGGTGGGGCGGGCAGAGAACGCTCAACGTTCAACGCTTAACTTTTAACGCTTAAGTGCAGGCCATGAGCGTGTGTATTGATGTAGGGCGGGGTCGCCGAACCCCGCCTTTGAATGTCGTTCGTATTCGAGGCGGGGTTCGGCGACCCCGCCCTACATCAGTCCGAACTTGGGCGTTAAAAGTTAAGCGTTGAATGTTAAGCGTTCTCCGCCCCCACGCCTGCCTCCTGACGAAAGCGAAGCTCGATCCCGCCGCCCGCTGAAACCCGCCGCCTGTTCTTTCTTCCCGTCACTTCCCGCGTCTTCTCCTTCGTCGCCTTCGCGGTTCAGACTGCGGAACCGACCCGGCAGGGCGAGTCTGTCCGTATGTCTTCCGACGCCGCCTATCCACCGCGTGAGGAACTGGCCAACAGCCTGACGCATGGCCTCGGCATCGTGCTGAGTGTGGCGGGCACCGTGCTCCTGGTCGTTTTTGCCGCGCTGCGGGGCGACGCCTGGCTGGTGACCAGCTCGGCGATCTTTGGCGCCTCGCTGGTGGTGCTCTATACGGCGTCCACGCTCTACCACAGTTTCCGGGATGCGCAGTTGAAGCGCGTGCTGCGGAAATTCGACCACGCCGGCATCTTCCTGCTCATCGCCGGCAGTTACACGCCGTTCCTGCTGGTCAGCCTGCGCGGACCCTGGGGCTGGAGTCTCTTCGGCGTCATCTGGGGTCTGGCCATCGTGGGCGTGACGATCAAATTCTGGTTCGCCGGCCGCTTCCGCGTGGTTTCCACCCTGATCTACATCGGCATGGGCTGGCTCGTGGTGATGGCGGCCAAGCCCATGCTACTCGCCGTGCCCCCGGCGGTCCTACCAGCTTCTGGCCCGGCGGCCTGTGCTACACCGGCGGCACGGGTTTCTATCTCTGGAAACGTCTGCCCTATCACCATGCCGTCTGGCACCTCTTCGTGCTGGCCGGCAGCACCTGCCACTGGGCCGCGGTGTTCGGCTATCTCGTTCCGCCTTCCGCCTGAACCGGCCGGAGCCGGGTCACAGGGCGGACCGGTCAAGCTTTCGCCTATGAAAACCTACCGACTCTCCCTGCTCGCCGCCGGGATGCTCACGCTGGCGGCAGCCGTGGCCGCGACGGCGGCTGAAACCTCCCGTCTGGCCGGAAAATGGAAGATCGATATCGCCGGGAGCACCTCCATCAAGCCCTGGGAAAAGGCCGACCTCGACATCAGCGTCGAGGGCGACGCCGTCCGGATTGTCCGCCATCTCCAATGGGGCCCCGACCGCAAGGTTGATGACATCACCCGGGTCGTGGCCGACGGCAAGACCGTCACGGCCAATCCCGTGGGCCATTGGCTCGATACGTGGTACACCAATGTCTACGTCGGCGGCGACAGGCAGAAGCAGGTGACCGCCGAATGGCTCGACGGCGGTCGCGTGCTGAAACTCGAATCGCGGCTCACGCTGGAAAGCGCATTGGGGCGTTCACCCCGTGCACGTTGCGACGAGTAC
>JADJZJ010000018.1 GCA_016715765.1 Opitutaceae bacterium
GACATGCCCTCAAGGTTGTAGGTCGGATCCTCGCAGTACTCGATGTCGTACTCGTCGAGCCGCTTAAGTTCGTTGATGGCCGTCTCGGTGCTCCACACCTGGTTGGGATCCACGCGCAGGTGCTGGATCTGGTCGCCAAAGGTTTCACGCAGGCGTTTCACCGTGGCGCGCTCGATGGCGGGCTCGAGCACGCCGGTCTTGAGCTTGAGCCCGGTGAAGCCGAAACGGCGGACGTGGTCGGCGTACTGTTCGCAGATGCCCTCGGGTCCGTCCTCGCCGCCGATTTTGCCGTTCTTGCTCTTATAGCGGTAAAACAAATACGCCACGAACGGGACCTGCTCCGAGTCCGCGCCGCCCCACAGGTCGCACACGCGCTTGTTCTGCATCTTGCCGATGAGGTCCCAGCAGGCCATCTCGATTGCGGCGGCGACGTAGCGCAGCTCGATTGTGAGGGCGGACTGTTCGCTGGTGGTGCGGAACACCTCGAAGTTCTTCACGATGCGGGAAACCTCCAGCGGATCGTAGCCGATGAAGAACGGCTCGGCGCTTTTGAACCGGGCGGCCGTGCTCGCGCCGCCGTACGTTTCGCCAAGGCCGGTCAGACCCTCGTCGGTGTGCAGCTCGATGATCGTCCGGGTGGTGCCGTTTTCAACGCCCATGCTCCAGCGCAGCGGCGCTTCCATGGGAATGTGAACCGGTGTGCAGGTGACTTTGGTGATTTTCATGTGGAAGGGGTCGGGGCCGCCGGTCCGGCGGCAAGATCAAGAACGGCCGAGCGCTGTGAGATGAAGCCCGCGGCCAATTGGGTTTCGAGCGGACACGCCGCCCTCGACCCAGCGCACTTGGTTGGTGGCGACCAGGCGGTCGAACGGGAGCAGCGGAGAGGTGCTGGGCTGGAGCGTGATGGTGTGGCAGGTGCCCCAGATCGGATACGTGTCGTGGCCGCGTCCGGCGGCCCAGGACCAGGCATAGGGAAAGAAGGACTCATCCCAGCGGAGCCCGAAACCCAGCCCGCGCGCCTGATTCCAGACCGCGCCCCAGCCGACGGGAAAATCCGTGAGGTGCACCACGTGCTCGAGACTGCTGCCGGCGGGCGGCACCCGGCTGCAATCGCGCAGGACACCCGTCGCCTGTTCGGGGGCAAGGGGCCAGGCCCCGCGGTAGGACGGCTGCAGCTGCGCGAGTTCCGGCCGGTCGGCGGGCGGGGTGATCAGCGTTCGCGCACTCGTCACCAACTCGGCGCCCTCGATCAACGGTCCGCCGAACGCCGGGTGGTGCAGCCACGCGACGGGGAGACGGTTGGGACTGCGGTTCAGCAGGTGCTCGCGCCAGCGCACGACGGGTTCGTTGGCGTGCAGAACCAGTTCACGGGTCAGTTGCCAGGGCGTGCGAACCCCGCGGCCGGTGAGGACGACGCGCACGGCGGCGGCGGACTGCTCCGTGATCTCGGCGGTCCATGGCACGCTTTGCAGTTCGCCATGGCAGCCAAGCGGGGCGCCAAAGTAGTCCGCCGGAAAGAAGCCGTTGGGCAGCGACACAAACCAGCCGCCGTGGAACGTGTCGTAGAATTCGCTGCGGCCGGCATGCGGCTGGTCGAGGGCATGCGCCCGTGGCGGCCAGACCTGCGGGTTTTTCCACAGGACATCGAGGCCGCTGGCCAGTTCGCGGAACTCCAGCAGGTCGGCCCCGTGGTCGGGCCAGAGCACGAGCCGGATGCGCTCGTTCTCGACGATCAGCAGCCGCAGCCCGGACCAATCGAGCCACTGGGCGCGCGGTCCGGCTGACGGGGAGGGTGGCGGCAGTGGAGTCACGGGGAAATTCAACTCAGACGCGGGTGAAGGCGCTGGCGAGCAACCAGAACCCGGCGACGAACGCGGCGAGTACGATTGCGCCCAAGGCGAGGCGCGCCGGGGTGGAGAGCTGGCGGGTGGGCGGCAGGCTGAGGAGGCAGCTCGCGCCGATGCTGACGGCGAAGGCCGTGGGGGCGATCCACTGGAAGCTCATGCCGGGCCGGCCCGAAAGCAGGTCCCAGTAGGCGACGATAAAGGCGGAGGCAAAGCTGCAGAGTGCGCCCAGCACGGCGCCAAAGGGTGTGGCGAAGGGCACGAACATCGCGAGAAAGAACAGCCCGAACATCGGGCAAAGCAGCAGGGCCACGGTCTTGTTGGTCACCTCCAGGAGATTGCCCGGCACCAGCCCGATCACCGTGCTCCCGGCAATGGTCAGCAGGCCGATGGCGAGCGCGAGGTAGCGTGCCGTCCGGACCTTCGTGGCTTCGGTGCGGCCGGCGTCGGGCCGCTGGGTTTCGATGATGTCCTTCGAGAAGACGGCGATGATGGAGTTGATGCCCGAGCTCAGGCTCGACATGGCGGCGGCGAGAATGCCGGAGATCACCAGCCCGGACACGCCGGCCGGCAGATAGTGGCTGATGTAGTGCGGGAAAAGTCCGTCGCCGTTGTGCGACAGGCTCATGCCGGCGGGCAGCACCCCGGGCTGGTGACGGTAAAAGCCAGGAGTGCCAGGCCGACGACTGTCAGGATGAGCGTGATCACCGCGTCACCGAGGTTGTTGACCAGAAATGCGCGCCGGGCGCTGCCGGCATCGCGGGTCGTGAGGCAGCGCTGCACCGCCAATTGGTCGGACGCCGTGGTGCAGACCCAGAAAATGACGGTGCAGACCAGCGTGCCCAGCATCGTCACGCGCACCTGCGGATCGGTGGTGAAGAAAGGTTGCGGCGCCCAGTGGGTCGGGCCGGTCGCGGGCCACCAGTCCGCGCCCGGCAGCTGTACGGCGATGCAGATCAGGGTCGCGAGGGCGCCGATCACCAGCACGAAAAACTGCACGACATCGGTGATGATGACGGCGCCGATACCCCCGCAAAGCGTATAGACCGTGGTGACCAGGCCGATGAGCACCACGACCGGCGTGATCCAGGACGGAGTCCACCCGAGGACGCTCACCAGCACCTTGGCCGTGGTGTAGAGCATCAGGGTCATCCAGACGAGGCGCGTGAGGATGAACGTGACGGACCCGGTCATTCGCACCGGCCGGCCGAGGCGTGCCTCCAGCATCTCATACGCGCTCGTGATCCGGAGTCGCATGATGGCGGGAATGATGAGCCAGCCGACGAGGAAATAGGTGATCGGCAGGGCGGCGATGTAGAGGCCGGCGTAAACCGGGCCGTTCTGGATCAGCTCGCCCGGCAGGGCGATGTACGAGATCGTGCTGATCAGGGTCGCGACCAGCGAGATGCCGGCCATGAAGGGTTTCATGTTCCGGTTGGCCAGGAAGTAGGTCTCGGTGGTGTCCTGCCGGCGTGAGTACCGGAAACCGATCGCGAGGAGGACGACCACGTAGACGGCGAGGACCAGCCAGTCCAACGGGCGGAAGCCATTCTGGACCGTCCCGCCGCCAGCGTCGGCGGCCAGCGCCGCGACGGGGATGAAACCAAGGCCGGCGGCGGACAGCAGCCGGAGCAGGCGGTGCGGGCGGGGGACCGGAGGCATGGGACGGGGCGGGGTTACCGCCGGATCGGTGGCTCCCGTTCGGGCTCGGTGAGGGGATCAACCGGGACCCATGTCCCGGTAATGAAGCTTTTTTCGGCGGCGGCCACCGCGGCGCTCGATTCCTGGCTCAGGGTGTAGGAGCCCGGCCAGACCTTGGTACCGAGGGCGCTGTCCACGAAGGTGTTGATCTCGTCGAAGTAAGTCGCCTCGAGCACGGTCCCCATCGCGCCGTGGTTCTCGTGCCGGGGCGCCTTGTCCGCCCTGGCCTGGAAACTGAGATTCCCACCGTAGATATCCCAGGCCAGCAGGCCCTCCGTGCCGAAACAGTGACCGCGGCGGTAGTCGACCGGGCAGGCCATGGTGATCGTGAGCTGGCCGACGCCGCCGGAGCGGAGGCGCATGGACAGGCTCCAGGTGTCCTCGGTGGGGTCGGGGAGCGCGCCGTATTTTTCAAAGCGCCCGGCGACCTCGACCGGGGCGCCGAAGAGGATGTTCAGCCAGTTGAGCTCGAACGGGATCATCTCCCGGGCCGCGGCGGTGTTGCGGTGGCGGGCGTAATACTCCCTGCCCTCCGTCGGGTGCCACGAGGGCATGTAGGTCGCCATGAAGGCCTGGTAGCTCAGGAGTGTGCCGATCTTTTCGCGGACGAGCGGGGTGAGCGCCTTGACGAGGGGCAGGAACGCGAAGGACGCCGAGGGCGCGCTGACGAGCCGCTTTTCCCGGGAAATCCGTTCGGTCTCCGCGGCGCCGTACGTCCAGATGTCGGCTTCGATGAAGTGGTGGAGGCCCCGCTCGAGGGCCAGTTTGATGTAACCGGCCTTGGTGCCGGGCGGGGTGGAGACGATGAGGGCGGCGGGATTCCACGCGAGCGCCTCGTCGAGGGTGGCGAACACCCGGAGTCCAAACCGCGCCTGCGCGGCGGCGCGGCGGTCCGCGCGCTCGTCGTAGAGCGCCACTTCGAGGTCTTTGCGCTGGTGGAGGTCGCGCATGCGGCGCGTGCCCATGGAGCCGGAGCCAAGCTGGAGGATTTTCATTTGGGGAAAAATCAGGTGAGCCGGGCGAAGCCGGTGTGGACGACCGGGCCGCGCAGGGCCGCGGCGACGTCGTGCCGGTCGAGGTGCGTGCGCAGCATGGCGAACACGGCGTCCACGGCCGCGAGGTATTGTTCAACGATGGCCGGCGTGTGCGCGAGGGTCGGGTAGAAGAGGCCGTTGGCCAGGAAGCCGCGTGCGAGCATTTCCTGGGTGAACAGGGTCATGAGGGGCAGCGAGTCGGCCCCGTGGTCGAACGCGAAACTGCACAGCGCCGGAATGCCGGCGGACCGAAGCTTCAGGCCGTGCCGCTCGCCCAGGGTCCGCCAGCCGGCGGCCGTCTGCGTGCCGATCCGCCGGATGTGCGCGGCCGCATCGGTCTCGGCGAGACGCGTGATCGTCGCGAGCGCGGCGGCCGGGCCGATGGCCTCCGTCCAGTAGGTGCTGCTGATGAAGGATTGTTGCGCGGCCTCCATCACCGCGGTGCGGCCGATGATGGCAGCCATCGGAAAACCGTTGGACATCGCCTTGGCGAAGACCGCGATGTCGGGGTTGACCCCGAGGGTCAGGTGGATCCCGCCGTGGTGGCTGCGCCAGCCGGCCGTGATCTCGTCGAAGATGAGGACCGCGCCGTGCCGGTCGGCGAGTTGGCGGACGCGGACGAGAAAATCCCCGCGCGGGGCTTCCAGCCGCATGGGTTCCATGACGATGGCGGCGATGCCGTTGGGCTGGGCGGCGAGGATCGCCTCCAGATCCCCGATTTGCTGGTAGCGGAAGGGCAGGGCCGAGCCGCCGAGGCCGGGCGGCACGCCGGCGGGGTCGAGCCCGGCGAGGAGGTGGCCGTTGAGGGCGGTACGCTCGCCGACGTTGGCGGCGAGGTACCAGTCGGACCAGCCGTGGTAGCCGCAGAAGGCCACGGTGCTGCGCCCGGTGGCCGCACGCGCGATGCGGACGGCGACGGCCATGGCCTCGCCACCGCAGCGGGTGTAACGCACCTGCTCGGCCCACGGGTGGAGCCGGCACAGCCGGTCGGCGAGCTCCACTTCGTCGGGCGAATTGAGCGTGCACATGCTGCCGTCGGCGATGCGGCGGGTGACCGCGGCGTTCACGGTTTCATCCGCGTAACCGAGCAGGCAGCAGCCAATCCCGCACGAGGTGAAGTCCACATAGGGGCGGTCATCAAGGTCCCAGACCGTGCAGCCCTGGGCGCGGCGGTAGTACGCGGGCCAGTTGTCGGGCAGGAACATTTCGGGACGCTTGCTCAGCAGCTGGGTGCCGCCGGGGATGCGGTGCTTGGCGCGGCGATAGAGATCGGGGCCGGTACGGGGCGGAGTGTTTGGGTGGGACGGCATGGCGGCAGCAGCGGGTGAAAGAATTCAGAGGGCGAGCCGGAAACCGATGGACTCGTGCCGCAGATCGGGCGGGTCCTCGTGGCGGTAGGCGATCCAGAGATTCAGATAGTGGCAGGTCATGTAGGAACCGCCGCGCAGCACGCGGTTTCCGGCCGGGTCGAGTCCGGTGGGCTTGTTGCTCGCCTTCAGGCCGGCGCTCACCTCCTCGAACTTTTCGCTGCACCAGGACCACACATTGCCGACCATGTCGTGCAGGCCGAACCCGTTGGCCGGATAGCTGCCCACCGGCTTGGGTGCCGCGTGGCCGCCGAAGCAGGCCAGGCGCGGATCAAGCGCATCGCCCCACGGGAAAATCGTGCCGCTGCGTCCACCGCGCGCCGCGTATTCGTACTCGGCGTCGCGCGGTAGGCGGTAGGGCCGGCCGGTTTTGGCCGCGAGCCAGGCACAGTAGGCGGTGGCGTCATCCCACGAGATGCCGATCACGGGTTGGCGGTTGGCATTGAAGCCTTCCCGGTCGAGGTGGCTCGGCTTCGGTGCGCCGGTGTCCGCGAGAAATACCCGGTACTCCGCGTTGGTGACATGCGTGCGGGCCAGGGAAAACCGCGGAACCCTGACGGCCTGGTCCGAATGCCAGACCCAGGGCAGACCGGGCCGGGGTGGACACTTCGGCCACCCCATCAGCAGCCGCCCGCCGGGGATGGCCACCATGTCGGGCAGGATCATGATGGAACGGGGCGGGCGCTGGAAGCGGATCCGGGTCATGCGGGAACGAGGCTGGGGCGGCGGGGTGCGATGGGAAGAACGGTACACCTGTCTAATTAAAGCACACTGGAAAGGCGGGGCGGCCGGGCGGAGATGGATGCTGGTTGTAGGGCGGGGTCTCCTTCTTCGCCGAGCCTACGAAGGACAGGTCCGAACCCAGCCTGGGAGCGCGACCGCCCTCGGTCGCAATCAACCGCAATCTTCAAGGCAGGAGAAAGATAAAGAGAACGAGAAAGATTGGATTCTAGCGGGAGGTGAAGAATGGCGGGGTTCGGAGACCCCACCCTAGATCGGCCCGGTTTTTCCGGCCCTCTTCGGCGCCGCCGGTTCGCGGTGGTCGGCGAGGGTGCCGCCGGCGATAAAGGTCGGGATGAAGAGTTTGGGCTTTGGCGGAATGCCATGGCCGGCCAGCAGGGCCTCCGCGAAACGCACCGCCCGATCGCTGTGCAGGAGGTCGGAGCCATGGTAGCGCGAAATCTCGGGCAGGGCCGAGTCGATCAGCGGATGGGAGTCCCGGGACAGCAGCGAAACATCCTCGGGAATCCGCAGCCCTGACCGGTGGAGGTGCACCATGGTGGTGATCGCGAAGTCGGGCCGCAGGGAGAAGATCGCCGTGGGGCGGTGGCGCAGCTTCATCAACTGATCGAGCCTGGGCCGGAGGTTCGACTGGTCGGAGTTGACGGGCACGCGGGTCACCGTCGCACCGGCCGCGCTTTTGGCGAGGTAGCCGAGGAAGCCCTTGCAGGTCTCGAGATCCCCGGCGAGGAGCCGGTGGGATTGCAGGAGGGCGATGTGGCGGTGCCGGTGCTGGATGATGGCGCCGGCGGCGTGCCAGCCGGTCGCATGGAAATCGAAATCAATCGAGGGCAGGGCGACGCCCGGCTGGCACGAGCCGAGAATGAAGGTCGGCACGCCGGCGCGCGCGAACCAATGCTGGATCGGGGCCGAGCAGGCGAGGAGGATCCAGCAGACATGGGTGCGGCCGTTGACCAGGGCCCGCAACTGGCGCTCGGGCCGGGCCACGTCGAGTTTCGCATCGAACGCCTCCGCCCAGCGCATGCCCTTGGCGGCGCAGGCGGCGTGCAGTTCGAGGATGAGTTCGTTCGTGAGCAGGGCCTTCCGGGACAGCGGGCAGACGACGCAAACGGTCGGCGGGACCGGATTCAAGCGGGGCGCCGTGGATGGATTCACGCGGGAGCGCCGGCCATTGCTGCGGCTGATGAGACCTTCGCGGACCAGTTGGGCCACGGCGCTGCGGAGGGACACCCGGCTGATCCCCAGCAGACGGGCCAGGTGATGCTCTCCCGGGAGTGGATCCGGCAGGGTCCGCTGCCGGAGGGCTTCGCGCAGGGCGTTGGCCGCCTGGTCGGCCACGGTCACGCGGCGAAAGGCGGCCAAAGGATCCCCGGATAGCTTGGCAGGCATCTCGTCCACCTATCCATTCCTAAGACAGGAGGCCAGTCCTTTAACCCTGCCGCCGCGCGGCCAGCCTTGGCGTCCATGATTCATCCCGCCCCCTGTGAATGCGGCCCCATGCCAAGCCTCTGAACAACGAATAGGGAACTCAGGAATACAGGAAAAAAACCTGGTTTTTGCATTCCGTTTCCAGTGTTCCTGAGTTCCACATTTCATCTGGCATGAGTTTTTCAGAGCTTCCTCTATCCATGAAGTCATCCCCTGGAATCCGCCGTGAGATTTTCGTGCCCTCGCCCCGGCCGGGTGTGACGGTGATTGCCTCGAGCTTTTATACGCGGCCCAAGGGTCTCGACCTCCTGTCCATCCATGAGCACATGATGCGTTCCGACACCGTGGAGGTCGCCGACTTCCGGTATTCGAACGACAACGGCCGCACCTGGACCAACGGGGAACAGGTGGCGACCTTTGGACTCCGGCCGTCGGGCAAATTGCGCCGGGCCATGCGGGGTTGCGTGTTGGACCCGGCCACCGGCCGGCTGCTGAATTTTTACCTGGAGGCGATCCTGCCCACCGACGATCCGCTGGAGGGTTTCCGGCAGTGGGTCGTCTATTGCCGGGTGTCGGAGGATGGCGGGATGACTTGGTACGCCAATGACCAGATCATCCACCGGGGTGATGAATTCAACGCCGACCATCCCCTGCCTGGCGTGCGGCGGGGCCATACGGGATTCATGATTGGCGACCATGCGTCGCGGCCGATTTATTTGGCGGATGGCACGTTGCTCGTCCCCGTGATCATTGCGCCCGCCGGTCCCGATGGAAATTACTTCAATCCGGGCGGCGGCTACACCTACAGCGATGCCGCCGTCCTGCGCGGCCGGTGGGCGGCGGGTGGCCGCCATCTGGAGTGGGAGCTGTCGCAGCTCGTCAAGGTGGATCCAAACCTCTCGACCCGTGGGATGGACGAGCCCACCTTGGGCGTCCTCGCCGACGGTCGCATTTTGATGGTGCTGCGCGGATCGAACGACCGGAAGCCCGCTCTGCCCGGACGTCGCTGGGCGACGTATTCGAGCGACGAGGGGCGGACGTGGACCAAACCAGAGCCCTGGACTTACACGAATGGCGAAAGCTTCTTTTCACCGGCGGCTTCGTCCCAGTTGTTCGCACATTCCTCCGGCCGGCTTTTCTGGTTCGGCAATATTTCCCCCGTCAATCCAACCGGCAACCGGCCGCGTTTTCCCTTCATCATGGGGGAGGTGGACCGGCGCACCGGCCTGCTGAACAAGGCCGGCATCCGCGTGGTCGACGACTGTGCCGCGCATGAGACTTCCGCGCTCCAACTCTCGAGTCCGTCCACGCGGGAAGACCGTGAGACCGGCGAAATCCTCCTGAACCTCACCCGCTTCAGCGAATTCTCCAAGGACGCAGAGCACGACTGGACGGCGAACGCGTACTTGTACCGCATTGCTGTCGATTGAGGGACGGGGTCACCGAACCCGCCTCTCATTCCCACTCTAGAATCCAATCTTTCTCGTTCTCCCAATCTTTCTCCTGCCTTGGGGCCGGGCGTGAGATTGCGACCGAGGGCGGTCGCGCTCCCAGGCGGGGTTCGGACTTGTCCTCCGTAGGTCCGTCGAAGGAGGAGACCCCACCCTGCAAATCAATCCGTTTTCATCCGCGTTCATTACGGGACTGATTTCATGACCGCAGTCGGGCTAATAGATTTGAGTCAAGGGGTTGCCCATTGACCCGGACTCTGCGGCAGCTACCTTGATGTTGGCGGGCGTTATTCCATGCGCCCATTCCGATTTTCGAAGCACTTCAACCACCCCCCTGTTTCCAGCCACCGATACTCCCCGCCCCTGAAATAAAGCGCCCCTGATTCGCGCCCCCGCTGCCGCCCAGGCCCCGACCAAGGAATAGCCGATGAAACCTTCCTCAGCTGCCTCCTTGGACACCGTTGGCCAGACGGCGCAGGACCGGTCCGATGCGCGGGACGCCAGGGACCACCGGCGGTCGCCCCTGAGAATCGAGCGGACCATCAAGTACGAATCCGACCGCCGCGTCGGCTTCGGCCGCGAGGTGATGAGCGTGCCGGGCTGCGAACAGCTGGAGAATTGCATCCAGTGCGGCACCTGCTCCGGGGTCTGCCCCCTGAGCATCTACATGGACCATTCGCCGCGGCAGGTGATGGCGCTGACGCGGGCCGACTTCCGCGACGAGGTGCTGCGCAGCCACACGATCTGGCTCTGCGCCTCCTGCTACTCCTGCACGGTCGAGTGCCCGCAGCAGATCCGCATCACGGACATCATGTATGAGCTCAAGCAGCGGGCGATCTCCGCGGGCATCTACCCCCGGCGTTTCCCGATCCCGGTGCTGGCCCATGAGTTCACCCGCATGGTGCGCAAGCATGGCCGCATCACGGAACTGGTGCTCGTCATCCGCCTGTTCCTGAAGACCGACTGGCTGGCTGCGCTCGGCAACTGGCGGCTGGGCCTCGACCTCATGCGCACCGGCCGCTTCTCCCTCCTCACCGAGCGGATCAAACACCACGGCGACATCGCGAAGATGCTCGATGCCGTCGATCACCCGCCGGGACCCGCGCCATGAAACTCTCCTATTTTCCGGGCTGTTCGCTGAAGGGCCTCGGCCGCGCCTATGAGGAATCGCTCCTGCCCGTCATGCGCCACCTGGGCGTCGAGCTGGTGGAACTGGACGACTGGAACTGCTGCGGCGCCACCGCCTACATGGCAGTGGACGAGGCGAAGGCCTGCGTCCTGGCGGCCCGCAACCTCGCGCTCGCCGAGCAGAGCGGCCGCGGACAACTCATGGCGCCGTGCGCCGCGTGCTACCTGGTGCTCAACAAGACCAAGCACTACTTCCACGACTATCCGGCGATGAAGGCAACGATCGACCGGGCGCTGGCGGCCGTGGGCCTGTCCTACGCCGGGGACACGGCGGTCCGGCATCCGCTGGACATCCTGCTCAACGACATCGGCATCGAAGCCATCCGGCAGAAGGTCACGCAGCCGCTGAAGGGCCTGAAGGTCGCGACCTATTACGGCTGCCAGATCGTGCGGCCGTACGCGACGTTCGACGACCAGTACAATCCCACGTCCATGGACCGGTTGCTGGAGGCGCTGGGCGCCACCATCGTGCGCTATCCGCTCAAGACCAAGTGCTGCGGCGGCAGCCTCACCGGCACGGTGCCCGCGGCCGGCATCCGCATGGTGTACATCCTGCACAACGAGGCCCGGAAGCGCGGCGCCGACTGCATCGCGACCGTGTGCCCGCTCTGCCAGTTCAACCTCGACGCGTACCATGCCCAGGTGCGGAGCGAGTATGGCGAGGTGGTGGTGCCGACCGTCTATTTCTCGCAGTTGATGGGACTGGCGTTCGGCCTGCCCGAAAAGCAACTCGGCCTGCAGCGCGCCGCCGTGCCGTTCCGCTGGCGGCCGGCCCCCCCGCCGCACGCCCACCTCACGCTCGGCCGGAACCCCGTCCCAGCCCCAACTCTCCCCATGGTCCAACTAAATCCCGAAATCCGGATCGGCTTCTACGTGTGCCACTGCGGGCACAACATCGCCAGCATGGTGGATTGTCCGGAGGTCGCCGGCTACGTCGGCCGGCTCCCGGGCGTGGTGCTTTCGCGGGATTACAAGTACATGTGCTCCGATCCGGGGCAGGAGCTGATCCAGAAGGACATTGCGGAATTCCAGCTCAACCGCGTCGTCGTCGCCTCGTGCTCGCCGCTCCTGCACGAGCACACCTTCCGTGCGGCCGTCGCCGCCGGCGGGCTCAACCCCTATCTCTTCCACATGGTCAACATCCGCGAGCACGACTCGTGGGTGCACACCGACCGCCAGGAGGCCACCGCCAAGGCGAAGGCGCTCGCGCGCGCCGCGATCCGCCGCGCCACGCTGGCCCGGGCGCTGCCGGAGAGGCAGGTGCCGATCAATCCCGCCGTGCTGGTGGTCGGCGGCGGCATCGCGGGCATCCACGCGGCGCTGACGCTCGCGCAGGCCGGCAAGCACGTGTGGCTCGTCGAACGCGAACCGTCGATCGGCGGTCACATGGCGCGGTTCGACAAGACCTTCCCGACCCTCGACTGCGCGGCCTGCATCCTCACGCCCAAGATGTCGGCGGTCGGCTCGCACCCCAACATCACGCTCTGGAGCTATTCCGACGTCGTGCAGGTCGACGGCTTCGTGGGCAACTTCACCGTCAAGGTCCGCCGCCGGCCGCGCTACGTGAACGAGGACCTCTGCACCGGCTGCCAGGAGTGCATCGGCAACTGCATCTACAAGGAGGCGAAGTTCCCCGACGAGTTCAACGAGGGCCTCGGCAAGCGGAAGCCGATCCACATTCCCTTCCCGCAGGCGACGCCCCAGGTCGTGCTGATCGACCCGCAGGTGTGCCTGAACTTCAAGCGCGGCGTGCTCACCGACCGCTGCAAGAAGACCTGCGTCGAGGCCTGCGGCGACCGCAAGGCCATTGATTTCACGCAGAAGGAGGAGGTGAAGGAAATCCAGGTCGGCACCATCATCGTCGCCACCGGGTTCAAGCCCTTCGACGTCCGGCGCGTGCCGCAGTACGGCTACGGCACCTATCCCAACGTGTACACCGCGCTCGAGGTCGAGCGCCTCGTCAACGCCTCCGGCCCCACCGCCGGCGAGGTGATCCTGCGCGACGGCCGGCGTCCCTCGGCCATCGCCATCATCCACTGCGTCGGCTCGCGCGACAAGAAGACCAACCGCTGGTGCTCGCGCGTCTGCTGCATGTACTCGATGAAGCTCGCGCACCTGCTCAAGGAGCATTCCGGCGCCGAGCTCTACAATTTCTACATCGACATCCGCGCCCCCGGCAAGGGCTACGAGGAGTTCTACGACAAGCTGAACGAGGAGGGCGTGCACTTCATCCGCGGCCGGGTGGGCGAGGTGACCGACTGGGCCATGATCCCCGAGGAGGAGGGCAAGCTTGTCATCCGCGTCGAGGACACGCTCGCCGGCGTCGTGCGCCGCATCCCGGTGGACATGGTCGTGCTGGCCACGGGCCTGGAGCCGCACGCCGACGCGCAGGACGTGCGCCGCCTGTTCAACATGAGCTGCGGCACCGAGGGCTTCTTCCTCGAGCGGCACCCGAAGCTCGCGCCGGTGAACACGTTCACGGACGGCGTCTTCATCGCGGGCTGCTGCCAGGGGCCGCGCGACATCCCCGACACCGTCGCCCAGGCCGGGGCGGCCGCCGCCGAGGCGCTCGCGCTCATCGACCGCGGCTTCATCATGCAGGAGCCCAACACGGCCTACATCCTGGACGACTGTTCCGGCTGCAAGTCCTGCATCCCGCTCTGTCCGTACACCGCCATCGCCTTCGACGAGGCCACCGGCAAGGCCGTGATCAACGAGGCGCTGTGCAAGGGCTGCGGCACCTGCGTCGGCTCGTGCCCGTCGGGCTCGATCGGCCAGCACCTGTTCGAGGACGACGAGGTGTTCAGCGAGATCGCCGGACTGCTGGCGGCGTACCTATGAACCTCGACCGACCACGCGTGGACGCCCCGCATCGTCGCGTTCTTCTGCAACTGGTGCACCTACACCGCGGCCGACCTCGCCGGGGTGTCGCGGCTGAAGTACGCGCCGAACGTGCGCGTCATCCGCCTCATGTGCTCGGGTCGCGTGGATCCCCAGTTCATCCTCGAGGCGCTCCGCCGCGGTGCCGACGGCGTCCTCATCGGCGGCTGCCATCCGGGCGACTGCCACTACGTCGAGGGCAATTACAAGATGCTCCGCCGGTACCGCCTGCTGCAGCGCATGCTGGGCGACCTCGGCATCGCGGCCCCGCGCGTGCGGCTGGAATGGATTTCCGCCGCCGAGGGCGAGCGGGTGAAGAGTGTCATCAACGAGATGACCAGACAACTGCAGGCGCTCGGTCCCCTCGATCTGCCCGGGAAGTTCACGGACTGGGATCAGGAAGTGATCGCGCTCGCGCGCGAGGCGCAGGCGAAGGTCGCGGCCGAAACCGAAGCGGAGGTGGCCCATGTCTAAACCCAAAGTCGCCTTTTACTGGTGCGCCTCGTGCGGCGGCTGCGAGGAGACCGTCGTGGATCTCGCCGAGGACATCCTCGGCGTGGTCGAGAAGGTGGACATCGTGCTCTGGCCGGTGGCGCTGGATTTCAAGTACCACGACCTTGAGGCCCTCGCCGACGGCGAGATCACCGCGACGCTGCTCAACGGCGCCATCCGCTCGTCGGAGCAGGAGGAGATGGCGGTGCTGCTGCGGCGGAAGAGCAAGTACCTGATCGCCTACGGGGCGTGCGCGCACCTGGGCGGCATCCCCGGCCTGGCCAACCAGTTCGACCGCGAGGACATCCTCCGCTTCAACTATGAGGATGCGCCGACGGTCGTGAACGAGGCAAAGACACGGCCGCAGCTGGAATTCACCGAGGACGGCCGCTCGCCGCATCTGCCGGAGCTGCGGCATGTCGTGCGCACGCTGGACCAGGTGGTGGACGTGGATTTCTACATTCCCGGCTGCCCGCCGACGCCGAACCTGACCAAGGCCGCCTTCGCCGCGCTGCTCAGCGGCAACCTCCCGCCCAAGGGCTCCGTGCTGGCGCCCGACACCGCGCTTTGCGAGGAGTGTCCGCGCAAGGCCACCAAGCCGGCGGACGTGGCCTTCACCGCGTTCCATCGTCCGCACGAGCAATTGCTCGATCCGGACAAATGCTTCCTCACGCAAGGGGTCGTCTGCATGGGCCCGGCGACGCGCAGCGGCTGCGGCGCCCAGTGCACCTGCGGCAACATGCCTTGCACCGGCTGCTTCGGTCCGACCTCGCGGGTGCGCGACCAGGGCGCGAAGATCCTCTCTTCCCTCTGCGCCAACGTCGCGGGCAGGACCGAGGAGGAAATCAATCCCGTGCTGCAGGGCATCCCGGATCCGGTCGGCACCTTCTACCGCTATGGTCTGCCGTCCAGCCTCCTCCGCCGCCGGGTGGACCTGCCGCATGCCTGAACCTCACTGCCTAATGTAGGAGCGGGCTTGCTCGCGATTCAGCGCACCCAATCGCGAGCAAGCTCGCTCCTACCTTCAAGCCAAGCCCCCTCGCGCCATGGACGAAACCACCCAAAAGCTCTTCAACGCCGGCAACCTCCGCGCCAACGCGGCGACGGCCGCCCAGCGGCGCAACATCACGATCGACCCGATCACGCGGCTGGAGGGGCACGGCAAGATCGACATCTACCTCGATGACAAGGGCGACGTGGAGCGCGCCTATCTCCAGGTGCCGGAGCTGCGGGGCTTCGAGGTCTTCTGCCGCGGGCGTCCCGCGGAGGACATGCCGCAGATCACCAGCCGCATCTGCGGGGTCTGCCCGACCGCCCACCACATGGCCTCGGCCAAGGCGCTCGATGCCCTCTATCAGATCGAGCCGACCTCCGCCGGCCGGAAAATCCGCGAGCTGGTCTACAACACCTTCATGCTGGAGGATCACGCGCTGCACGTGTTCATCCTCGGCGGCCCGGACTTCATCGTCGGCCCCGAGGCCCCGCCCGCGGAGCGCAACATCCTGGGGGTGATCGGCAAGGTCGGCGTCGAGGCCGGCAAGCGGGTCATCGCCACGCGGCGCCGCCTGCGCGATCTCATCGCCTATTTTGGCGGCAAGGTCGTGCATCCCGTCCTCGGCCTGCCCGGCGGCGTGAGCAAGCCGCTCAACGCGGCCGATCTGCCCCAGTTCCGCCAGCTCGCGCAGGACGCGGTGGGCTTCGCGCAATGGACGCTGGAGATCTTTCACCAGCTCGTGCTCGGCAATCCGGACTACGTGAAGCTCATCACCTCCGACGCCTACACGCACCGCACCTGCTACCTGGGCATGGTGGACGCGCAGAACCGCGTGAACTTCTACGACGGCCGGCTGCGCGTGGTGGATTGCGACGGGCGCGAGGTATGCACCTTCGCGGCGCAGGATTATCGGGACTACATCGCGGAGCACGTCGAGCCGTGGAGCTACATGAAGTTCACCTTCCTGAAGCAGCGCGGCTGGCATGGCTTCACCGAGGGGCCGGAGACGAGCATCTACTCCGTCGCCCCGCTCGCCCGGCTCAACGTGGCCGACGGCATGGCCACGCCGCTGGCGCAGGCGGCCTACGAGGAATTCTTCAAGGTGCTCGGCGGCAAGCCCGTGCACCACACGCTGGCCAACCATTGGGCCCGGGTCGTCGAGATGCTCTACGCGGCCGAGCGGATGGTCGAGCTGGTCAACGACCCGGAAATCACGAGCGCGGAGGTCCGCCGGATCCCGACCGCGGTGCCGCGGACCGGCATCGGTGTCGTCGAGGCCCCGCGCGGCACGCTGTTCCATGATTACCAGACGGACGAACGCGGCGTGATCAAAAGCGCGAACCTCATCGTCGCCACCGGCAACAACGCCGCGCGCATCGCGATGAGCGTCGAGCGCGCGGCCAAGGGTGTGATCAAGGCCGGCCACGTCACGGAAGGACTGCTCAACAAGGTCGAGATGGCCTTCCGCGCCTACGATCCCTGTCTCGGCTGCGCGACCCACTCGCTGCCCGGGCACCTCCCGCTGAAGGTCAGGATCCATGACCACAACCGGCAGCTCGTGCGGGAGCTGGTGCAGGAATGAAAACAGCGGGGGAGGTTTGGCCGGTCGAACAGGCCGGACCAAGGTCCGGCCCTACATCCGAACCTGTAGGGCGTCACCTTGGTGACGCCTCTAACGCCACGATGCCGACAACCTCTTCAACGGTGTCAGTCTCAAGCCGCGTCCTGGTGCTCGGTCTCGGCAACGACATCCTGACCGACGATGCCGTCGGACTGCTCGTGGCCCGGGAAGTGCGGAGGCGGCTCGGTGACACACCCGGCATCGCGGTGCGGGAGACGACGGAGATGGGCCTGACGCTGCTCGATGAGATCGTGGATTGCGGGAGCCTGATTCTGGTGGATGCGGTGCAGACGGGCTGCGTGCCGCCGGGGCAGGTGCATGAAATCGGTCCCGACGATCTGCCCCAGGTGACGGCGACATCGCCGCACTTTGTGGGCGTGGGCGAAACCCTGGCGCTCGGGGCCACGCTCGGACTGGCGATGCCGCGGCGGGTGCGAATCTTTGCGATCGAAGTGGCGGATCCCTACACGCTGGGCACGCAGCTCACCACGGCCGTTGCACAGGCTGTGCCGGAGGCCGCGGAGCGCGTGGTGAAATTGGCGCGGTCGTGGATGTAGGGCGGGGATTCCGATCCCCGCCTGGGAGCGCGACCGTCCTCGGTCGCAATCAATCGCCATTCTCCAAGGCTCGAGAAAGAGAATGATAAAGAGAACGAGAAAGATTGGGATTGTGCCGGAAAGCCCGTCCCAGGCGGGGTTCGGAGACCCCGCCCTACATCTGAACCTCACACCGCGGCGAGGCGGTGGTAGTGGTGCTCGAGCGCCCAATGGGCGAACAGGCGGACTTCCTCGAGGCAGCGGCGCACGGCGCCCGTGCTCACCGGACTCGGCAGCCGCTTCACGCCGGTGGTGGAGTGGGCTTCGCGGACCGGGCTCGCCGTGCAGGTGGCGATGCGCTGCTCGGTGACTTCCGCCACGCGCTTGAGGACGTCATCGGCGGTGAATTCGTAGCGGCCGTTGACCGGCTGGTAATGGAGCAGATCGCGCAGGACCACGGTGCCGCGGGTACGGCTCATGTTGACCTCCGGGGGCTGGAGGAGCGCCGTGGGATTCTCGACGATCGGAATGCGCAGGATGACGATGGGGTGACCGGGCGGCGTAAATTCCACCGTAATGTTGCCGACCTTGATGCCGAGCTTCGCGAGTTCGTCGATCACGGCGCGCTCCAGGGAGGCGGCGCAACCGGCGAAGAGGGGCGGTACGTGGAAATAGATCGTGCCGGTGGGCTGCAGCGGATCGCAGGTGTTGTCGAAGGTGAAGAAGTCCATGTACTCCTTGCGCCATTTCGCTCCGCTGGCGGCGAAGCGGGGGACCAGCAGCTTGTCGGTGAGATAGTCGCACAGGTCCACGATGGAACGTGTCCGCAGCGGATTGGTTTCCTCCGTCAGGGTGAAGCTTAGTTTTCGGTTCATAGTCGGGCTTCCCTCAGTCTGGTCCGCCCGAAAGGGCAAGGCGAGACGCGCCTCTCCCACGCCGGCGGGTTTGCACCCGGCTAATGACGCTTATCAGCGCGCAATCCGCCGGATTTTTTAACCACGGATTTCACGGATCAGACTGAATTGGCCTCAGAAGGCTCAAAATGCACAGGACGATCGGGCCTTGTCGCAGGAGCAAACATAGAAAACAGAGGCGTGATTCCGATCTCTGCACCCTCTGCTACCTCCTGTTAAAAGGATCGGTTACTTTTGTGCTTTATGAGCCTCTTGTGGCGATTGAATAGGAATTCCGATCCGTGCCATCCGTGTAATCCGTGGTTAAAAACTCCGGATTATTCCACGCGGGTGTTGCTGCTCTGGGCGACCCAGCGCAGGATGTCGCGGACGGATACCATGCCCACCAGGCGGCCGTCCTCCAGCACCGGCAGGTGGCGGAATTCCTTCCCGCTGTGCTGATCGAGCACCTCCTCCACCGTGGTGGAGGCATCGATCGTCACCGGGTCGATGGTCATCACGTGGGCGACCGGGGTTGTCAGGGGATCGCGGTGCAGGCTGACGACGCGGACCAGCACATCGCGTTCGGAGAAGATGCCGACGAGGCTCTCGCCTTCCACGACGAGCACGGCACCGATGCGGGCGGCAACCATCTTTTGCACGGCTTCGAACACCGTGGCGTGCGGGGGCACGGTATGAATCGCTGACTCCTTGAGATCAAGCAGGGCGGATATGGGGTTGTTCATGGGGGAACAAACGTTTGGGAGAACCCACAGTCTATAACCTCCCCCCGGGCAGGCAATGGAATAGATGGCGGGAGAGCGGATTAAGCGCAAAGATGCGAAGACGCCAAGATTGCGCAAAGGCCGGATCTTCTTTGCTCAATCCTTCGTGTCTTTGCGTCTTTGCGCTTAATCCCTTTTACCGAGCCTCCACTCGCTCACGCTCGTAGCCACGGGACGCCTGACTGCTGGGCAACCCCGCCCCATTAGCGGGTGCAACCACTGCTCCATCCCGCCTTATTCCGGACCCGCGCTCTCGACCTTTGCCGGCATCACTTGCACCCTCGGCAGGCCGGTCGTCATTGCCCCATTCCCAGCGTTTTATCCCCATGTCGCCCCCAACCCCGCCGCCTGTTTTCCGGAACCAGCTTACCCCGCTCGCCACCAAACCCGACTACGCCCGCTGTGTGGAACGCATCGAGGCCTGGTGGCAGCAAGGCGTCATCGACCGGCCGCCGGTGCGCTTCTACAAGCACAACGCCCAGTTCGAGGCCGGCGAGGCGCTCGACCGGAAGCGCTGGCCCTCGCTCGAGGCGCGCTGGTTCGATGTGGAGTACCAGGTCACGAGTTTCGAGCAGTCGATCGCCGGCAAGGAATGGGTCGCGGAGACCTTTCCGATGTTCTGGCCCAATCTCGGCCCCAGCGTCTATTCGGCGTTCTACGGCGGCCGGCTCGAATACAGCGAGGTCACCTCGTGGTATGAGGCCGTCGTGTCCGATCTCGACGATCTGTCGCCCATTGGCGGCGATCCGTTCCAGAGTGTCTATTTTCGCAAGCTCGAGGAACTCACCCGCGCGGCGATCGCCCGCGGTGGCGACAGGTACTGGGTGGGCTACTCCGATTTTCATCCCAACCTCGACTGCGTGGCGGCGTGGTGCGGCATGGACAACCTCTTCCTCGCGATGGCGGAGGAGCCGGAGAAGCTGGCGCAGCTCTCGGAGCTGTCCGTGCGCGATTTCCAGAAAATCTTCGGCCACTTCGACGCCATGCTGAAGGCGGCGGGCCAGCCCTCGGGCACGTGGATGAACCTCCCCTGCGCCGGCCGCCTGCACATCCCGAGCTGCGACGTCTCGTGCATGATCTCGACGCCGTACTTCGAGCAATTCTCGCTGGCAAACCTGCCCCGCGAGATGGCGGGCATGGACCACGCGATCTACCATGTGGATGGCAAGGGGGTGGCGAATCACCTCGACCAGATCCTCGCGCACCCGGGCATCCAGGCGATCCAGTGGGTGCAGGGCCTGGGCGTGGACTGGCCGATCATCCAGTGGGTGCCGCTGCTCAAGCGCATTCTCGCCGCCGGGAAATCCGTGCTGGTGGATGTGCCGATCGAGGAGCTCGACGAGTTCATGGACTGCATGCCGCGCGAAGGCGTCTTCCTCTGCCTCGGTGTCGCGCCGGAGGCGGAGAAGGCCGTGCTGAAGCGCATCGAGCGCTGGTGAGGGGTGCCCAAAATGAATGCCGTCCTGCGGATTGATGTAGGGCGGGGTCTCCGAACCCCGCCATGTTTGGATGGCAGCTACGAGCGTGAGCGAGTGGGGGCTTGTCCACTCGCTCACGCTCGTAGCTACGAAAGGCGGGGTTCGGAGACCCCGCCCTACAGTTGCTGACATGACTCCCCGCGAAAGATTCATCCGCACGCTTAACTTTCAGAAATGCGACGACCGCCTGCCGCTCGTCGAATGGGCCGCGTGGTGGGATCTCACGATCAAGCGCTGGAAGACCGAGGGCATGCCGCCGGAGCTGGACTGGGACCGATCGCTGGCCTACTTCGACCTCGACCCACTGGTGCTCATCGGGGCGGGGGCCGGACCGTCGGAGACACCCCCCGAGGTTGCGCCGACCGTGACGGACGAGGCTTCCTACGAAGCGCTGCGACCTTATCTGTTCACCGAGGCGATGATCGCCGAGGCGGTCAGGGTGGCGCGGCAACAGCAGCCCCGGCACGATCGGGGTGAAATCGCGATCCGCGTGTGGCTCGACGGGTATTTCTGGTTTCCCCGCAAGCTCTTCGGCATCGAGCCGCACATGCTGGCCTTCTATGACCAGCCGGCACTGATGCACCGCATGAACAGCGACCTGGCCGATTTCAATTGCCGGATGATCGACGCCATCTGCGAGGTCCTGCGGCCCGAGATGGTGGGCTTTGCGGAGGACATGTCCTACAACCACGGCCCCATGCTCTCGCGGGCGTGCTTCGACGAGTTTCTCCTGCCGTACTACCGCCGCACGGCGCCGGCCATCAAGCGGCACGGCGTGAAGGTGCTCGTGGACACGGACGGCGACGTGACGACGATGATCCCCTGGCTGTTCAACGCCGGCATCGAGGGCGTGTACCCGCTCGAGCGCCAGGCCGGGGTGGATGTGGTGAAGCTGCGGCAGCTGCACCCGCGGCTCATCATGATGGGCGGCTACGACAAACTCGTGATGTCGCGCGGCGAGGCCGCGATGCGGACGGAATTCGAGCGGCTCCTCCCGGTGATGCGTTCGGGCGGCTACATCCCGTCGGTGGATCACCAGACGCCGCCGGAAGTGTCGCTGGAGAATTACCGGATCTACATGCGGCTCTTCCGGGAGTACATGGAGCGCGCGGTGGTTGGCGGATAACGCTCAACGTTTAACTTTTAACGCTCAAGTACGGACCTGCCGGGTGGCTACGAGCGTGAGCGAGTGGAGGCTTGGCGTACGCAGCGTGTGATCCACTCGCTTACGCTCGTAGCCACCCGGCCAAATTGAGCGTTAAAAGTTAAACGTTAAACGTTGAGCGTTCGTCCGGTCATTAGCTTCCTGATTTTGTCGGACGCCCGCGCTAATCTCCGCCGTCGCGACCGCTAAATCCGTTGCCTCAACCGGTGCACCGGCGCATTGGGATGAGGTCATGACCCGGCGCGAACGGCTGATGGCCACGCTGCAGGGCCGGCCCGTGGACCGGCCGGCGGTCAGTTTTTACGAGATCGGCGGCTTCCACATCGATGCAGGCGATCCGGACCCGTTCAACATCTACAACGACCCGTCGTGGCGGCCGCTGCTGAAACTGGCGGAGGAGCAGACCGACTTGATTTGCATGCGGACTCCGGCGCTGAGCCAGGCGTCCACGCCGTACTTCACCACGGAAACCAGCGAGGAGGGCGGGTCGCGGCTGACGCGGACGACGGCCCGCGTGGCCGGCCGTACTCTCACTTCGCTCACGCGCCGCGATCGCGAGGTGAACACGCTCTGGGTGACCGAGCATCTCCTCAAGGACGTGGATGACCTGAAGGCCTACCTGGAAATCCCGGACGAGGCCTTCGCCGAGGAGATCGATGTGAGCGGCCTGTTCGCGGCCGACCAACGGGTCGGCGACCGCGGCATCGTGATGGTGGACACGCCGGATCCGATCTGCCTCGCGGCCGCCCTGTTCTCGATGGAGGACTACGTGGTCATCGCGTTCACCGAGCCCGCCCTGTTTCACCGCCTGCTGGAGAAATTCGCGCGCGTGCTGCACCGCCGCACCGAGATCGTGGCCCGCGAGTTTCCCGGCCACCTCTGGCGCATCTACGGGCCGGAATATGCCTCGGAGCCGTTCCTGCCCAACCGGCTGTTCGAGGAATACGTGTGCCGCTACACCGGGCCGATGGTGGAGCTGGTCCAGCGTTACGGCGGGTTTGCGCGGGTCCACTGTCACGGCCGCATCCGGAATCTCCTCCCGCACTTCGTGAAGATGGGCGCCACGGCCACGGATCCCATCGAGCCGCCGCCCCAGGGAGACATCACGCTCGCCGAGGTGCGGCGTGATTACGGCAAGGATCTCGTCCTCTTCGGCAACCTGGAAGTCTCCGACATCGAGAACCTGAGTCCGCCGCAATTCGAACGGGTCGTGGCGCAGTCGCTGCGCGACGGCACGGCGGGCGAGGGTCGCGGTTTCGTCCTGCTGCCGTCCGCCGGACCCTACGGCCGCACCATCACGCCCACCACGCTGGCGAACTACGAGACCATGGTGCGGCTGGTGCAGCGCGGGTAGGGATGGGGGCGGCGCAACGCTTACCCGGAATGATGCAGTCGGCGAGCAGGCCGGGAGCTTGCTCCCGCGCTGAAAGCGCCAGCAAGCTGGCGGCCTACCGGAAGCAGTTTTCGGTTTCGCAGCCCTCGAGGCAGTTCAGCGCAGACTGAATCGTCGTTCCTGCGACCTCCTACCGATAGCCCTCGGCGCTGAGCCGTGTCACCCGCTCCACGTCCGCGCTGGAGATGATCGTGGCACCGGCATCAACCCTCGAAGGCCGGAGGCCGTACCGGAGGTAGTGCGCGAGCTGGAGGACGGGATAGAATCCCTGGACATAGGGCTGCTGGTCGACGGTGAAGGCGATGGCTCCGCTTTTGACCATGCGGAGGATTTCCGGGGAGAGATCGAAGCCGGCGACATAAGGCCTCGCGGCTGTCGCAACGCGTTCGGCGGCCCAGCCCGCGCCCTGGGTGTCGGCCTGGCCGGTGGCGAGGACGGCGGTGATCTCCGGATCGGCGGCGAGGGCACGCGCGATCACGTCTGCCGCGCCCTCGGGATGGATGCCGGTAACCGCGATGGTCCAACGCGCGTTTCGTTTCTCCCGGAGGACGTCCTGCATGCCCCGCAAGCGGTCCTCAAGGGCCGAAATGCCCTCGGAGTGGACGGTCATGAGCACCTTGACATTGTCGGGCAGGGCCTGGGCGGCCCGTTCGCCGACGGACCGGCCGGCCTGGTAGAGATCCTGGTGAACCGCACTGAGGTGCGGACCCTGGCCGAAGGTCGCGTCCACGTTGAAGGCGACGATGGGAATCCCGGCCGCCCGGGCCTCAGCCATGACCGGGTTGAACGCGGTTGGGTGAATGATGTTCAGGGCGATGCCGTCGTATCCGTCCGCGACGGCTTGCCGGACCATTCCGGCCTGGGCCTCAAGGTCCACGTCCTCGGTGCCGATGAACGCGCAATCCACGCCCAGCAGGGCGGCGGCATCCCGCATGCCCTGCTGCACCGGGCGAAAGAAATCCTCGCCGACTGAACAGGTGATGAAGATGAACTTTAACCGCTTCATGGTGCCCTTCGAAGGGTGACGGGTGACGCCAGCAGGCTCCTACTCACCGGGTGCATTCAGCATTCAGCGTTAAGCGTTAAGCGTTGAACGTTAAACGTTGTGTGGTTTCCCCCGTCTCCTCAATCCGTGTGGAAAACTTCCTCCATGCTGCTCCACCATTCGTCGGGGGCGCGGTTGGAGAGGGGCTTCTGGCAGGGCTTGCAGAAGGCCCACCAGCGCTGCGTCGTCTCGTCGGCCGCCATGCGGGCCATGTCGGCGGCGAAATCGCTGCCAATGTATTCGAAGTAGCTGAAGAGGTAGGGCTGGCCGTCGTCGAGGACGCGCAGGTAGATCGAGTAGTTCCGGATGTTGCACTCCTTGATCATGCGGAGCACGTCCGGCCAGGCGGCCGCGTGGAGCTTTTTGTATTCGGCCACCTTCTCGGGGTGGAGGGCGAGGACCATGCCGTAGCGTTTCATGATTGGTAGGGGATTGGGATCAAAGGGCTTCGTCAAACTCTTCGAGCTTGAGCGGGTAGCGGCCGTATTCGCGGACGAGCTGCACGATGTAGTCGTAGGTCTGGCCGGAAACGCCGCTGCTGACCGAGTGGTCGCTTTGGAAGATCAGGCCGCCGCCCTTGCCGGCGTTGAGTTTGCGCAGCACTTCGCGGCGGATGGCGGCGCGGTCGCCGCTTTCCCAGACCTGCACGTTGCTGTTGCCACAGAAGGCGAGGCGGTGGCCGTAATTGCGGCGCAGGTCCACGGCGTCCATGCCGGCCTTCGCCTCGAGCGGGTTGTAGGCGTCGACGCCGATCTCGGCGTAATCCTGGATGATCGCGTGCACGTTGCCGCAGCCGTGGTAGATGACGGGCAGGCCGGCCGCGTGCGCGGCGGCGGTCATCTGCGCGACCCAGGGCTTGAAGTATTTCCGCCAGTAGGCCGGCGAGAAGAACATGCCCTTCTTGTAGGCCACATCGCCCCAGATCACGAAGCCGTCCAGCAGGCCGCCGCCCGCGGCGATCTCGGCCTTCGCCATCGCGACGTAGTAGGCGCCGAGGCGGTTGATGACCTCGCCCATCTCGTCGGGGTATTCGCCCATCCACATCAGCGCGTTCTCCTGGCCGATGAGCCGCGTGAGGCATTCGCTCACCTCGATCATGCTGCCATAGACCGGGAAGTCGGGCCACAGGGAGCGCACCGAGTCGATCCACGGCGGGGAGTTGCGCTCGAAACCGTCGCCGACGCCGGCGATCTGGTTGTCGCCCGCGCTGAAGAAGCGCCGCGGGTCGTCGGGCGGGTCGAAGACGGCCTGCTGGAGCTTTGCAAACGTGTCGGTTTCCCAGGCGCTCATCTCGGGCATCGGCAGGGAGAAGTGCTTGCGCATGATCGCGCCGAAGCCCGTCTTGACCGTCACCTCCTCCGGCGATTCCTGCAGCGTGGCGAACGGCCGGATCCACGGGTCCATGTTCGGGATCGTGACGATCCAATCGAGGTCGTAGTGGTAATACGGACTGGCGTCGGCGGGGAGCCCGAGGTCCTTTTGCCAGCGTTTGGTGAAGCTGCCCCAGAAAAAATCGCTGATCGGCACGCGATCGGGTTCCTCGTGGTGCAGGGCCTTGTTCATGCGCTCGAGTTTGCGCCGCGTGTTTTCCTTGCGCGCAGCCTGGTCCACGCTGCGGCCGACGGTGTTGAACATGCTCATGGGGAAGGGGCGGGAGCGCGTTCGAGCGCGCGTCCGGGTGAGACCGGATATGGCGGGAAGCCGGGAGCGAGGCAACCCGGGGCGTGGGCGGGGCGACGGTTACCCGGTGGCGTGATAGGCCGGTGCAGCCGGGCTACTGGGCGGGGGTGGAGAGGGATTTAACCGCTGATGGATTTCGCCAATGGGCGAAATCTACGAAGTGCGGCTCCGGCTGATCGCCTCCGCGTTTGGCTTGGGGCCCGCTGATCGCGGGCTGTTTGGGTGGTTCTGTTGTAGGGCGGGGATTCCGATCCCCGCCTGGGAGCGCGACTGCCCTCGGTCGCAACCTTGCGCTGAATTTCCAGGCTGGAATATGTAGGGCGTCACCTTGGTGACGCCTCGTTTGGCTGGCGCAGCCGCGATCACGTTCGCGGCCGGACCAAGGTCCGGCCCTACAGGCGGCCGAAACAAATTCGTTGTCGTTGAAAGGCGGGGATCGGAATCACCGCCCTACAACGATCATCAACCCTTCTGACCGTACGTCGCGCCGGGGCCGTGCTTGCGCTTGAAATGGCGGGCGAGGAGCTCGGGTTCGATGGACTTCAGCCCGGGCGAGAGTTGCAGGGACATCAGCGCCATGTGCGCGATGCACTCCACGGCGACGGCGACCTCGACGGCCTTGGCCACGGTCGGGCCCCAGGTGAACGGGGCGTGGCGGTTGACCAGCACGCCGGGAAAATCAACGGGATCGAGCCGGCTGCGCTTGAAGCCCTCGACGATCACCTCGCCGGTGTTCCATTCGTAGGCGTCGGCAATCTCGGCCTTGGTCATCCGCCGGGTGACCGGAATGTCGCCGTTGAAATAGTCGGCGTGCGTCGTGCCGAAGATCGGGATGGCGCGACCGGCCTGGGCGAAGGCCGTGGCGTGCGAGCTGTGCGTGTGGACCACGCCGCCGATGGACTTGAAGGCGAGGAAAAGCCGGCGGTGCGTGGGCGTGTCGGAGGAGGGGTTGAGCTTCCCCTCGACAATTTTCCCGTCGAGATCGACGAGCACCATGTCGGCCGGCTTCAGCGCTTCATACGCAACGCCACTGGGCTTGATGGCGAAGATGCCCCGGGCGCGGTCGAGCGCGCTCGCGTTGCCGAAGGTGAGATTGATGAGCCCGTGGCGGGGCAGGGCGAGGTTGGCCTCGTAGGCTTCGCGTTTGAGTTCGGTGAGCATGGGATGGCAGTAGCGGGTAGCGGGTAGTGGGTAGCGAGTAGGAAGGGCAGGTAGCCACGAGCGTGAGCGAGTGGCGTTTGGATGCCCGCTACCCGCTACCTCACTACTCCTACTGTCACCAAAGGTCCAGCTTCGTCGGCCACCTCAGTTCCCGCTGCTTCATCCGGTCGAGCATCACCGCGCCGAGGAGGATGCAGCCGCGGGCGACGTACTGGTAGAAGGGCGGGATGTTGAGCAGGTTCATGGCGTTCTGGACGAGGCCCATGATGAGCACGCCGGCGATGACGAAGCCGATGCGGGCGACGCCGCCGCTGAGCGACACGCCGCCGAGGACGCAGGCCGAAATCACCTCGAGTTCGAAACCCTGCGAGGTGTTGGGCTGGCCGCTGGTCATGCGCGCGGCGAGGACGAGGCCGGCAAACGCGGCCACGAGACCCTGCAGGGTGAAGATGATCACCTTGACCCGGACCACGGGCACGCCGGCGAGGTGGGCCGCCTCCCTGTTGCCGCCGATGGCGAGGGCGTTGCGGCCGAAGACGGTCAGGTTGAGCAGCACCCCGAAGGCGAGGAAGCAGGCAACCGTCAGCCACACCGGCACCGGCACGCCGAGCCAGGCGGTGTTGCCGAGGGCGAAGAAGCCGTCGGTGCGGATGCCGACCGCGCGGCCGTCGGACACGATGAAGCCGAGTCCGCGCACGATCTGCATCGTGGCGAGGGTGGTGATGAGGGCGTTGATGCCGAGGCGGGCGACGAAGACGCCGTTGACGAGGCCGATGAGCGCCCCGCTGGCGAGGGCGGCGGCGATCCCGGCGCCGACGCTGCCGGTCGCGTTCATCACCGTGCCGCCGAGCACGCCGGCGAAGGCCACGACCGAGCCGACGGAAAGGTCGAAGTCGCCCGCGGCGAGGCAGAACATCATCGTGCAGGCCACCATGCCGATAGTGGAGACGGCGAGGGCGAGGCCGCGCAGGTTTGTGGCGGTGAGGAAATTGTCCACGCCGAGCGAGCAGACGAGAAAGAGTCCGGCGAGGACGAGCAGCATGCCGGCCGAATCCCACAGGCGGGCGAAGGCGGACTGGGTCGGGAGGGCGGGTGAACTCATGGGAAAAGGGGTGGACGCGCAGGTTCCTCTGCGCGTCGTTTGACGTGCGCTTGCCTCAAGACGTTCGCTGGCGGGCGCAGGGACGCGCCCGCCCACCTGTTTGTCATTCTGAGCGCAGCGAAGAATCCAGAGAGTGGTTCGCCGGAACGATACGGCTGTGAAGCTCGCACTGGATTCTTCGCTGCGCTCAGAATGACAATATAGAAGAACATGGTGGCTTACGCCGCGGCGCTCGGCAGGGCGGCGTGGAGCACGGCCTCGGGGGTGGCCTGCTCGCGGGTAAACTCGGCCGCCAGCGCGCCTTCGCGCATGACGAAGATCCGGTCGGCGATGCCGAGCACCTCGGGCAGTTCGCTCGACACGATGACGACGCTGGCGCCGGCGGTGGCGAGTTCGCGGATGAGCGCATAGATCTCGCTCTTGGCGCCGATGTCGATGCCGCGGGTCGGTTCGTCGAGCACAACGACGCGGACCGGTTCCGAGAGCCACCGGGCGAGGATCGCCTTCTGCTGGTTGCCGCCGGAGAGCAGGCCGATCGGGGTCGCGGATGAGGCGGTGCGCACGCCCAGCCGGGTGATCTGCGCGGTGGCATTGGTCCGTTCCCAAGCGGAGTCGAGCAGGAGGCCGCCGCGCAGGTGATTGCGCCGGGCGCTCAGGTTGATGTTCTCCGCCACCGAACGGACCGCAATGATGCCCTCCTTCTTGCGATCCTCGGGACAGAAGACGATGCCGTCGCGGATGGCGGCGCGGGGCGAGCCACCCTGCACCGCCGTGCCGTGCACCATCACCTTGCCCGCGGTCGGCGACACCGCGCCGCAGAGCAGCCGCATGAGTTCCGTGCGCCCGGCGCCGACCAGGCCGAAGAAACCGGCGATCTCGCCGCGGGCCACGCTGAACGAGACCGGCTGTCGCAGGCCTGGTCCCTCGAGGTTGCGGACCTCCAGGCCGTTGGGCACGTGCGGACGCGGCTGGTAGTTGTAGATGTTGGTCAGCTCACGGCCGACCATGCTGCGCACCAATGTGTCGCGGGTGACGTCGGCGAGCGTCCCGTGGGTGACCACATGCCGGCCGTCGCGCAGCACCGTGGCGGCGTCGCAGATTTCGAAGACCTCGTCCATGCGGTGCGTGACGTAGAGGATGGCGTGGCCGCGGTCGCGCAGGTCGCGGATGATGGCGAAGAGCCGGCGCGTCTCCGTCTCGGACAGGCTGCTCGTGGGTTCGTCGAACGCCACCAGGCGGGCGCCGCGCCCGAGGGCCTTGGCGATCTCGACCATCTGGCGCTGGGCGAGCGGCAAGCGTCCGAGCCGCGTGCCGGGATTGATGTCCTCGCCCACCAGTTGGAGCAGGCGGGCGGCCTCGGCGCGCAGGGCGGCCCGGTCGAGCCAGGCGCCGCGCCGTGGGTAGCGGCCGAGGAGGAGATTCTCGGCCACCGTCATTTCCGGAACGAGATGCAGTTCCTGATAGATGACTGCGACCCCGGCGGCGATGGCCGCGGCGGTGGAGGGGAAGATGGTCCGTACACCTTGCAATTGCAGGTGACCCGCGGTCGGCTGGTAGGCACCGCTCAGGATTTTCAGCAGCGTGGATTTGCCCGCGCCGTTTTCGCCCATCAGGGCGTGGACGCTGCCGGCGCGCACGCCGAACGACACGGCATCGAGGGCGCGCACGCCCGGGAATTCCATCGTGAGCCCGTCGAAGCCGAGCACCGGGGCGGAGGTGGGGTCGGGCATGGGGTGGGTGGTGGTGTGCGGCCCTTGAATTACTGTAGGAGCGGCTTTATGCCGCGATTGGGCGAACCAGATCGCGGCATAAAGCCGCTCCTACAAGAAGACATTTCGTGCATTGAGCCGGCACTCTACAATATCCCCTCGATCTGCAGCACGGCCTCGAAATTCTCCCGCGTGATCAGCCGGCCGTCGGTGCGCGTGTCGAGTGGGGGTTCCTTGCCCTCGGTCACCCAGAGGTAGAGCATCTCGGAGGTGAGAAATCCTTCCTGGGGCGCGGAGGCGTAGATGGAGCCATGGAAACCGGTGGGGCTGGGTTTCCGGAGTTCGTCAAGGCAGTCGGTGCCGTTGATGCCGACGCCGATCACATTGGCGGCCGCAAAGCCGTTGCCCTCGGTGGCACGGACCGCGCCAAGGGTGCCACTGTCGTTCATGCCGGCGACGAGCCAGTTTTTCACGCCGGTCTTCTGCGCGAGCAGGGCGTTGGCGGCGTCGAAGCTGCCGGGGATGTCGGTGGTTTTCTGCGGGGTCTTGTAAATGCGGTCGGCCGGGAAGCCCGCGGCCTGGAGCGCGGCGATGATGCCCTCGGTGCGTTCGCGCGCGGTGTCGAGTTCCTCGAAGGTCACGATGCACGCAGCCGTGTCGGCGGCGGCCCAGCCGCGGCGCTGCATTTCCTCGGCGAGGGTGCGCCCGGACAATTCGCCGATCTTGCGGGCGGACATGCCGAGGTAGGGGACGTCGGTCAGGAAGTTGCCGTCGGCGCCGACGAAGCGGTCGTCCACCGTGATGACCTTGAGTCCCGCGGCCTTCGCCTTCGCGACGATGGCCGGTCCCAGCCGCACGTCGGGCGTACAGATGACGAAGCCCTTGGCACCATTGGCGGCCAGGCTGTCGATGGCGGCGAGGGTCTTCTCGCCGTCGGGAATGCCGATCTTGATCAGGTCGAAGCCGTACTTTTTAGCAGCCACCTCCGCGCCCTTCCACTCGTATTGGAACCAAGGTTCCTCGGGCTGCTTGACGAGGAAGCCCAGCTTGATTTTGGGCGGCGCGGCGGGACCGGTGTCGTACGATGCCGGCGGCTTCGAGCAACTGGCGAGGAGGCACACGAGCAGGGAGAGGGTGAGGAGGAGGCGGGACATGGGGGGAAGAAGTAGCGAGTAGCGGGTAGCGGGTAGTGAGTAGGGGAAGTGTAGTAGCGGGTGGTGGGTAGTTGAGTTCGGCAGGTAGCTACGCGCGTGAGCGAGTGGCGGTTTGGATGCTCGCTACCCGCTACTCACTACTCGCTACCTTGCTTTGCCTCACGCCCGAATCCCCTGCGCGAGATGATAATACACCTCGTTCGTGCGGAGGTCCTGCTTGAGTTGCGGGAGGGTGGTGCCGGCGTTGATGACGACGGTCTCGATCCCGGCGATGGTGGCGAAGTCCTCGAGCATCTCGGTGGTGACGCTGTAACTGTAGCCGGTGTGGTGGGCGCCGCCGGCGTAAATCCACGCGGCACAGGCGGTCTTGAAGTCGGGCTGGCACTCCCAGACCGCGCGGGCGACGGGGAGCTTGGGCAGTGCGGGCGGCTTCACGGCCTTGACCTCGTTGACGATGAGGCGGAAGCGGTTGCCAAGGTCCACGAGCGAGGCGTTGAGCGCCGGGCCGGTGGTGGCGTTGAACACGAGGCGGACGGGATCCTCCTTGCCGCCGATGCCGAGCGGGTGGATTTCGACGGACGGCTTGGCGGCGGCGATGGACGGACAGATCTCCAGCATGTGCGCGCCGAGGACCTGGTGGCCCTTGGGCGAGAGGTGGTAGGTGTAGTCCTCCATGAACGACGTGCCGCCGGGGAGGCCGGCGCCCATGACCTTCATGGCGCGGACGAGCGCGGAAGTCTTCCAGTCGCCCTCGCCGCCAAAGCCGAAGCCGTCGGCCATGAGGCGCTGCGTGGCCATGCCCGGGAGCTGGCGCAGGCCGTGGAGATCCTCAAACGTGTCGGTGAACCCCTTGGCGCCTTGTTCAGTGAGGAAGCTGCGCAGGCCGATCTCGATGCGGGCGCTGTAACGGAGGGCCTCGTGGCGCGCGCCGCCGCGGCGGAGGGCGGGGGCCACCTGGTAGGCCTTCTCGTAGTCGGCGCAGAGTCGTTGATCGCCTTCGGATCAATGGCCGCGTCGGCCATGCGGGCGACGAGGTCGCCGACGCCGTAGCCGTTGACCGCGAAGCCGAGTTTCATCTCGGCGGAGACCTTGTCGCCTTCGGTCACGGCGACCTGGCGCATGTTGTCGCCGAAGCGGGCGAACTTCGCGCCCTGCCAGTCGTGCCAGGCGCGGACGGCGCGCATCCAGGCGCCGATGCGGTCGTGCACCTCGGGATCGGACCAGTGGCCGACGACCACCTTCCGGCCGAGGCGCATGCGCGTGTGGATGAACCCGGCCTCGCGGTCGCCGTGGGCGGCCTGGTTGAGGTTCATGAAGTCCATGTCGATCGTGCCCCACGGCAGGTCGCGGTTGAACTGCGTGTGCAGGTGCAGGAACGGCTTCTTCAGGACGGAGAGTCCGCGGATCCACATCTTCGACGGCGAGAACGTGTGCATCCACAGGATCAGGCCGGCGCAGTTGGCGTCGTTGTTGGCTGCGAGCATCACGCTGGTGATCTCGTCGGGCGTGGTGAGCAGCGCCTTGTACTGCGTCCTGAGCGGCAGGCGCTTGGAGGCGGCGAGGGCCGCCGCGACCGTGTGCGCGTTGGCGGCGACCTGCTTGAGCGGACCGGGTCCGTAAAGATGCTGCGAACCGCAGACAAACCAGATGGAGGGGGAGGAGAGGTTTTGCATGGGAAGATTTTTTTCCGGGATCCGGAGGCGGATGGAGCGGGAAGATTGGAGGGCCCCGGGAGGCCTTGAGGGCCAGCAACCTGATCGTGCCGAGGTCGGCCGTCGGGTTGCGGCCGCCGAAGGCGTCGTGGAGCTGGCGGTAGAGGGCGTAGAGTTCGTTGTAGGTTCGCTGCGGGGCGGCCCTCGGCTGGTAGGCGACCTTTTTGAGCGAGGTCATTTTGGCCTGGGCGGTGGGGAAATCCGGGTGGGCGCCGGCGAGGACGGCGGCGCTGACGGCCGAGCCGAGGGCGCAGGCCTGCGAGGAGCCGGCGACGCGCATGGTGCAGCCGGTGACGTCGGCGTAGATCTGCATGAGCAGCGGGTTTTTCTCCGCGATGCCGCCGGCGCAGACGATGCGCTCGATGGGCACGCCGTATTCCTTGAAGCGTTCGATGATCGCGCGGGCGCCGAAGGCCGTGGCCTCGATCAGGGCGCGGTAGATTTCCGCGGGCGAGGAATGGAGCGTCTGCCCGAGCAGCAGGCCGGTGAGACGCTGGTCCACGAGGATCGTGCGGTTGCCGTTGTTCCAGTCGAGGGCGAGGAGGCCGCTCTGGCCGGGTTTCAGTTTCGCGGCCTGAGCGGTGAAGGCGGCGTGGGTCTTGTCGTTGCCCTGGCACACGACCTCGACGAACCACTTGAAGATGTCGCCGACCGCGGACTGGCCGGCCTCGAGACCGTAGAAGCCGGGGAGGATCGCGCCCTTGACGATGCCGCAGATGCCGGGGATGTCGGGCACGTTTTTGTCAGCGGACACCACGCCGCAATCGCAGGTGGAGGTGCCGATGACCTTGACGATGGTGCCTTCGGCTACGCCGGAACCGATGGCGCCGTAGTGCACATCCATCTCGCCGATGGCGACGGGGATGCCGGCGGGGAGGCCGAGTTTCGCCGCCCATTGCGGGCAGAGTCTGCCGGCGGCGGCGGTGGCGTCGTGGGCCTGCTCGTAGAGGCGGTCGCGCAGGCCGGCGAGGGCAGGGTCGAGCTGGGCGAGGAACTCCTTGTCGGGCAGGCCGCCCCAGTCGGCGGCGTAGAGCGCCTTGTGGCCGGCCATGCAGACACCGCGCTGGATGGCGCGGGGATCGGTGACGCCGGCGAGCACGGACGGCACCCAGTCGGCGAGTTCGACCCACGAATAGGCCGCGTCAAAAACCGCCGGGGCGGTGCGGCGGCAGTGGAGGATCTTCGACCAGAACCACTCGGAGGAATAGGTGTTGCCGCACTTGGCGATGTATTGCGGGCGGATTTTCGCGGCGAGCGCGGTGATCTCGGCGGCCTCGCGGTGGCCGGTGTGGTCCTTCCAGAGCCAGCATTGGGCGGCGAGGTTCTTCGCCCACTTCTTCGAGAGCGCGAGCGGGACGTTGCCGGCATCAACCGGGATCGGACTGGAGCCCGTGGTGTCGACGCCGAGGCCGACCACCTGTAAGGCATCGAAACCCTTCTGCTTCCGCGCCTGCGCGAGCGCGGCCTTGACGCTCTTCTCCAGGCCGAAGAGGTAGTCGCCGGGATGCTGGCGGGCGAGGTTGTGGTCGCGCGGATCGAGCAGAATGCCCTGGTGGCCACTGGGATAGTTGACGACGGCGGAACCGTACTCCTTGCCGTCGCGGGTGCGCACCACGAGGGCGCGCACGGAATTGGTGCCGTAATCGATACCGAGGGTGAAGCTCATGGGGGCGGAAGAAGTGAAGCGAACGGGTGCCGCGGGGGAAAGCCGGCGCGGCATCTTACTGTCAACTGCCGCAGACCGGGGCGAGGGTCAAGCGGAGGGAAGGTTGAAGGCGGAAGAGGGCAGGATCAGAAACTCCACCGAGTCGCCGAATCTGTCTGATGTAGGGCGGGGTTTCCGAACCCCGCCTGGTTAGCTTCCCGCTGGAATCCAATCTTTCTCTTTCTCCCGCCTGGGCAAATATCTGCCCTGACGAAAGAGAAAGATAAAGAGAACGAGAAAGATTGAATCCTATCGACGGAAAGGCGGGGATCGGAATCCCCGCCCTACATCCGGACAGTCCTGAAACGCCGGCCATTGACGCTCCGGTTGGTTGGTTGCTTGCTGACGGCAACGGTCCGCTCTTAGCCCCTCCGGCATCCCCATGAAATCGATCCCCTGTCTCCGGCTGCTGTTTTTCCTCTCCCTGGCCGTCTCCGCCTTCGCCGGCGACCGGCAGGTCAAGATCGGGTTCGCCCAGACCGGCGCCGAGAGCGCCTGGCGCACGGCGAACACCAACTCGATGAAGGGCGAGGCCGCCAAGCGCGGCTTCGACCTCAAGTTCGCCGACGGGCAGGGCAAGCAGGAGAATCAAATCCGCGCCATCCGCTCCTTCGTCGCCCAGCGCGTGGATGTCATCGTGCTGGCGCCCATCGTCGAGACCGGCTGGGACCCCGTCCTGCGCGAAGCCAGGCGCGCGGGCATCCCCGTCATCCTCACCGATCGCACCATCCAGACCGCCGACGAGTCGCTGTACGCGTGCTTCATCGGCTCCGACTTCTACGAGGAGGGCCGCATGGCCGCCGACTGGCTGGCGAGGAAGGTCAACGGCCAGGGTGCGATCGTCGAACTGCAGGGCACGCCCGGTTCCGCACCCGCCAACGAGCGCCGGCGCGCCTTCGCCGACGCCATCGCGAAGCATCCCGGCCTGAAGATCATTGATTCGCAAAGCGGCGATTTCCGCCGCGCCGGCGGCAAGGAGGTCATGGAGGCTTTCCTCAAGAAGCACGGTCGCGCGATCCGGATCGTGTACGCCCACAACGACGACATGGCGCTCGGCGCCGCGCAGGCCATCGAGGAGGCCGGGCTCAAGCCCGGCACCGACATCATCCTCGTTTCCATTGATGCCATCCGCGAGGCCGTGCAGGCCGTGGTGGACGGGCGGCTCAACTGCACCGTCGAGTGCAACCCTCTCTTCGGCCCGAAGGTTTACGACATCATCGGGCCCTTGATCCGGAAGGAGCCCGTGCCGAAAAAATCCTACAACAAGGACGAGCTGTTCGACGCCACCAACGCCGCGGCGGTGATTGCGCAGCGGGAGTATTGAAACGCAGCCTGGGCGATGGACGGCGTGGCTGATTTCTCCTCGGTGAAAGTGCAACCCGGTAGGCAGCCCGCTGGCGGGCGCCTGCGCGCTGGCCCACGGGGGCAGACGATGGATGCCGGTGTGAATTTGAATTGGGTAGGGTCCGGCCTCCGGACGGACCGTTTGTGGCGTGCGCACGTCGCATCGCCCGTCCGGAGGCCGGGCGCTACCCAGCGCAGGTCGAACCTGTCCTCCGTAGGCCCGGCGAAGGAGGAGACCTGCCCTGCTTGGGCTCCCGCATGAGCGAACTCCTCGAGCTTCGCGGTGTCGGCAAGCGATTTCCCGGGGTCGTGGCGCTCGATGACGTGGACTTCACGGTGCGCGCCGGTGAAATCCACGCGCTGCTCGGCGAAAACGGCGCGGGCAAGTCCACGCTCATCAAGGTGCTCACCGGGGTGTACCCGGCCGACGAAGGCGAGTTCCGTCTTGGCGGCGCGTCCATCCGCCCCGGCTCGCCGCGCGCGGCCGAGGAGCTGGGCATCAGCACGGTTTACCAGGAAGTGAACCTCGTGCCGTCCCTGTCCGTGGCGGAGAACATTACGCTCGGCCGTCAGCCCGGCCGGGCCGGATTGCTCAACTGGCGGGCCATCCGGCGTCGCGCCCGGGCCGCACTGGCGCGACTCGAACTCGACTGCGACGTGGATGCCGAATTGGGCGCGCTGTCGGTCGCGCACCAGCAGATGGTGGCGATTGCCCGCGCCCTCGACACCCGGGCGCGGCTGCTGATCCTCGACGAGCCCACCGCCAGTCTCGACGAGCACGAGGTCGCGGAGCTGTTCAAGATCATGCGGCAGCTCCGGGCCGACGGACTCGGGATCGTCTTTGTCACGCACTTCCTCGACCAGGTCTATGCCGTCACCGACCGGCTGACCGTCCTCCGCAACGGTGCCCGGGTCGGCGAGTTCGCCACGGCGGGGCTGCCCCGGCTCGAACTCGTCGGCCGGATGCTCGGCCGCGAGGTGAGCGCCGCCGAGTTTGCCGCGCAAGGCGCGGCATCCCCGGCGGACCACGCCGCTCCGCCCGTGCTCGCGACCCACGGACTCGGCCGTCGGGGCGCGGTGGCCCCGTTCGATCTGAGCTTGCGCGGAGGCGAAGTTGTCGGCCTGGGCGGGCTCCTGGGCTCCGGCCGCACCGAAACGGCCCGGCTTCTCTTTGGCCTCGACCGCGCCGACAGCGGCACGATCAGCGTGCACGGCGCACCCTGCCGGATCGACTCGCCCCGCGAGGCCGTGCGGCTCGGTCTCGCGTTCTGCTCCGAGGACCGAAAGGCCGAGGGCCTGCTGCCCAATCTCTCCGTGCGCGAAAACCTGCTCATCGCACAGCAGGGCAGGCGCGGCGCCCTGCGCGCCCTGACCCGCGCCGAGCAGGAGCAGCTCTGCGCCCACTACATCGCGGCCTTGCAGATCAAGACCCCCGACCCCGAGACGCCGGTGAAGAATCTCTCCGGCGGCAACCAGCAGAAGGTCCTGCTCGCGCGGTGGCTCGCGACGCAGCCGGCCGTCATCATCCTCGACGAGCCCACCCGCGGCATCGATGTCGGCGCCAAGCAGGAGATCGAGCAGCTCATCGCCGGTTTGCGCGCCGACGGACTCGCCGTGCTGTTCATCTCCTCCGAGATTGATGAAGTCGTGCGCAACTGCTCCCGCGTGCTCGTGCTGCGCGAGCGGCGACTCACCGGTGAGATCGCGGATGGGGATCTGACGGCTGACCATCTCATGCATCTGATGGCGGGTACCCATGAATAAGCGTGCGCAATTCGTTGTTTGTCATTCTGAGGCTTGGCGAAAAATCCAGCACGGGATTCGCAACAGAATGACGCAACGAGGCGCGCACTGGATTCTTCGCTGCGCTCAGAATGACAGGTCTTTGGATGATCCGAGGGCGCAGTCGAGCTGCGCCCCTACATTTTGCCCTGTAGGGCGTCACCTTGGTGACGCCAGTTGGGGAAACGCAGCCGCCATCGCATTCGAGGCCGGACCAAGGTCCGGCCCTACAATTTCGAACCGCCCATGAAAGTCCGCTCCCCGCTCCTTTGGCCGCTGGCCGGATTCGTGGCGCTGCTGCTGCTCAACGCCGTCTTCAATCCGGCGTTTCTGAAAATCACGCTGCTCGACGGCCACCTCTACGGCGTGCCCGTTGACATCCTCGTGCAGGGCTCGCGGACCATGCTGGTCGCGCTCGGCATGACGCTCGTCATCGCCACCGGCGGCATTGACCTCTCGGTCGGATCGGTCGTGGCGATCGCGGGGGCCGTCTGCGCCGTGCTGCTGCAGGACGGACACGGCCTGGCCCTCACGCTGGTGGCGGCGGTCGGGGCAGGGGTGCTGGCCGGTTCCGCCAACGGCCTCCTCGTCGCGCGCCTCGGTGTGCAGCCCATCGTGGCGACGCTTATCCTCATGGTCGCCGGCCGCGGCGTGGCTCAGCTCCTCGTGGACGGACAGGTCATCATCATTGCCAGTGCGCCGTTCGAGTTTCTCGCCAACGGCTTTGTGCTCGGCCTGCCCCTCGCGCCGCTCCTGGTGGCTGCAGCCTACGTGTCCGCGCACCTGCTGCTGCGCCGCACCGCCCTGGGGCTGTTCGTCGAGGCGGTGGGCGACAACGAGCAGGCCAGCCGTTTCGCCGGGCTCGCCGCCGCACGCATCAAGACGCTGGCCTATGTCTTCTGCGGCGCCTGCGCGGGCGGTGCCGGCATTCTGACGGCGGCCAATATCCGCGCCGCGGATGCCTACCGCGCGGGAGAGAACATGGAGCTCGACGCCATCTTCGCCGTGGTGGTCGGCGGTACGGCGCTGACCGGCGGACGCTTCCTGATCCTCGGCACGGCGATCGGCGCGCTGCTTATCCAGACCCTCACGACCACCATGTACAACCTCGGCGTGCCGCCCGCGGTCGCCCCGGTGCCGAAGGCGCTGCTCATCATCGGCGTCGCCCTCCTGCAATCGGAGCGCACCACCCGCTGGCTGCGCGGACTCGCCGGCCGGAAGGAGGCCGCATGAGGGCGGATTTTAGCCGGTCTCAAGGGCTAATCCGCGTGTCGCTTGGTAACCGCAAGCGGTGCCACCAAGTAGGGCAGGTCAAACCTGTCCTCCATAGGCCCGGCGAAGGAGGAGACCTGCCCTACTTGGGGTGTCCACCCCTAATCCTGCCGTGAGCACGCGTTCATCCCTATTCCGCACCCTGGCGGGTCCGCGCCAGCTCCCGCTGCTGACCACGGCGGCCATACTTGTCGGCCTCTACGGTGCGGCGGCCCTGGCCTATGAGGGATTTTTCTCGGCGGGCGTGATGACGAGCCTGCTCACCGACAACGCCTTCCTGGGCATCGCCGCGGTGGGCATGACCCTGGTGATCTTTTCCGGCGGCATCGACCTGTCCGTCGGCGCCGTCATCGGGTTCACCTCGATTTTTACCGCGACCCTGATCGAGGTGCACCACCTCCCGCCGGGGCTGGCGTGGGCGCTGGCCTTGCTGGCCGGCACCGCACTCGGCGCCGGCATGGGTGCGCTCATTCACTTTTTTCCGTTTGCCGCCTTTTCTCATCACCCTGGCCGGCATGTTCCTCGCCCGCGGTGCGGCCTTCTGGCTCAACACGGAATCGGTCGGCATCGGCCACGACCTCTACAACCGCCTTTCCGCCTATGAGCTTGCGCTGGGTTCCACGGGGCTGACCGCCACCGCCCTATTGCTGCTCGGCGCGCTGCTGGCGGGCTACGTGCTCGGGCATCACACGCGCTTCGGCCGCAACCTGCTGGCCATCGGCGGCAACGAGCAATCGGCCCTGCTCATGGGCCTGCCCATCGGTCCGACGAAGATCGGGGTCTATGCGCTCAACGGTGGCTGCGCCGCGCTGGCCGGCATCGTGGCGACGCTCTACACCGGCTCGGGTAATCCCAGCATGGGCATCGGGCTGGAACTCGATGCCATCGCGATCGTCGTCATCGGCGGCACGCTGCTCACCGGTGGACGCGGCCACGTGGCCGGCACGCTGCTGGGCATTTTGATCTTCGGCACGATCCAGGCCGCCATCCTCTTCGACGGCCGGCTGAGTCCGTGGTGGATGCGGATCGTCGTCAGCGCGCTCCTGCTGGGCTTCATTCTGATCCAGCGGTTTCTAGTGCGTGGCCTCGCGCGGAGGTGAGGCATTTTACAGGAGTAAACGGTGGGAGCAGAGAAGACTGGATTAGCGAAGATAAGCGCAGATTAGCGTTTCAAACGGTTTGGTCTCCTTGACCCATCCGAACCACCAGAGGCTTCAAAATCCTGTTCAACCGCTAATCTTCGCTAATCTAACGCTAATGACCGAACCTAAGTCTTCTTTGTCTCTCTGTGCCTCTGTGGTGAAAACCTCCGGGGATCGACGGTTCGAGCCCTGACCCACCTCCGTTCCCTCTGCTCCCTCCTGTAAACCGGTTTTAAGTTCCTGCGACGGCCTCTACGCCTTCGCCGCCGCCCGGTAGAGGGCGATGATTTTTTCCGGGGAGATGTCGGCGAGGAGGTTGTGGATGTTGGCGAAGACGTAGCCGCTGTCTTTGGCCAGGATCGCGACGTTGCGGGCCACTTCCTGCTCGATGTCGGCGATGGAACCCAAGGGCAGCGTGTGCTGGGAATCGACGCCGCCACCCCAGAGCGCCATGCGGCCGCGGACCTTGTCCTTCCACTCCAGCGGGGTGTGGCCGCCGGCGGGCCACTGGACGGGGTTGAGGATGTTCGTCTCCGTCTGCATGATCAGGTCGAGGATGCCGTAGAGCGCGCCGCACGAATGCAGGAAGGTATTGCACCGGGGGGCGAGGCGGTGGATCTCCACGTTGTGCTGCCGGCGGTAGGGCAGGAACAGGTCGCGGAAGGTGGCCGGCGAGGCCATGAGCGACTGCTGGTTGCCCCAGTCGTCGGCGTCGGTGCCGATGATGTCCACATAGTCCCGGATCTCGGGCAGCAGCGCGCGGGCGTTGCGCAGGGCATACTCGAGGTGCAGGGCATGCAATTCGTGGATGAAGCCGGGATCCTCGAGGCATAGCATCGGGAAAACGGCCAGCCCGCCGTACCCATGGATGCAGAGGCCCATGCACATCTGGCCCCAGAAGAATACGGCCCGGTCGCTGCTCTCGCGCACGCGGCGGCAGGTGTCGCGCAGGTCCCGGATCTGCGCATCGGTCAGCAGGGCGGCCTCGAGAGTGCGGCGCACCTCCTTGAGATCCGGGCGCGGCAGGTCGCCGTCCAGGATCAGGGGCTGGCCCGCATGCTCGTCGTTGAACACATGGGCCCCCGGCGGCATGCTCGCCAGCCCGCCCAGCGTGATCGTGCCATCGGGCAGCACACGGTATTTCGAGGCATCGCGCACCTGGCCGCCGGGAATGCGGCCGTTGAAGTCGAAGTCGTGCCAGAGCCCGGGCTGCTCGTAGGCATTGGTCAGGCCGTCGCCCTCGACGATGACCACATCGCAACCCAGCGCATCGAGCACATCGGGGTGCGGCAGCGCCAGCATCTGGCCGGTGTCATGGATGCGCGTGGGCTTCGGCGGCAGTTGCAGGGCCCGGCGCAAGGCCTGGTAGGTGAACGCCGAAACCCCGGTCGAACGCATGCCGTTCAGGTCCTTCGGCAACCGGTCAACCGGTTGGAAATTCAGGGCCGCCATGACGCGTTCGCGGGAGTTCATGCTTAACCACGGATAGCATGGATCAAGACCGCATGGCCACATCAGGCTCAATTGAGCCGGAAGGAATACGGATTTCTAACAGGAGGTAGCAGAGGGAGCGGAGGCTGACCAGCACTCGGGTCGTCGATCACCTGAGGATTTCACCACAGAGGCACGGAGAAACAGAGAAGACTGGATTGGATCTTTGGGGCTTGGAGATTACGACGAGGTGAGGTGGTGTATCTAGGGCTGGCAAAAGGCCGGTGCGCATTATCCCCGCGTCTTGTTTAGGAAAAGATCTGCGCTGACGTGAAACCGATCACTGAGCTTTCGAATGTGATCGGCCGTCAGGTTGCGTGTGCCTTTCAAGAGCTTGAAGGCGGTTGAACGATCGACGCCTAGCAATTCTGCGAGATACTCGTTGGGGTGCCCGGCTTCGGCCAGTAGAGCTTTGACGGCCTCGCTGGGGCTGAGCTCCGCCAAGGGCTCGAGGGTCTCCCGATCATAGGCTTCCACGAGCGCGGCCAGAGTATCCAGGTAGTCTTCCTGTTCGCGGTTGAGTTTGAGACCCGCGAGGGCGTTCACCACCTCGGTGGTATTGGTGTAATCAACCTCGTCGCGAATTACGCGCGGGGGAAAATGGTGCACCAAATCCGTGTAAGTCTTGGGAAGGTTTTTGGGAGAAAGTGTGCCCGTTTTGATCATGATTTTATGGCGGAGTAGTGGGTTGCCATGGGAGTGAATAGTTCGGCAATGACCAGTGGCCAAAAAGGCCACTGGATCAAGGGCCTTTTGTTCTGAGAAGATCTGGATTAGCGAAGATAAGCGTAGATTAGCGTTTCACCCGTCTTGGTCTCCTTGTGCCCTGCAAACCTGTTTGACCGCTAATCTCCGCTAATCTGACGCTAATAATCGAACCCGGAGATTACCACAGAGACACAAAGGAACGAAGGATGTCGGGACACCGATCCAGCCCGATCTTCTTTGTTCCTCTGTGCCTCTGTGGGGAAATAATCGCGGCATAAAGCCGCTCCTACAGTCGGTCTCCTTGGCGTCTTCGCGACTTTGCGCTTAATCCGTTTTCCTTACACCAACTCGCTCAACTTCTTCGCCTCGGGCCGCAGGGGAACGAGGTGGTGCAGGTTCACGGGGGTGTTGTGCCTGATGGACTCCACGCCGGCGATGCCGACCAAGATGGACGCGGCGCCCTGCTCGTGGCCGGCGAAGCGGCCCCACGGGTCGGTGGCGGGGGCATCGGGCGAGTAGAAGGAGTGGCTGAGGACCGCATCCGCGCCGCCGTGCGCGCCGGTGGCGGGTGGCACGTTCACGAGGTAGCTGGGCTTGAAATGCGGATACACCCGGATCCATTCGCCCTCGGCCTCGGCGCCCGGCTTCTGGTCGAGCTTGAAATCCCCGGGGCGCACGGCGCGGTTCATGTGCGTGCCGATGAATTCCTGGTATTCGATGCGGCCGCGGTCGCCGTTGAGGCACACGCGCATGCCCTCGCGGGGCGAGTAGCACGTGAGCGAGTAGGTGAGCAGCTCGCCGGTGCGGTAGCGGACGTTGAGCGACATCTGGTCGTAGATGTCGATGTCGCTGCGAAAGACATTGTGGTCGCGGATGTAGCCCGAGTCCTCCTCGGCGGCGCGATAGAGGCCGCGGAAGGCCGCGCTCTCGTCCAGGTCGAGCCGGAAGGGATCATTTTTCGACTCCGGGTGGCCGGTGTAGCGCGGGTAGCGCGCGAGGTGGCCGTCGCCGCGGGCCTCGGCGTTGGCGCGGCCGTAGAAGACGAGGTCGCCGAAGGCGAAGACCTGCTGGGGAATGGCATCGAGCCACCAGTTCACGAGGTCGAAGTGGTGCGTGCTCTTGTGGACCAGCAGCGTGCCGGACTCGGCGGCGTGGGCGTGCCAGCGGCGGAAGTAGTCGGCGCCGTGGTTGGTATCGAGCAGGTACTCGAGGTTGACGGAGCGGATGCGGCCGATGGTGCCGGCGGCGATGAGTTCCTTCACCTTCGTGCGGAAGGGCGCCCAGCGGTAGTTGAAGGCCACGCGCACGCGGCGGCCGCTGGTGCGCTGCGCCGCGAGGATCGCGCGGCATTTCGCGGCGTCGATCGTCATCGGCTTTTCCGTGATCACGTCGCAACCCGCGTGCAGGGAGCGGATGATGTAGTCGTGGTGCGTGTCGTCCTTGGAGCAGACGAAGACGGTCTGCGGCTTCGTTTCGCGCAGCAGGGCGCCGAAGCGGTCGGCGGGGTAGGCGGGCACGTTGTGGTAGCCCAGTTCGCCGCTGAGCATGGCGTTGTAGTAGGCCATGCGGGTCGGGCTGAGGTCGCAGAGGGCGACCAGCTCATTGGAATCGCGGTAGGTCGTGACGAGCGGCTCGATGAAGCTCAGCGCGCGTCCACCGGTGCCGACAAAGGCGAAACGATGCTTGCTCATAGGGATCGGTTGCCAGTCAACCGCGGCCGCTGTTCAGGAGCAACAGGGGAAAAGGGCGGACGGTCTGAGGGTCGGGTTTTATTCGCAAAGAACCTGGAGCGACTCTGCCGCAACCGAAGGAAAGGCATTTTTTAACCACAGATTGCACAGATTGGCACAGATATCCGATCCTTGGCGTGGCATAGGGAAACCTTGCTCAAAAAAGAAGGTTTTCAGGCAAAGATTCTATCCGGTTGGGGAAAGTCCCCTGCACCCTGGCAAGGGCCGCGAACGCCCCATGTAACACAATGCGTTACATGGCGGATTGGTTCACGGGGAGTTGACCCGGCGCACGGGGAGGCCGGCGGCGGACCAGTCCTTGAAGGCGCCGGCGTTGGCGGTGGTCCAGCCTTCCTTGGTGAGGAGGCGCGCGGCGATGCCCGAGCGGTTGCCGGAGCGGCAGTATAGGATGAGTTCCTTGCCGCGGTTTTCCTCGAGAAAAGGCTTCCACTCGGACCGCGGGCCCTGCAGGTCGCTGAGTGAAAGCAGGACGGCCGGAGCGGCGACCCCGGTGGAAGCCCATTCGCCGGGTTCGCGCACGTCGACGAGGACGGCCTGGCCGCCCGCCACCCGTTTGGCGGCCTCGGCGGAATCAATGGTCTGCCCGCGGGCCATGCGGTTGAAAACCAGGAAGGCGGCCACAACAAAAAGGGTGAGGAGAAAGACTTTCATGGAAGCCCAACGATGTGAACAAGGCGGCCGGGTGCAAATGCGGCCGGGATTTTCCGAGCGGAAGCAACGCAGGTTCATGTCCCGACCAGTCGCCTGCCGCATTTGGACTTCGGGTAGCTACGAGCGTGAGCGAGTGGAGTTGTGGCGTGCGCAGCGTGTGATCCACTCGCTCACGCTCGTGGCTACCATTGATGCTTAATTCCTTTTATGGCCCGTTGGCATCAGACAACCGCCCGGCCAGGCAGCGGATGTGACGGTCGTCGGTGCCGCAGCAGCCGCCGAGCACCTTCAGGCCGAAATCCCGGCGCAGTTCCAGCATGGCGGCGGCAAAATGTTCGGGATCGGCCTCGATCAGCTTTTCCTGTCCATCCAAGGCCTCGGGGCTCAGGGCGGCGGTGTTGCCAAGCACGCCGATGATCCTGTCCCGGGCGCTGGGCGAGGAGTTCTCCGGATGGGCCAGCGCGGTCCGCGCAAAGTCGGGGTGGGTGCAATTGATGAGATAGGCGGCGGGTTTGGGCGTCACCGTCGAATCAATCGCGGCGATCGCCTCCTTGAGCGGCGTGCCGTCGAGCAACGTGCCGGCGGGGCGCACCACAAAGCTCACCACGTAAGGCCGGCCGGTCGCGGCCATGGCGGCGGCGAGGCCGGTGGCTTCGCTGAGGGCGGGCAGGGTGATGCCGAGGAGAAAGTCCACCACGGTCGCGGCGAGGCGGTCGGCCTGCCAGGCATGAAACACCCGTGCTTCCTTCGTCGGCAGGGCCTCCTCCGGCCGGTACGCGTCGCCGCGGCAGCCGATCATGCCGCCGATCATCACCCTGGCCGCATGGGCCCCCGTTTCCGCGCGGAGCGACTGCAGCAGGCGGACATTGTCAGCGTTGACCTCGCGGCCGCCGCAGCCGGCCGCGGCGATGTTCTCCGCATTGGCCCGCCAGGTGGGCGTGGACATGAGCAGGGGCAGATCATGGGCCCGGCTGATCTCGAGATACTGCCGGTAAATCGCCGCCATGGCCGCGCACCTGGCGGGATCGTAGACGAAGGCGGAATTGACGAGGTAGGGATCCAGGATCGTGGCCGGCTGCCGTCGCAGGCGTTCGATGACCGCGCCCTCGCCGAGGATGCAACGGTGGCGTTGGAGAAAATCGGGAAAGGTGCAGGCAGCCATGGCTTCAGTCGCGTTCCCACGATGGGTGGCGGCGCCCGGAAGGCAACCGGGGGCATGCGGGCGAAAAAAAGAGCCGGCCAGCGGCCGGCTCTTGGAAATCAGGGCGATGGGGATGGCCGATCAGGGATTCGGGCAATTGGCCTGGGTGCCGGTGCCGTCCTTCGCGCCCTTGCCGGGAGCGGTGGCCTTGCCGGACCCGTCCTTGAGCGGCGCACCCTTGGAGTTGGGGTTGCCGCGGTTGACCGACTGGCCAGAGCCGTCGCGCACCGGGGTGCCGGAGCCGCTGCCGCGGTTGCCGCCGCCATTGCCGCCGGCGCCGCCACGGGCGAAGGCCGAAGCGCCGGTCAGGAGACCGAGGCTGATCAGGGAGGTGAGGAGGATGACTTTTGTTTTCATATGTTTTGCTTTCATCCCATTCCAACCCCGCGGCCGGGGGCTTATTACAGGCGAGTGGAATTTCCCGAATGTTTTGCCACGCCGGGTTTGTAACATAGCCTCAAACCCGGGGTTAAATCCAACGGTGACCACTTACCATCTACCATCCCTGCTGCTGACCGACTGGCTGGTCTGGCTGACGGAAGCGGACTCCGTCGCCCACGGTGACCAGGTGGAGGCGGAATGGATGCGCCGGGTGGCGGCGGGGGATGAAACGGCGCTGCAGCAGCTGTTTGACCGGTGGAAGCGGCCGCTGCTCAGCTTTTTCTACCGCTCGCTGGGTTCCCACGCCGATGCCGAGGATCTGACGCTCGAGGTGTTGGTCCGGCTGCACCGGTCGGCTCCGGACTACCAGCCGACGGCCAAATTCACCACCTACCTGTTTCACATTGCCCAGAACCTGCTCCGCAACGAGCTGCGGCACCGCCGGCGCAAACCGGCCGATGCGGTGCCCCCCGAGTTGCTGGAGGAACTGCCCCAGCCGCACGATGCGGACCGGGGCCTCGCCGAACTGGAGGAGGTCCTGCAGCAGGCCCTGGCCCGTCTGCCGGAAAAACAGCGCACGGCGCTGCTGCTGATCCAGCAGCAGCAGTTGGATTACCCCGCCGCCGCGGCGGCGCTGCGAATGACCGAAAATGCCCTGCGCGTGCTCGTGCACCGGGCGCGACAAATGCTCAAAATTGAAATGGAGGCCCTGCCATGAAGACCAAGCTGCATCCCACGCCCGACGACGGGCAAATTGACCGCCTGCTGGCGCGACGCTACCGCGACACGACGCCCGAATTCGAGGCGCGCTGGGTCGCGCTGAAACGCGACCTCCGCCAGCGTCCGGCCGGCCGCGCCCGGCCGGCCCTCCCGTGGCGCTTCGCGGGCTGGTTTGGGGTCGTCGGGGCGGCGGCCGCGCTGGCCTTTGTCCTGCATGTCAGCCGTCCGTCCATGGTCGCCCCGGAAGGCCTTGAACCCTCGCCGCAACTGGCCGAGCTCTTCGCCATGGATGCCGTGCTCGGCAAGGCCGTGCCGCTGCTGGATGAGGAGAACCGCACGGCCCTGCTCAACCTGCCGGCCACCAATCAACCGTAAAATTGCACCAGCCATGAAAACTCTGATCCCCCTGCTTGCCTTGTCCGGGCTTCTGGCCCTCGCGCCCCTGGGCGCCGCCGAGCCTGCGCCCGCCAGTCCGGCGACGCCGCTCCCGGCGGCCGGGGAAATGGCGGCCCTGGAGCATTTCCTCGACCTGACCGACGCGGACCTTGAACAGATGCAGCGCGTGATTGCCCGCATCCGCGCCATGGGCCCTGACGAACGCGCGGTCCTGCGCCGGGAGATTGAAAAATTCCGCACCCTCCCCGAGTCGCAGCGGCATCAGATGCGACTCGGCTGGGGGGCGCTCGACACGGACCTGCAGGAGGCGTGGCGACGCATGATGCAGGCGGCCACACCCGAGCGTCGCGCGGAGATCCAGGCCCGGTTGCAGTCGCTGCCCCCGGAAAAGAAGGGCGCCTTGCGCCGGCAACTGGCGGAGGAGTTCATCCGGCAGGAGCGCAACAAATAGGGCGCGTCCTTATAGTTAGCGGGTTCATGTAGGAGCGGCTTTATGCCGCGATGTTGCGCTCCCAATCGCGGCATAAAGCCGCTCCTACAATCAGGCCGCACCGTGGCAGAATGGCGGACACCCCAATTTGCAGACGCATCCTGGGGCGCCGCCGCCGGCACCGGCCGGGCTGAAAAGCCTCAGCCGCGACGGGCCAGGACCTGCACCACCGCGGCGCGGCCGGTGTGGGCGGGACCCTCGATGAGGTCGCGCTCGAGTTCACGTCCGATTTCCAGTTCGAGTCCGATCAGTTCGCCGCGCAATTGCTCCAGCGTCATGAGCAGTTCGGGCGCGTCCACCGGGCCGCCGGTCTTGTGCCGCACCTGGGCGGGGGTGTAGGCCTCGAGGATGAGCACGCCGCCGGAGTGCAGGCCGATGGCCGCGGCCGAGTGCACGTCCCGGCGCAGCGGCGGCGGCAGGTGCACGAAGATGGAGACGATGGCCGACCAGGACTCGGGTTCGATGGTGTAGTCCCGCAGATCCACCACCTCGGTGTTGAGGGAGACGCCGCATTGGGCCGCCAGCCGCTCCGCCTTGGCGAGACCGACGGCGGACTGGTCCACGGCCGTGACCCTGTAACCGCGGCTGGCGAGAAAGACGGCGTTGCGGCCCTCGCCCTCGCCCAGGCAGAGCACGGGCCCGGCGGGGATGTAATTCGCGCACTGGCGCAGGAAATCGTTCGGCGCGGTGCCGTAGACAAAGTCAGCCGGAGTGTAGCGGTTGTCCCAGAACTGCGAATTCATCGTCGCTGTGCAAGGCGCGCTCAATAGCTCATTCTGTCGAGTTTAACCTTGCCCCGGAATATGTAGTAGATGCTGGCCGAGTAGGCAAGGACGACGGGGACCCCGATCAGGGCGATCGTCAGCATGACACCGAGGGTCTTCGTCGAGGAGGCGGCATTGAAGGCGGTGAGGCTGTGCTCCGGCAGCGGCTGGCTGAAGACCAGGTTGGGGTACATGCCGACCCCGAAGAGCGCCATGAGCCCCGCCATCGCGCCGCAGGAGGACAGGAAGGCGAGGAATTCCCTCCCGCGGTTCACCTCGCGCGGGATGTTGGCGATGAGGAGCACGACCGGGATGACGATGGAGAAAAACCACGGCTCGCGGCGGAACGCCTCGGTGATGTGCGGGATGTAGAGCAGCGTGGCGAGGGTCACGATCACGTAGCAGAGGATGAAGGCGATGATGAGCGGATTGATCCATTGCCGGATCCGGGCCTGGATCGCGCCCTCGGTCTTGAGCACGAGGTAAATGGCGCCGTGCATGGCAAAGAGCGCGACCGTCGTGACGCCCATCAGCAGCGCGTAGGGATGCAGCAGCTGGAGGAAGCCGCCGGCGTATTCGCCCTCGGCGTCGAGGGGGATGCCCCAGGCGATGTTGCCCATGGCGATGCCGATCAGCAGGCTGGAGCCCACGCTGCCCAGCGCGAAGCTCCAGTCCCAGAACCGGCGCCAGCGCGGCGAGGGGTGCTTGCTGCGGAACTCGATGGCCACGGCCCGGAAGATGAGCGCGCACAGCAGGCCCATGAAGGCGAGGTAGAAGCCCGAGAAGACCGTGGCATAGACCATGGGAAACGCCGCGAACAGCGCGCCGCCGCCGGTGACCAGCCACACCTCGTTGCCATCCCACACCGGGCCGATGGCATTGAGAAAGAGGCGCCGGTCCTCGTCGCTCCGGGCGACGAACAGATGCAGGGCGCCGACGCCCAGGTCGAAACCGTCGAGGATCACGTACCCCGTGAACAGGATGCCGACGAGGCCGAACCAGACGGTGTTGAGGTCAAGGTTGCCAAAGCTCATGCCGCACCGCCTTTCGCCTGCGCCAGGCCGGCGAGCTTGCCGGTGGGCACCAGGTCCGCGTCGTCCGGGCCGTGGCGGATCTTCTCGTTCAGCAGAAAGATGAACACCGCGAAGAGCAGTAGGTACACGAAGGCGAACATCGCCAGGGAGATGGCGACCTGGCTGGCCGTGACGACCTTCGAAAGCGCATCCGAGGTGCGCAGCAGCTTGTAGACGATCCAGGGCTGCCGGCCGACCTCGGCGGCCCACCAGCCCGCCTGGTTGGCGATCTGCGGACCCAGCACGGAAAGCGTGAGACACCAGAGCAGCAGCCGGGAATCTCCAGGCGTCCGCGCGCCCAGGCGCCCAGGCCCCAGGCGGCCAGGGCGATGAGGGCGAAGCCGACCGCCACCATCACATGAAAGGTCTGGAACGTGAATTGCACCGGGGGGCGTTCGTCGGGCGGGATGTCCCGCAGGCCGATGACCGGTCGGGCGGTGTCGCCGTGGGCCAGCCAGCTCAACAGGCCGGGGAGGGCGGGGCCGTACGTGGTTTCACTCGCCACGTCGACCCAGCCGAAAAGATGGAGCGGCGCCTGCGGGCCGGTGACCCAATGGCCCTCCATGGCGGCGAGCTTGGCCGGCTGGTTGACCGCCACGCCCTGGGCGCTGGTGTGGCCGGTGACCAGGCTGAGACCGGCGGCGACGGCGGCGACCGTGAGGCCGATCTTCACGGATTGCAGGGCAAAGGCGCGGTGCCGGCGGCGCAGGAGGTAGTAGGCCCCCACGCTGACCATCAGCCAGGCGCCGGCCTGCCAGGCGCCGATCACGGTGTGGGTCAGCCGGTCGACGGAGGAGGGGTTGAATACCATGGCCCAGAAATCGGTGATCTCGGCCCGGGCGCGCAGGCCCTCGCCGACGATGTGGTACCCGGCCGGGGTCTGCATCCAGGAATTGGCCACCACGATCCAGATCGCGCTGAAATGCGCGCCGAAGGCCACCATGCAGGTCGCGAAGAAATGCATCTTCGGCCCGACCTTGTCCCAGCCGAAAAGCAGGATGGCGAGGAAGCCCGATTCGAGGAAGAAGGCGAAGATGCCCTCGGCGGCGAGCGCGCTGCCAAAGACATCACCGACGTAGCGCGAGTAGGTGGCCCAGTTGGTGCCGAACTCGAACTCCATCACGAGCCCAGTGGCGACGCCGATGGCGAAGGTCAACGCGAAGACCTTGGTCCAGAAGCGGGCCATCTGGTGGTAGAGCGGGTTGCGCGTCCGCAGCCACAGGCCCTCGATGATGACCAGCAGCACCCCGAGGCCGATGCTCAGGGGCGGGTAGATGTAATGGAACGCGATGGTGAACGCGAACTGCAGGCGGGCGAGGATCTCGACGGACATGGCGGTTCAGGCCGGCGGGCGGCGGACGGCGGGCTTCTTCCGCACGGACCGGGGCTTGGGGGTGACGGGCCGGACCGGTTTCAGGATGCGCAGGGCGTAGCCCCGGACCAGGGCGCGGGCGACCTTCATGCGCGCGCGGCGGACGATGCGGTCGAAGGTCTGGCGGGACACGCCCATGCGCTGCGCGGCGGCGCCGTGGAACAGGTCCTCCACATCGGCCAGCCGGAGCGCCTCCAGTTCGTCCGCGCCGAGCACGACCTCGTCGAGGTCATAAAGCGGAATGCCCGCCGGCTTGAAGAAATCGCAGGGCGGCTGGTGGGCGATGCGGCGGGGGCAGAGGGGGCGGGGCATGGGTGGGGGTCGGCGATTTTGGGGATTGTCTTTAATGGGCATAAGCTCATAACGGTACAAGCCAATCCCTAAATTCCGCCGGCCCGGCGGCCGGAACCCTTTCCATGAAGCTAGCCATTCCGCTCACAGCAACCGATGAGTTTTCGCCCCACTACGGTGCGGCGGCCAAGTTTACCGTGGTGGAGGTTGACGCGGTCCGGCGGCAGGTGCAGCGCCGGCTGGTGGTCGTGCCGCAGGCGTCCGAGCCCTGCCAGTGGCCGCGGCTCCTGCGGGCCGCCGGGGTGGACCTCGTGCTGGCCGGGGGCATGGGCGCGGGCGCGCGCCAGCACATGGCGGAGCATGGCCTGCAGGTGATGACGGGCGTCAGCGCGGCCACGCCGGATGAATTGGTGGCCGCCTGGCTGGAGGACCGGCTGGTCGCCGGACCCAATGCCTGCGACGGCACGGGGCCGCACCATGCGGAGCATCACCATGATGACGGCCACTGCAATTGTTCCCACTGAGGAGCTCCGCCGCGCCACGCACCGGCGCATGCACCGGCATTGTTTCGCCTGCGGTGACGCGACCGGCGACGGGCTGGGGCTGCGGTTCCGGCTCGGCGGTGACGGCGGGGTCCGGGCGGAATGGGACTGCCCGGCGCGCTACCGCAGCTACGACGGCATCCTGCATGGCGGACTCATCGCGACCCTGCTCGACTGCGCGATGGTGCAGGCCCTGTTTGCCCACGGCATCGTGGCGCACACGGCGGAGCTGAACCTGCGGTACCGCCGACCCGTCAGCACGGGCGTGGCCGTGACCGTCAGCGCCCGGCTGCGCGCCCGCTGCGGGGTGCTCTGCGTGCTGGTCGCGGAAGTCCGCCAGCAGGGGGCGGTGTGCGCCACCGCCCAGGCCAAGTTCATGGCCCGCCGGACGGAGGACCCGGTGGCGGGCGAATCAACCAACGAACAACAACCGACGAAAGGCAAAATCCATGAAAGCGTTTCCCACTGTCGTCCAACAAGCCTGGCAGGACCGTGAAGGTCCCGTCGTCCTGGCCACCGTGGCCCCGGACGGGCAGCCCAATGCCATCTATGCCAGCTCCGTGCGGGAGTACGGCGACGACCTGCTCGTGGTGGCGGACAATTACTTCCACAAGACCCGCGCCAACATCCTGGCCGGCAGCAGGGGCGCATTGCTCTTCATCACCAAGGAGCGGAAGTCCTACCAGATCAAGGGCGGCATCTCCTATCACTCCACGGGACCGATCTTTGCGGACATGAAGACCTGGAATCCGGCGAAGCATCCCGGCGTCGCCGCCGCCGCGCTGAAGGTGGAACAGGTTTACTGCGGCAGCGAGCGGCTGGCCTGAGTCGATATGATGCAGGCGTCGCTCAACTGTCTCGATGGTTGAGAAACCGGAAGGTGTATCCCGGTAGGCCGCCAGCTTGCTGGCGCTCCCGGAGCGGGAGCAAGCTCCCTGCCTACCCCTGCTTTTGGCTGAGGCCGAGGGCGTGCGTCATCACGCCGAACAGGGCGGTGTTCTGGATCAGGCCGTGGAGATTTTCGCTGCCGGGCCCGAAGGCCGCGAGTTCGACAAAGTCGGTGGTATGGGCGGTGCCGGTCCAGCCGACGGAAGTGTAGTTGGAAAGGATCTGGCCCAGCGCGACGATCGGGGCGTTGCGCACCCGGTAGCCTTCGCGATGTTCCTTGCGCAGGGCCCGGCGGAGCAGGTCGATTTCGTCCTCCGCCAGGGCGAGGTCGGTGGCCTCCTTCACCCGGTCCCGCACTTGCGGCGCGGTGCTGTCGGCATTCAGGCCGCCGAGCGTCCAGGCGTTGGTCCGGCGGAATTGCGCGAGGCGGTCAAAGCAGGCGCCGGTTTCGCCGTAGCTGCCGCCGGCGCCGTTGAGCCCGGGGTTGGCGTTGCCGTGGTCGGTCGTGACCATCACCAGCGTGTCGTCGCGGCCGGCGGCGAATGCCACGGCCGCGCCCAGGGCGTCGTCGAACGCGAGCTGGTCGAATAGCAGGCCGCCGATGTCGTTGGCGTGGGCGGCGTGGTCAATGCGGGCGCCCTCGATCTGCAGCACGAAGCCGCGGGGTTGACGGGCCAGGCGGGCGAGGGCGGCGCGGGCCAGCTCGGCGAGGGACGGCACGGCGGCGGCCAGCGCCGGATCGGCGCGGTGGTCGAGGGTGTAGGGCAGGTGGCTGTCTGCAAACAAGCCGAGCAGCCGCGAACCGGCCGGCGCCTGCTCCAGGGCCTGCCGGTCGCGCACCACCTGGTAACCGGCGCTGACATAATCGGCTGAGAGATCGCGCCGGTCGGCGCGCCGGGCGGGATCGAAGAACTGCGCGCCGCCGCCGAGCAGCACGTCGATGCCGGCCGCCAGGTACTGGGCGGCGATGGCGGCCTCGTCGGCCCGTGCGGCCACCTGCGCGGCGAAGCCGGCCGGGGTGGCGTGCGTGATGGTGGCGGTGGACACCAGGCCGGTGCCCAGGCCGGCGGCGCGGGCGAGTGGCAGGATCGGCGTGTGCGGGCGGCCGTCGGGAGCGAAATTGATGGCCCCGTTGTTGACCTTGTGGCCGCAGCCCCACGCCGAGGAGGCGGCGGCGGAGTCGGTGACCAGCGAGTTGGCTGATGCGGTGTCGACGAGGGCGCGCCGCACATCGGGCCGGGTGTACAGATCCAGCCAGTGCGTGCCCCGGCCCTCGTGGCGGCGCCGGTACCGCTCCGCCATGGTCAACGTGCCAAGGCTCATGCCGTCGCTCACGAGGAAGATCACGTTGCGCGCCCGCCCCGGTTCGCCTCGCGGCCCGGACGGGATCGGGGATTGGGATTGCGCCCGCAGACCGGGCGTGAGCATGAGCGCGCCACCGGTGAGGCCGGTGCGCAGGAAATTGCGGCGGGAGAACTGGGCCATGACCGGAATATGGCCGGCGGCGCGCCGAGATACAGCGGAAACAGGTTACGCTTGGGTGAAATGCGCCGGGGAGCGGGAGAGCAAAAACGGGCTGATCTCAGCCGTAACCATCCAGTCGGCGCTGAACTGCCTCGATGCCGCGAAACCGCAATGTGTTTCCGGTAGGCCGCCAGCTTGCTGGCGCTCCCAGAGCGGGAGCAAGCTCCCTGCCTGCCCGCCGACCCGTTACGGATCAGCCTCGCCCGGCGTGGATGAGCACGATCGTGGCGATGCCGGCGGCGATGCCGCCGAGCTGGAGCAGCGTGGCGCGCAGCCGGGTCTGGGTGCGGTGGTCGGGCGTGAGGTCGGCCAGCGCGATGTAGAGGAAACTCGCGGCCGCGACGGCCATCGCATACGGCGCCAGGGCGGCCGCCTGCGCGCCGGCCCACCAGGCGACCAGCGCGCCGACCAGGGTCGTGAGACTGGCGGCGGTGTTGGCGAAGACCGCCTTGAATTTCGAGTAGCCGCTGTGCAGCAGGATCGTGATGTCGCCCAGTTCCTGCGGTATCTCGTGGGCCACGATGGCCACCGTGGTGGCCAGGCCGAGGGACACGGATTGCCGGAAGGCCAGGGCGATGGCCACGCCATCGATGAGGTTGTGGACGGCATCACCCAGCAGGATGAGCGGGCCGGCGCTGGCGTGGACCTGGCAGTCCGCCTCATGGCAGTGCCGCCAGACCAGCAGCTTCTCGAGCACGAAGAATCCGACGATGCCGGCGAGGACGGTGCCAAGCGCCACCGGCACGGACAGATGGGCGAGGGCGTGGGGGAGCATGCCGAGCAGGGCGGCGGCCAGCATGGTGCCGGTGGCATAACTGAGGAGGAGGGTTTTCAGCCGCGGCGAGAATCCGCCCCGGCCCAGCAGGAGCGCGCTGGCCAGCAGCGCACTGCCGACACTCCCGGCCAGGGCGCAGACGAGCAGGAGCAGGAAGGTCATGGGTCGGGGTTTGCGGGCCGAGCCGGATCCTACCCGACCGAGCCGGCCATCTGCAGTTCGATGAGGCGCTTGATCTTGCCGGAGTACTGGAGCGGGAAGCGTTCGACCAGGTTGCTGATGAACCCGTTGATGCTCAAACCGCGGGCCGCGGCCTCGGAAAGGCCGCGCTGGCGCATGTAGAAGATCTGCTCCGCGCTGAGGCGCGAGACGCTGGCCTCGTGTTGCGCGGTATTCCCGGTGCCGCCGGTCTGGATGGCGGGATAGGTGTCGGACCGGCTCGCGGCATCGACCAGCAGGGCATCGCATTCGGTGTGGTTGCGGCAGCCGGAGACCGTGGCCGGCAGGTCAACCCAGCCCCGGTAGTCGGCGCGGCCGGTGCCCAGGCTCACGCTCTTGGCGGTGATCGTGCTGGTGGTGCGCGGGGCGCGATGAAACATCTTGGCCCCGGTGTCGTGGTGCTGGCCGGTGCGGGCCACGCTGATCGAGATCGATTCGGCGGCGGCACCCTCGCCCTCGAGCAGCGTGCAGGGATACTTCATCGTCAGCCGGCCGCCGAGATTGCAGTCGATCCAGTGCACGGAGGCCCCGGCCGCGACCCGGGCCCGCAGGATGGCGAGGTTGTAGACATTGGGGGCCCAGTCCTGCAGCGCGATGTAGTTCAGGCGGGCGCCGCGCTCCAAGATGAATTCCCCCACGGCGCAATGCAGGGCCGCCTCGGGCCGCGCCGCCGAGGTGCAGCCCTCGATGAACGTCAGTTCCGAACCGGCGCCGAGCAGGATGAGGGTGCGCCCGAACTGCGTGCCGTGGCGGGCCTGCAGGTGCATGTAGCATTTCAGGGGCGCCGCCACCCGGACACCGGGCGGCACCCAAATGAACGAGCCGCCGGAGAAGAACGCGGCGTTCAGGCGCGTGAAGGGCTGCTCATCCCCGCCGACGACCCGGCCGAAGTGCGGCCGGAAGAGCCGGCCGTACTCGGTCAGTCCGCGGGTGGAGTCGACAAACACCACCCCGGCCCGGGCCCAGCTTTCCTGCAGGCTGCCATGCACAACCTCGCCATCGATCTGAACCTGGGCGCCGCCGAGGAATCCGGCCTCCTCGCGGGACACGTCGAGCGCCTGGAGCACCGCGCCGGTGGGACTGTCCGGCGCGGCGGCCGCCGGGGCCGAGTAGGGGTGCAGGTCGGCGAAGGGGATGCCGGCCAGTTCCGCCGGCGCCCACGGCACGGCGGGACCGGACCCTTCCCAGCCCTGCAGCGCCGCCAGCCGCGCGTCCCGCAGCCAGGCGGGTTCGCCCTTGCACCGGGAGAGGTAGTGGACCGTGCGCGCCGTCAGCCCGGAGCCGGCGTCCCGCACGGTCGCCAGCGGCGGGGCCGCCCGGGGCCGGACCGCCGGTTCCAGCACGCCGGCCAGTTGGTCGAGGGGCGTCATCGGGAGGATGGCGGGAGCGGGATCATGTTGGACAAACGTCAGGCGGGCATTGACAGCCGCACATAAATAAAGAGCATATGCTCAAAACGTCAACCCATGATCTCCCTCACGGTTCTGGCGGAAAACACCGCCCGTGGCGCCGGTATCCTTGGTGAACACGGCCTGGCCTATTGGATCGACACGGGCACGCACCGGGTGCTTTTCGACACCGGGCAGGGGCTGGCCCTGCTCAACAACGCGGCGGTGCTCGGCATTGATCTGGTGCATGCCGATGCGATCGTCCTCAGTCACGGCCACTTCGACCATGTGGGCGGGCTGGAGGCGGCGCTGGCGGTGGCGCGCCAGGCGGCGCTGTACCTGCATCCCCGGGCGGTGGAGCACAAGTTCACCGGGACCAGCCCCGCCACGGCCCGCCGCATCAGCGTGCCTTTTGTCGAGACCGAGGAGTTTCTCCATGACGAGCGCCGGGTGTATGCCGGTCGCGAGCCGGTGGAGGTCGTGCCGGGGATCTGGGCCACGGGCGAGATACCGCGCCTGAATGACTACGAGGACACGGGTGGGCCGTTCTTTCTGGACCAGGAACTGACGGAGCCGGACCCGCTGCTCGACGACCAGTCCCTGTTTTTCAACACCGGCGAGGGCGTCGTGGTGGTGCTCGGCTGTGCGCACGCGGGTGTGATCAATACGCTGGACCACGTGGCGAGGCTGACCGGCAGGGGCCGCATCCACACGGTGCTCGGCGGCATGCACCTGGAAAATGCCAGCCCGCGACGGCTGCAGGAAACCTTGGCCGCGCTCCGCCGCCACGACATCCAGCGGCTTGGTCCCGCCCATTGCACCGGCTGGCGCGTGGTGGCGCGGTTTCAGCAGGAGTTCCCGGCCCTCTGCTTCCAATGCGCCGCCGGCAGCCGGTTCACCTGGGCCGCGGCCCAGGATTCGACGGCATGAATCCGCGGATACCGGCCAAAGCGGACTGCCTGCCGTGTTGGCTGCGGCAGGTCACGGATGATGAAATGATGCAATCTGCGGTCACCGACCCGATGTGCCCGCCGCCGCCATGCGCTCCCGCGATAATGATCTGACGGCCGGCCCGGACTGCGTATTTGGGCCGCTGCCCACCCGACGTTTGGGCTGGTCGCTCGGCATCGACACGGTGCCGGCCAAGACCTGCAACTGGAACTGCGTGTATTGTCAGCTGGGGCGGACCCATCCGCTCACGAACGTGCGCAAGGCTTACCTGCCGGAAAGGAAGATCCTCGCGGCGGTGCGGGCCCGGCTGGCGACACTGCCGGCCGGCGCCGTCGATTGGATCACCTTCGTGGCCGCGGGCGAGGGCACCCTCCATCGCGGGCTTGGCCGGCTCATCCGTGCGGTCAAGCGCCTGACCGACCTGCCGGTGGCGGTGATCACGAACGGCTCGCTGTTGTCTCTCGCCACGGTGCGCAGGGAACTGGCGGCGGCCGATGCGGTGCTGCCCACGCTCGATGCGGGTGACGCCGAACTCTTTCAGCGGATCAACCGGCCGCATCGCCGGCTGACCTTTGCCCGGCACGTGGCCGGCCTGCGGGCCTTTGCGCGCCTGAAGCGACGCGGCCGGCTGTGGATCGAGGTCATGCTGGTGGCGGGACTCAACGATTCCACCGCGGCGTTGCGCCGCATGGCCGCGGTCCTGGCCCGGATCAAGCCGGACGAAGTCCATGTGACCCTGCCGACCCGGTGCCCGGTGGAGCCCTGGGTGCGTCCGCCCACGCCAGCCCGCGTTCGCCGCGCCGAAGGCATTCTGGGTGCCAGGGCCAAGACGAAGCTGCCCGGACTTGGAACGCGGGGTGACACCGGCGCGGAGGAATTGGTCGGCGTGGTCACGCGGCACCCGTTGCGCCGGACCGATCTGGCGCGGCTGCTGCCCGGCTGGACGCAGGGGCGCCTCACCCGGCACCTCCGGCGACTGCGGGCGGCCGGCCGCATCAACTATGTGCGCCGCGAAGGGAACACGTTCATCACGGCCGGTACATTGCGTTATCCCAAGCGAGCAAGGTTCATTAACCGCCCCAAACCGCTTCCGGTCATCCCAGTGAACCCGGCCAACCGGCCATCATCACCATGAAAAACAAAGACATCATCGCCCTGCTCCAGTCCGCCTATGCGTCGGAACTCGAAACCGTCGCCAATTATCTCGCCAACTCCGTGTGGCTGGACGGACTCCGCGCCGAGGAGGTCAAGGAATCGCTCGACGAGGATATCGCCGAGGAACTCGGCCACGCCAAGCAGCTGGCGCAGCGGATCAAACAACTGGGCGGCCGTCCGCCGGGCTCCCTCAGCCTCGCGCGCAACCAGAAGTCCCTGCAACCGCCCAAGGATTCCACCGACATGCGCAGCGTGATCCGCGGGGTGATCGACGCCGAGGAGGAGGCGGTCGCCGGCTACCGCAAACTCATCAAGGCCTGCGACGGCACGGACTATGTGACGCAGGACATCGCCGTCAGGCTGCTCGCCGATGAAGAGGCGCATCTCTGCCAGTTCAAGGGTTACTGGAAGAGCATCGAACGGAAGTGATGGGCGTCGCCCATTGGTGCCGGGGTTGTGGCCGGGCAGGCGTCCGGCCCGGCTCCGACTCATGCGCTGAGCCGTGACGATGCGGTCGGCAGGCAGGCAGGGAGCTTGCTCCCGCTCTGAGAGCGCCAGCAAGCTGGCGGCCTACTGGAACACCTTTCCGTATCGCAGCCATCAAGGAGGTTAAACGCCGCATCGTTGGCCGGTGTTTAGAAAGGTAGGCCCAGGCGTGAGTGGGCGCTCCGGCTACTTCGCCGGGGCGTCGGCCACGGTCACGCGGATGAGCCCGCGCCACTCGCCGGCGCTGTAGTCGGACGCCTTGTCGGCGGGATAGAGGGTCGCGAGCTTGGTTTTCAGCGCTTCCGACTGGCCGGCGGAGTCGCCGTGACAGGCGAGGCATTTGGGCATGATGCCGAGAGGCTTGTAGACGCGCCACTCCGGGGCCGCGGGCGGGGCTTCGACGCGCTGCACCAGCAGCGGCGGGGGCGAGTCGCCGTTGTCGAGCAGCTGCTGGATGTGATCGAGCGCGATTTTCTCGGCGGCGTCCGGGGCGTTGGCGGGACTGCGGAGCCGCAAACTGGTGCGCTTCACGGCGGTGATGCGGGGCAGGCCGGCCACGGTGCCGTTGGTGATGGGCACGGCCTTGAGGTGGCAGCTTTCCACCGCGCCCTCGGCTCCGTCCTTGGCCATGGCCGAGTTGACCTCGCGGACAAGCTGGGTGGCGAGGCGGTTGATGGCGGCTTCGCCCAGTTTGCGAACTTCGGCGATCTCCGGGGACTCCTCCGTGACGAAGGTGGCCTTGACGGCGCCGGCGTCCGCCGCGGCGCCACCCAGGGGCGTCAGCGACAGGATCAGGGCCAGCGGGGCGAGGAGTTTAAGGGGGTGTTTCATGATGGGGGTAATCAACTTGCCTGCGGAATATCCTATTCGGTTGCGTTCCGATGGCGATGGGAAAAACCGGCCGGCGTCTCGAGCGTGACGGGCAATCCGCCCGTGGATTGGAAGCGGGGGCATTCCCGGCCGGCGCGCCGCATGCGTTCGTCGGCCCCCGGACGCTCGCACCAGATCCATTCGTCAAAGGTGCCGGCATGCGGCCGGGCAAAAATGCAGTCAGGACCGCAGGGCCATTGCTGGTGGGGAGGTGCGGGAGGGTTCATGGCTGCCGGCCACAATTCCGCTTCAAGGACGCCGTCGCCAGCGCGGCGCGTCCGGCAGTGAATTCAACCCGGCTCCACATGGGAACCAACGCTAGCGGGGGGCCGGAAGGGTCGCAAGCCGGGCCGCCGGTTATCAGCCGGCGGCCGTGGCGGTATCAGCAGCCCTCTTTTTTCTTTTTCTTCGCCGGGGTGGCCGGCTTGGTGACCGGCGGGGCGGCCGGGGGCGGCGGGGCGAGTTTCGGCAGTGCGGCCGCGGGGGCGGGAGCGGCGAGGGCCGGTCCTTCGGCGCGGCGGGGCGAACCGCCGAAGTATCCGGCCACGGCGACGCGGCGCGCGAAATCGACCTGATCCTTCGCCGGGGCGTCGGCCGGGGGCGCGGCGGGGTTGAGGACGGTGTCATGCCATTCCTCGAGTCCGCCGAAGAGCATGTAGACCGAGGGGAAGCCCAGGGCACGGATGAGGAACCAGGCCTGGGCGGCGTGGATGCCGCCGTCGCTGTAGAAGACGATGCGCTCGTTGCGCCGGGCGAAATCCTGTTTGAGCTCGGCGAGCGGGACGTTGATCGCGCCGGGGATGTGGTACGCCGCGAATTCGGCCGGCTCGCGCACATCCACCAGCAGGTAGTCGTTGCGCCCCTCGATGATCCAGTCGGCGAGTTCGGCGGGCATGACGTGGTCGGCCTTGGTGCCGGCCTCGAGGGCGAGTTGACGCGTGTCGACCTGCGCGAGCGCGGTGCGGTACGGACTGCCGGAGAAGGCGGCCACCAGGCCGAGGGCGATGAGCACGGCGGCGAACTTGCGGGCGGGACCGAATTTCCGGGCCGGAGTCAGGAGCGAATCGGCATCGGGCGCCTTGCCGCCGATCCTGCCTTCGGCCCACTCCGCGGCGACGAAGGCGCCGAAGGCCATCAGCACGACGGCGAAGACGAGCAGGCCGTAGGGAAGGTTGAACTGCTCCGCCAGCGTGACCTGGCCGAGCGGGGTGAGTTTCACGAGGTGCTCGATCCGCGGGTACACCTCGGCGAAACCGAGCAGTCCGCCGATCATGCCGGCGAGGTACACCATGCCGTCGATGCGGCCGGTGGCGGCGCTGACGCACGAGGTGCCGGGACAGTAGCCGCCGATGATGAAGCCCACGCCGAGAATGAGGCCGCCGACGATCTGCGGTCCGAGGAAGGTGGGCGTGAGGTAGACGAGGGAGAGGTCCAGGAAGCCGAAGCGCGCCAGCAGGAAGGACCCCACCATCGCGGTGATGATCGCGGTGAACATGACCTTGAGCACGCGCAGGTCGCGGAAGTAGAACTGGGCGGCGAGTTTCCGCGCGTTGCCGAAGCCCGCGCGCTCCAGGAAGAACCCGAAGGCGATGCCGATGCCGAAGGCGACGACCAGGGACATCTCATCGCCGAACAGCCCGTATTTGAAGAAGGGTGCGTTCATAGCCAGGCCCTCCGGAGGAACCACGCGAGGCCGTAGGCCCCGCCGAACACGCACATCATGAACGCCCAGCTGCCGACATTGAGCAGCGCGCCGCCGGTGAGCGCCTGGCCGCTGGTGCAGCCGAGCGCGAGCTTGGCGCCGACCCCCATGAGCGCGCCGCCGATCGCGGCGAGCACGAGCCGGCGCGGGTTGGTGATGCGCGGACCCTTCTCGATGGTGAACTTGAGCCGGTTGGCCAGGGCGCCGGAGAGGAAGCCGCCGACGAACACCCCGAGCACCTCGAAGACCAGCCAGTCCTTGAGCGGGCTGGCGGTGCCGTCGCCGAGGTATTCGGCGTAGAACGAGTTGCCCTCGGCGTGGGCGGGCGCGACGGCGTGGACCGTGGTGGCGACCGCGGTGGTGAAGGCGCCGGAAGCGCCGAGACCGCGGCCCATGATGACGAAGGAGGCGAGCAGCACGAGCCCGAGGCCGAAGCCGGCCCAGTAGGGATTCATGTGCGGCTGCTCCCGGGGCGGAGTGTCGGTGGGTGAGGACATGGGTGGATTGGGTGAAGGATTCAGTCGAGCATGGGGGCCCAGTGGCTGGCCTGGCCGGCGGCGACGAGGACGAAGCGCAGCACGAGCCCGCCGGTCAGGACGAGGATCGCCGGGGCGATCGTGTGGCGGATGCGGTGCTGCAGCTCGAGGTGTTGCAGGCTGAGGGGGATCAGGATGCCCAGGCCGATCACGCCGACCCAGAACACCGCCGCATAGGGACCGGTCAGCAGCAGCCAGGCCGCCTGCTGGTGCACGGCGGTCGAGGACAGGTGTCCGATCAGGAGCAGGCCCAGCAGGGCCAGTTCAATGGTGAGAAAGCTGTTGTCCGCCTGGGCGAGCGTGGGGGCGATGCGGGTGTCCAGCGGGCGGGCCTGCGACCAGCGGGACAGCATCGAGAGGAGGAAGTCGGCGAACTCGGGCCGCTCCGCGTCCGGGGTGGTGAGGACCAGAATGCCGTGCAACAGCGCGGCTGCGGTCGAAAGACCGGAAAAGAGGAACAGCGGTCCGAGCACGGCGCTGCTCCAGAGCGGCCGGGCCCCCAGCGCCCCGAGCAGGATTCCGGTGTAGATGCCGAGGGCGACGCCGATGCCGATGTTGGCGAGACCGGTCGAGATGACGATGCGCGGGCGGGCGAGCATGTAATCGCTGATGGTCACCAGCACCGGCAGCCGCCGGGCCACCACGGGCAGGGCCTCGGGGAGGTGGGCGAGTGCGTTGGCCAGCAGGGCCGGGTAGACCAGGAGCAGGATCCACGAGCCCCACGACATCGGCGACGTCGGCTCGAAAGTGAGGTAGAGCCGCCAGACGTAGAGCTTGTGTTCGAGGTCGAGGAAGAGGGTGAGCATGCCCACGCTCAGCAGGGCCAGGCCGAGCAGCGGCCCGACGGTGCAGCAGACCATGGCCTGCCGTTCGTTGGGGCGCATGATGAGCAGGCGGAAGCCGGCGAGGATCATGAGGCCGGCCACGAGGCCGCCGAGGAAGAGGTAGACGGGAATCTCCCAGCCCCAGATGTGCATCGCGGGATCGATGCCGGGATTGTGACGGAAGTTGGTGAACTCGATCATGGGGCACATGAAAGCGGCCCGCCACGGCCCCCAGAATGATGGGCAGTTTCACGTGAGGTAATAGATCCGCGGCCTGGTGCCGGCCTCGGGGAGGAGCGTGTGATGCGGGCGCGAGGCGAGCAGGCGGCTCACGTCGCTCAGCGGGTCGTCGGCGTCGCCGAAGTGCATGCAGTGCGTGGGGCAGACCGACACGCACGCAGGCAGCTGGCCCTTTTCCACGCGGTGCAGACAGAACGTGCACTTGTCGGCGTAGCCGTCGGGGTGGATGAAACGGGCGTCGTACGGGCAGGCGGCCAGGCAGGCCTTGCAGCCGATGCATTCGTCCTTGGTGACCAGCACCACGCCGCCGCGGTCGTGCACGTGGCTGGCGCCGGTGGGGCAGCAGTGGACGCACGGCGGGTGGTCGCAGTGGTTGCAGCGCTCGGTGCGGATTTCCATCTGCAGGGTCGGAAACTCGCCGCGCACGGTCTCGGTGATCCAGTCGCGGTTGTAGCCCTCGGGGACATTGTTCTCGGTCTTGCAGGCGACGACGCAGTCCATGCACCCGACGCACCGCTTCGTATCGATGACCATGATGTAGCGCATGGGTCAGGTCTCCGGTTCGAGGGTGACGAAGTTCACGTTCATCGCGGTACCGCCCATGAGCGGGTCGGTCTTGTAGCGCGTGATGAGCCCGGCGTCGCTGGCGCCCTTGCCGTAGGCGTGGCGCAGGCCGCGCGCGGTGTGGCCGAAGCCGTGGACGAGGTAGACGCAGTCGGGCCGGATGCGGGCGGTGGCCTTCACGCGGATCCGGTTGCTGAGGACCCCGTCCTGGTTGCGGAGCCGGACGTAGTCGCCGGTCTTCAGTTCGAGCCGGGCGGCGGCGGTGCGGTTGAGCCAGACCTCGTTCTCGCGCATCAGGTCGGAGAGCAGGCGGTTGGTGTGGGTGCGGCTGAAGGAATGCATCGGGGCCCGGCCGAAGAGCAGGCGGAACGCCCCGGGCGGACCGGGATCGGGCGGGGTATAGCGTGGGATGGGATCAAAGCCGGCGGCGGCGAGCTGCGGGGAATAGAATTCGATCTTGCCGGTCGGCGTGCCGAACTCGGCGGGCACCCCCTCATCGAAGTAGATCGGCTGGCGCTCGCCGCGAATGATGCCGTCGCGCTTCAGGGTCGCGTAGTCGAGGCCGGCGGCGGCCACGCGGTGGGCGAGGTATTCCTCGATGTCCTTCCAGGGGTAGTAGGCGCCCAGCCCGAGCTTTTCGGCGAGTTTTTTGGCGATCCACCAATTGGGCTTCTGCTCGTGGGGCGAATCGACCACCGGTTGCCGCAGCGCGAGGAAGGGCTCCTTGAAATACTCCGGATTCAGGTCGTCGTGGCGCTCGAGGTAGGTGGACTCGGGCAGGACCACATCGGCCCAGCCGGCGGTCTCGCCCGGGATGACATCAATCACCACCAGCAGGTCGAGCTGCTGGATGGCGCGGATGGTTTCGGCCTCGTTGGGCAGGGCGTGGATCAGGTTGGTGGCGTAGACCATCCAGCCCTTCACCGGGTAGGGCTGGCCGGTGAGGGTGGCCTCGCGGATACCGGTGGTGAGCGTCTCGTGGGCGAACGGGTACTTGTGGTCGGGGTTGTCGACCTTCGCCTTCGACGGCTTCGGGTAATCCGGGTAGGGATAGGCCGGCACATCCATGCTGGCGGGCTGGTAGAATCCGCCTTTGCGGCCCCAGCTGCCGAGCAGGGCGTTGAGGAGGGCGAGGGCGCGGCTGCGCTGGGCGTCGTCGCCGTTCCAGTTCACGTGGCGGCCCGGATGCACCAGGGTGGCGGGACGGTGCCGCGCCATTTCCCGGGCGGTCTCGCGGATGACTTCGGGGGAGATGCCGGTCTCGGGGAAGGCCCACTCGGGCGTGTACGCGGCCAGCGAGGCGGCAAACTGCTCGAAGCCGTAGCCGAATTTTTCCACGTAGTCCGCGTCGTAGAGCTTTTCCGTGACGAGGACATGCATCCACGCCAGCAGGAGCGCGAGGTCGGTGCCGGGCCTGATGGGCAGGTAGTGCTTCGCCTTGGCGGCGGCGACGGAGAAGCGGGGATCGACGACGATGATGCTCGCGCCGCGGCCGACGGCGGTGGCGAACTCCTGCACCTGGGTGTTGTGCATGTTTTCGCCAAGGTGGGAGCCGATGAGCACGAGGCACCGGGCATTCTCGATGTCGGTGCGCTCGGGAGACCCCACATCGTCGCCGAAGGTGAGGCGGAACCCGACGTCGCGCGGACCCCGGCATTGGGCGAACGACGGGGCGGTGATGTTCGGGGAACCGTAGGCCTTGAAGGTGTGCTTGAGAAAATTTCCGCCGATGCCGTGGGAGAACAGCGCCATGGCCTCCGGGCCGTGGGTGGCGGCGATTTTCTTCATGCGCGTCGCGATGTAGTCGAGCGCCTCGTCCCAGGTGACCTCCTGCCACTTGTCCTCGCCGCGCTCGTGGGTGCGGATCAGCGGGGCGCGGAGGCGGTCGGGGTCGGAGTGGGCGCCGATGCCGCCGGTGCCGCGCGGACAGAGCCGGCCCTGGCAGAGCGGATCGAGCGGATTGCCCTCGA
>JADJZJ010000019.1 GCA_016715765.1 Opitutaceae bacterium
ACTTCAGTCCGCGCTCACCACGTCGCACCGGCGGTAAGGCCCCAAACCAGTGCTGGCTGAAGACCAGCACTACGAATCGGGCACCCCTCCCCGCGGAAAACTACTCGACAGCGGGGCGGGGGAGGGCGAAAGGATGGCCCGCCAGCTGCTACCCCCATGCCGTGATTCCCACCGATCCAGATTCCGCCCGTTGGTACGCCGAGGAGCTGCAGCCGCATGCCGCCGACCTCCGCACCTGGCTGAAAAACCGGTTTCCGGCCCTGAACGACCCCGACAACCTGGCCGAGGATGCGCTCATCCGGGTCTGGCAGGCCCATGGCAACACCACCATCGAGTCGCCCCGGGCCCTGCTGTTCACCCTGGCCCGCAACCTCGCCCTCGATGAACTGCGCCGTCGCCAGATTGTTTCATTCGAGTCCGTAGCGGAAATGTCCGCGCTGCCCGTCTATGCGGATGGACCCACTGCCGCCGAAGCGGCCGCGACCAACCAGGAACTCGAAATCTTGACCAAGGCCATCCAATCCCTCCCCGAACGCTGCCGCCAGGTGCTGACCCTGCGGAAGATCTACGGCTTGTCCCAGAAGGAGATCGCCGCCCAGCTCGGCATCGCCGAGCACACGGTCGAGGCCCAGGTGGGCATGGGCATGCGCCGCTGCGCGGTGTTCCTGGCCAAACACGGTCTGCCCTGATCCCGCCCTTCCCTTTCCCAACTTGAGCCGACCACGGCAGAGTTAACATGAACCCCCATCCACCCACTCCCCCTGACTCCGACGCAACGGAGGCGGCCGCCTGGCTGGCGCGACGCGATCGCGGCCTGACCGCGGCCGAGCAGGACGCCTATCTGGAGTGGCTCCAGGCCGACCCGTTGCACGGTCAGGCCATGAAGCAGCAGGAGCGGGTCTGGTCGGTGCTGGATCATCTTGAGCGCTGGCGCCCCGTGCACAGCACCGCACCGAATCCCGACCTGCTCGCCCCCGGACGCGCGCGCCGGTCCTACTGGCTGCTGGCCAGCGGCTTGGCGATGGCGGCCGCGTTGATGGTGCTCGTCAGCCTGCACCGCCCCGCGGCGGTGCAAAGCGCGGACCGGGCCCCCCGACGCGAGGCCATCGTACACCCCGGACCCGAGCGCCAGATCCTGGCCGACGGCTCCATGGTCGAACTCAACCGCGACGCCAAAATCGAGGTGATCTACACCAACGAGGAACGGCGGGTGAAACTGGTCCACGGTGAGGCTTACTTCACGGTCGCGAAGAATCCCAACCGCCCCTTCATCGTCGAAGCCTCGGGCGTGGCGGTCCGGGCCATTGGCACCGCTTTCAGCGTGGCGCTGGGCCGCTCGGATGTGTCCGTGCTGGTGACCCAGGGCTCGGTGCAGGTGCTGGACAATGACCGGTTGAAAACGCCCGACGCCGCCCCGGTGGTGCTGGGGGCCGGTCAACGCACGGTCATCCGGTTGATCAAATTGCGTCCGGCCAACCGCGTCGCGACGGTGCCGCCGCCCCCGCCGCAGGTGCAGGACGTCACCCCGGCCGAGGTGGATCGGGCCCTCTCGTGGCAGGGCATGCGCCTGGAATTTGTGGAGATGCCGCTGAGCGACGTGGTGGGATCCTTCAACCGCTACAACCGGCGCAAACTGCACCTCTCCGACGATGAAATCGCGGGTCTGCTGATCGGCGGCAATTTCCGCGCCGACAATGTCGACGCCTTCGTGCGGCTGCTCGACTCCGGTTTCGGCATCGCGGCGGTCCCGCAGGGCGACGTGATCGTCCTGCAGCGCCCGAGTAGGTGTTGGGCGGGCGCGCACGCGGTTAGGGCGGGGGTCGGCCTCACCCAATCGGCGGCGTTGCGGGCTGTTTGGGAGCCCGTGGCCCTCGTCGCTGTCGTTCAAACCGCTCAAGCCAGCCCGAGAACCAGAAAGATTTGAAGACGTATCGGATCGCCGCCTGAATCATTCCGTTCCCCCGGATCCGGGGTTGGCTGCGGAGGTATTTCCGCGACCGAGCGGGTCGGGGCTCCCGGGTCTCCCCCCTATGTTGAACGAATTGCAATAACCCCGGTCAGTCCTGCCCGCGGCTCCTCTGGCCGCGGGATTATTATGACAGATTGTCTAACGGAAACCCCTTTGCCGTTCGTCTGCACTGGCGACCTGCTTACACACCCATGACCTATTCATCCCTGCCTGCCCGGACCCCTGTCCGGATGTTCCGCGGCCTCCTGCTGGCCGCTTTTGGTTTCCTGGCCCTGACCCTTACCGTGGTCGCCGCGGAATCGACGAAGAAAGCCTTTGATCTGCCGGCGGCCGACGCCGTGCAGGCCCTGAAGGCCTACACCGACCAGTCGGGCGAACAGATTGTCTATCCCGTCGAGCGCGTGCGCGGCGTGAAGACCAACGCCGTGAAGGGCGAGTATTCCGCCCGCGAGGCCCTCGACCTGATGCTGGCCTCGACCGGTCTTTCCGCCGTGCAGGACGCCAGCACCGGTGCCTTGGCCGTCCGGAGGGACGACGCCCCAAACGGCCCCAGGGCGGCGCAGAGCGCGACCGCCCGCGATCAGGCCACTGACGAGGACACCAAGCTCGTCAAGCTGGAGGCGGTGGAAGTCCTCGGCTCCCGCATCCGCCAGACCGAGTTCGAGGGACCCTCACCGGTCAGCAACTATAACAACGAGTACATCCGGAACACGGGCGCCATGACGCTCGCCGACTTCCTGAACCGCATTCCCCAGGCCTACTCGGGCATCGCCACCGGCCGCGGCAGCGCGCCCGACGAGTTCAATCCCGAGTTCGGCACCCGTACGGAGACCTCGTCCCCCGCCTTCAACTTCGTCCTCGGCGCCTCCGCCGCCATTCCCACCCAGACCGGCGTGTCCGGCGTGTCGCTGCGTGGCCTCGGCGCCGGCTCGACCCTCGTGCTCGTGGACGGCCGCCGCGTGGCCCAGTCCGGCAGCGGCAACCGCGCGACCGACACCCGCCAGGGCTTCGTCGACCTCAACACCATCCCGCTCGGCATGATCGAGCGCATCGAGGTCATCACCGACGGCGCGTCCGCCATCTACGGCGCCGATGCCGTCGCCGGTGTCATCAACATCGTCCTCAAGAAGAACTACACCGGCACCGAGATCAGCGGCGGCTACAAGGCTTCCGAGCACGGCGGCGGCCGCGAGCGCAACGCCTCCGTCACCACCGGCTTCGCCTACGGCAAGCTGAGCGGCACGGTCTCGCTCGACTACTACGACCGCCAGAATCTGGCCGCCTCGGATCGCGTTTACTCCAAGCACCAGGATCATTCGGCCCAGGCGGTGGGCACCCTGCTGTCCACGGGAGCGGCCTACATGGGTCGCAATTACACCCTGAACTGGGGCTACCCCGCCGTCATCCAGGCCTCCGGCGGCACCGTCTCCGGCAACTTCAACGCCATCCCCGGCGTCCGCGTCGTTGCGGTGCCGGTCGGCTCCAACGCCACCCCGACGATCGCGCAATTCCTCCCGATCACCACCCCGGCCACCGGCACCATCGTGAACTCCTCCGGCCAGCGCCGCATGAACACCGCGGAGTTCCTCGACCTCATCCCAAAGTCAGAGCGCCTGGGCGCCAACGCCTCGCTGAAGTACCGCTTCAATGACAAGATCGAGGCCTACGCCAGTTACCGCACCAGCGAGTCGAAGGCCCTCTCCCGTTCCCAGCCGACGACCTCCATCACCGGCGGCTTCGGCTCGGCCGTGCTGCTGCCGGCGGCCTTCAATCCCTTCAACCAGAACGTGAACGTCGGCATGGTCCTCGCCGAATGGGGTTCCACCTCGCAGGACGTCCGCACCGTGGACGACGCCATCAACGCCGGCGTGCTGGGCCGCATCGGCACCTGGCAGTATGACCTCGGGATCTCCTGGCAGGAACAGGGGCACAAACAGATCACGCGCAACTTCCACGGTCCCGGCCTCGCGAATCTGCTGATCAATGCCGATCCCGCGCAGCGGTTCAATCCGTTCATCGATTACACCGCCTCCGGTGCGCCCTCGCAGTTCGCCATTCTGGATACGCTGACGATCCTGCCCTCGGTCTACAGCACCTCCAATTACACGAGCGTGGACTTCACCGCCGATGGCGACCTGTTCGATTACTGGGGTGGCACCATCAAGCTGGCCGTCGGCGGTACGGCCGCGACCTCCGAGGTCTGGAGCCGCTCCAAAGCCTACTCCACCGCGGTCATTCCGGTGGTCACCGAATCCATCATTGAAGGTGAGCAGGACTCCAACGCCCTGTTCGCCGAGTTCTTCGTGCCGGTCTTCGGCAAGCAGAACGCGCGGCCGGGTTTCCAGCGCCTCGATTTCCAGCTCGCCGGCCGCTATGAGGAGAACGGCCCGTTCAACGCCTCCGTGCCGAAGATCGGCGCCTCCTGGAGTCCGGTGCAGTCGGTCCTGTTGCGCGCGAGCTGGAGCGAAGGCTTCCGCGCCCCGGGCGTCACCGAGTATCTGGTGGTCTCGCCCAACCAGACCCTGACCCTGACGGACCCGCGCCGGACGCCGCCCTCCACGACCGGTGTCGTCGTCTCCCGCGGTTCCAGCCCCACGCCGGAGCCGGAGTGGTCCGAAACTTCCTTCGCGGGCGTCGTCTATGAGCCGGAGTTTGCGCCGGGCCTCAGCCTGCAGGCGAATTACTACGACACCCAGCAGAAGGATGTTCTCCAGATCATCTCCGCGCAGAACATCATCAACAACGAGGCCCTCTTCCCCGAGCGTGTGACGCGCGCCCCCGCCTCGGCCGCCGACATCGCCCTCAACCAGCCCGGACAGATCACCGGGGTGAACCAGACCTTCATCAACTTCGGCCGGGTGGTGAATCGGAGCATGGATATTGTCGCCGACTATGTCCTGCCCTGGGACAGCCTCGGCCGTATCCGCATCAATCTCGCCGCGAGCCGCACGCTGGAGTCCACCCGCCAGGTTGCGCCGGGCCAGTTGCCCGTCGTGCTTGAGGAAGACACCGGCTCGCCCCCGAAGTGGAAGTACAACACCGCCGTCTTCTGGAGCAAGGGCTCCTGGAACGCCGCCGCGTTTCTCTGGTACATGGACGGCTTCGAGACGAACAACGCCGGCAGCGTCAACGTTGCCAATTCGACATCCGTTACCTTCTACCCGACGCCCTCCGTCACCAAGCTCGACCTGCGCGCGGGCTACGAGTTCAAGAACGGCCTCTGGCGCGGCTACGGCAAGAACCTGCGCGTGAGCGTGGGCGTGAACAACGTCTTCGACAAGGAGCCGCCGTTCTCCGACACGCTCTGGGGCTTCAACGCCGGCCTGCACAGCCAGCTGATCCTCGGCCGCGCGTACGAGTTCTCGTTCCTGCTGCCGTTTTGATTGTAACCGGCCGGGTCTGATTTGCGTCTTCCGTCCACCGCCGGGCTCCCAGTCTCCCGGCGGTGGATTCCCCTTCAATCTTCATGAGCCTGTCCTCCTTCCGTTTCCTCGCACTTTTTTGCAGCAGCTTCGTCATGGGCAGTGTTGCGCTCGGGGCTGATGCCCCCGCGGCATCCCCGGTGGCCAAGCCGGCAGCCAAAAAAATGATCGCCGGCCCCCGGGCCGGTGAACTCGCGCCGGAGCTGATCGCCGTCGGGCCCGATGGCCGGGAAGTGAAACTTTCCGACTACCGCGGAAAAATCGTGCTGCTGGATTTCTGGGCCACCTGGTGCGGCCCGTGCGTCGCCTCCATGCCCCACAACAGCCAGTACGCCGAGAAATACGCCGGCGACGGCCTCGTGGTGCTGGCGGTCTGTGTTTACGACACCCGCGAAAACTACGACGCCTGGATCCGGAAAAACGCGGCCGCCTTCAAGTTCCTCACCGCCCACGATCCCGCCGGCAAGGACCGGGCGAAATCCACCATCACCGCCCCCTGGGGCGTGAGCATGCTGCCGGCGATCTTTGTCCTCGACCGCGAGGGCCGGATCGTCGGTCGCGCCGGCGGCGGCGGCCCCAACGAAAATCCCGCGGTCGTCCGTCTCCTCGCCAAGGCCGGCCTGCCCGTCGACGTCTCCCACCTCCCGCCGCCGAAATAATGCCGGCGGAGCCTGCCGGGTTCCTCCGCCCAATCATTCCAGCGGTCCCGTAACCTTCCGCTCCGCGAGCGGTCCTAATTTTACTCTCATGAACAAACTCCCCCTGCTTCTGGCCGTCTGCGCCAGTCTGTTCGCCTCCGCGCTTTGCGCGCAGACCCCCGCCACGGTCCCGGCCTCCGCCGACGCCCCGGCCTACACCCGCCCCGGACCCAAGGTCGGCGACCTCGCCCCGGACTTCACCGTGATTGATGCCGCCGGCAAGGAAGTGAAGCTCTCCGATTTTCGCGGCCAGCTCGTGCTGCTCGACATCTGGGCCACGTGGTGCGGACCGTGCGTCGCCTCCATGCCGCACAACAGCGAACTCGCGGAGAAGTTTGCCAAGGACGGCTTCGTCATCCTCGCCGTCTGCGCCTCCGACTCGCGTGCGAACTACGACGGCTGGGTCAAGCGCAACGCCGCCAAGTACAAGTTCCGCACCGCGCACGATGCCGCGGGCAAGGACTGGGCCAAATCCGTCTTCAACACCGCGTACGGCGTGAGTGGTTTTCCCACGCTCTACATGATCGGCCGCGACGGCCGCGTGGTCGGCATGACCGCCGGCGGCGGGCCCGGCGAGAATCCCCACGTCACCCGGCTCCTCGCCAAGGCGGGCCTGCCGATTGATGTCTCCCACCTGCCGCCCGAGCCGGCGGCCGGGCCGAAGTCCATCCCGATGATGGGCAAGACCGCCGCCATTCCGGCCTCGGGCAAAAGCGGCGCCATGCGCCCGCCGACCATCCAGCTCGGCAACGTCAAGTATGGCGACGAGATCGCCGATTTCGCCGCCATCGGCGTCGACGGCGGCGAAGTGAAGCTGTCCTCCTTCAAGGGCAAACCCGTGTTTGTCGCCTTCTGGACCGGGGCTCGCGCCCCCGGTGATGAACTCGCCAAAATTTATGCCGCCTACAAGGACCAGGGCCTCGCCGTCTGGGCCATCAATGTCGCCACCGAGCGGGCCGAGTTCGACGCGTGGGCCAAGGCCAACGCCGCCGCCCTGGGCTACACCGTGTCCTGGGATCCCGCCGGCAAGGCCGTCATGGAATCCCTCTCCTACATGAAATTCGGCATCGGCATGTATCCCGCCTTCATGGTGATCAATGCCGACGGCGATTTCCGCGGCGGCATGATCGGCATGGGCCCGAAGGTCGCCGCCTGGATGCGCCAGTCCCTCGAGCGCGCCGAGATCAAGCTCAACGCCGAGGACAAGGCGGCCGCCGAGCAGGTCATGAAAGACCTGTTTGCCGCCCGCCCCGCCTCCGTCCCCGCCGGCCTCATCCAGCCCAAGGGCGGCGACGGCGGCATGACCCCAGCGCAACGCATCCCGACGCTCGGCGCCGGCGCGGTCGCGCCGGACTTCGTGATGCACGACGTCAACGGCAAGGAGTCCCGGCTGTCCGACTTCAAGGACAAGGTCATCATCCTCGACTTCTGGGCCACGTGGTGCGGGCCGTGCATCGCCTCGATGCCGCACACCCAGAAGCTCGCCGCCGCCTACAAGGACCAGGGCGTGGTCGTGGTGGCCTCGGGCACGAGCGACACCATCGCCAAGTTCAAGGAATGGATCCCGAAGAACCAGCCGAAGTATCCCGACCTGCAGTTCTTCTTCGATCCCAACGAGCGCGGTTCCGCCACGTTTGAGCAGCGCGCCTCCTCCAAGTTCTACCACGTCACGGGCATCCCGTGCCAGTTTGTGATCGGTCGCGACGGCAAGATCGTCGCCACGATCGTAGGCAACGGCGGTGAGAGCGACGCCCGCACCGAGGCGGCGCTGGCGAAGGCCGGTATCAAGGTGGACCCCGCCCGCGTCGAGGAGGGCGAAAACCAGCTCAAGGCCGCCGCCGAGGCCGAGGCCGAACGCGCCGCCGCCGCCGCGGAGGAACTGAAGAATCCCAAGCCGCAGTTCCGTGAGAGCTACGGCAAGTTGAAGGCCGGCGAGGCCGTGCCCGACTTCACGGCCGAGGACATCGCCGGCAATCCGGTCAAGCTCTCCGAGCTGTCCAAGGGCAAGACCGTGGTGCTGAGCTTCTGGGGCGCCGGTTACGGCATTCCCGATGAGGCGCTCGCCTTCCAGGATGCCTGGGCGAAAAAGTATGCCGCGCAGGGCGTGCTCTTCCTCGGCGTCGGCGCCTATGGCAGCCGCGAGGATTTCAAGACCTGGCATGCGGCCAACGCGTCCAGGATTTCCTTCCCGGTCGTATTCGATCCGGCGGGCGGGGCCCCGCGTCCGCCCAAGGACTTCGAGGAAATGACCGCTGAGGAGAAGAAGGCCTTCCAGGTGGTTTCCCGCGAGTATTACGGCAAGGTCATCCCCATGGTGTTCGCCGGCGGCGCGATGGCGCCCATCCCGAACAACGTGGTGATTGATGCCTCGGGCAAATTGCTCGGCTTCTACGTCGGTGCCGGTCAGGGCATCGCCGATTCACTGGGCAACCTCCTCCTCCGTGGCGGCATCAAGCTCGCGCCGGAGGACATGCCGAAGAAGGTCTTCACCGCGGCCGAGTCGAAGGAAGCCCCGCCGGAGCCCCGGGTCGAGCAGCTCAAGGTCGGGGCGATGGCGCCCGACTTCACCTCGCAGACCCTCGAGGGCAAGGATGTGAAGCTTTCCGATTTCCGCGGCAAGGTCGTCATCCTCGATTTCTGGGCCACCTGGTGCGGACCGTGCATGGCCTCCATGCCGCACACGCAGGAAGTCTCCGCGCACTACAAGGACCAGGGCGTGGTGGTCCTCGCCAATTGCACCAGCGACACCCGCAAGAAGTTCGAGTCGTGGGTGACGTCCAACCAGAAGAAGTATCCCGACATCGTCTGGACGCACGATCCGGCCGAGCGCAAGCCCGAGCGCGTCTCGCGCAATCTCTACGGCGTCGGCGGCATTCCCACGCAGTACATCATCGACCGCGAGGGCAAGGTCGTGGACATCGTCGTCGGCTACCTGAAGGGCGAGGCCATCCTCGATGCGGCGCTGGCCAAGGCCGGCGTGAAGGTTGATCCGGCGCTGATCGAAAAGGGCGCCGCCGACCTGAAGAAGCGCGAGATGATGCGCTGAGGTTTATGTGATGTAGTTGACGAGTAGGCAGGAGCTTGTCCGTTCGACAGGCTCAGGACCCCGAGTTTGTCGAGGGGCTCCCGCTCTGAGAGCGCCAGCAAGCTGGCGGCCTACCGAAAATACCCTTCAGTTTCGCAACCATGGGGGCCCTGACACATATCTCCGCCACCGCCAGTTGGCGGGAATTGGCGGCGGAGTTGGCCCCGGCGCCGTTCGAGACCGGGCGTCTGTCGCCGGCGGAGGAGGTGGTCTGTGTCCACCTGCGCCAGGGCCTGAGCAACCGCGAGATCGCCTTCGCTCTCGGCAAATCCGAGCGCACCGTGAAGAACCAGGTCAGCGCCTGCCTCGCCAAGTACGGCGTGCCGACGCGGGCGCGGTTGATTGCGTTGTTGCGCTGAAGGGTAGGGCGAACCGTCCCCGGTGAGCCGCCCGATGGCGCAGGGTCAACCGGCTCACCGGGGACGGTTCGCCCTACCTTGGGTCGATTTTGGCGGGCTTGTGTACGGTCCCTTTCTCGCTGACGGGGACTTGACGAACTTTTTCCGCGGATCACACGGATGGTCGCGGATAATACCCCCGGCCAATTCCTCTTCGTTTGCTTCGCGGTTCAATCTCAGATGTAGCAATCCGGTTTGGGATCGGACCAAGGCAGTTAGAACGCTAATCTACGCTTATCTGCGCTGATAAGGTCCAAACCAAAAACCGGTTCTGGAATTAGCGCAGATTAGCGAAGATGAGCGTTCCCCTCAGGTTTGAGGTTCCTACGACCTCCGTCATCCGCGTCATCCGCGGGGAAGATTGCAGTGAGTCGTGTTTTGGCGATCCCGACGAGAACGCTTATCTCACCACGCGGGCGCCGCCGCCCTTGATCTGCTTCTCGACTTCCTTGCGGGTGGCCATGGACGTGTCGCCGGGGGTGGTCGAGGCGAGCGCGCCGTGGGCGGCGCCGTATTCGACGGCCTTCTGCGCGTCGTTGAACTCCATGAAACCGAACTGCACGCCGGAGGCGAAACTGTCGCCGCCGCCCACGCGGTCGAGGATCTCGAGCTCCGGATATTTGCGGCTCTCGTGGAATTTGCCGTCGTGCCAGAGGATGGCGCTCCAGTCGTTCTTCGTCGCGGTGATGACGCGGCGGAGGGTGGTCGCGGCGACCTTGAAGTTGGGGAACTCCTTCACGGCCGTCTCGATCATGGCCTTGAAGGCGTCGATCTCGATCGCGCTGATGTTGTGGTCGACCCCCTTGACCTCGAAGCCGAGGGAGGCGGTGAAGTCCTCCTCGTTGCCGATCATGACGTCGACGTACTTGGCGATCTCGCGGTTGACCTCCTGGGCCTTCTTGAGGCCGCCGATGGTCTTCCAGAGCGAGGGCCGGTAGTTGAGGTCGTAGGAAACAATGGTGCCGTGCTGCTTGGCGGCCTTGACGGCCTCGACGGTGAGGGCGGCGGTGGTCTCGGACAGCGCGGCGAAGATGCCGCCGGTGTGGAACCAGCGGGCGCCGAGCTTCCCGAAGATATGGTCCCAGTCGATGTCGCCGGGCTTGAGCTGCGAGGCGGCGGTGTTGCCGCGGTCGGGGTTGCCGACGGCGCCGCGCACGCCGAAGCCGCGCTCGGTGAAGTTGAGGCCGTTGCGCACGGTGCGGCCGATGCCGTCGTCCTCGCGCCACTTGATGAAGTCGGTGGCGACGCCGCCCTGCATGATGAAGTCCTCGACGAGGTGGCCGACCTCGTTGTCGACAAAGGCGGTGACCACGGCGGTCTTGCAGCCGAAGCATTTCCGGAGGCCGCGCGACGTGTTGTATTCGCCGCCGCCCTCCCAGACCTTGAATTCGCGGGCGGTGCGAATGCGGCCCTCACCGGGATCGAGGCGAAGCATGACTTCGCCGAGGGAAATCTGGTCAAATGCGCAGGATTTGGCGGGTTTGATTTGGAGGCTCATGATGTTACGGGGAAATTGGCTCTATAATGTGGAAAGCTGGAAATCAGGAATCGGAATTTCGGCGAGAGATTTATCCGGTCTGGTTCAAGACCACGATACTTGCTTTGGTCTGAGGTAGGAGCCTGCTTGCAGGCGATGGTTTGAGCGGACGAGAGGGTGCATGAAATCGCCTGCAAGCAGGCTCCTCCCAGGCCTCGGAGCTTGCTCCGATGATGTTTTTTCCTGAGTTCCTGATTTCCACATTGGGATTACTCGGCGACCCTGAAGTCGGACAGTTTCCAGCGCGCCTGGCGGCATTCGGCGGCGACTTCGTTGAAGGCCTCGATCTCGGCGGCGGAGAACAGCAGGCCGCCGTTGCGGGCGCTGCGGGCCGCCGCCTCGGCCTCGAGCTGGCCGGGGAGCATGCAGCCTTCGTTGCCATGGCCGAGGATGTCGCCGATGACGGCCTTGACGTTTTCGGCCTGGTTGCGGCCCCGGGCAAACGCGCCGGCGTTCATCGCGTCGGGATGCCAGACCTGGAAGAAGAAGGCGCAGGTGTGCTTTTCCTCCGGCTCGCGGTCCCAGCGGTTGCGCAGGGTCGGGAGCGAGCCGCCGATGAAGGCGGCGATCAGCTCGTTCATCAGCGAGAGGCCGTAGCCCTTGTGGGCGCCGAAGGGCAGGAGGGATTTCGCCCTGGCCGGATCAGTCGTCGGCTGGCCGTTCTCATCCACGGCCGCCCCGGGCGGGAGCGCTTTGCCCTCGCGCAGGAGCTGCTGCACGCGGCCCATGGCGACGACCGAGGTGGCCCAGTCGATGACGATCGGGTAGCCGATGGCCGCGGTGGTCGGGAAGCCCCACGAGTGCGGGTTGGTGCCGAGCGTGGGCGCCTTGCCCCCGAACGGCACGACCTCGGCGAGGGCGGCCGTGCAATTCGTGTACGCAATGTAGCCGCGCTGCGCCGCCTCCATCACGTAGCCGCCGCCCCAGAGGTAGTGGAAGGCGTTGTCCACGGAGACCATGCCGACGCCGTAACGGTCGGCGAGCTTGATGGCCGTCTCGATGGCGGCGTACCCGGTGGCCTGTCCGAGCTTGCGGTTGGCGTTCCAGACCTGCGCGCCGCGGAACCGCGTCTTGATTTTTTCAATCCTGGCCCGGGGCTTGCAACCCGCGGCGCCGGAGCCGAGCTGGTGGTCGAGGTGCAGCGCCTTGAGGCCGTTGTGGGTGCGGATGCCGTGGCGCGTGGCCGAGGCGCAGAAACGGGCGCCGGCGGCGGCTTCCGCGCCGGAGTAACCGCGGCGACGGTAGGCGGCGGCGATCAGCGCGTTGTGCCGCTCCTCGGGAACGACGTGGAAGATATCGGCCATGGGAGGTGGCCGGTCAGGCCGTGTAGGTCTGTGACGTGGTGGAGCCGCCGCGCCCGGTCCAGTTGGTGTGGAAGAACTCGCCGCGCGGCTTGTCCGTGCGCTCGTAGGTGTGGGCGCCGAAGTAGTCGCGCTGCGCCTGCAGCAGGTTGGCCGGCAGCCGCGCGGTGCGATAGCCGTCGAAGTACGCGAGCGCCGAGCTGAGGCAGGGCACCGGGATGCCGAGCTGCACGGCCTGCACGATGACGCGCCGCCAGGCCGCCTGGCGGGTCTCGACGGCCTCCTTGAAGAACGGGTCGACGAGCAGGTTCACCAGGTCCGGGTTGCGGTCGAAGGCGGTCTTGATGTCGCCGAGGAAGGCGGAGCGGATGATGCAGCCGCCGCGCCAGACGAGCGCGATGCCGCCCTTGTTCAGGTTCCAATGGTAGGTCTTGGCGGCGGCGCGCATCAGTTCGTACCCCTGCGCGTAACTGACGATCTTGGAGGCGAAGAGCGCCTGGCGGAGATCGTTGACGAAGGCTTTCCTGTCGCCGGTGAAAGTGCCGGTGTCGGGCTTGATCAGCTTGGCCGCCTCGACGCGCTCGGCCTTGGCGGCGGAGAGACAGCGGGCGAACACCGCCTCGCTGATGAGGGTCAGCGGGGTGCCGTCGTCGAGGGCGGAGACGACCGTCCACTTGCCGGTGCCCTTCTGGCCCGCGGCGTCGAGGATCAGGTCGATGACCTCGCGGCCGCTCTCGTCCTTCACGGCGAGGATGTCGCGGGTGATTTCGATCAGGTAGCTGTCGAGTTCGCCCTTGTTCCAATCCGCGAAGACGGTGTGCATCTCCTGGTTCGACAGGCCGGCGGCGCGTTTCAGCAGGTCGTAGACCTCGCAGATCAGCTGCATGTCGCCGTACTCGATGCCGTTGTGGACCATCTTGACGAAGTGGCCGGCGCCGTTCTCGCCGATCCACTCGCAGCAGGGTTCGCCCGCGGGGGTCCGGGCGCAGATGGACTGGAAAATGGGTTTGATATGCGGCCAGGCCGCGGCGCTGCCGCCGGGCATCATGGACGGCCCCTTGAGCGCGCCCTCCTCGCCGCCCGGAGACGCCGGAACCCACGAAGAGCAGGCCCTTGCCCTCGACGTATTTGGTGCGCCGGATGGTGTCCGGGAAATGGCTGTTGCCGCCGTCGATCAGGATGTCGCCCGGCTCCATCAGCGGGATGAGCTGCTCGATCAGTTCGTCCACCGCCCCGCCCGCCTTGACGAGCATGATGACCTTGCGGGGCCGTTTCAGCGAGGCGACGAAGTCCGGCAGGTTGGTGGCGCCGAAGAACTTTTTGCCCTGGGCGCGGCCGCCGATGAAGGCGTCCACCTTTGCCGCGGTGCGGTTGTAGACGGAGATGGGGAAACCCTTGCTCTCAATGTTGAGGGCGAGGTTTTCGCCCATGACGGCGAGGCCGATCAGGCCGATGTCGGATACGGGAGTGGTCATGTGAGGAGGAATAAAGGGAGTGAAGCGGTGCGCGGGTTCAGCAGGAGTTTGCCTGGGCGTGGGGCTTCTGGCCAGCGAGGAAAAGGGTGAGGTTCTCCACGGCGCAGCAGGCCTGGCGCTGCACGCTCTCGTGGGTGCGCGAGCCGATGTGCGGGGTCACGATGCAATTCGGCAGCTTCAGCAGCGGATGGTCGGCCGGCGGCGGCTCCTGTTCCAGGACGTCGGTGCCGTAGCCGGCGACCCGGCCGGATTGCAGGGCGGCGACCAGGTCGGCGGTGCGGACGATCTCGCCGCGCGCGCAGTTGAGGATGATCACGCCCTTTTTCATTTTGGCGATGGAGGCGGCGCAGACCAGGTCGCGCGTTTCCGGCGTCAGGTTGGTGTGCAAGGAAAGATAGTCCGAGCAGGCGAATACCTCGTCCAGGGACGCGGCGCGTCGCACGCCGTGCTGCGCGGCAAACTTGTCATCCCAGTAGAGATCGAAGCCGACCGGCTCCATGCCGAACGCCCGGGCGCGGATGGCGACTTCCTTGCCGATGCGGCCGACGCCGACGATGCCGATCGTCTTGCCCATCACCTCGTGGCCGGTCTTGCGCTTCCAGCCGCCGGCGCGGGTGGAGTCGCAGTGGAAGAGCAGGTTTTTCTCGAGCGCGAGGAGCAGGAGGAAGGTGTGCTCGGCCACGGTGGTGTGGTTGACGCCCGGGGTGAACAGCACGGGAATTTTGCATTCCGTGGCGCACTTCACGTCGATCTTGTCGAGCCCGATGCCGTACTTGCTGATCACGCGGAGGCGCGGGCGGGACTTTTCAATCACCGCGCGGGTGATGGCGTCGTCGCCGCACAGGAAGGCGTCGAACTGGCCGGCCAGTTCGAGCATGCGGGCCTCCGGCAGCGGGCCGCGCTCGCGGACGATCTCGCAGCCGGCGGCGGCCAGCAGGTCGTGATGCCGGCCGGGCGTGTCCTGGAAGGAAGTGGTGGTGAGGAGGACGCGGGTGGTGCTCATGGGTAAGCGGAGGGAGGGCAGGGTTTGAGGAGAACGGACAGCATAGCGGGAAGCCGGGTTGCCGCATACACGATAATGCGAAAAATAGTTTCGATTTTGCGAAACAGGATTGGGGTGGAAGCCGGGCCCGAGGCGGGGGGTGGAACGGGGTGGGCACGGGTGAAAAGGAAGAGACAAACGCCACCAGCGCCCAGGATTGTCATTCTGAACGCAGTGAAGAATCCAGTGCACGACAGTCGAGGGCTTCGATCAGCGCCCACGGGATTCTGCGCTGCGCTCAGAATGACAATGATCGTGATGGTAACGGCGCCCCGGTGCTTACGCGCGGTGTTCGGCGTGGCCCATCAGGCGGGAGAGCTCGGCGGCCACGCTGCGCACCTTGGCGGCGATCTCGGGGACCCGCGCCTCGGTGAAGCGGACCGTGGCGGCGGTGATGCCGATGGCCGCGACCACCTGGCCGTCGGAGCCGAAGACCGGGGCGGCAAGGCAGCGCACGCCGGGGTTGAATTCCTCGTTGTCGAGGCTGAAGCCGCGCTTGCGGGTGAGGTCGGCCTCCTTGCGGATGGCGGGGACCGTGGTCTGCGTGAGGGGCGTGCGCCTGGTCGGCGGGCTTGCCGCCATCAGCTCCGCGATGCGCTCGCGGTGCACGAAGGCGAGGAAGACCTTGCCGGTGGACGAGCAGTGCAGCTCGGCGAGGAAGCCCGGCCGCGAGGCGGCGCGGAGCGGGTGGGGGCTGTCCTGCACGGCCACGATCAGCGCCCGGTCGTCGCAGGGGATGGCCAGGTGCGCGGTTTCGTCGGTGAGCTGGGTGAGCTTCTGCAGCAGCGGCAGGGCCTGCTCGCGGATCTCGGTGCCGGCCAGCGCGGCGTTGCCGAGCTGGATCAGCACCGGCCCGAGCTCGAAGCGGCCGTCCACCTTGCGGGCGAGGCCCTCGAGGCAGAGCGTGGTCATGATGCGCAACGTGGTGGTGACCGGGATTTTCAGGTCGCGCGCCAGGTCGGCGGCCTTGAGCCCGTCGGGATGCCGCCCGAGCACCTTGAGGATGCGGCAGGCGTTGCGCAGGTTGGGAATGACATAGCGTTCATCGCCCGCGGGGGCGGGGGAAGCGGGGCGCGGGGAGGAGGCGGCGGGCACGGCGGAAAACAGGATGGGGGAGGACAGGGGACAGACTTTCGGCGCGACCGGAATTTTGGCACTCCGAAAATTTGGGATTGCCAAAAGTCATAATAGTTCAAATATGGAACACAAGTTCATTAGTGAAAGTTTCTCACTGGTGGCTTGCCTCACCCCGCCGGCACCCCCGGCCGAGGCCGTCAGGACACCCAACCTCCAAACCAACCCCCAAGCATGAAGGCTATCTGCTCCGCGTGGCACGACGCATTCCGTCCGTCCACCTCCCTGCTCCGTCGCGGCCCGTTCCGCCGCTTTGTCCCCGTCGTTGCCCTCCTGTGCGGCCTCGTCCTCGTGGCGGCCGTCCCGCTCAGCCGGGCGCAGGCCGCGGCCACCACCGGCACCGTGACCGGCCGCGTGCTGGATTCCGGCAGCGGCAATTACCTGGAAGGCGCCGAAGTCGCCGTCGTCGGCACCGCCATCCGCACCGCCACCGCCCGGGGCGGCGAGTACACCCTGACCGGCGTGCCCGCGGGGACGCAGACCCTGGTCGCCTCCTATCCCGGCCTGGAGGTCAAGTCCCAGACCGTCGAGGTCGCCGCCGGTGAAACCGCCAGCCTCCCGATCACGCTCAAGTCCGACATCGTCCAGCTGGAAGGCATGACCGTCAGCGGCGCCCGCGAGGGCATGGCCCAGGCCGTCGCCCTGCAGAAGATCTCCATCCAGGCCAAGATGGTCGCCGCCGCCGACCAGTTCGGCGAAATCAGCGAGGGCAACGTCGGCGAATACCTGAAGTTCATGCCCGGCGTGAGCATCGACTATAACGTCAACGACGCCCGCGGCGTCTCCCTGCGCGGCCTGAGCACGGCCTTCACCATCGTGGCCGTGGACGGCACGCCGATGGCCGGCGCCTCCTCCAACGACGACACGCGCCGGTTCGAGTTCGAGCAGATCGCGATGAACAACGTCGAGACGACGGAACTGTTCAAGACCGTCACCCCCGACATCCCGGCCAGCGCCACCGGCGGCTACGTCAATTTCGTGACGAAGAGCGCCTTCGACCACCAGGACGTGCAGCGCATCACGTACAACCTCTCCTTCACCGGCCCGAGCAGCAATATGTCCTTCGGCAAGGAGGGCGGCGTCTGGGGCCACGGCAAGGAGTATGTCGTCCGCCCCAGTTTCGACGCGAATTTCTCGCGCAAGATCACCGACAAGGTGGGCCTCAGTCTCACCTACCGCTTTTCGGAGAAGTACGACGATTCCCCGCGCACCGAGTACACCTGGGTCACGGCCACCACCGCGCCCACCATCATGAGCGCCCCGCGGCTCCAGCAGTACAACATCCGCGACGAGCAGAAGCTCACGCACCGCGAGGCCTTCGCCGGCAAGCTCGACTTCAAGCTCAGCGACCGCACCGCGCTCATGGTCAGCGGCCAGTGGAACTGGTACGACCTCAACTTCACCCAGCGCGGCCCGCAGTTCGTGCTCGGCACCGGGTCAACGGGCAGCAACGGCACCTTCACCTCCGGCAGCAGCGGCGTGAACATCAACAACGGCGTCCTCTACCGCAACAAGTACGGCACCTCGCTGCACTTCAACGCCCGCCTGGAGCACGAGTTCGCCAACGGCGGCAAATTCGAGATCACCCCGTACTGGTCCGAGGCCGACGGCCAGTACCGCGACACCAGCAAGGGCTTCATCTCCTCCGTCGCCCAGATGGCGCCCGGCGCCGCCACCTACACGAACTTTACCCTGACCGACGTGGGCCGCCTCGGCACCCTGCCGACCATCAGCCTGCAGCTCGCCGGCAATCCCGTGGCCGCCAGCTTCATGCGCGACCTCGGCAACTACCGCCTCACCAACTCCGCCACCGGCGGCAACTTCCAGTCCCGCCCGTGGACCTCGAAGGATGAGAAGAACGGCGTGCGGGCCGACTACACGCAGCAGTTCGACTTCGCCCGCCCGGTCACGCTTTCAACGGGCCTGGCCCTCGACAACGTGGACCGCAGCATCGACCGTCCCGACCTCCGCGGTGCGATCACGGCCATCACCGGCGACGCCCTCCGCGCCCTGGCGGACCCCGGCTACACCGCCGACGTCGGCTACGGCTTCGGTTCCTTCCAGGTGATCGATCCGTTCAAGGTGTGGGATGCGTATCGCAGCAACCTGACCACCCTGCAGGTGTACGACGTCCGCTGGTTCGAGGAGACGAACGACGCCGTCTACCTCCGCGCCGACGTCGAGGTGACCCCGGAACTGCTCGTGGTCGGCGGCGTCCGCTGGGAGAAGCGCGAGATCGAGGCCCGGGCCCGGAGTCTCGTCTCCGCGCGCTCCAAGCTCGCCAAGATCAACCTCGACTACGACGAGATCTACCCCTCCGCCAGCTTCCGCTACACCCCGCGTTCGAACATTGTCGTGCGCGGCGGCGTCAGCCGCACCGTCGGACACCCCGACTATGCCGACCTGCTGCCCGTCATCACCTCCGAGAGTTCCCCGGGTGCGGGCGACGGTTCCTTCACGCTGCCCGACCCCGACCTGCAGCCGTACTTCTCGGTCAACTATGACGCCTCGGTCGACTACTACCTGAAGAACTCCGGCGTCATCGGCGTCTACCTGTTCCGCAAGGACGTGAAGAACTACTTCATCTCCCGCGGCATGACCGCCGCCGAGCGCGCCGAAGTCGCGGCCGACTACGGCTACATCCCCGCCGAATTCAACACCGGCACCGTGCGCGCGAACGGCGGCAAGTCCACGCTGCAGGGCGTCGAGCTCAGCTACGCCCAGAACCTGACCTTCCTGCCCAAGCCCTTCGACGGGCTCAATATCCAGGCCAACTTCACCTACGTGGATATTCAGGCCAAGGACAGCGATCCGCTGATCGAGCTCGACACCTATTACTCGCAGATGCGCGCGGTCTCGCCCAAGACGGCGAACTTCATCCTCGGCTACCGCTACGGGAAGTTCACGGTCACCTCGACCACCAACTGGGTGGACGAGAGCCTCTACGGCGGCTTCGTGTCCACGAGCTACTTCACCGGCACGGCCAACACCACCAACCAGGCCCTCGACACGCGGCTGACGCTGAACAAGGACGAGAAGTTCACGACCGACCTGAAGGTGGAATACGCCATCAGCAAGTACGTCTCGGCCTACTTCCTCGTGCGCAATATCACCAACAGCGCCCGCGAGGAGTTCCTCCGCGGCTATCTCCCGCAAAATCAGAACGTCGTGCTGCCCTACCGCTACTTCGAGTTCGGCGAGCCGCACTACACGCTCGGCTTCCGCGGCAAGTTCTGATCCGTCCGCCCCGGATCGCGCCACCCGGACTGTCCGGTGCGGGTGGCGCGGTCCCCCTCCTGTTCGCCGGTTGGCTTCCGCCCGCCGCGAACCCATATCCTCCCTTGGCATGCAAACGCACGAAAGCGCCCTCTCCCGTCTGGCCGGCGGCCTCCCGCCCGGGGCCCTGCGCGACGAATTTCTCATCACCGGCCTCTTCCGGTCCGGCGAAATTTCCCTCCATTGGTGGGAGACGGATCGCACGGTGGTCGGCGGCATCTGCCCGGCCGGGGTGCCGCTGGCGCTCGGCCGTCCCGCCGCCCTGCGGGCCGACTATTTCCTGGAGCGGCGCGAAGCCGGCCTCCTTAACCTCGGCGGTCCCGGGACGGTGCGCGCGGACGGCACGGACTATCCGCTCGAGCCGCTGGACGCGCTTTATCTCGGCCGCGGGGTGAAGGAAGTGACCTTCGCCTCCCGGTCCGCCGCCACGCCCGCGCGCTTTTACCTGCTCAGCTATCCGGCGCACACCGCGCATCCGACCCGGCACATCGCCTTCAGCTCCGTCCCGGGCGACCGGCTCGGCCAGCCCGACGGCGCCAACCGGCGCACCATCCACAAGCTCATCCATCCCGGCACGATGACCACCTGCCAGCTGGTCATGGGCGTGACGCGGCTCGATCCCGGCAGCGTGTGGAACACCATGCCGCCGCACACGCACCTGCGCCGCTCCGAGGTGTATCTCTATTTCGATCTCCCCCCGGGTCAGGCCGTTTTCCACTTCATGGGCCGGCCCGCCGAAACCCGCCACCTCGTCGTCCGCGAGGGCGAGGCGGTGCTCTCGCCGCCCTGGTCCATCCACTCCGGCGTCGGCACGGCCAACTACAGCTTCGTCTGGGGCATGGGCGGTGAAAACCAGGAGTTCACCGACATGGATCCCGCCCCCGTTGACGCCCTGCGCTGAGGTTACAATATGCGTGCGCACTTTGGCTCTTGGGTAGGGCCCGACCTCCGGGCGGGCCGGTTCGACGTGCGCATGCCAAACGCGGCCCGCCGGGACGTCGGGCCCTGCCCAAAGCAACCCACGCCATGACCGCCGTCCCCGACCACTTCCGACTCGACGGCCGCACGGCCATTGTCACCGGCGCCTCGCGCGGCCTCGGGGCCGCGATGGCGCAGGCGCTCGCGGCCGCCGGGGCCGACCTGGTGCTCGTCGCACGCGGCAGCACCGCCGCCCTGCAAAAGTCCATCGCCGCGACGGGCCGGCGCAGCGTGGCCGTCGCCGCGGATGTGGGCGACCCCGCCGCCGCCGCGCAGATCGTGGCCGCCGCCTACGCCGAATTCGGCCGGGCCGACATCCTCGTCAACAACGCCGGCATCATCCGCCGGGCCTCCCTCCTCGAGTTCTCGGAGGCCGACTGGAGCGACGTGCTCCGCACCAATCTCGACGGCGCCTTCCGCCTGAGCCAGCGCTTCGCCGTGGAGGCCGTCGCCCGGAAGCGTCCGGGCAAGATCATCAACATCGCCTCCATGCTCTCCTTCCAGGGCGGCGTGCGCGTGGCCTCCTACACCGCGTCCAAGAGCGCCCTCGCCGGGCTCACCCGGGCCATGGCCAACGAGCTCGCCGCGTCGGGCATCAACGTCAACGCCATCGCCCCCGGCTACATGGCCACCGACAACACCGCCGCGCTCCGGGCGGACGCCGCCCGCAACCAGTCCATTCTCGATCGCATCCCCGCCGGCCGCTGGGGGCAGCCGGAGGATCTCGCCGGCGCGGTTGTCTTTCTGGCTTCGCCGGCTTCCAATTACATCCACGGCATCACCCTGCCGGTCGATGGCGGCTGGCTCGCCCGTTAATCCCATCCCCCCATGCCCGTGCTCCGCCCGGTCCTCGCCTTCCTCTTCGCCGGCGTGCTCGCCGCGTCCGCCGCCGGCCGCCTCGTCATCACCGTCAGCCACGACCTGACCATCGCCCGGCCCGCCGAGACCATCACCGTCCCGTGGTCCGAGGTGAACCGTGCCCTCCCCGGCGCCCTCCTGCAACGCATCGCCGTGAAGGACGCCAAGGGTAACGTGCTGCCCTATCAGGTCACCAACGTCGCCCCGCAGGCCAAGGACCCCAAGCGCGCGGGCGTCGCCTACGGTGAACTCATTTTTCAATACGACTTCGCCGCCGGGGAACAGTCCGCCGTGTTCACCGTCGAGACGGCCGACACCGTCGCCCCGGTGTTTCCGACCAAGGCCTTCGCCCGCCACATCTCCGAGCGCCTCGACGACTTTGCCTGGGAAAATGACCGCATCGCCCACCGCACCTACGGCCCCGCGCTTGCCGCGGCCGCCACCTCCGGCTCCGGCAAGGAGGTGCTCGTCACCAGCGGCCTCGACGTTTGGTGCAAGCGCGTGCGCTACCCGATCGTGGATCGCTGGTACAACATGGGCCACGATTATTACCACCAGGATGGGGGCGAGGGCATGGACCTCTACCAGGTCGGCCCCAGCCGCGGTTGCGGCGGCACCGGCATCTGGGACGGCACCCGGCTCCACGTGGGCCGCAATTACCAGTCGTGGCGCATCCTCGCCAACGGTCCCGTCCGCACGCAGTTCGAGCTGATCTACGACACGTGGCTGGCCAACGGCACCATCGTCTCCGAGGTCAAGCGCATCACCCTCGATGCCGGCCACCAGCTCAACCAGGTCGAAAGCACCTTCACCGTCCACGCCGGGCCCGCGAAGGAGATCACCGTGGGCATCGGCCTGAACAAGAATCCCGCCGACAAGGGCCAGGAACCGGCGATCGTGGCCGACACCGACTCCACCCTCGGCGTCCGGACCCAGTGGATCGCGCAGAAAACCAACGGCCAACTCGGCACGGCCGTCATCGTGCCCGGCCGGGCGTTTCAGGAATTCGCCGAGGACGATCGCAACCTCCTTGTCCTCGCCCGGGCCGTCTCCGGCCAGCCGTTGCGCTACGCCGTGGGCGCCGCCTGGTCGCGGGCCGGGGACATCGTCTCGAGCGAAGCCTGGACCGCCTACGTCGCCGCCTGGGCGCAGCGGCTGAATGCTCCCGTCCGCGTAACCCTCTCCGCCTCGCCGTGAACCGCCGTGGACTTCTCCGTGCCGTAGGGGCGCACCTCGTGTGCGCCCGCGAACGCTTCCTCCGCGGCGGGATCCAAAAAGGGCGCAGTCAAGCTGCGCCTCTACGCAAAGGCCATAGGTCATGGGCGCTTGTCATTATCCTTCTGGCCAGCGGCAGCCTGAGCACGGTCGTAGGTGATGACCTTCGGACCGTCGGCCCGCTCGGTGCGGATTTTCCCACCGTGCAGGCGGCGATTGATGCCGTTCCCGCCGACAACATCTGGCGCATGATCATCGTCATCCAGCCCGGCGCCCACTTCGGCCACACCGTCCTCGACAAACCCAACGTCACCCTGCGCGGCTCCGGTCCGGCCACGCTGCTGACCTACAACCTCGGCCAGGCCATCCCCGGGTCGGACGGCCAGCCCGTCGGCTGGCAGGGCGCGTCCGCCCTGCTCATCACCGCCGCGGCCTCCGGCGCCGTGATCGAGAACCTCACGCTCGAGAACACCTACGGCAAGGGCATGCAGGCGCAGGCCTGCTCGGTCCTCGCCGACCGCGTGACCTTCCGCCGCTGCCGCATACTCGGCTGGCAGGACACGGTCCGCCTCGAGACCGGGCGGCAGTATTTCGAGCAATGCTATATTTCCGGTCACGTGGACTTCATCTACGGCGGCGCCACCGCCTGGTTCCAGGACTGCGAGATCCATTGCCGCGACCAGGGTTACATTGTCGCCCCCGCGACCCCGGCCGGGAAACCCGGGTTCGTCTTCGCGGACTGCCGCATCACCTTTCCCTACGGCAACCCGCCGGTCTACCTCGGTCGCCCGTGGCGCGAGTCACCCGGCGCGGCCTTCATCCGCTGCGAACTCGGCGCCGGCATCCGCCCCGAGGGTTGGAAGGAATGGAACGTGAAGCCGCCGCTCGTGCGCTTCGCCGAATACCAATGCACCGGCCCCGGCGCCGCCACCGCCGGCCGGGTGGCCTGGGCCACCGCTTCGGCGGAACCCGCCCCGGCCGGATTCACCCGCGAACGGGTGCTGGGGGACTGGCAGCCATGAAACGCTTCGCGTCGCAGATCGCAGTTGGGAGATCGCAGATCGAAAAAGGCTTTTCTTCCGTGCCTTCCGCTCTTCCGTGTTTCCGCGATGAAAATCCGAGGGGAAAATCGGTCTTCATCCGCTCTTTCCACCTGCTCTGCGCTCTCTGCTTCCTCCTGTTAAGTCTTCCGGTCCTCGCCGCGCCCGCGATCCCGCCGAAATACGACGGCGCCACGCCCCTCGAGTGGTCCGCGCGGCTCGCGCAGTCCGAGATGACCCGCCGGGGCGGCACGCTCTTCAAGGACGGCGCGCCGCGCGCACGCTGGGACTACACCACCGGACTGTTTGCCCACGCGCTCCTGCAGACCAGCGCCCGCACCGGCGATGCGGCCATGACCGATTACGCCGCGCGCCTCGTCATCTCCTTCATTGACGCCGACGGCGCCATCGCGACCTACCGGCAGGAGGAATTCAACATCGACATGGTCACCCCCGGCCGCGCGCTGCTGCAGTGCTACGAGCGCGACCCGCGGCCCGAGTGGAAGACGGCGCTCGCTCATCTGCGCCAGCAGCTCACCCAACAGCCGCGCACCAGCGAGGGCGGCTTCTGGCACAAGCTGCGCTATCCGCACCAGATGTGGCTCGACGGACTCTACATGGGGTCGCCGTTCCTCGCGCACTACGGCCGGGTCTTCAACGAACCCGCGGCCTTCGATGAGGTCGCGCGACAGATCCTGCTGGTGGACCGGCATACCTTCGATCCGGCGTCCGGCCTGCATCGCCATGCCTGGGACGAGAAACGCGAGCAGGTCTGGGCCGACCAGGCCACCGGCCGCTCGCCGCACGCCTGGGGCCGCGCCCTCGGCTGGTACGCGATGGCCCTCGTGGATTGCCTGGACGACCTGCCGCCGACGCATCCCGACGTGGAGGCGATCAACGCGGTCCTGCACCGCGTGGCGGACGGCATCGTGCGCTATCAGGATCCCGCCAGCGGCCTGTGGTGGCAGGTCGTGGACCAGGGCGGACGCGAGGGCAACTACCTCGAGTCCTCCGCCTCCAGCATGTTCGTGTACGCCCTCGCGAAGGGCATCAACCGCGGCTACCTCGCCCGCGACCGCTACCTCCCCGCCACCATCAAGGGCTACGCCGGCCTGGTCCGCGATTGCCTGCGCACCGACGCCACCGGCGCGGTCAGCCTCACCCGCGTCTGCGAAGTCGCCGGCCTCGGCTACACGAATGCCAAGGGCCGGGTCCGCGACGGTTCCTACGAGTATTACCTCAGCGAGCCCGTGGTGGAAAATGATCTCAAGGGCGTCGGCCCCTTCATTCTCGCGGGCCTGGAAGTGCAGCAGTTGAACCGGGTCCGCATGGCGCCGGTCGCGGTCCGCGGCTGGGGCGACTACGAACGGCTGCGCGCCCGCATCGTCGCGCCGGAATTTCCCGCGCGGGACTTTCTGATCACGGCCCATGGCGCGCAACCCGGAGCCGACTGCACCGCGGCCATCCAGGCCGCCATCGCCGCCTGTCACGCCGCCGGCGGCGGGCGCGTGGTCGTGCCCCCCGGCGAGTGGCTCACCGGCGCCCTCCGGCTCCGGAGCAACGTCAACCTGCACGTGGTGGCGGGAGCCACGCTCCGCTGGATCTTCGATCCCGCCAGGTACCCCGTCGTCTTCACGCGCTGGGAGGGCGTCGAGTGCATGAACTACTCGCCGTTCATCTATGCCTTCGAGCAGGAGAACATCGCCGTCACCGGCGCGGGCACGCTCGACGGCGGGGCGGATTGGGACACGTGGTGGGCCTGGAACAACAAGAAGCAGGCGCCCGTGAAGCAGAAGGCCGCCCGCGACGCCCTCATCGCCATGGGCGAGGCCGGCGTGCCCGTGGGGCAGCGCGTTTTCGGCCCCGGCCATTTTCTGCGGCCCAACTTCATCCAGCCCTACCGGTGCAAGAACATCCTCATCGAGGGCGTCACCATCGTGCGTTCCCCGATGTGGGAGATCCACCCCGTGCTCTCGCAGAACGTCACCGTGCGCGGGGTGAAGATTGATTCGCACGGGCCGAACAACGACGGCTGCAATCCCGAATCCTGCCGCGACGTGCTGATCGAGGACACGGTCTTCGACACCGGCGACGACTGCATCGCCATCAAGTCCGGCCGCAACCAGGACGGCCGCCGCCTCGCGACCCCCACGGAAAACGTGATCATCCGCGGCTGCACCATGAAGGACGGCCACGGCGGCGTGGTGCTCGGCAGCGAGTGCTCCGGCGACATCCGCAATGTCTTCGTCGAGGACTGCACGATGGACAGCCCCAACCTCGACCGCGCCCTCCGCTTCAAGTCCAACGCCGTCCGCGGCGGCGTGCTCGAAAACGTCTTCATGCGCGACGTCCGCATCGGCCGGGTGGGGGAGGCCGTCGTCACGATCGACCTGCTTTACGAGGAGGGCGCGCAGGGCGCCTTCCCGCCGGTCGTGCGCAACGTGCAGCTGGAACGGGTCACCAGCACCGCCAGTCCGCGCGTGCTGTTCATCCGCGGTTTTGCCGGTGCGACCATTGATGGCATCCGGATCAGCGACAGTGCGTTCAACGACGTCAGTGCCGCGGATGTCGTGATCGGGGCGGGTCGCATCAGTTTCGAAAACGTCCGCCTCGGCCCCGCCGGCGAGATCCGCAGCCTCAACACCATCTCCCCGCCCAAGTAAGCGTCTTTATTTCCCACTTAACCAAGGTAGGGCCCGGCCTCCGGACGGGCCGCGTTCGACTTTCGCACGCCCAACCGCCCGTCCGGCCTGCCCTCCATAGGCTAGGCGACGGGGGGAGGCCGGGCGCTACCCACAGCAGATTCCCCGCTTTCTCCCCATGAGCAAAATCACCTCAATCACAAAGCAGATCGGCCGCTACCGCTGGCGCATCTGCGCCGTGCTCTTCCTGGCCACCACCATCAACTACATCGACCGGAATGTCTTCTCGTTCACGATGCTCGATACGACCTTCCGGCACCAGATGCTGGGGCTCCCGCTGGACCAGCCGTTGACCGAGGCCGACATGGCGGTCTTCCGCGAGAAGATGAGCTTCCTGGATTCGATTTTCAAATACGCCTACGCGTTCGGATTCCTGCTGGCCGGCTACATGATCGACCGCATCGGCGTCCGGCGCGGCTATGCCACCAGCATCACCGGCTGGAGCTTCGCCGCCATCGGCCACGGCCTCGTCCATTCGGTGCCCGGCATGGCCTGGGCCCGCGGCCTGCTGGGCGTGGGTGAGGCGGGCAACTTTCCCGCCGCGATCAAGACGGTCTCGGAGTGGTTCCCGAAGAAGGAGCGCAGTTTCGCCACCGGCATCTTCAATGCCGGCGCCAACGTCGGCATCATTCTCACCGCCCTTTTTGTGCCGCTCATCATCGCCCAGTGGGGCTGGCGGGCCAGTTTCATCGTGACGGGCGCCATCGGCATCCTCGTGCTCTTCTGGTGGCTGGCGGTTTACCGGAAGCCCGCCGAACATCCCAAGCTCTCCGCCGCCGAGCTGGCCTACATCCAGCAGGACGGATCGCCCGACACCGAGAAGCCGGTCAAGTGGCGCGAACTCGTGAAGTACCGCGCCACCTGGGCCTTCGCGATTCCGAAGTTCATGACCGACGCCATCTGGTGGTTCTACCTGACCTGGCTGCCGACCTTCTTCAACAGCAACCCCGCCTTCCCGACCAAGCTCGACCTGAAGCAGGTGGGCATCCCGTTCCTCGTCATCTACCTGATCTCCGACTTCGGCAGCATCTTCTTCGGCTGGCTCGCGACCCGCTTCATCGGCTTGGGCTGGTCGGTCAACAAGGCGCGCAAGGTGACCATGCTCATCTGCGCGTGTTGCGTGGTGCCGATCGTCTTCGCGTCCATCACGAGCAACATCATCCTCGCCATCGCCCTGATCTCGCTGGCCACCGCCGCCCACCAGGGGTGGAGCGCCAACCTTTTCACCACGGTCTCCGACCAGTTTCCCCGCCGCGCGGTCGGCAGCGTGGTCGGCATCGGCGGCCTGATGGGCGGCCTCGGCGGCGCGCTGCTCGCGGCCAAGGTCGGCTTCATCATCAACACCGGCGGCTATGTCCCGCTCTTTGCCATCGCCGCCTCCGCCTACCTGCTCGCCCTCGTCATCATGCAGGTGCTTTCGCCCCGGCTCGCTACGGTCCAACTCGCGGAATGATCCGGGGCCTGCTGCTTCTCGCTGTCCTGCTGCCGTCCGCTGCGACCGGCGCGGTGCACTGGCAGGATGTCCTGAAGCAGCCGGCCGCCTGGTACGCCGGCGACGAGGCGCGCACCGTCGCCGACCATGTGCTGCTTTACCAGGACGCCTCCGGCGGCTGGCCGAAGAACCGCAACATGGCGCTCCCGCCCGCCGCCGAGGCCGCGGCGCGGAAACACGGCGTGCCCGACGACGAGACCCGGCCCACGATCGACAACGGCGCGACGCACACGCAGCTCCGGTTTCTCGCCCGGATCATCACCGCCGGACGCGGCACCCCGGCGGACCGCGCCGCCTTCGACCGCGGCCTCGACTACCTCTTCGCCGCGCAATACCCGCACGGCGGCTGGCCGCAGTTCTACCCGCTGCGTCCCGGCTACTACACGCACATCACCTTCAACGATGACGCGATGGCGGGCGTGCTCGGGGTGCTGCACGACGTGGCCCGGGGTCGCCCGCCGTTTGCCTTCACCGCCCCGGCCCAACGCACCCGCGCCGCCGCCGCCGTGACCCGCGGCGTGGATTGCATCCTGCGCTGCCAAGTCGTGATCGACGGGAAGAAGACCGTCTGGTGCGCCCAGCACGATGAGACCACCTTTGCCCCGGCGGCCGCCCGCAAGTTCGAGCCGGCCACGCTGTCCGGCCTGGAGAGCGTCGGCCTCGTGCGCTTCCTCATGAGCGTCGAACCCACGGCCGGGGTGGTCGCCGCCGTCGAGGCCGCCATCGCCTGGTTCGGGGCCGTGCAGATCACCGGGCTCCGCTACGACCAGGTCCCCGACCCGAACCTGCCCAAGGGTTTTGACACCGCCGTCGCGCCCGATCCGGCCGCCCCGCCGCTGTGGGCGCGGTTTTACGAGCTGGGCACGAACCGCCCGGTCTTCACCGGCCGCGACGGCGTCGTCCGCTACCGCCTCGACGAGATCGAGGCCGAGCGACGCGGGGGCTATGCGTGGTACGTGACCGCGCCGGAAAAACTCCTGGCCAGGGATTATCCGGCTTGGCGCAAGTCCCTCGACGCCTTCACCGTCGCGAACGCCGAGCGGAAGATTCTCCCGCAACACCCGCAAATCCGCCGGCCGTCCGACGAATTGCCCGCGGGCGTAACCGCCCGCGAGGATCTCACCTACGCCCCGGGCCGGCAGCTCGACCTTTATCTGCCCGCCGGTCCGGGACCGCATCCGGTTGCGCTGATCGTGCATGGCGGCGGCTGGGATTCCGGTTCGCGCGCGATGGAAAGGCCCTTCGCACAACAACTCGCGGTCCGCGGTTTCGCCGCCGTGCCCGTGAGTTATCGCCTTGGCAAGGCCGGCCGCTTTCCGGCGGCGCTGCATGATCTGAAGGCCGCGGTGCGCTGGCTGCGCAGCCATGCGACCGAACACAATCTCGACCCCACCCGCATCGCCGTCATTGGCATGTCGGCCGGCGGCCAGCTCGCCGCCCTGCTCGGTGCAACCAATGGACTTGCGGAGTTCGAGGGCGCCGAGGGCGAGCGCAGCGATTCCAGTAAGGTGCACGCCGTGGTGGATATTGACGGCCTCGCCGATTTCACCGGCGCCGATCTGGTGGCCCAGCAGGAAGCGACGCCCAGTGCGCCCGTGCGGTTTCTTGGCGGGAAATTCAGTGAGCGTCCGGCCAACTGGCGCGCGGCCTCGGCGCTGACCCACGTCGGGCCGCACAGCGCGCCGACCCTGTTCATCAACAGTACGGTGACCGATCCCATTTTGCCCGGCCGCGGGGCCATGTGCGACCGCTTGCGCACCGCTGGCGTCGTGAGCGAAATCGTGGTCATCCCGGACACCCCGCATACGTTCTGGCTGTTTCACCCGTGGTTCGAGCCGACGCTGGATGCCGCCGACCGGTTTTTGCGCGGGCGCTTCGGGATGGAAAACAGGCTTGGCGACGCCACCGGGCAGCGCCCTCCTAGGCTTATGTCCGCTGCAGCCACCCCGTGGGTCGCCGATCTCGGCGACGGCCGTTACCGCAACCCGGTCATCCATGCCGACTACTCCGATCCGGACGTCGTGCGTGTCGGTGCGGATTACTGGATGACCGCGTCGAGTTTCGCTCACGTACCCGGGCTGCCGCTGCTGCATTCGCGCGACCTGGTGAACTGGACGCTCGCCGGCCACGCGCTGCCGCGGCTCGTGCCGGAGGAAGTCTTCCGCACGCCGCAGCACGGCAAGGGCGTCTGGGCTCCCGCCATTCGTCATCACGCCGGCAAATACTGGATCTATTATCCGGACCCGGATTTCGGCCTCTACGTCATCACCGCCACGGACCCTCATGGACCATGGAGCGCCCCGGTGCTCGTCAAGGGTGGCAAGGGGCTCATCGATCCGTGTCCGCTTTGGGAGGACAACGGACGCGTCTACCTCATCCACGCGTGGGCCAAGAGCCGCGCCGGCATCAACAACGTGCTGACCCTCCTGCGGCTCAGCGCCGACGGCACGCGCGTCGAGGAGGATTGCGGCATCATCATCGACGGCGACAAGGTCCCCGGCTGCTCGACTCTTGAGGGTCCGAAGTTTTATCAGCGCAACGGCTGGTACTACGTCTTTGCCCCGGCCGGCGGCGTCGCCACCGGCTGGCAGTCGGTCTTCCGCACCCGCGACATCCGCGGACCCTACGAGCACCGCATCGTCCTCGCGCAAGGCGGCTCGCCGATCAACGGACCGCATCAAGGTGCGCTCGTGGATACACCGGCGGGTGATTGGTGGTTTCTGCATTTTCAGGACAAGGCCGCCTACGGTCGCATCGTCCACCTGCAACCCGTGTTATGGCACGACGACTGGCCGCTCATGGGCACCGGTGTCACCACCGGGGCGGAAACCGGTGAGCCGGTGCTCGTGCACCAAAAACCCGCCGCCGGACCGTTGGCCGTACCCGCCACCACCGATGAGTTCGATGCGCCAGAGCTCGCCCCCCAATGGCAGTGGCAGGCCAATCCCGCCGCGGACTGGCTATCCCTCACCGCCCGTCCCGGCTGGCTGCGGCTTTTCAACAACCGGAGCCCGCGCCCGGCAACCTCTACGATGCGCCCTACCTGCTCCTGCAGAAATTCCCGGCCCCGGAGTTTTCCGTCACCACCAAGCTGGAGTTCACGCCCAAGTCCGAAGGCGACAGCGCGGGGCTGATGGTCTTCGGCTACGACTATGCCTGGATCGGTCTGGTATTGAAACAGGGAGCGCTGGCGCTGGTGCAATTCACCTGCCGTGAAGCGGCCAAGGGCGCACCACAGGAAGGCGTGGTCATCCAACCCCGCCACTCCGGCGGTCCCGTCTGGCTCCGGGTCACCGTGAGCGAGGGCGGTCAATGCCGCTTCGCCTCCAGTTCCAATGGTGAGAACTTCACTGCCGCGGGCGGGATCTTCACCGCCACCGCCGGCCGCTGGGTCGGCGCCAAGGTCGGCCTCTTCGCTGCCGGTGCGACCGGCGCGCACGCCGATTTCGACTGGATCCGGTTTGCGCCACTTCGGGGGCCCGGCCGGGCCGCAAAAGGAACAACAAAACCCCTCGGTGACCCTCGCCGTCTCACGGGCAAAACAACGCCCGGGGCCGGGGCGGCGCCCGGCGCCCACAAAAAAGTGGCGCCCCGAAAAACACACCCAAGGTGGGCGGCGGAGCCGGGGCAGGCGGGCGGGACCAGAAGCCGCCGGCCATGACGCAGAAGAGGAGGCTGGAAGCGCGGGGGCACCAACGCCAGGCCGGGGACGGCCCCCAGTCTGGCGGGGCGAGCGCGGGGGGTCAGCGCGGAGGGGACCGAGGGGGGCAGCCCCCCACGAAGCGGGGGAGGAGGAGCGGAGGGCCCCCGAGCCTCGAGGCTCGCGGCCCAAGGCGGGGGCACCCTATCAAAAACCCCAGGACGAAGAGGCGGTAGCGAGGGAAAGGGAGAGCAGCCTTTCCCGCAAAAAAAAGACGGGCCGTCGGGCCGGGGACCGGACCGGAAAAACGGCCGCGGCCACGTCCTAGGGCCGGGAGCGGGCAGTGACGGCCGAGGGCGGCGGGCGGCGGCAAGGGGCAAAGACCAGCGCGCGGACGCGGCCTTGGCCGAGGCCGGCGCGGGAAAGGCCACCCCACCCAGCCACGGGAGGCCGGCCGGGAGGGACGAAAACACACCCCCCGCCAGGAGCCCCGAGGAAGAAAAAAGGGGGGGACAGCGGGAAACCGGCGGAACCCCGGCTGGGGGCGGGCCGGACCGGTCGAAAGTGTGAGGTTAAGCCAGCCGGAGGGGGGGGGGAGGGGTGCGTGGGGTGGCGGGCGGGGCGGTGGGCGTGGCCAACTACTTCCCGGGGGAGGGGGGGCGCCTGGGGAGCGGGGCGCGGGGGCGGGACCCGGGGACAGAGCGGGGGGCTCTGCCGGTTGGTGGGCGGGGGGGGGGGGCCGGTCTGGAGATGGGACGGCCCCGCCCCCCGCCCCCCCTTTCCCCCGGGGGGGGGGGGTTGGGGGGGGGGGGGGGGGTTGGTCGGTACCCGGGGGCGAGCACCCCCCCCTCGCGGGGGGGGGGGGGGGGGTTGTCCCCCCTCCGGGGGGGGGGGGGGGGGCCGGGGCCCCGGCGGCCGGCGGCCGGGGCCCGTTGTTTGGTGCCCCCCCCCCCCCCCCGGGGGGAGGGGGGGGGGGGTTTTTTCCTTCCTGGCGCCCCCCGGGGGGGGGGGGGGGGGGGGGCGCCCCCCCCGGGGCCCCGGGGCCCCGGGGGGGGGGGGGCGGGGGCCACTGCCACTTTCCGCCGGAGCCCCCGCGGAGCCGCCAACAAGGTGGGGGCCCCGTGAATTTTGCCTTCAAAGAACACAAGGTTTCCGTCTGCTGGGCGGAAATCTCCCGCGCCCTTATATGGGCCTCGCACGCTTCATCCGCATAGGGGGGATTTGTGCTCTATGTGGTTAATCCGATTCCTCGCGGCTTAAGCAGATATCCGCGTATTCTGCGGGAAAGAATTCGCCCAGGCTCCGGCGGACACGGCAATCCACGCTTGTTGCACAAAGGCGGTATTTTGACTTTTGCGAACCAGTGCCGGCTGAAGCGCGGCCCTACGTTATGCAAAGCGGGCGGGCGCGAGCTGGCGGCGGTGGGCCGAGGGCGTGACACCATGGCGGCGCCGGAAGGCGGAGGCGAAGACGGACGGGCTTTCAAAGCCGGAGGCATAGGCGATCTCGCCGAGCGTCAGTCCCGGCTCGGCCATGAGCTCGAGCGCGCGCTCGAAATGCAGGCGCTGGGCCTCGGCGTAGACCGAGGTGCCGAGCGCGGCGCGGAAGCGCAGCTCCAGCACGCGGCGCGTCACGCCGGCCGCCCGGGCGACCTCCTCGACATAGATGGTGTTGCCCACGTGCTCGCGCATGTGGTCGAGCGCCTGCGCGACCACCTCGTCGTCCACCGCGAACCGGTCGGTCGAGCGGCGCGTCACGATTTTTTGCGGACTCACCAGGATCTCGCCCGGGGCCACCGGCTGGCCGTCGAGCATCGCCTGCAAGGTCTCGGCGGCGAGGATGCCGATCTGCCGGGTGTTGAGCTGGATGCTGGAGAGGGCGACGTGGGCGAACTCCACGCGCGCAAGGTCGTTGCCCACGCCGAGGATGGCGACGTCCTCGGGCACGCGCCGGCCGATCCGCGCGCAGGCCTCGTCAACCTCGAGTGCCACGCGGTCGGTGAACCCGAGGATGCCCACGGGACGCGGCAGGGTCCGGAGCCAGGCAGCGAGGCGCGCCCGGGTGGCGTCGGAGTAGGGGGCGTTCTGGTCGCCCTGCGGCAGGATATGCCGCGGGATCGGCGCGGTCACGCCGAGCCGGCGGGCCTCCTGGCAAAAGCCGCGGTAGCGCAGCACCGAGCCGAGGTGCGTCGTGTTGCCGCAATAGGCAAAATGGCGGTAGGCCCGGCCGTGCAGGTGCCGCAGTGCGAGTTCGCCGGCCCGCAGGTCGTCGGTGTTGATCAGCGGCATCCGCGGCGTGGGGATCTGCCCGGAGACGTTGACCACCGGCAGGCCGAGCGAGGCCAGCACGGTCTCGTTCCGCCGCGTCGCCACGCGCGCGATGATGCCGTCGGGTTTCAACCGGCGCAGCGCCGCGGCATCGTACGCGCGCGGATCGCCGAACTTGAGCACCGTGACCTCCGGCCGCTGGTGAAAGAACCGCGCGATCCCGCGCAGGATCCCGCGGCCATGCTCGGTCGCGAGCGAAAGATAGACGGCGATGCGCAGGGGCGGGGCGGCGGGCATGGACTGATTATTTAACCACGGATTTCACGGATACCACGGATGAAGACTCTGAAAACGCATCCGTGCCATCCGTGAAATCCGTGGTTAAATGATAGGGGTTGGTGGTTTTTGATGTGCCCCGCCAGCCAAACCGGCTTTCGCAAAATATAAACTCTTTTTCGCAATAACCGGTGTTCGCACCCCTTCCTTCCGACTATGATGTCGGTCCGGTCAACCCCCGCCCCAAACCTCATGAGCTCCTATCTCCACCAACTCTTCGGTCTCACCGGCAAGGTCGCCGTCGTCATCGGCGGCACCGGCGAACTCTGCGGGGCCATGGCCGGGGGTCTCGCCGGCGCCGGCGCCGAGGTTGTGCTCGTCGGCCGCAATGCCGACAAGGCCGCCGCCCGTCTCGCGAAGATCACCGCCGCGGGCGGCCGGGGCTGGTTCCACGCCGCCGAGGCCGGCAGCAAGGCCGAACTTGAGGCCCTGCGCGACGCCGTCCTGCAAAAATCCGGCCGCATCGACATCGTCATCAACGGCGCCGGCATCAATTCCGCCACGCCCTTCTTCGACATCACCGAGGAGGAGTTCGACCGCATCGTGCGGGTCAACCTCAAGAGCGTGTTCCTCGGCTGCCAGGTCTTTGGCCAGCACCTGGTCGCCGCGGGGCAGGGCGGCTCGATCATCAACCTCGGCTCCATGTCCGGCGTCGTGCCGCTCTCACGCGTCTTCACCTATTCGGCCACCAAGGGCGCCGTCCACAACCTCTCCCTCAACCTCGCCCGCGAGTGGGCCCCGCACAAGGTGCGCGTCAACGTCCTCGTCCCCGGCTTCTTCCCCGCCGAGCAGAACCGCAAGGTGCTCACCCCCGACCGCGTCGCGAGCATCATGGGCCACACGCCCATGAAGCGCTTCGGCGAGGCCCGCGAACTCATCGGCGCCACGCTCCTCCTCGCCTCCGACGCCGCCGGCTCCTTCATCACCGGCGAGGAACTCATCGTCGACGGCGGCTACCACGCGATGACGATCTGAACCCAAACCCTTTAACCACGGATTACGCGGATGACACGGATTCGAGCATTCAAATCCGATTTAACCACAAAGAACACAAAGGTCCTGACACGGATGAACCCCTCGAGGCGCCTATAGGCGCGCGGGCGAGCATCCCGACCGGACAGACCCTTTGTGATCTTTGTGGTTAATTCCTAGATCGTATCCGTGTGATCCGTGAAATCCGTGGTTAAATAAAATCTCCTTCCGCCCCATGCCCTCCATCAACGCCTTCCTCCTGCAGCACAACCTGCGCATCGCGCAGAATCCCTGCATCGCTCCCGACTTCTGCCTCGACTGGCCGGCGCTCAGCGCGCGGCTGGTCTCCGGGGCGCCGCTCCAGGAATGGTCCAAGAGCCGCTTCGACACCGCCGCCGGCGCGTGGACGCTCATCGAGGACCCGGCCACCGGCGACTGCGCCTGGCGGCTCGAGGCCCGCCAGCCCGGCCACGCGGTCGGCCTCCTCGACGCCGGCATCGCCCTCAGCGGCGAGCTCGCGGTCTTTCCCGCCACCTGGGCCAACCTGCTCAAGCTCAAGAACCTGATCCAGGAGCACGATCCCGCGTCGACCATCTTCCCGACCGCCACCGTGCAACTCGGCCGCAGCACGCTCGGCGTCGGCGCCCGCTTCACCGCGCTGCACTGGCCCGCCGTCGAGTGGACCATGAGCGCGCTCGAACTCGGCCTCACCGCCAACCAGAACTCCATCCCGCGCGAGCTGGTCTATGACGTCGACGCCATGCTGGCCAACCGCCTCGACACCGTGCCGTTCCCCTTCATCGGCACGAGCGTGCCCGAAGGCCACCAGGGCCAGAGCGTCGAGGGCATGAGCCACGGGTGCGTGCTCTCCAAGCTGAAGACCGGTTTCCACCGCCGCCGGATCGCCTGGTCGTTCAACGCCGACCACCAGCCGATCGGCGGCAAGTTTGACAGCCGCGAGGACGCGCTCGTCCGCGGCTGCCTGCTCGCCAGCTACATCACGTTTGACCTCTCGCCCGAGCTCGCGCTCAACCGCCCCGCCACGTTCGCGGACCTGCCGCCCGACACCGTTGCGCGGACCCGCGCGCGGGTGGCCGCCGCCGGCCTGACCCTCGATGACGCCGCGTTCAGCCAGCTGCTCGTCACCGTCTGGCCCTCGTTGCTCAAGATGAAGCGCCGCGACGAAAAGTACGCCGCCGCCCGCGCCGCCGCCTTCACCACCGCCGTCGGCCGCGCCTACCTGCGCGAGCTCTCCATCGACGAACTGCCCGGCCTCACCACGCCGGCGACCACCGCCATCATGCTCGCCCTCTGCGAGATCATGGGCATGCCGGTCAACTTCGTCGCCCCCGCCTTCGGCTTCCAGAAGAACTCGCCGTATCCCGACAACGCCGCCCTGAAGCAACTCATCGAGGCGCAGTGGAACGTGTGCCGGCAGTTCGGCGTGAGCATCGGCTTCCACTCCGGTTCCGGCAAATCCGCCGAGAACTACCAGGTCATGGGCCAGGTCACCGGCAGCGCCCTCGAGATCAAGACGAGCGGACGCTACACCTACGAGATGGGCGTGGCGCTCGCGCAGTCGAAGGATCCCACCGACGCCGCGCTCTGGCGCGACTGGTACCGCTTCACCCTCGACCTGGCCGTCGCCGGCGCCTTCAGCCCCGACGCCACCGAGCAGAAGATGGCCCGCACCTTCGTCACCACGGCCTTGTCGGCGGGTAGGAGCCTGCTTGCAGGCGATTTGGATGCCGCCTTCGCCACCCCCGCCGCCTGCCGCGCCGCCCTCGAGGCGCTGCCGCCTTCGCCGGAGCACATGTTCTTCTTCGAGTACAATTTCCTCTACGTGCTCGCCGCCGGCGGCAAGCCCGAGAAGTCCGCCCTCGGCGACCATTCACCCGCCGGCTACCTCCAGCGCGCCCGCTTCTACGGCATCAGCGCCGAGGCCCGCCTGGGTTTCGCCCGCCGCATTGCCGCCTACCTCATCTTCCTCGCCGAAAACACCGGCCTCGCCTCCCCGGAGCGCTGCGCCCCTCGCCAGCCACCCTCGGCAATGCTCAATGATATCGCGGTGACCAGACTTTACACCACCCGGGCAGAGCAAAAATGCTAAGCAATGATATCAGTCGAGTAGAGCACGGAGAACCAAGGGCCCGGGGTCTCCACTCCTGTATAGGGATCGTTCTTCTACGCTTGTGCCCGAGGCGGGTGCGCTTCATCCGTCGAATCCGTGTCATCCGTGTAATCCGTGGTTAAATCACAACTCCCCATGAAACCTTTCATCCACGACGACTTTCTCCTGCAGTCCGACGCGGCGCGCTCGCTTTATCACACCTACGCCAAGGCCGAGCCGATCTACGACTACCACTGCCACCTGCCGCAGAAGCTGATCGCGGAAAACCACCGCTTCGCCGACCTCGCCGAGATCTGGCTCGGCGGCGACCACTACAAATGGCGGGCGATGCGTTCCAATGGCATCGCCGAGCGCGTCTGCACCGGCGACGCCGCCCCGCGCGAAAAGTTCGACGCCTGGTGCGCCGCCGTCCCGCACACCGTGGGCAATCCGCTCTACCACTGGTCGCACCTTGAGCTGAAGCGCTACTTCGGCCTCGACGTCATCATCAGCCCGCAGACGGCCGACACGATCTGGCGCGAGGCCAATGCGAAGCTCGCGGACCTGCGCGTGCACGACATCCTCGCCGCCAACCAGGTCGCCGTCATCTGCACGACCGACGACCCCGCCGATTCATTGGCCGACCACGCCCGCATCGCCAAGCTGGGCCTCAGGACCCGCGTCTATCCGACCTTCCGCCCCGACAAGGCCCTCGGCGTCAACGCCCCCGCCACCTACAATCCCTGGCTCGAACGGCTCGGCGGCGAAGCGGGCCTGCCGGTCAGGACGGTCGACGACCTGCTCGGCGCGTTGAAACGGCGCCACGACGACTTCCACGCCGCCGGCGGGCGGTTGTCGGACCATGGACTAGAGACCGCGCTGTCCGAACCCTGCACGCCCGCCGAGGCCGCGGCCATCTTTGCCGCCGCCCGCGCCGGCCGTGCCGCCACACCCGCCGAATGGGCGAAGTTCGGCTCGTACCTCATGCTCGAGTTCGGCCGCTGGGATGCGGCGAAGGGCTGGACCAAGCAGCTCCACCTCGGGGCCATGCGCAACAACAACACCCGCTTGTTGAAGTCGCTCGGACCCGACACCGGCTTCGACAGCATCGGCGACTTCCCGCAGGCCCGCGCGCTCGGCCGGTACCTCGACGCCCTTGACGCCACCGGCGAACTGCCGCGCACCGTGCTCTACAATCTCAATCCCGCCGACAACTACGCCTTCGCGACCATGATCGGCAATTTCCAGGACGGATCCGTCCCCGGGAAGATCCAGCTCGGCAGCGGCTGGTGGTTCCTCGACCAGAAGGAGGCGATGGAGTGGCAGATGAATGCGCTGGCGAACCTCGGTCTGCTCAGCCGCTTCGTCGGCATGCTCACCGACTCGCGCAGCTTCATGAGCTACACCCGCCACGAGTATTTCCGCCGCGTGCTGTGCAACCTCCTCGGCGCCCAGATGGAGCGCGGCGAACTCCCGGACGACCCCGCCCACATTGGCGGCATGGTGAAGAACATCAGCTTCGCCAACGCCCGCGCGTATTTCCGCCTGGGCCTCGATCCCGCCTACGCCGGCTAGATTTGCCGGGATGTAGGGCGGGGATTCCAATCCCCGCCTTTGAGCGTGGACGGTTATTCGAGGCGGGGATCGGAATCCCCGCCCCACAATTTCAAGCAAACAGGAATCCTGTAGCTACGAGCGTGAGCGAGTGGGCAGGAGACCCTCAAGCGATCCAATTTGCCGCAAAGCGCGCAATATTCCCAACGAGAGATGAAGCGTCCAAGGCGTCTACTGACGCGCAGGCGACTTTATCTGCCAGCCACACCCTTGGTGTCCTTAACCGGCCAAAATCCGGATCGAAAAAACGCCAGGCCGGCGCACAACCATCGCGGCTTGTCCTCTTCGGCGCAGCCTGCCGTTCCGCCCCTCACACTTTGTCACGTAATACGTGACAAAGCCTCCGCCAGGCCCGGCGCTGCCCAGTGCCGATAAAACGGCCGCAGACTCAGTATCGCTTCAACCGGCCTCCATCCGCACCGGCTGTAAGCACCTGAATCCTTTGTCACGTATTACGTGACAAAGCGTTTGGTGGGTGTGAGTGGTGGTGCAGGGTTGTCCGACGCGGCTTGTCAATGGGTGCGGTGCGGGGCGATGCTCGCGGCCACGCCATGAGCTCCGCCATCCTTGTTCATCCACGTTTCGATATGGTCTGGCCGTTTGCGGCTGATCAGGCCCGCATGCTATGGGCGGCGCAGGGTCCGGTGGAGTTTGTGCGTCTCGTCGCTGCGGACAACCGTCCGGCGGGTGAGATCATCACGCAACCGTCGACCATCAAGCGCCTGCTGCTGCTTGACGTGCCGCTGACGCCGGCATGCACCATGCGGTTTCCGGCGCTGCAGGAAATCGCCTGGAACGAGGGCGGGTACACTCATGAGAGCACCGAACGCGCGGTCGTGCTCGCGGCGCTGTCCGCCCGCGGGGTGCGGGTGATCCAGCACACCTCGGAAGGATTCTGGGGGCAGTCGGTGGCGGAGTTCGGCCTCGCGCTCACGCTGGCGGCACTCCGGCGCATTCCGCAGCTCCATCACGAGATGCTCACGAGCCTCAAGCCCTGGGACTACTCGCCGCCCGGCGGGGTGGGGCAGCCGGGCGCGCGCGGACACCAGTTCGGCGACGATCCGCGGTTCACCGGCGGCACGCTCGAGGGCAAGCGCGTGCGGATTGTCGGCGCGGGCAACATCGCCAGCCGCTACGCCAGCTTCTGCCGGATGCTCGGGGCCGACGTGGCCGCCTGGGATCCGTTTGCCGCCGAGCCGGCGTTTCACCGCAGCGGGGCGCGGCGCGAGCATTTCCTCGAACGGCTGGTCCGCGATGCGGAGATCTTTGCGCCGATGGTGCCGCTTACCGGGCAGACGCGCGGACTCGTGACCGCGACCCACCTCGACGCCCTGCCGCGCGGCGCGCTCGTGGTGCTCGTGACCCGGGCCGGCATCTGTGACATGACCGCGTTGCGCCGCCGGGTGCTGGCCGACGAGGTCGCATTGGCCGCCGACGTCTTCGATGTGGAGCCGCTGCCGCTCGGCGATCCCTTGCTGGGTCGGGCGAATGTCGTCCACACCCCGCACAACGCCGGCCGCACCCGCCAGGCCAATGAGCAGTGGGCGGAGATGCTGCTGGCGCAGTTTCTCCCGGTTTGAGGATCCTCCCTGAGAGGCGGGCGGTCCGCCCGCATAAAATGTCCGCATGCGGGCGAGCCGCCCGCGCTCCCAGGAAGGAAACAAATTTATAAATTAGATATTGCTTAATTAAGAAATAACTTAATTAAAGGGCGTATGCAAAGCCTGAGCGCCCTATCCGATCCCACCCGCCGACGCATCATTGAATTGCTGGCCACCGAGGAGCACACCGCGGGGAGCTCGTGGCAGAATTCGACATGTCCGCCCCGGCCATCTCGCAGCATTTGAAGGTATTGCGCGATTCCGAGCTCGTGCAGGTGAGGGCAGAGGGACAGCGCCGGGTCTATGCGGTCAATCCGGCCGGATTTGAGGAGCTCGATGCCTGGCTGCACCGCATGCACGGATTTTGGAGCCGGCGGCTTGATGCCTTGGAGCAGGCCTTGAGGGAGGAAAAGCCGACGCGAGCGAAGGCCGGGCGTTCCCGGGGATCCGCCGCTTCCCGGCCCCGTCCGCCGTCGCAGCCCCAGGCTGAGCCGGCCACCGAGTTTTCCCACGAAATCATCAAAATGGAGACACCATGAACACAGAATACGGCCAGTATACCGCCCGCGGCGAAGTGCGTTTTGTCCGGCTGCTGCCGGGGTCGGTCGAACGCGTGTGGGCTTTTCTCACCGAATCCGAAAAGCGCAGCCGCTGGCTGGCGAGCGGGGCCATGGACCTGCGCGTGGGTGGCGGGGTGGAGCTGGTTTTCAATCACGTCAACATCACGCCGCACACCGAGCCCGTGCCGGAGAAATACCGCGATGCCGCCTGCGGCCACCCCATGACCGGCCGCATCACGCGCTGCGAGCCGCCCCGGGTGCTGGCGTACACGTGGGGCGAGGCCGACGGCAGTGATTCCGAAGTGACCTTTGAGCTGACCCCCGAATCCGGTGGCGCCACGCGCCTGGTGCTCACGCACCGCCGGCTGGGCGACAACCGCGACATGATCCTGAGCGTCAGCGCCGGCTGGCACGCGCATGTGGCAATTCTCATCGCGAAGCTCGCCGACGCCCCGGTGCCGCCGTTCTGGTCGGTGCACGCGAAACTGGAGGAAGATTACGCGCGTTTGTTCGACGCCGCCAATAATAGGTAGGATTGGGGGCTCCTCCTTCGGCTATATTCCCCCGCCTTGGAATAACGAAATCTCCCTGTAGGAGCGGCTTTATGCCGCGATGATGCGCTCACAATCGCGGCATAAAGCCGCTCCTACAATCTAGGCGGCAGCTCACAGGCAGTAACCGGATCCCGCCCGGCAATTGCTGCCACCAAATGGCTTGGATGACACCTCGAGGTCTATTTGGCTGGCGGCATGGCTTTCAGTTTTACCCCGGTCAGCGGCTTTGGCCTGGTGCCGACGGCGGAGCTGATCAATCGCGCCTTTGCGGATTACGTCGTAAAGTTTCAACTCACAGAGCCAGCCCTCTGGCAGGCGGCGCGGCTGGACAGCATCGACTTCAATGCCAGCTGCGTAGTGAACGTGGACGGCACCCCGGCTGGGGTTGCGCTGATGGCGCGGCGGGGTTGGACGAGCCGCGTGGCCGCGATGGCAGTGGTGCCGGAGTTCCGTCGCCAGCGGGCCGGGCGGGCGCTGATGGAGTACGTGCTCGCCGAGGCGAAACAGCGGGGCGAGCGCGCCATGGTCCTCGAAGTCCTCACGAGCAACACGCCGGCGGTGCGATTGTATGAGTCGTTGGAATTTCGCCGGGTGCGCCGGCTGACAAGCTATGCCGGCCCGGCGCCGTCCGGCCTTTTGCCGGCACCCGGACTTGCCGAGGCCGACTTGCGGGCGGTGGCCGCCGCGCTGATCCGGGAGGAGGCGATCAACTGGCCCTGGCAATTGTCGGGCGAAACGATCGCGATGCTGACCCCGCCGCACGTTGCCTATGAACTCGACGGGGCGTGGGTGGCCCTCGTCAACGCAGCCGGCCCGTCCGTCACGATCCGCGCGCTGGCGGTCGATGGCCCCGGGCGTCGCACCGAGCGCGCCGTGCGCCTGCTGCACGCCGTCAGTGGCCCGCCACCCGGCCACCGACTGGCGTGTGAGCGCCATCTGGCCGGAGGACCTCGAGCCGTGGATCACCGGCGCCGGGCTCACGCGCGACGAACTAAGCCAGTGGCAGATGGTCGGGCTTAATCGCGGAAGGGCTCAGGCGGAGGCGCGGAGAAACCGCGGACACGAAAGCACTGATGGGATCGGTTCCGCCATAACAGCGATCCGCGTGGAATAGGGTACCTCCGCGCTTCCGCGAACGCGATCATTCCTTACGCGGCGAACGCCGGACAGTGCACCGCGAGGTCGCGGTCGGTGATGGCGGGGATGCGTTGCAGCGCAAAGATTGTGCGCGGTTCCCAAAGCTGCGAGCGCAGTGGCTCGAGGAAGCGGCGGGGCAGGTCGGGCGACTCGAGGTGACGCAGGATGTTCAACGTCTGGCGCGAGGCGGGGAGGCCCAGCCATTCGAGGACCCCGTAGATGCCGCTGCGCTCGTGCACGGCCTCGATCTCCGCCCAGCACGGGTTGGCCGTGCCGCGGAGGCTGACATGCGCGGCCACAAAGGCGGTCAGCGCCGGGGTCTCGATCAGGGCCGACGCCAGGCCGGGGCAACGGGCCACGACCTGCAGGGCTTCCATGCGCGCAAACCCGAAGCATTCGAGGAAGGCGCGGATGTCGGCCGGCACGAAATCGAGGTAGGGCCGCCAGTCGCGGGTGCGGCAGGCGATGGACGCGGCGGCGAGGAGCTCGCTGTCGGGATTGATCGGCAGCCAGTCCTGGCCGTAGAGGCGCTCGAAGCGGACTTCCGGCCAGGGGGTGACGCGGTGGAGTTCACCGTAATGGGACCAGGTCAGGGCGATGGGCAGTTGGGTTTTCATGGGGCGATGGATAAAAATCATGCCCCGAGAATACCGGAGAGGGTGGGACATTGCTTGGCCCAGGCTAAAAAATGTGCAGGATATTTTGCGATGACACCCACCGGCCTTCCGCCTCCGCCCTGCAGGGCCGGACCTTGGTCCGGCCTCGAAGGTGGTGACGGCATCGTGGCGTTACCTGGCGTCACCAAGGTGACGCCCTGCATTGACTGAATTTTCCCATGACCCCCAAACCACAGCTTTCCCGTCCGCCGCTCGAGCGCATGCTGCGCATCCATGAGGAGCTGCGCCGGGGCGCGCTCGTCAACTGCACCAAGCTCGTCGAGTCCCTGGAGGTCTCGCGCAAGACCGTCGTGCGCGACATCGCCTTCATGCGCGACCGGCTCGACCTGCCGATCGAGTTCGATTCGCGGCTCAACGCCTACCGCTACACGCAGCCGGTGAACTCGTTCCCGACCGTCAACGTGACGGAGGGCGAACTGCTGGCCCTGCTCGTGGCCCAGCGCGCCCTGGAGCAGTACCGCGGCACGCCCTTCCACCGGCAGCTGGAGGTGGCGTTCGGCAAGCTCGCGGCCGGCCTGCGCGACCGGATCTCGTTCTCCCCGGCCGACGAACTGCGCGCCGTGTCGTTCAAAAACATTGGTCTCGGCCGGACCGACCTCGCGGTGTTCAACGCCCTCAGCGCCGCGGTGCTGCACCAGGTGGAGGTGACCTTCGCCTACCGCAAGCCCGGCGAGGCGAAGGCCGCGGCGCGGCGCGTGCAGCCGTACCATCTGGCCAACCGCGAGAACCTCTGGTACCTCGTGGGCTTCGATCCGGAGCGCGGCGCCCTGCGCACGTTCGCGCTCACGCGCATCACGGGGGTCGCGACGACCAAGGCCGCCTTCAGGCGGCCGATGGATTTTTCGCCCGAGAAATTCTTTGCCAGCGCCCTCGGCGTGCTGGGCGGCGCGGGCGACTGGCGCGTGGTCATCCGCTTCTCCGCCGCCGCGGCCGAGCGCGTGCGCGAGCGCGAGTGGCACGAATCGCAGGAAATCCGCGAACTGCCCGGCGGAGCGCTGGAATTGCAGCTGCGGCTCGGCGCGCTGGAGGAGGTCGAGCAATGGATCCTCGGCTGGGGCGCCGCGGCCGAGGTGGTGGGTCCCCCGGATTGCGCGAGCGCATTTCGGGGAAGACCGCGGCAACCCTCGCGAAGACGTACCGAGCGGTTTAACCGGAATACGGAGAACGGCCGAAAACCAAACCGAAGCAAGGCACAGAAGGCGCAGCACAAAAGGACCAATCATAACAGAGGAAGCAGAGCAAACGAAGGTTTGAATTTGCAAGCCCCCCGCCCCTCCGCCCTCCCCTGCAGAACGTCTGCCCGAGAGCCCCTCGTATCATCCTGACCGGGGCCGGGCGGACCAAAACCGGGTAAGCCCCGCCGAAACCCCGGGCCCACCATCCGCCAATCATCCGCGACAGAACGAAACCGTACACCATTATCAAACGGGGATTTCACGGGATCGGATTTGCAGGCCATCGCGGACAAAGAACACAAGCCGCGGGCCGTCCTCGCCGCGGGCGGCGGGGCGCGGGGGGGGGTCCCCCGGCGGGGCGCGGTGGCGGGGGTATTGGAATTGGGGGTCTCGTCCGCGCGGCCGGCGGTCGACCAGGCGGGGAGGCGCCGCTTCGCGGCGGCGGTTTGTTTCATGCGCGTCCACGACCTTTGTGGGGCGCCCGGGGGCGCGGCGCAGAGAGCGGGCCGGGTTCTCGTCAGTTTTAACGCCTGATCCGCAGGGCGTGTCCGCGGGCGGGGCCGCGGCCGGCCGGCCGGGGTCGCGGCCCCCCCCCGCCCCGCGGGGGGGTTCGGCGGTTTCGGCCGCGCGCGCGGGGGCCGTCCGCGGCCCCCGGCCCGCCCGGGGCGGGCCGGCCGCGGCGCGCGGCCGGGCGCCGCCGCGCCGACCGAGCGCAGAGCCGCCAGCGGGGCAGGGCGGGCGCGGCCCCGCCTGCCCGCCGGACCCCGAACCCCGCCTTCCCGTCCCCGCCCGGGCGCGCCGGCGCGGCCCCCCGCCGGCGGGGGGCGGGCGGGCGCGCCCCGGGCGGGGGGGGCGCCGTCGCCAACACGCCGGGCCCGCCGCCACGCGCGGGTCCGGCGGGGGCCCGGCGCGGCGGGGGGCCCGGGTCACCACGCCGCCGCGGCGGGGGGCGGCGCGGTCGGGGTCTGGCGGGGCGCCCGGGCCCCGCCCCCGCGCCGCGGGGGGGCCGGGGGCGGGCGGGGGGCCCGGGGCCCCGGCCCCGCCGCGCCCCCGCCCGCCGGGCCCCCGCCCCCGGCGGGGCGGCGTTGCGCCGCTGGGGGGGGGGGTCGGGGCGGGCCCGCCTCGAGCGCGGGGCGAGGCCGCGGGGGGCCCCGCGGGCGGGGGGGGGCGCGGGGACCGCGCCCGCCGGCGCGGGCGGCCCCGCGCGCGACCACCGCGCCGGCCCCCCGCGCGCCGCGGCGCGGGCGCGCGGGGCCCGCCCCGGGCCGCTGGCCGCCGCGCGCGCGCGGGCGCGCCGGGCGGGCCGCGGGGGCGGCGCGGGCGCGCGGGCGGGGGCGCGGGGGGGCGCGGCGGGGGCGGCGCGGCCGTGCCGGCGCGCCCGGGCCCTCCCCGCGCCCCGCGGCCGCCCCCCAGCGGGCTTGCATGAACCAGTCGGTGTTCGCCCGTTGCCACGGCGCCGGGGCGGGGGAAAGGGAGGCATTCATGGGGACAGGGGTATCGGGCGGAACGCTCAACGCTTAACTTTTAACGTTCAACGCTCAAGTGGGTCAGGGGTATTGGAGGCCGGAGTAGCTCCGTGCCCGCGAGGACGTTGACGGCTGCGCGGCGTGAATCGACTCGCGTCCGGCCGCATCGGCCACCACGCGGTCACTTGAGCGTTAAGCGTTGAACGTTAAACGTTGAGCGTTCTCCCCCCTTCCGCGCATGATGGCGGGTCATGAGCGCCGATCCCATTCGCCCGCGCACCGAACCCGAGCCCGTCCGCAGTACCTGGGATGATCTCCTCGCCGGGGTGAAAACCCCCGCCGACTGGCTGGCGCACAAGGCGGTCCTGCGGCGGCGCTACCTCGAACTCATCCGCGACGACCGCAAGCCGGCCCGGCCGCCGCTCGACCTGCGCACGCACGAGTCGGTGGATGTGGACGGCATCTACGAGCGCCGGCTGATCAGCTACGCGGTCGAGGCCGACGAACGCGCCCATGCGTTCCTGGCAATTCCCTACGGCCTCACCGGTCCCGCCCCGGCGATGGTCACGCTCCACGGCACTTATGCGCACGGCAAGGAGCGCGAGGCCGGACTCGAGGAAAACCCGGAGAAGGCGTTCCTCGATCATCTCGCCCGGCGCGGCTACGTGGTGATCGCCCCCGACCATTTCGTGGCCGGCGAGCGCACGCCGCCCGAAGGCGCCTACGAGACGGCGCGGTTTCACCGGAAGCACCCCGAGTGGACTGCCGTCGGAAAATTCACCTACGAACACTCCATCGCCATCGACGTTCTGCTCACCCTGCCCGAAGTGGACCCGGCCCGCATCGGGACGCTCGGCCATTCGCTGGGCGGCCACGGGGCGTATTTTCTCGCGGCCTACGACGAACGCGTCCGCGCGGCGGTGTCCAATTCCGGCTGCGCGCCGTTCCGGTACAACACCAAGGTGGAGGCGTGGGCGCGCGATCATTTCTACACCTACCTGAAGCCGATCCGCGCCGGCCTGCTCCGCGGCGAGCTGCCGCCGATCGACATGCACGAGATCATGGCCCTGATCGCCCCGCGGCCGTTCCTCGACCTCTCCGGCCTCAACGACCTCATCGCCGGCGACCCGCCGCAGCTCGCCGGGTGGACGTACCGGCAGCGGGTGCTGATGCTGATGAAGGTGATGGATGCGTACGAGCTGGAGTCGGCGGCACCGAACTTCGCCTTTTACGCCCACGGGTCGGGCCATGCGGCCCCGCACGAGGTGCGCATGCTCATGTATGGGTGGCTCGACAAGCACCTGAAGCCGGCGGCCGCGACGGCCGCGCATCTGTTGCCGGACAACCGCTTCGCCAACCTCGGCCTGGCCTCCGCCGTGTCCGAGAGCCGCGGCGTCGCCGCCCTGCGGGATGCGCAGGGACGCTCGCTCGTGCTCACGCTCCTGCTCGACCTGAGTACGCGCGGCTCGCTGCTGGTGACCGACGTGGACTCCGGGGAGACGACCCAGGTGGATTTTCCCGAGAGCACGCGTTCCGACACCTGGGCGGCGTGGGCGCCCTACGCCTCGCTGCTCAGTGCCAACGGGCGTTTCTACACCCTCGCGGGCAAGACCCTGCTGGAATTCGATCCCAACCGCCGCGCCTTCACCTTCCATGGCGTGCCGGCGGCCTCCGAGACCTGCTGCGTGGATACCGCGATGGCGGATGGCCCCGATGGCCGGATCTACGCCGCCACCCATCCCAACGCCCGCCTGGTTTCCTTTGATCCCGTCACGCAGGAACTCCGCGACCACGGGCAGTTGGATGCGGCGGAGCATTATCCCGGCAGTCTGGCGGTGGATGCGGCCGGCTGGATCTACGCCGGTATCGGCACGGCGCGCTGGAACTTCGTGGCGTTCGATCCGCGCACCGGTGTGATGCGTCCGCTGCTGGCGGAAAGCGAACGCGGACAGGGGTCGGCCCGGGTGAGCGCGGGCCCGGACGGGGCGGTTTACGGCGAGGCGGGCGGGCGGCATTACCGGCTGCATCCCGACCGTGCCGAACCGGTTGAAGCGGCCGAAGTCCCGGCCGCCGTGCCCTGCAGGGCGGGTCGTTTTACGAACCGGACGGCGGTTCTGCCGGATGGACGCCGCATCACCGTGCATCTGCCGGAACGTCGCATGGAAATCGAAGGTCCGGGCGGCGCGGCGCGCGAGATTGCGGTCAATTTTCGTTCGGGCGGAGCGTTCATCGCCTCGTTGGGGGTCGGGCCCGGGGGCGGAATCTACGGGAGCACCTCGCACCCGATGCATCTCGTTCGTTACGACCCCGCGGGGCGCGAGATCACCGACCTCGGGGCGATCAAGGCCATCGGCGGCGGCAACATCTGCGCGTTTGCCGCGCAGGGTGCCGCCCTGGTCGGGCCGGCCTATCCGTTTGGCGATGTGTTCCTCTTTGACCCCGCGCAGCCCTTTGCCCCTGAGCAGGCCTCCGCGCCGAATCCGCGGGTGCTGACCCGATTTGAAAAGCACATCACGCGGCCGCGCACCTGTGTCGCCCATCCCGACGGCCGGCATGTGATCGTCGCGGGTTTCATGGACTACGGTTTGGTCGGCGGCGGATTGGGCATCGTGGACCTGCAGTCCGGCCAAACGACGCTGCTCACCCATGAGCAGGTCATGCCGCGCCATAGCACCCACACCCTCAGGGCCCTGGCAAACGGCGATCTGGTGGGAGGCACCAGCGTGCACGCGCCCGGGGGCGGACATTCCACGGAGAAGGAGGCCATTCTTTACCTCTTTGACTGGTCGCGCCGGCAGGTGGTGTTCCAGACAGTGCCCGTGCCCGGGGCGGAGGAGATAAACAGCGTGGAGGTCGGGGCCGATGGATTTGTTTATGGGCTCACTGCCGGCGGTCAGTTCTTTGGGTTCGATCCCGTGCGGCGGGTCGTCGTGAAGCGCGAGGATCTGTCCGCGCACGGCGAAGTCGTGCGGCACTCGCTGGGCCGCAGTCCGGACGGAGTGGTTTATGGCGTGCTTGGGCAGGCGGTGTTCCGCGTGGAGCCCGTCGACCACCGCATCACCGTGCTCGCCAAGCCCCCGGTGCCGATCACCGCCGGCCTGGCGGTCACCGGCGACCGGCTGTATTTCGCCTCGAAGGCGAATATCTGGAGCTGCCGGTTGTGACAGCGCCAGCGGCGCGCCGACATCACAGCCTAGGGCAACGCCCTGGGAAATATTGATCCGACGTCACGAGGGCTGAAGGCCCGCCCCATGGATCGGGCTTTCAGCCCTCGCCCTCCATCTATCCCCCATTCCTGGGGTTGCACCCCAGGCTCTTATGGTGCGGGCCGTTGGCCCTGAATTGCGTGATCGTTGGATCAACACTCCGTCGCGCTTGCGTCGGCCTGCGCGACGGAACTGAATCCGCCACTCTATTGCATGGATACCGGGGCAATACCTGTGCGCAGCCGTTTCGCGCTTTGGCTCGCGTTGATCGTCGCTGTCTTTGCGGCGGTGCGCTGGGTGGGCATGTCGTGCGACCTGTGGCTGGATGAAATCTGGTCGCTGGGGCTGGTGCGGGAAATCAAGGCGCCGTGGGAAATCCTCACGAAGGTGCTGCACGACAACAATCACCCGCTCAACTCGCTCTGGCTGTCCTGGCTGCCGGCCGTGGGTCCGGCGTGGACCTATCGTCTGCTGGCGTGGTGCACCGGAAGCGCGACCGTGCTGCTGGCGGGATTGATCGCCCGCCGCCAATACCGGGCGCTGCACCCGGAGTCCGCCAGCGGCGCGGCTGATGCCGCCGGTCTGTTCACCGCGGTGCTGACCGGTGGCGCGCACCTGCTCGTGCACTATTCCTCCGAGGCGCGCGGCTACGCCCCGGCCGTGGCGGGCGGGCTGCTGGCGTGGTACGCGTTGAGCCACGCCGCCGGGCGCACCGCCGGACGCTGGGCGGTCGTTTATGGATTCGCCTGCGTGCTGGGTCTGCTCTCGCACCTTGTGATGGTGCCGGTGATGGCCGCGGCCCTGGTCTGGTCGGCCCTGGCCATGGTGCGGGACCGGAGCCGCTGGCAAGCGGGCCTGAAACGCCTGGCCGTCTGGCATGCCGTTCCGTGGTTGTTTTTCGGTTTTTATTACGGGGGCTTTGTCCGCCGGCTGAGCATCGGGGGCGGGCCGGAGAATCCGCTCGCCGGCGTGCTGGGTGATGTGGCGGCCTTCACCCTGGGATTCCCACCGGAGTCCGGTCGCATGCTGGCGCTGCCGGTCCTGCTCGGCGTGGCGGTGCTGGCGCTCGTGTTGATCTGGCGGCGGGATTGGACGCTCGGGGTGTTTTATGGACTCGCGGCCTTCATCCTGCCGGCGGTCGGGCCGGCGCTGGGCCGTTTCACGCTGCTGTTTCCGCGCTACTTCATCGTCAGCGCCGTGCTCGTCCTGCTGCTGGCCGGGTACGTCCTGGCGCGGCTGTGGGCGCGCGGGGGCGTGTGGCGCTGGGTGACGCTCGGACTCGTGGCGCTGTTTCTCGCGGGCAATGGGCTGCACACCTATCGCCTGGGCCGTGACGGCCGCGGACAGTATCAGGCGGCGCTGCGCCACCTTGTGGCGCAAACACCGGCGCCGGTGGTGTCGGTGGGTTCGGATTCCGATTTCCGCAACGGGCCCCTCATCGGCTATCACGCCGCCGCGACCGGACTTGGCCGGAAGATCCGTTATCATCCCGCCGACCGCGTGCCCCGGGCCGGCACGCAGTGGCTCATCATTCACCGTCTGGATGGCGGCGAAGTTCCGCCCGGGGCCGTGGGCGATCCCCGGGGCAACCGCTATGAGCTGGAAAAGGTGTTTCCGCACGCGCCGCTGTCGGGGTGGGATTGGTATGTGTATCGGCGGCGGTGAGCCGCCGGACATCCAACATCGAACATCCAACGCCCAACATCCAAGGGCTGAAATTCCGGGCGAACGCTCAACGTTTAACTTTTAACGCTCAACGCTCAAGGGGGGCGGGTGAGACTTGCATCTGTAGGAGCGGCTTTATGCCGCGAGGGGTGCGTATGATCGCGGCGTAAAGCCGCTCCTACAATTGGCATTGCCCGAACAAATTGCAGTCAAGCCGTTCGCGCTCCCACTTCGACGTTCAGCGTTCAACGTTCGACGTTCAGCGTTCCGCGCCGCCGGCGCGGAACGAGCGTAGTGCCGTGGTTCAGCCGGCACTGATCTGAAAGAGTTGAATCGCCGGGTGGCGTTTCCAGCGCGGACTGAAGTTCCGCGCTACGTGCGGCGTCTGCTAGAACTGCGCGAGGTATTCGCGGATGTCGTCGGGGACCGTGTGGCTGATGTGCGGGACGATCCAGTGGAAGAGCTGGCGGATTTCTTCACGCTGATCCGTGGCGCGCTTCAGCGCGGGCACGCCGTAACCCTGCTTCTGCACGTGCTCCTGGTCCTCGCAGGTGTAGATTTCCAGCACCTTGGGCTGGGTGCTGCTGCGCACGAAATAATCGTGCATGCGGAATTCGAAGCTGTGCACCGCCTGGCCGGCAAAATGGCGCCAGACCGTGAGCAGGGTGTCGCTGGAGCCGTGGTACTGCTTGGTCAGCAGGCCGGCCTCCTTCTGCCGCACCAGCTTGGGATTGCCGGGCTTGAGCGAGGCGCCGATGGCCACGGGTTCCAGCAGCTGCAGGTAGCCCTTCTGCTCCTCGAAGTTCGCGAATTTGAACTCAACGCCCAGCTTCGTCTGGCTGGTCTCGGCCAGCTGGTGGGCCACGTTGCCGTCGAGCCGGAGCGCGCGGCCGCCAAGTTCCAATCGCAGCCGGCAGGGATCGCCGCGCTTGAAGTCCAGGAGTAGCACGAGCTGCACCGCCGCACCGCCGCTCGAGAGATTGAGCAGGCGGACGGCCTGATCGTGATTGCCCAGGCGCAACGCGGCCCGCAGCGGCGTGCCGGGCTCCACGAGGTGGCGCACGGCGTGACGCTGCTCCCGCTGGGCCACGGCCTCCTTGTCGAAATTCAGGATGCGCTTGAAGAAGAGCACGGCCGCACGCTGCGCGTGGAACACTCAACGCTCAACGTTTAACTTTTAACGCTCAGTGTAAAACGGCAGGCCGCGAGCGGGCTGCCTGCTTTCAATGCGCCAGGTCCGTCACTTGAACGTTAAACGTTAAGAGTTAAGCGTTGAGCGTTCCGCGCTCCCGGGCGCGGCGCTTCCCATAAATGCGCATAGACTCAGGCCGGGAATCCCGGCAATTTCCCCCGCGATGCCTGTTCTGCTCCCGAACGTCACTCCGCGTGACCCCGCCCATGCGTAGGCTGCACCATGGGCTGTGGCTGGCCGCGCTGGGTTGGACGGCCGCGACGTCCGCGGCCCCCCTGCGCATCGGGGTGGAGTTTCAGGCGGCCCCGATGTCGTTCATCAACGACCAGGGCAAACCCTCGGGCTTCACCCCCGAGCTGCTCGCGGCCATGGCGGCCACGGGCCTGGTCGAGATTGAGGTCATCCCCAACTACTGGACCAACCACCTCGCGGCGCTTGAGGCCGGCAAGATCGACGCCCTGGCGAACGTCGTGTACCGGCCCAACCGGGAGCCGCTCATGGACTACAGCATCGGCCATGCGTGGGTGCACGGCGTGGTCTACCGCCGGGCGGATCATCCGCCCTTCCATCGCACGGCGGACTTTGCCGGCAGGAAGCTGGGCTCGCTGCTGGGCACCGTGACCTACAATCATGCCGACACGCATCCGGAATGGGGCGCGACCCTGCTCCCCTACCGGGGCTGGGATGCGGCGCTCGAGGCCACGGCCCGCGGCGAGACCGACGCCACGCTCATGCTGAGCCCGCTCTCCAGCCAGTTGAGCAACCTGCACAACCTGAAGGCCGACTTCGTGGATGACATCATCTACCGGTACCATTTCGGCGTGCGGCCGGGCGACAGTGCGACGCTGGCGCGGATCAACGAGGCCCTGGCCGAGGTGCGGCACAACGGCGACTTCGACCGTATCTACGCGAAATGGATCGGGCCGATCGAGCCGCACCCCATCCGCCTCGCGGACCTGCGCCCCTACTATGCGCCCGGGGCGGCCGTGCTGCTGGCCGTGGGCCTGCTCATCTGGTGGCAGCGGCGCATGCTGGACCGCCAGGCCCGCTCGGCCGAGGCGCTGCGGCGGAGCGAGGAGCGCTGGAAATTCGCCATCGAGGGTTCGGGCGACGGCCTCTGGGATTACGACGTGCCGGCCAACCGGGTGGTGCGCTCCGCCCGCTGGAAGGAAATGCTCGGCTACCGCGAGGATGAGATCGGCACCGACATGAACGAGTGGCGCGAGCGCATCCATCCCGACGACCTGCCCGCCGTCATGGCGGCGCAACGGGCCCTGCGCGACAGCCGCTCGGGCACCATCGCGGTCGAACACCGGCTGCGGTGCAAGGACGGCTCCTGGAAATGGGTGCTCATCCGCGGCATGGTCATGCGCCGCGACGCGGCGGGCCAGCCCCTGCGCATCATCGGCACCCACACCGACCTCACCGCCCGCAAGCAGGCGGAGGAGGACCGGCTGGTGCTCGGCAAACTGGAATCCACCGGCGTGCTCGCCGGCGGCATCGCCCATGATTTCAACAATCTCCTGACGGCCATCCTCCTCAACCTCGAGCTGGCCCAGCTCAATCCCGCCGACACCGCCGGACTCAAAAAGCGCCTCGAGGGCGCGCAGAATGCCGCGCTCTCGGCCCGCAACCTGACCCAGCAGCTCATCACCTTCGCCCGGGGCGACGCCACCCTGCCGCGGGTGGTTGTGATTTCCGACCTGCTCCGCGAATCGGTCCCGCTGGCCCTGACCGGCTCCACGGTGCGGGGCGACATCCATATCGCGCCCGACCTGTGGCCGGCGGAAGTGGACGCCGGCCAGATCGGGCAGGTGATCCGCAACCTCGTGCTCAACGCGCGCGAAGCCATGCCCGACGGCGGCATCGTCACCCTGCGGGCGGAAAACGCCGTGGTGCAGACCGGGGACGGCCGCCATATTCCCGCGGGCAATTACCTGCACATCACGGTGTCCGACCATGGCGAGGGCATCCAGCCGGACGTGCTGCCCAAGATCTTCGACCCCTATTATTCCACCAAGCAGCGCGGGCCGCAGCGCGGCATGGGGCTCGGCCTGACCATCTGCCATGCGATCATCCAGAAGCACAGCGGTGCGATCAGCGTGGATTCGAATCCGCAGGATGGCACCACCTTCCACGTCTACCTGCCGGCCGTCCCGCAGGCGGTGGTCGCGGCCGACACCCCGGCCGGCGTCCGGGACCTGGCCAGCCAGCTGTCCGCGCGGATTCTGGTGATGGACGACGAGCCCGCCGTGCAGCATTCGATCGCCCTGGCGCTGGAGCAGATGGGGCACACCGTGGAGTTGACGGAGCATGGCCGGGCGGCCGTCGAGCAGCATGCCATCGCCCGCGCCGCCGGCCGGCCCTTCGATGTCGTCCTCCTCGACCTGACCGTCCCCGGCGGCATGGGCGGCCGCGAGGCCGTGAAGGCCATGCGCGTGCTCGAGCCCGGCGTGAAGGCGGTCGTCATGAGCGGCTACGCCAACGACGAGGTCCTCCACGACAGTGTGGCCCACGGTTTCGACGCCGTGCTCAAAAAGCCCTTCGACCTCACGGCGCTCCGCGACACCCTCGAACGCCTGCTCAAAAAGTAGAACGGGTCTCCGGCGGATTCACACTCCCTTGCGCAGTTGGACGCGGAGCTTTTTTCACCACGGATTTAGAGCCCTGTCGCTTCGCTCGGTAGCACGGATGGCACGGATTCGAGCCTGAAAACCACGGATACTAACCAATCCTCAATGATGGTAATCAGTGGATATCAGTGGTGCCTGTTTCCCGAATTCGAATGGCCGCATAAGGCACAAAAAGCACATAAGGATCCAATCATTGAAACAGGGGGAAGCAAGGGAAACGGAGTATTTGGGTCAGGCTCTCTGCTCTTTCTCCTTCCTCCTGTAAAATTGTCCGGGTCCTTTTGTGCCTTCCGATCCATCCGTGATATCCGTGTGATCCGTGGTTAAGATGATTCCCGGCAGCGCCGCCCGATTTCCGTCAGGCGGGACAGGTTGACGTCGGGCGGGACGTTGTCGGAGACGCCGAGGATGAGGTGGCTGCCGGTGCGGGCTTCGCGGAAAACCCCGTCGAGATAATGCGCGAAGGCGCGGTCGTCCATTTCGGCGTCGAGGAGCACGATGGAAGGAATGCCGCCCCAGACCGTGGTGCGCGGACCAAAGCCCTGGCGCAGCTGCGCGAGCGTGCACCGGGTCATGGGGGCGGGGCAGACGGATTCGGCGATGTCGAATCCGCAGGCCGGAAAATACGGCAGCAGGCGCTGATTCTCGCCGTCGCAGTGCGTCAGCACGAGCTTGCCGGCGGCGTGCAGTTCGCGGGACACCCGCTGCAGCCAGGGCGCGATCTCCTCCTGGAAGAACGGCGGCCAGGTCAGGTCCTGGTCGTAATTGGCGCCCCAGAACACGACCTCCGCGCTGCATTTGAGCAAGGCGGCGAGCATCGCCTCGTAGAACGGCTCCAACCGCCGGGCGAGGCCGCGCAGTTGCTCGCGCTCGTCCTCGTAGAGATAGAAGAACTGCTCCATCGGCATCAGCTCGTGGAGGAGCAGATGCATCGGGGAGGCGGCGATCGGCCCGTTGGCGATGGCCAGGCCGCGGTCGCCGATGCGGCGCTGGAAGGAGGCGTAGGCGTCCGGCGTCGGAATCACGACGAGGTGCTCGAAGAGCTGCGCCACGGCCTCGAGGTTGCCGAGGGCCGGCAGGGCGTACGACTGCACGAAGGGAATGGAGATGCCGTTGCGCGCCATCTCGCCGGTGAGTTCCAGGTGCAGTACCACGTCGCCGGCCGGGGTGCGCACGCGCGTGCGCAGGTTTTCCGGATCGTGGGTGAACTCCACGGGCAGGTCCCGCACTTCGACGCGGTAGGGGTAGTCGGGGTGGTTGTCGAAGCCGAGTCCGCGCAGCTGTTGCTCCCGGCGCTCGCGCGGCCGCGTGAAATCGGCCCGCACGGCGTGGCAGCCGAAGCCGAGGACGTCCGCGATGCCGGCGGTGTCGAGCCCGGCAAACTCCGGCGGCAGCGTCCCGCGCGCCCGCTGGGCGAGGCACCAGAGGTCCATCCGCGGCGCCCACGGCACCTGATCCACGGGTTCGCCGCGGATGGCAGCGAGCAGGCGGGCGCGATGGGTCAGGGCCATGACCTTGGCTACCGGCTGGCGCGGGCGCTGACAAACAGTTCCACTGCGCGTTTATTGGCCAATTGTATTTTGGACAAAAACCGCGGCAGGTTCCGCCAAAACCAGGACGAAGCCAAGCGCCCATGCCGCGTCAACGAGCTCGGCCCGCATCGTCACTGGATGTGCGCATGTCCGGGGTTGGCCGGAGGGCTTTTTGCGGACGAGTCATCGACGGCGATGTCCATGGTTTGCCGCCGCTGGGCGATCTGGAGCCGGAGTCTCTGGATTTCCGCCGGTCCCTGGCTGCTCTCGGTGGGTTCGAGATCCAGGCAACGGCGCAGGGCGGCTTCGCCTTCGGCGAGATTCCGGCCCTGCGCGGCGGCGAGCCGGCCTAGCAGAAAGTTCAGCGCGTAGTTGCCCGGATTCGCCGCTGCCGCATCGAGGATCACCTGCAACGCCTCGGCTCCCCGGCCTTCCTGTTCCAGCAGCAGCGCGCGGGCCTGGGCCCCGCGTGCCGGGTCGCGCCGTCCGATCTCCCCGGCTTGCGCCCACGCCCGCGCCAGGCCGCCGCCGAATACGGCAGGCACATGGCGGTAGTAGTTCATGAGGCTGAAATGCGCGTCCACATGGTCCGGTTCCAACGCCAGCGCCCGACGGTACGACGCAAGGCACAACCGACCCCAGCGGGGCTTTTCCGCCATCGGCACCCGGGCCGCCATCCACGCATACGCATTGCCGAGCCAGACGTGGCTGTCGGCCGCCCGGGGGCTCTCCGCGACGGCGCGTTCCAGGTGGGTCACCGCGGCGGTGAAGTCACCCTGGCGCAACGCCGCCCGGCCCATTTCGTACGGTCCCGGCGTTGACGCCGCCGTCCGCCCGGCCGCGATCGCCAGCGCAAGACTGGCAGCGATGATCCGGCGTCTTGCCGGCGAACTTCGCTCACCCATGCGCGCCAAGGATTGCGGGGACGGCCCGCGCACGCGCGAGCTGACTCAGGAGGGACCGGGAGGCCTGCCGGCTCGGGGGTGTCATGCGATCATCGAAAGTGGAATGCACGGTAAACGGACCGCAAAACGAATCCGGCCGCGTCACCCATATTTCACCGCGCCGTAACCCGGCCGGCACCCGGCGGGTGGGAATTGTCACGGAGTGATGGCGGCAAGGTGATATTCTGGTGGCGGCGCGGTTGGCGCATTGACGCGCGTTTGCCGCTTCCGCCACGGTGCGATTCAAGGCGCAAAAGCGCCGTTCGCTTCCACCGCATCACCATGACCAAACACCTTGTCCGTACACTGTTCATCCTCGCGCTGGGGTCGCTCACCCCGGTGCTCGCCTTCGCGCAGATCGCGGGCGGCATCATCGCCGGCCGCGTGACCGACGCCACCACGCGCCTCGCCCTCGGCGGCGTGCGCGTCACGCTCGCCGGTTCCGGCGCCGAGACCTACACCGCGAGCGACGGCGCCTACACGCTCCACCATGTGCCCGGCGGCCCGCAGACGGTGCTGTTCAACTACGTCGGCTATCCCGAGGAAGCCCAGACGATCACGGTGGCCGCGGGCCGGGATGCCTTGCTCAACTTCGCCTTCGGTGGCGACGTGGTTCAGCTCGAGAACTTCGTCATCCAGGGCTCGGCGGTTGGCACCGCGCGCGCGATCAACGAGCAGCGCGCGGCGGCGACGCTCCGCAGCATCGTGGCCGCCGACGAGATCGGCAACTTTCCCGACCAGAACGCGGCCGAGGCCGTGCAACGCGTCCCGGGCGTCTCGCTCTACCGCGACCAGGGCGAGGGCCGTTACATCGTCCTCCGCGGCCTCAATTATGCCTTCACCTCGGTCAAGGTGAACAACGGTTCGTTTGCCGGCGCCGACCTCGGTGATCGCGCCACGCCGCTCGATGTCATTCCGTCCGACGCCCTGGCCGCCATCGAGGTGACCAAGGTGCCCACGCCCGACATGGACGGCGAGGGTCTCGGCGGCCAGGTCAACATCAAGACCAAGAGCCCCTTCGAGTTCGAGGGCCTGGCGGCCAGCTTCAGCGCGCAGGGGCAGTATGCCGACCAGAGCGGCGAATACAGCAGCAAGTTCAACGGCTTCGTCTCCCAGCGGTTCGGCGACGCGCAGCAATTCGGCCTCCTGGTCGCCCCGACCTGGCAGGAGCGCAAGTTCGGCTCGCACAACTTCGAGACGGGCGGCGCCTGGGTTCCGCCCGCCGACAACGGCACGCCGTTCCATACCGTCGAGGAAATCGGTTTTCGCGACTACGTCATCAACCGCGAGCGCTATGGTTTGAACGCCGCCTTCGAGGCCAGGCCGGACGCCACCACCGCCCTTTTCATCAACGGCGGCTACAATCGCTTCACGGATACCGAGAGCCGGCACCTTACGCTGTTCGACTTCACCGAGGGCACGCTCGATCCGACAACGGTCACCGCCAGCTCCGCCACCCATACCGCGCTGCGCCGCTACGCCCGGCGCCTGCGTATTCGCGAGAAGGACCAGGATGTCTCGACCATCAATGCCGGCGGCGAGAAGCACATCGGCGCCTGGCACATCGACGCCGCCGTCGGCTACACCGAGGGCAACGAGGAGCGTCCCGACGAGCTGACGGCCCGCTTCCGCCGCAACACGCGCGACGCGGTGATCCGCTACACGTTCGCCGGACCGTACGCCGTGAACATCGAGCAGCTGGCCGGCGCGAGCTTTTACGAGCCTGCTTCCTACGCGTTCCAGCGGGTCGATCTCGTGAACCAGACCGGTGCCGAAACCGAGGCGACCGCCGGGTTCAACGCCCGGTTGGAACTGGCGCTGGCGAATCCCTCCTACGTGAAGTTCGGTGCGCTCCACCGGGCCAAGGACAAGGAGAGCGAGGCCGAGGCCTACGAGCTCACCTCGGCGCCCGCCTCGTTCACCTTTGCCAACCTCAGCGAACCGGCGAGCGACTATCCCTATCTCCGGGTGCCCCGCCTCAGCACCGCCGCGGTGCGGCAGGCGTTCTATGGCAACCGCGCCGCCTTCACCGGCGACCGCCTCTTCGAGGACAGCGAGTTTGATGATTTCTCCATCGGCGAGGACGTCCTGGCGGCCTACCTCATGGCCGGCACCACGGTCGGCCGGCTGAATGTCATCGCCGGCGCGCGTGCCGAACGCACCGAGTTCACCACCTCCGGCAAGGTGCTCGACCTGGTCAACGAGACGGCCACCGCCTCCACCGCTTCGCGCTCGTACACCAACTGGCTGCCCGGCTTCTACCTGCGTTACGACGCGAGCAAACAGCTTGTCCTCCGCGCCTCGTGGTCGAACTCGCTCGCGCGTCCATCCTTCGGCGACAGCGCCTTCCGCAGCCGTCTCAACAGCGACGACCAGGAAATCACCCGCGGCAATCCGAACCTGGAGGCCCTGGAGGCGATGAACTGGGACGCCTCGGTGGAGTACTACCTGCCTTCGCTGGGTGTGATTTCCGCCGCGGTCTTCCAGAAGGACATCAAGAACTTTTCCTACGAATACACGGAGACCGCGCCCGTCCTCATCGGTGGCATCCCTTACGAGCTCTCGACCTTTGCCAACGGTTCCGAGGGCAAAATCTCCGGGCTCGAACTGGCCTATCAACAGCAGCTCGGCATGCTGCCGGCGCCCTTCGACGGCCTGGGCTTCATGGCCAACGCGACCTTCCTCGACAGCGAGGCGACGTATCCCACGCGACCGGGCGAGGAAGTGCCCTTCATCGGCCAGTCCGATCTCACGGGCAACCTGGGTCTGACCTATGAAAAGGCCGGCTTCTTCATGCGTCTGGCGCTCAATTTCCGCACCGAGCGCCTGCGCGAGGATGAGCCCCTCGGGGCATCGGCACCGCAGGACCTGTACGTCGATGACTTCAAGCAGCTGGATCTCACGTTGCGCTACAAGCTCACGAAGCAGTGGGAAGTCTACGGCGAGGTGATGAACCTGACCGACGAACCCTTCCGCGTCTTCCTGAAGAGCGACAACGGCCAGGGCGTGCGCAACGGCCAGATCGAATCCTACGGCTGGGCCGCCAATCTGGGCGTGCGCTGGAAGCTCTGAACCGAGACCACCGCAAATGGACGCGAACCGATCGGAAGCAGCGGCGGTAGGCGGCGCGCTCGCGCGCGCTGACCTACGGTGGCTTGGTTTCACATTTTGCGATCATTTGCGTCCATTCGCGGTTCGGCCACCCTGTCTGTCTCCCCCCGTTGATCACCGCAGCCTCCCGGCTGCCCTGCCGATGAAACTCCTCTGTCCCTGCCTCCTCCTCCTCGCCCTGACCGTTGGTCTGCGGGCCGGCGAGACGTACCTGCCTTTCCGCCCGGACCTGCCCGCGGGCGCGGCTTATGCACTCGACGCGCGGCGCCTGCATCCCACGCAGTTCTACCTCGGCTGGCGCGAGGTCGCGGCCAAGCGCGACCAGCTCAACCGTATGCCGGCGGACGCCATCACGGCCTACCTGAAGAAGAAGGACGTGCCCGTGGTGATCGGTCCGCAAGGCGTACCCTACCAGACCGACGGCCACCACACCCTCCGGGCGCTCATCGAATCGACGGCGGCCGACAAGACCGCCTACGGCCACATCCTCGCCAACTGGTCGGACCTCGACCTGGGGGAGTTCTGGCGACGCATGCAGCAGTCCAGGTATGCCTTCCTGCTTGCGCCCGGCGGCGAGGCCCGCGCGCCGGAGACGCTGCCCGCGAGCCTGTCCGGCATGGAACCTGATCCGTACCGCGGTCTCGCGTGGGCGGTGATGAACGCCGGCGGGTTCAAGGAACGGAAGGACGTGTACTTCCAGGAATTTCACTGGGCCGGCTATTTCCGCGAGCTCGTGACGTGGGACGATCGCGACGACACGGCGTTTGCCGCGGCGGTGGATAAGGCCGTGACGCTGGCGCGCCATCCGGCGGCCTGGAACCTGCCGGGCTATGACGGGCCGGCGGTCCTGCAACCGCGGGTCGTCACTGCACCGGTCCGGCACGACACCGACGACCCCGCGATTTGGATCGATCCGACCGACCCGGCGCGGAGCCTCGTGATCGGCACCGACAAGGACACGGACGGCGCCCTCCATGCCTTTGATTTGAATGGCCGGGTGGTGCGCACGGTGTCGGGACTGCGGCGGCCCAACAACGTGGATATTGCGGCCGGAGTCCGTCTCGGCGGGCGCGAGGTGGCCGTTGCCGTCACCACCGAACGCGAGGCCCGCCGCCTTCGCGTGTTCACGGTGCCGGACCTGCAGTGCGTGGATCAGGGCGACCTCCTCGTATTTGCCGGCGACCCGGAGCGGGCCCCAATGGGCGTGGCCCTGTACCGCCGACCACGGGACGGGGCGCTGTTCGCCATCGTGGGGGGTAAGTCCGGCCCGACCGAGGGCTACCTCGCGCAATACCGCCTCGAAGACGATGGCGGCGGCCGCGTGCGAATGACGCTGGTCCGGCACTTTGGCGCCTACAGCGGACGCAAGGAAATCGAGGCCATCGCCGTGGATGCGGAATTGGGCTACGTTTATTATTCGGACGAGCGGGTGGGCGTGCGGAAATACCAGGCCGATCCCGATGCGACTGATGCCGACCGCGAACTGGCGCTGTTCGCCACCGAGGGTTTTGCGGCGGACCACGAAGGCATTGCCATTTACCGGACGGGTCCGGGCACGGGCTATCTCGCGATCTCGGATCAACAGGCGAATGCTTTCCAGTTTTTCCCGCGCGAGGGCACGACGGGCCGGCCGCACAATCATCCGGCGCTGGCCAGGGTTCCGGTCGCGGCCCTTGAGTGCGATGGCTGCGAGGTGACGGCGGAAGCACTGCCCGGATTTCCCGGCGGGCTGTTCGTCGCGATGTCCACCGACCGCACCTTCCATTTTTATGCGTGGGCGGATCTGGCGGAGGCGGCAGGGTTGCCACGGCTGCAGCAATGATGTCGCCGGGTCGATGACGCGGCGTCAGCGGTCGTGGCGGATGATTGCCGTTGCCGTCGCCGGTTCACCGGTGTTGTCTGACAGCGTACCCGGCGGCAATTTCCGATGAATACTGATCTGGCAGCCCAGGACGCGATTGATCGCCTGAACAAGGTCGGCTTCGCCAACCTGTCCAAGCTCGATAAGACCCTGGCGGCCTGCTGGCTCTTTGACGCGGGCGTCAACAACACCGGCTTTGCCCGCTATTATGCCGGCAAGCGGGGCAACCTGGCGTTCTATGCGCCGTTGGCGCTCAGGACGATCGGGGCCAGGCAGCTGGCCGGGATTGCGGCGGAAGCCAACGCGTTCTTCGGTCCGGAGGGTCCCTCCCCGGACCGGGATGTCCGCCGCGGCCAGCTGGCCGCCCTGCCGGAGGCAGCCCGCCGTGCGTTCACCCTACTGGAAGAGCGCTATGTGAACGCCGAGGAGGACGTGGACGATTGCCTGGAGGCCTACCTCAACCGGACGCTGCCGCCAAAGTAAACGGCGGAGACGGCGTGCGTTCAGCGGGCGCCCGCTGATCGCGGAGGGAGCGTGATTGGGTCCGAGCTTTTCAAACCGGGCTAGCCACAAAGAATCCAAAGACGTATGAAGCGCACGAGGCGCCTATAGGCGCGCGGAAGACTTCCGCAATCCGGACGGAAACTTTGTGTTCTTTGTGGTTAAAAAATCCGGATCGGGACACCGTCAGGAGCTACCCCTTGATCGCGTCCAAGACCATGCCCGGGGTCAGCAGCTCGGGCAGGAGGATGGGGTCGCTCTTGCCGGGGAGCCAGATGACGTTGAAGGGCACGGCGCTGCGCTGGTACTTGGCGAGCTCGGCGGTGATCTTCGGGTCCTTGTTCGTCCAGTCGCCCTTGAGTGCGACGACCTTCTTGTCGGCGAAATACTGCAGGACCTCGGCGGAGGTGAAGACGAGTTTCTTGTTGGCCTGGCAGGTGGCGCACCAGCGGGCGGTGAAGTCCACGTAGACCGGACGGCCCTCGGCGCGATACTTGGCGACGGCCTCCTCGCTCCACTTTTCCCAGTTGATCTCGGTGGGGGCGGGCGGCTGCGGCCAGCCGGCCCACAGGCCGGTCGCGCAGACCAGGGCGCCGGCGATCACGCCGAAACGGGCGCGGCCGGCGGAGGCGCCGGGGGCGTGCCAGCGGCCGTAGAACCACACGCCCATGGCGACGAGCACGAGGCCGAAGAGCGCCATGAGCATGCCGCCTTCGCTGGCCTGGCCGGCAAGCACCCACACGAGGTAGGCAACGGTGGCGTAGAGCGGGAAGGCCATGAACTGCTTGAAGGTTTCCATCCACGCGCCGGGACGCGGCAGCACCTTCACGGCCTGCGGGAAGATGGAGAGCAGCAGGTAGGGCGCGGAGAGGCCGACCGCGATGGCCGTGAAAATCAGGAACGACTCGGTGACCGGCAGCGCGAGGGCGGCGCCGAGCGCGGGGGCGAGGAAGGGCGCGGAGCAGGGCGTGGCGACGACGGTCGCGAGGATGCCGGTGAAGAACGAGCCGCCGTAGCCTTCCTTCATCTGGAGGTTGGAGCCGACGCCGGTGGCGCTGAGCCCGAACTCAAAGACGCCGCTCATGTTCATCGCGAAGACGAGCATGAGGATGGCGAGGGCGTAGACGAAGCCGGGCGACTGCAGCTGGAAGCCCCAGCCGAGCTGGTCGCCGCTGGCGCGCAGCACGGCGAGCACGCCGGCGAGCGTCCAGAACGAGAGGAGCACGCCGAGGGTGAAAACAAGCCCGTGGGTCACGACCTTGCTGCGTTCACTGCCGGCCTGGTTGACGAAACCGAGAATCTTGATGCCGAGCACGGGGAACACGCAGGGCATGAGGTTGAGGATGAGCCCGCCGACAAACGCGAGGGCGAGCGTGCCGAGCAGGCTGACAGGCGCGGCGGGAGCAGGTGCGGTCGGCTCAGGAGTAGGGCGGGTCTGTGACCCGCCCTGGGGCAGGTCGGACCTGTCCTCCGTAGCCTTGGCGAAGGAGGAGACCTGCCCTACTGGTGCGCCCGCCTTCGTGAAGGGCACATCCACGCGGAGACCCGGCAGCGAACCATCGGGCAGCCAGCCGTTTTCGGCGGTGAGCACGCCGACAAGCTGGGTCGCGTCCTGCGGTCCGTCGGGTGAAACGGGAAGGGTCAGCACGAAACCGCCCGCGCCGTCGGACGCGACGGTCTGGGGCAGTTCGTAGGCGACGAGGTTGTCGTCGGCGAAGAAGCGAAGCCCGGTCGGGACATGCGCCCCGGCCTGGGCGGCCTTGACCGTGAGCGTGATGGTGCTGCCGGCGCGGGCGGCGGTGACGGACCAGGCGGCGTCGGCGCGGGGCAGATTGGCGAGGACGGTGGCAAGGCGCGGGCCGAAGGTGGCGTCGGCCTTGGGGGCGTCGGCCGAGACGGGGAGCGTGATTTGCAGCTCGGCGCTGCCGGGCATGCAGGAATCCTCGCACATGAGCCACTCGGCGGCGGCCTTGAGGGTGAAGGTCCCGCCGGGTTCGAGCGTGGCGGGCGGGGTGATGGTGACGGGGAGGAGCAGGTCGCCCTCGTAGCCGTTGCCCACGATCGTGCCGGTGTGGTCCTTCAGGGCCTTGGGGGCGGGCCAGAGGATGTCGCTCGCGGTGGCGCCTTCCGGAAGGGTCCAGCCGATCGTGGTGACGAGGCCGGTGCCGGGATTGATCCAATAGGTGTGCCAGTGCGGCTGGTGCTGGAAGCGGAGCGCCACGGTGAAGGGCCGGCCCGGCTGGACCGAGGTGACGTCGGCGACCAGGGAGGCCCTGACCTGGGCGGAGGCCGTGGCGGGCCACAGGGCGGTCAGAAGCAGGGCGGCGAAAAGGGCCAGGCGGGAGAACTTCATGGGAGGGAGCGTAACGAGGTGGTGAGTGGGAGCAACTGGGGAGAGGTTTTCTTCCGTAACAGGGGTGAAAGAATGGGTGAGGGTGGAAGGGAGACGGGTGGCGGGAGATGCTGGTGGTCGCACAATTGCGACCAAGCTGGTCGCGCTCCCAGGGAGTCAGCGTTGGAAGAGTTTGGTGGAGTAATACCGCTCGGCGCGGTCGCAGAGGATGGTAACGACGCGGGCGGCGGGTTCGAGGTTACAGGCCACGCGGAGGGCGGCGGCGACGTTGGCGCCGCTGGACGTGCCGACGAGGAGGCCGAATTCGCGGTTGAGGCGGCGGGTCATGGCGAGGGCCTCGGGGCTGCTGACCTTGACGGGTTGGTCAATGTGCGCGGAACGCAGCAGCGGCGGCACGTAGCCGCCAGCCACGCCCTCGATGAAGTGGCAGCAGGGCATTTCGCCGGAGAGCATCGCGGCCTCGGCGGGCTCCATGGCGTACACCTTGAGGCCGGGATGGGCGGCGCGCAGGGCGCGGCCGCAGCCGGTGATGGTGCCGCCGGTGCCGTAGCCGGACACGAAGGCGGCGATGGGACCGGGGAGCTGGGCGAGGATTTCGCGGCCGGTGTGCTCCTCGTGGTCGAGCGCGTTGAGGGGATTCTCGAACTGGCAGGGCAGGAAGTAGCGGCGGTCCTGCGCCGCCATCTCCCTGGACAGGGCGATGCCGGTGCCGTACCCGGCGGTGGCCTTGAAGAGCTGCACCTCGCCGCCGAACTGCTCGATGAGGTAGCGGCGCTCGACGCTGGCCGTGTCGCTCATGAGGATCTTCACCTTGTAGCCCTTGGCGGCGCCGACCATGGCGAGGGCGATGCCGGTGTTGCCGCTGGTGCATTCGAGGATGACCGAGTCGGGCCCCAGCAGGCCGCGGCGCTCCGCATCCTCAACGATGCAGAGGGCGAGCCGGTCCTTCACCGAGCCGCTGGGGTTGAGGAACTCCGCCTTGACGTGGATCGTGCGCTCCTCCGCGGCAAAGCGCAGCGGCAACAACGGGGTGTTGCCGATCAAGCTCAGCACAGGCGGACGCGGACGCAGGGAGCCAACGGACATAGGGGGCAGACTGTACCGGTCGGCGGCGTCCGCGTCATGAGCCGAAAGGACTAAAGCAGCCCCAGCCGGCCGGGGCAGCGGTTTTAGGTCTTAGGTTTTAAGTGTCAGGCACAGATCGCCCAGTGGCTCCCGCTCTCCATGGTCTTCCACCTAAAACCTAACACCTAGCACCTAACACCGCGCGCCATCACTGATGACGCGCGGTCAGATGCGCGACCAGCAGCGTATAGAAGCAGAGCACCAGGTTCTGCAGCGGCAGCTGCAGGGGCGTGGGCAGGGCGTAGATGATGAACACGGCCGGCATCCACACGACGGTGCTGGAAACCAGCACGGTCAGGCCGCGTCGCCAGTACCAGCCCCCGATGCGCAGGTCGGCAATCACGAGGCGGTGGTTGAAGTGCGACTCAATCCACTCATACGCCAGGACCGTCACCGGCACCGCGACGAACGGGCAGTAACCGAACTGGTCCAGCAGCGACTTGATGACGATCGTCCGCACATCGACCCCCTCGCCAAAGCAGAACGCCATGAACCGGTACCAGAGATCCACCTCGATGCCCTTGTAGCCCCAGAAGGCGACCAGCGCGAGGCCCTGGCCCAGGCTGTAGCGCGAACGCGTGGCGGCCCGGGACCAGAACAGGAGCACCGGCAGGAGCCCGCCGAAGATTGAAGTCGAGACGATGCTGAAGGCGAATCCGGTCTCGACGCGCCACGCCGAGAGCCGGCCCAGCGCCTCGCGGGTCGGCGGATGCCAGTAGTACGCCAGCACCAGGGCCAGCGCGCCGGCCTGCAGGAGGAGTCCCGGCTTGAGATTGGCCTTCGCTCCGCGGCAGCCAGCCTGCCAGGAGGCGGCGAGGGAGGGGGACGCGGAAAGTGATTCGCTCATAAAAGGGGCAACGTGCCGCCTGTCGTCAACCGGTGCGAGCGGGATTTCGCCGCCGACATGGTGCAGTGAGCACAGGTAGGGCGAACCGTCCCCGGTGAGCCGCACGCAGGCGGACGATCAACCGGCTCGGCGGGGACGCCTCGCCCTACCGACAGAGCCCCAGGCAATGCACAGAAAAGCCGAAAGAGGGGGGCGACCCCCCGGGGGGGGGGAAAAAAAAATTGGGGGGCAGCGCGGGGGGGGGGGGGGGGCCGGTTCCGGATAAGTCATTCGACTGCTGCCATCGGGAGCGGAGGGTTACTTCCGTGGTGCGGCGCAGACCCGGCGGTACAGTGCGAGATAGCGGGGGACGATCACGGCGGCGGAGAAGTGGCGGCGCGCGCGGAGCCGGGCGGCGCGGCCCAGCTGGGCGCGAACACCGGGGTGGGCGATGAGCGTTTCGACGGCGCGCGTGAGCGCCGCCGTGTCGCCGAACGGAACGAGCAGGCCGGTTCGGGCTGACGTCACCACCTCGGGGATGCCGCCGACGGCGAAGGCGCAGCTCGGGCAGCCGAAGTTCATCGCCTCCAGGATGCTCAGGCAGAAACTTTCGGATTCCGAGGTGAACAACCCGAGGTCGGCGGCCTGCAGGTAGTCGTCGATCGCCGTCACGCGCTCGCGCACGACGACCCGCCGGCCGAGGCCGAGCCGGCGGACCTCGGCCTGGAAGGGGGCGAAGGAGGCGCCGGCAAGAATCACCAGCTTGAAGGAATTGCGCGGCCGGATGGCGGCGACGGTGGCGAGCAGCAGGTCGATGCGCTTGAGGGCGCGCAGGTTGGAAAGGTGCAGGATCATCGCCTCGCCGGCGGCGAGACCGAGTTCGCGGCGCACCGCGGCGCGCGAACGGCGCGGCGGGTGGGGCTCGAAGAAATTGTGGATCACCTCGATGGGGCGCCTGACGCCCAGCAGGCGCACCGTTTCGCGGCGCATGTATTCCGAGACGGTGGTGATGGCGTCAGAATGCTGAAGCGCATGCGCGATGGCCGGGCCGTAGCCGGGATCGCGGCCGAGCAGGGTGGTGTCGGTGCCGTGCAGGGTGGTGACCACCTTCGGCCGTTTTCCCGGCGGGAGCATCGCCCGCGCGAGGATCGCCGCGGTGGCGTGCGGCACGGCGTAGTGGACGTGCAGCACGTCGAGCCCGTGCCGGCGGCTCACCTCGGCCATCTTGACGGAGAGCGGCAGCGTGTAGTCGGGATACTTGAACAGGTCGTAGCTGTTCACCGTGACGGGGTGGAAAAACACCCGCGGCCCCGCCGGCATCCGGAACGGCGGCTCGTAGCTGATGAAGTGAATCTCGTGTCCGCGCGCCGCCAGCTCCTCCCCCAGCTCGGTCGCGAGGATGCCGCTGCCGCCCACGGAAGGGTAGCAGGTCAGGCCGATCTTGAGAGGTCGTGAGGACATTATTTGACCACGGATGGCACGGATATCACGGATGCATAGACCACGGGATGCATGCAGGCGGCTCGAGAGATTGGACCAAGATCCGGTTTCATCCGTGAAATCCGTGGTTAAAATTTCCGGTCTGGAGCTTCAGAACCGCCGGGCGCCGCGGGTCAGCGGGGCGAGGGAGTCGAAGACGGGGGGATCGTTGGGGAACAGCGGCTGGGCGTGGGCCAGGCCGGCGGCGAGGCCGTGGACCCGGGAGCGCGCGAGCTGCAGCTCGACGTAGTTGCGCGTCTGCATCTGCGAGGCGTGCGCCTCCATCGCGGCGGTCCAGCGGGCGACGATGCCCGGCGCGGAAAGGTCGATCAGCACGGGCGTGAGGTCCCGCGGCTCGGCATCGGGGGACACGGCGTAGAAAAACAACTGGCCGGCGGCGTGCGCCGGTTGCGGGCGGAGGGCGGCGAGGCCGCCGTAGCGGGCAAGCCGCGTGGCGTCGCGCACGAGCTGGCCGAGCCGCCAGTGGTCGGGGTGCTGGTTGGGTGCGAGGCTGGGCGCGAGAACGAGGCCGGGCCGCACGCGGCGGATGATCGCCGCGAGCCTGAGCGCATGGGCGGCGCGGATCTCCAGCTGCGCGTCGCCGTCGAGCTTGATGAACTCGATCGTGGCGCCGAGGAGGGCCGCGGCGTTTTTCGCCTCGCGCCGGCGGACGGCGGGCGTGCCGCTGGTGCCGGCCTCGCCGTCCGAGCAGACGACGAAGTGCACCGGCCGGCCGGCCGCGGTCTCACGGGCGATGACGCCGCCGCAGCCGAACTCGATGTCATCCGGATGCGCCCCGAAGGCGAGCAGGGTAGCGGTGGCGTTGGAAGTGGCTTTCATGGATGGCAAGGATTGTAACGCAATGTGTTACATGGGGCGGTTGGGCCGGACGGTCATGTAACGCATTATATTACAGCGGTGGTCGGTTGGGCGGGGGGAATCAGGGCGTGGCGGGGAGGTCGGTGTAGGCTTCGTCGGCGCGGTCGATGGGGTCGCGGGGGAGAAAGGTGATGTCGGGGGCGTCGGCCGGATTCAGGTAGGCCTGCTCGCCGGCGCCGGCGATGTAATGCGTGCAGTGAACCACGGATTGCATCCAGCGCAACCGGCTGTCGCGGGTCGGGCTGACCTGCTCCCTGGTGAAGGCGACCGGCGGGAGCGTGAGATAGGTGTCGCCGCCCTCGTGGAGGCAGAGGGCGCCGTCGCGCAGCCGGGCGCGGACGATTTCACCCTCATAGGGCACGTCCACGAAACAGTCGGTGATGGCGCACGCGGCCCGGCGCACGGCGGGATCGCCGGAGCGCACGACGCGGATGCCGTCGAGCAGGCCCATGGCGCGATACATGCCGAGGCAGAAGTCGGCGGCGTGGTCGGCGCGGACCTGCTTGAAGGCGTCGACCCAGCGCGGCCCGACATAGGCGGGGAGCTGGCGCGCGGTGTTCGGCTGCCAGTCGGGGGCGATCCGCTTGAGGAAGAGCGGGGAGTACTTGCGCTGGAGTTTGCCGGTGAAGGTGAAATTCAGCGTGAAGGGCGCGCCGGTCTTGCGGTGGCGCAGGGTGGTCTGGGTCTCGCGGCTGTCGTGGTCGCTGTCGTGCAGGAAGAAAACGATCTCGCCGCCGATCTCGGCCTGCAGGCGCCGGGCCGTCACGAATTTGGCGTAGAGAAACCGCCGCGGAAAAAATCCGCAGGGCTGCTGGCCGAAACAGATGATCGGGGCGGACATCAGGGGACTAATTTACCCGCGGATGACACGGATGAAATACGGAGGGAGGCCATAAGGTAGGAGCCTGCTTGCAGGCGATGGATTGGGATATGTCCACGATGATCCGGCCAGCGAATGATTGCGACCGAGGGCGGTCGCGCTCCCGGCCAAACCATCGCCTGCAAGCAGGCCTACCTGCAGATGTGTCTCAGGGAGTTTGTGCATCTGCGTCTATCCGCGAAATCCGCGGGAGAAAGGTTTGCAGGATCGCGCTGATAATCATGCAGGCGGCGCAGCCGATGAGGTTGTACCAGAGATAGGAGATGCTGAGGGTGAAGTAGAGCGCGAAGACGAGGAGTTGCGCGGCACACGCGCCCCAGAAGACGGCGGAGCCGCCGATTTTCCGGAGGAAGAAGGCCACGAGGAACAGGCCGAGCACGACGCCGTAGAAAATCGAGCCGAGGATATTGATGGCCTCGATGAGGTTCTCGGCGAAACCGGCGAAAAGCGCGAACCCGATGGCGAAGACGCCCCAGAAGGCGGTGAACCATTTCGCGACGCGGATGTTGCGGCGCTCGTCGTGGGCCGCGAGCGGACGGAAATGGCGCCACAAATCAATGGTGGTGGTGGTGCCGAGGGCGTTGAGTTCGCCGGCCTTGGAGCCGAGGGCGGCGGCGATCATCACGGCCACGAGCAAACCGACGATCCCGTGCGGGAGCTGGGCGACGATGAAACTGATGAAGACGTAATCGGAGTCCTTGATTTTGGCACGCGGGTCGGCGGCGAGCAGGGCCTGCTTCGCCTCGGCGCGGACGGCATCCGTCGCGGCGTTGGCCGCCACGAGCGCGGCGCGGGCGGCGGCCTCGGCGGCGGGATCGTGGCTGGACCGGGCCTCGCGCCAGGCGGCAATTTGCTCCTGCTTCGCGGCGTGGAGGACGGCGTGCTTCTCCTCCAGGGCGCGGAACGTCGCGCCGTTCGGGCCGGCCGCGTGGTGCGCCCACTCGGCGCGATTGTGAAAGACCGGGGCGGGCTGGAACTGGTAGAAGACGAACACCAGGGCGCCGAGCAAAAGGATGCAGAATTGCATCGGAATCTTCAGCAGCGCGTTGAAGACGAGGCCGAGCCGGCCTTCGCGCAGGGAGGCGCCGCCGATGTAGCGCTGCACCTGCGACTGGTCGGTGCCGAAGTAGGAAAGCGAAAGGAAGAGTCCGCCGAACAGGCCGCTCCACAGCGTGTAGCGCTTTGCGGGATCGAGGGAGAAGTCCACGGCCTCAAGCTTGCCGAGCGCGCCGGCCAGGTGCGCGGCGCCGGCGAAGCCGAGGTCTTCCGGCAGGCGGGCGAGCACGACGGAGCCGGCGGTGATCATGCCGCCGAAGATGACGGCCATCTGCCATTTCTGCGTGAGGCTGACGGCGGCGCTGCCGCCGGTGACGGTGTAGACGATGACGAGCAGGCCGGTGCCGATGATGGTGAGATCGAGCCGCCAGCCGAGCACGGTGGATAGGATGATGGCCGGAGCGTAGATGGTGACCCCCGAGGCGAGGCCGCGCTGGAGAAGGAAGAGCCCCGCGCCCAGCAGGCGGGTTTTGCCGTCGAAGCGCCGGCCGAGGTATTCGTAGGCCGTGTAAACCCCGAGCCGGCGGTAGATGGGGAGGAAGACCGCGCAGACGATGATGAGCGCGAGCGGCAGGCCGAAATAATTCTGCACGAAACCGATGCCGCTCTCGAAGCCCTGGCCGGGAATGGAAAGAAACGTGATGGCGCTGGCCTGCGTGGCGGCGACGGAGACGCCGATGGTGAACCAGCCGGTGGTCTTGCTGCCCTTGAGATAGGTGTCGAGGTGATCGGTGTGGCGCGTGCGCCAGGCCCCGTAGGCGGCGATGCCGACCATGGTCCCGAGCAGCACAACCCAATCGAGGAGGTTCATGCGAAGTATCGGGAGAAAAGCGTCAGCGCCACGACCACGAGCACGAAGCAGGCGAAGACGAACCAATAGACCCCGCGCCAGGTGCGGAAACCGGGGACGCCGGGGGGATCGTCAGCGGGAGGTGCGGGTTTCAATGTAGGAGCCTGCTTGCAGGCGATGGTTTGGGGTCTGCGAAAATTATCCTGGCGGGCGAATGATTGCGACCGAGGGCGGTCGCGCTCCCATCCAATCCATCGCCTGCAAGCAGGCTCCTACCTGTTGGATCGTTCATTTTCCCAGCGAGACGAGGTTGGCGAGGAGGCGGTAGGCGCCGGGGACGCCGGCGGGGAGCTGACGGAAAAAGGCGAGGCCGGTGTACACGTAATGGCCGCGGCCGTGCCGGGCGATGAGCAGGCTGCCCTGCAATTGCGCCTCGCCGGGATCGTTCATGCCGAGAAGCGCCGTGTAATGCCCCTGGTCCCACGAGCTGGGGAAATACGCGCCGCGCTCCTGCAACCAGCCGTCGAAGTCGGCCGGGCCGATCCGGTTCGGGGTGTTGAGGGCGGGATGATCGGGCGCGAGGAAGGTGACCGGGGCGGATTCGTCGGTCACGCGCAGGGCGGGAGCCGGACCCTGGATCGAGAGCGGGTAGGGTCCGAGGTCCGGGGCGAGCAGGCCGTTGGGCCGGTTGTATTGCGCGATGACGGTGCCGCCGGCCTCAACCCAGGCGAGGAGGCCCGGGAAATTGTCCTTGAGATCGGCGCGCTCATTGAAGGCGCGCACGCCGATGACGACGGCATCGAGACCGGCGAGTTTCTCCGGCGTGAGATCGGCGCCGGTGAGCGGGCGCACGGTGCAGCCCAGCTGCGCGAGGCACCCGGCCACGGCGTCGCCGGCCCCCGGGAGATAGCCGATCTGCCGGGCCTTCACTTCGACCGCGAAGGCGGCGGCGTGCGCCTGCGCCGGCGGCTGCAGGAGCTGGCGGGGCAGGTGGCTGTAACCCAGTTCGACGCGCGTGTGCGAAAAACTCCGGCCCTCCACCTCGGCGGAGGCGGTGACATGGCCGGCGGAGGCAGTCGCCGGCGCGGTGACGGTGAAGGTCAGGCGGGCCCGGTCCCCGCTGCCGGCGAGATTAAAATCCTGCGCGGCGGGACTCACGTGCCAGCCGGGGGGAACCGCCAGACGCAGGCGACCCCTGGTCTGCGCGCGCGCGGCGGCGACCTCGACTTCGACCGGTTTTTCCGCGCCGGGCACGAGGACGAAGCTATCCGAATTGAAGGCGAGGGAGACCGGCGGAATCACCGCAAAGGGACGGAGCGCTTCGCTGAGCAGCAAGAGCTGGCCGTTGACGGTGAGCGCGAATTCCAACGGCATGGCGGGCGGATTTTCGGGCCGGCCGATCAGGCGCGGATCGGCGACGTCATAGCTGCCGGTGGTGCCATCGGTGCGGAGCCAGTAAGGCTGGGTGATCGGCGTTTGCGGCAGCAGCGTGCCGGTCAGCTCGCCGGCGAGGGTCTGGCCGGGAGAAAGGATGGCGGACGATGCCGTGGTGAATTTTGCGCCGGAAAGGCCGGGGCTATGCAAGGCGGTGAACTGCACGGTCGCGCCTTTGGCCCGATGGCCCAGGGCATATCGAATCCGCAGCGACTCGCCGGGCACGGCTTCCGGCTGATCGGTGCCGATGGCAATCTCCAGGCCGAGGCAGGACTGCAGGATGCGGTCGAGCTGGGCGCGTTTGTCGTCAACCAGCGGGTCGGCGGGCAGGGTCGCGAGCCGGGTGCGGAGTTCCAAGATGGCGGGGACGCTGGCGGCGGGATCGTCGGGCTTGAATCCGGCAAGAAGGGCGGCCGCGAGGCGGTCGATTTCCGCGCCTGCGGGAAAACGGCCCCAGGTGGTGTCGACGCCTTCCATCAGGTCGGCGGAGGCGGGCTCCCCGGCGAGGAAAATGAAAATCTGTTCGTTGGCGCCGGTGCGGGCGCGGTTGACGAAGCCGGCGAGCCCCTGCGTCCGGTGCATGGCCCGGCTGTGCGCGGCGATCAGGCCGAAGGCCTCGCCGGTGACGGGGTCGGTGCCCGCGATGTCGGTGGTGAAGCGCTGGCCGTCCAGTCCGCCATCGCGACCGGGCCAGGCGTTCCAGAGCACGCGCCGCGGTTGCCAGGGGGTGAGCCCCGCGGCGATCTGCTCGGGAAAGGCGTGCGGGTCGCCGGCCAGCTTGAAGGCCTCGACGGCAAGAATGGCCGAGGCGGTGTGCTGCCCGTGGCCGCCGCTGCCGGGCGGAACGGGAAAGCGCGTGACCACGACATCGGGCCGGAACTGGCGGTAAATGCGCACGACATCGGCGAGCACCTGCTGATGATCCCAGAAACGAAGGGTTTCCTCAGGAGACTTCGAGTAACCGAAGTCGATCGCCCGCGTGAAGAACTGGCGGCCGCCATCGAGCCGGCGGGCGGCCAGCAGTTCCTGGGTGCGGAGGACGCCGAGCCTGGCGTCGAAGTCGGGGCCCAGCTGGTTCTGCCCCCCGTCGCCGCGCGTGAGCGAGAGGTAGCCGGTGCGGTAGCCGCGGCCCCGCGAGAGCCAGATGATGAGCTCGGTGTTTTCGTCGTCGGGGTGGGCGGCGACGTGCAGGACCGTGCCGGTGTTGGCAAAGCTCCGCAGCTCCTGGGCGATCCCTTCGGCACTGGGCAGGGCCGGGGTGGCGGGGGCGGACGGCGGGAGGGCGCGGAGGCACCCGGCGCCGAGGACGAGGGAGGCGCCGAGGGCAAGGAGACCGCGGCGCCGGAGGGCGGGAACCATGTCAGCGGCTCAGCGCAGGCGGGCGAGGAGCGCCTTGTTCAGGCGGATGTACTCATCCTTGATCGCGCCGGTGGCCTTTTCCCGCTTCGGCCAGCGAGGCCTCGGAGGCGGCGATGGCGCCGGCCTTGTCGCCCATTTTTTCGAGGATGAGCGCCTTGCGGTACACCAGGTAGAAGGCCTTGGGATTGGCGGCGATGGCCGCATCCATCCAGGTCAGGGCCTTCTTCAGATCGAGGTTGTTCTCGAGGTAGAACATCGCGGCCTGCGCGTAGGGGGCCTTTTCACCGGGTGAAGCGAGGGCGGACTCGATCTGGGGGACGAGGCTGCCGACGACATCCGTATCGATGCGGACGGAGGCGCGGGTGTTCTCCCAGGCGAGGGAAAGCGTGGCGGAGGCGCCGTTGGCCAGATCGTCGAGGCTGATCGTGAAGGTCTCGACGGGGGCGGACAGCGTCACGGGCGCGGTCTGGACGCGGGCGACGTCGTTGGCCGCATCGTAGGAGTAGGCGCCCCATTGGCCGGTGACCTTGTTGAGGATCACGGTCCACTCGTCACGGCCGGGAATGGAAAAGAGGGCGTAGGAGCCGGCCGGCACCTCGGTGCCGCCGAATTTCACGGGCGTGCTGAAGGTGACCTTCGTGGCGCTGTTGGCGCCGGTGCGCCAGATTTTGCCATAGGATTCCAGGCCGCCGAAAATCACGCGGCCGCGCATGCTGGGCCGGGAGTAGTTGACCTCGATGTCGGTGAGGCCGAAGCGCTGCTTGACGGTGGCGGCCGGACTGGGGGCGGGAAATTCCAGCTTGGGGGCCGGAGCGGACTGGGCGGGGAGCGTGGCGGCGAACGTGAGGGCGAAGCCGACGAGGGCGAACAGGCGGAGCGATTTGGCGGTCATGGGGATGGGATCGGGTGGGTTGGTGGAATATCCCCCCGCGATGGCCGGCGGGAGGGAGGTGTGAAACACGGAGAGCCGGGGTCCTGGCACGAACGGAATCCCGGACCGGCGCGGCGTCAATCCTGTCACGATGAAAGGCGGGGGAACCGGTATGGCCGCCCTTATCCGGGGATGGGTGGCGGGGGGTGGCGGAGGGGGAAATCCGGCTCCGGGTGATCCGTGGTTTGACTCTCAGTGCTCGCCGAGGTTGTGGCGGAGCATGGTCTGCAGTGTGGCGAGGTTGCGAACGGTGATTTCCTTGCCCGAGACGGAAATCAGTTTCTGGTCGCGCAGCCGGCCGAGGGTGCGGGAGAGGGTCTCGCTGCTGGTGCCCAGCTCGGCGGCGAGCACGCGCTTGGTGCCGGCGAGGCGGATGGCGCCGCCCGGGGCGTGGCGGCCGTGTTTCACGAGCCAGTTGAGCAGGCGCGTCTCGACGTCCTTCAGCGTGAGGTCGTCGAGCATGCCCACGAGCACGCGCAGGTGGCTGCTCATGGAGCCGAGCATGCGCAGGGCGAGGTCGGGCCGGCGGCCGATGAGCTCGAGGATGGGCGCCTTGGGAATGATGAGCACCGTGCTGGGCTCGACGGCCCGGGCGTTGGCGGGATAACCGGTGGGCGAGGCCAGCGAGGCCTCGGCGAACGATTCGCCGATCCGGAACACGTGGATGACCTGCTCCTTGCCGGCGGCGCTCACGCGGTGGACATTGATGGCGCCGCTCTGGACCAGGTAGCAGCCGCGGGCCGGCTCGCCCTCGTGGAACAGGTAGTCGTCCTTCGCGAGCTTCTGGGTGACCACAAAGCCCGCGATCACCATCAGGTCCTCGCCCGAGAGCCCGGAAAACAGCTGGCAGCAGCGCAGCGTGCCGATGAGCCCGGTAAGCTTGAGGTCGGCGGGACGGGGTGACGTCGGCATCGTGATCAACGTAGCAGGAGGATTTGCCGGAGTCGCGACTAAAATGCGCCGGCGGGAAGATGACGGATTGGATTAGCCACAAAGAACACAAAGGGTTGGTCCGGTTGGGAAACTCGACCGCGCGCCTACTTGTCCTCCGTAGCCTTGGCGAAGGGGGATAGGCGCCTCGGACGCTGCCTCCGCGTCAGGACCTTTGTGTTCTTTGTGGTTAAAGCCCGAGGTTTGGATTGTTTGATACAGATCAAGGCGGCGGGGGTGAAGTTGTGCGACGGTGCGGGTGAATCAATTCATCCACACCATGAACCAACCCACTGCCACGGCCCCCTCCTTCACTCCTGAAACCAAGCTGGGCGACATCGTTGTCGCCCGTCCCTTGCTGGCCCGCGTCTTCGAGCGCCTGGGCCTGGATTACTGCTGCGGAGGCCGGCAAACGCTGACCTCGGCCTGCGCCCGCAAGGGGCTCGATCCCCATACGGTCATCGAGATGCTCACGGCGGCCGAGGCGGAGAGTGCCGCTCCCGTCGAGACCGACACGGCGGGCCTGACCCTGGCGGAACTGGCCGACCACATCGAGCAGACCCACCATGTCTATGTGAAGGCGGAGCTCCCGCGTCTGGTCGAGATGGCCGGACGCGTGGCCGGCAAACACGGCTGGCGCGATGCGCGGCTGGCGGAGGTTCACCGGACGGTCATTGCGCTCGCCGAGGAGATGTTCAGCCACATGCGCAAGGAGGAGCTGATCCTTTTCCCCATCGTGCGCCAGATCGAGGTGGGTGCGGCGGATGGCAGTTTCCACTGCGGGTCCATCGCGAATCCCATCAGCGTGATGGAGGCGGAGCACGAGTCGGCCGGCAATGCGGTCGCCCGCCTGCGCGAGCTGACGGACGGTTTCACGCCCGACGCGGAGAGCTGCAACACGCACCGCGCGCTGCTGGCCGGGCTGGCCGATTTCGAGGCCGACCTGCACCGGCACGTGCACAAGGAGAACAACATCCTGTTTCCGCGGGCGCTGGCCCGGGCGGGAAAAAACTGACCGCCGCTGGGTGCGGCGGAACGCTCAACGCTTAACTTTTAACGCTTAACGCTGAAGTCCCGGATGGTCGTAGTTACGTCCGCGCTCTCACTTGAGCGTTAAGAGTTAAGCGTTGAATGTTAAGCGTTCACGCGGCGCCTCGCCGCGCGCTACATCACCAACCGGTCAATCGCCAGGGCGATGATCACCACCGGCAGGTACACGATCGAGGCGAAGAACAGACGGCGGGCGGATGCGTCCCGGTTGCCTGGTGCGGTTTTGAACTGCCATGCACAGGCGAGAAAAAGACCCCCGGCGACCGTCGCGGTCGCGCCGTAGATCACGCCGAGATGTCCGAGCATCCAGGGTGCGAGCGAGACCGGCACGAGCAGGGCGGCGTAGAACAGCGACCACGCGGCGGTTTTTTGCCCGTTGACGTCAATGGCCGGGAGCAGCCTGAAACCCGCGGCCTGGTAGTCGGCGCGATGGCGCCAGCCGATGGCAAAGAAGTGAGGCATCTGCCAGCAGAGCAGGAGGGCGGCCAACGCGGTGCCCGGCGCGGCCCAGAGGTCGCCGGCGGCGGCGTTGCCGAGCAGCGGGGGCAGCGCGCCCGAGACGGCACCGAGTTCCGTCGCCCAGCGGGTGCGGCGCTTCAGCGGGGTGTAAACGAGGCCGTAGAGCAAAATCGTCAGGGCGGCGATGACCGCCGCCGAAAAGTTCACCGCCAGCGCCAGCAGGCCGACCCCCAGGACGGAGAGCGCCGTGCTCCAGCCCAGGGCGGTGTCGGGCGTGACCATGGCCTGCGGCAGCGGCCGGCCCTGCGTGCGCTGCATGAGTGCGTCGGCGCGACGCTCCCACCACTGGTTAAGCGAAAGCGCGCCGGCGGCGGCGAGCGTGGTGCCGATGAGCGTGGCGAGGGCGGTTCCGGCGGCGGGCCGGGCGGCCCCGTAGGCGACCAGCGCGGTGAGCACCGACATGAACGCGAGTTGCGGCTTCGTCAGCGCGAGGAGCGCCCGCAGCGCTTCCGGCCAGGTGGAGCGGGCAGGCGCGGCATCAAGGGGTGAGGCGATGGGGAGACTCGTCACAGCGATGGTGCAGACTACCCCAAAGCGCCCGTGAGCGCCTTGACGGACATCAAGGAATGGACCCGGCGCCAGGGGCGGAAAGTATCAGCCCGGCAGCCACGAGCGTGAGCGAGTGGAACGGAAAACCATTCACCCCACCCAGCCGGCAACGCATCCGGATCAGCTCCTGCCCGGCCAAACGCGCTTGTCACGTAATACGTGACAAGCGCGTTGGGTTGAGCGGGCTCAGGATGAAGGGAAGAAATATATCAGGGGCCCAGGGTGCTGAATCTCCCCGCAGGGGCCACAGGAAGTTTGTCACGTATTACGTGACAAAGGCCGGCGGGGTTGGGCGGTGGGGCGGGGTAGGTCGCGCAAAACGTTGACCTGCGTCAAGGCCGGGAGGGCGGGCATCGGCTACAAACGGGGCATGCCTCCGCACACGATTACCCTGCCGCATCATCCCGGGCTCGAATCAGCGCTGCCGCCGACCACGCGCGCCGCGGCGGCCGTGGACCAGGCCGGGGTCACGGCGGCGCGGGGCTGGTTTCTGCTCGCGATCGGCAGCCTGGTGCTGGCGGGGCTGCTCTCGCTCATGCTCGTGATCGGGCGGCTGCCGTTTCTCGGCTGGCTGTTCACGGATCCGCTGTTCTTCAAGCGCGCGCTGGTGGTGCACGTCGATCTCGCGATCGTGGTCTGGTTTCAGGCGGGCACGCTCGCCTTTTTGGGTCTCGCGCTCGGGTCGCGGCTGCCACGGGGGTGGACGGCCGCGACCCTGACCCTGGCCGCCACGGGCGTGGCCGGGCTGCTGGTCGGCGCGGTGATGCCCGGGGCGCAGCCGGTGCTGGCCAACTACGTGCCGGTGATCGACCATCCGGTTTTCTTCGGCGGGCTGATCTGCTGGTTTGCCGGCGCGGGGCTGTTTTTCGCGCGAGCCCTGTTCACGCCGGCGCGCACGGACGCGAAGGCCCTGACGCCCGGCACCGTGATCGCGCTGCGCGCCGCGGCGGCCGCCAATCTGCTGGCCATCCTGACTTTCGCCGGCGCCTGGGCCACAACGCCCGAGGCGCATTCATCGGTCTACTACGAACTGGTGTTCTGGGGCGGCGGCCACGTCCTGCAGGCGGCGAATGTCGCCGCCATGCTGGCCCTGTGGCTGCTTCTCCTGGAGCGTTGGACGGGGCGGGCGGCGCTGTCGCCCGCCCCAACCACGGCGCTCCTCGCGGCGCTGGTGCTGCCGCAGGTGATCATGCCGTTTCTCGCCTTTGGCGGGACGACGGCAACGGCCTATTTCCCGATGGCCACGCACCTGATGCGCTGGACGCTTTTCCCGGTGGTGCTGGTCCTGCTGGGTGTGGCAATCGTCCATGTCTGGCGGCACCGCGCGACGCTCGACTGGCGCGACTACCGCTTTGCCGGACTCGCGGGCAGTGCGGCCCTGACCGTGCTGGGCTTCGTGCTCGGCGCGTTGATCCGCGGCTCCAGCACGCTCGTACCGGGACACTACCACTGCGCGATCGGGGCGGTGACCATCGCGCTGATGGCGGCGGCCTATGATTTCTGCACCGCGGCGGCGCCGGCCGGTCCGGCGCCCGGGTCGCCGCGGCGCGCGCGCCTGCAGCTGATGCTCTTCGGCGGCGGGCAGGCGGTCTTCGGCCTCGGGTTTGCGCTGGCCGGGGCCTATGGCCTCGGGCGCAAGCAATACGGGGCGGAGCAGCACGTGCGCTCGCTCGGCGAATACCTCGGCCTCGGCGTCATGGGCCTCGGCGGTCTCGTGGCCGTGATCGGCGGCGTGTTTTTTCTCGCGGTCATGCTGCGCCGCATCGGCACGTGGCGCCGCGAATCCCTTCCCGTCTCCTGAACCCTCCCGTCCGTCCCCCCACAAACCTCCGCAATGAACAACGAACCCAAGAAACATCCGTGGCAGAAGGTGCTGGATAATCCCTGGCTGCTGCTCGTCCTCGGCGTCCTCATCCCCGTCCTCTCCTACACCGTGTGGGGCTGGATCGAACTCTGCCTCACCAAGCCGGCGCTGCTGCCCTGAACCCCCTTTCCACCCATGAGCTTGCGTCCCCTCACCACCCCCTGGTTCCACGGTCCGGCCGGCCACGAGAAAATCTGGCTCGGTTGCGCCATCCTCTGGTGCTTCGTGATGTCGCTGATGATGCCGTACTGGCATTTTCGCGGCAAACAGAACAGCACCGGCGAAGCCTACACCGTCACGCCCGCCGCCTTCCTCGCCCGCACGGAAAAGTTCGTGGCCGCCAACCAGGTCGGCACCTACAAAAACCGGACCGGCAACGCCCTGATGGGTGAGCTGCCCCTCGTTGAACCGCCCGCGGGCGGCGACGCCTACCTGATCGGCCGCATGTGGTCGTGGTATCCCGCCCTGCGCCTGCGCCAGGGTGAGACCTACCGCCTGCACCTCTCGTCACTCGACCTCCAGCACGGCTTCTCGCTGCAGCCGCTGAACATGAACTTCCAGGTGCTGCCCGGCTACGACCACGTCCTCACCCTCACGCCGACCTCGAAGGGCGAGTTCACCATCGTCTGCAACGAATTCTGCGGCGCCGGCCACCACGCCATGTCCGGGAAAATCTTCGTCGAATAACCGCCCCTCCCATGTCCACTTCCTCCCACAACCTCGCCGCGCCCGGCACCCCCGGCCGCGTCTGCGGCACGACCGGCCTCGGCGTCTGCCTCGACGCCCAGCGCTTCATCAAGCTCAACGCCGTCGCGGGCATCGTCTTCCTTCTCCTCGGCGGCATCGCGGCGCTGCTGCTGGCGCTCACGCGCTGGCAGACCGTGCACCTGCTGCCGGTCGACTGGTTCTACCGCATCCTGACCTTCCACGGCATCAACATGCTGATCCTGTGGATCCTCTTCTTCGAGGTCGCGATCCTCTACTTCGCGTGCACGACGCCGCTCAACGCCCGGCTCTTCTCGCGCAAGATCGCCTGGGTCTCGTTCCTCATGATGCTCACGGGCGCCGTGATGGTGGATTACATCATCCTCGCCGGCCAGGCCGACGTGATGATGACGTCCTACCTGCCGCTGCTCGCGCATCCGCTCTTCTACCTCGGCATCATCCTGGTCGCGGTCGGCACGCTGATCGGCGTGTTCAACTTCTTCGCCACGCTCTACGTCGCCAGGCGCGACCACGCCTATGAGGGCTCGATGCCGATCGTGACCTTCGGCGCCACGGCCGCCGCCATCATCGCGGTCGTGACCCTCCTGCACGGCGCGGTCGTGATGATCCCGACCTTCACCTACGCCATGGGCTGGACGGCCCAGCCCGATCCCGCGTGGTACCGCCTCATCTGGTGGGGCCTCGGCCACCAGTCGCAGCAGGTCAACGTCTGCGCGATGGTCTCGGTCTGGTACCTGCTCTCCCACATCGTGGTCGGCGCGCGCCCGATCAACGAGGCGGTCTGCCGCACGGCCTTCGTGCTCTACATCCTCTTCATCAACCTCGCCTCGGCGCACCATCTCCTGGTCGATCCCGGCGTGGGCGCCACGTGGAAGATCTGGAACACCTCGTACGCCATGTACCTGGCGGTGCTCGCCTCGATGGTCCACGGCTTCACCGTGCCGGCCGGCGTGGAGATCGCGATGCGCGAGAAGGGCTACACCGGCGGCATCTTCGGCTGGGTGACGGCGCTCCCGTGGAAGAACCCCGCGTTCTCCGCGACCGCGCTTTCCCTCGTGATCTTCGGTTTCCTCGGCGGCATCACCGGCGTCACGCTCGGCACGCAGCAGATCAACATCATCGCGCACAACACGCTGCGCATCCCCGGCCACTTCCACGTGACCGTGGTCGGCGGCACGACCCTCGCGTTCATGGGCCTCGCCTACTACGTCGTCCCGCTGATCTTCCAGCGCGACTTCATCTTCCGCGGCGTCGCCCGCGTGCAGCCCTGGCTCTTCGGCATCGGCATCACCCTCCTGTCGTTCGGCATGTCGTTTGCCGGCTCGATGGGAGTTTCCCGGCGCAGCTGGGACATTGACGCGCAGGGCGTCTACGGTCCGGGCGCGCACCTCTGGCTCGGCGTGCTCGGCCTCGGCGGCGTGCTGGCTTTCATCGGCCTGCTCGTGTTCGCGCTCCTGTGCGTCGGCACGCTGTTCTTCGGCGCGAAGATCGAGCAGCGCGCGATGTTCGACTGGGGCACCCCGCCGGCGCTGGCCGGCAGCAAGGCCGGTTCGCTCGCGAACGATCACTACGCCACGAAGGGCACGATCGTCCTCACCCTCGTCTTCCTCGCCTGCTTCGCGGTGTACTACTTCGCGAACTGGAAGGCGCTCGCGGACGTCTGGCCCGTGCGGTGAACCAGGCATTGTAGGGCGGGGATTCCGATCCCCGCCACGATTACGAATATCAAACGAAGGCGGGGTTCGGAGACCCCGCCCTACAACCAAACATGAACACCACCGCCACCATCCCCGCCGCCGGCTGGGCCGATTCCCGGCCGGCGCGGTTTCTCAACGGACCGGGGCTGCTGGTGTTTCTCCTCACGGCGCTCGCGGGCTACGAGGCGTTTCTGCTGGTGACCATCTTCGGGCCCACCGGGGGCGGCTGGCTCGGCGAATTCGTGCGCGACTTCCAACTCTGGTGCTACCGCGGCGATCCGCGCACCGGCGGCATCTCCTGGCTGGCGGTCTCGGTGATGATGTTTGAACCGATCTTCGTGGTCGGTGTGGCCGCGCTGCTGTGGCGCGGGACTTTTGCCCGGCTGAAGTCGCCCGGTCTCTGGCTGGCCCATGCGCGCGCCGCGGTCGCGGCCCTGGTGCTGACGGCCGCCTGCGCGGGCGGCCTGGTGTATTACGCCCGCACCGATGCCATCACCGCCCGGATCCTCCCGCCCTTCCCGGGCGAGCGCATCCGGGTGAAGCTCGCGCTGCCGGACACGCCGCTCGTGGACCAGAAGGGCGCGGCCTTCCGTTTCTCCGACCTGCGCGGACGCGTGGTGCTCATGACCGGCGTGTATGCGGCCTGCACCACGGCCTGCCCGGAGATCCTGCTCGAACTGAAAACCCTCCTCGACGAACTGCCCGCCGCGGAGCGCGCCGGCCTGAGCGTGGTCGCGCTCTCGCTGAACCCCGAGTACGAGACCGCGCAGCTGATGGACCTCGTGACCGAGGCGCGCGGATTCAGCCATCCCGAGTTCCGCTACGTGAACGGCGAGCGCCCGGCGGAGATGCACGACCTGCTGACGCGCCTGCAGTTCTCCGCCACGCGCAACCCGGCGAACGGGGTCATTGACCACGCGAACCTTTTCCTCCTCGTCGACCGCACCAACCACATCGCCTACCGCTTCACGCTCGACCCGCGCCACCGCGCGTGGCTGCGCGTGGCCCTGCGGTCCTTACTCACGGAGAGCCATGTCGCCGCACCCGCATCCTGACGTGGATTGCGAGGTGCTGGCGGATGCGATGGGGCCGTCGCCCGACGCCACCGGATCCAAGCCGCCGCCACCGCCTGTCCGTGCCGCCCGGCTGCTGCAGGCCGGCAACGGGCTCATGACCCGGCTCGACACCCTGCTCGAGCGCTGGCTGCCGCGGGAGGTCAATCCCCTGGCGCACCTCGGCGCCGCGACGAACGCCATGCTGGTGCTCGCGACGTTTTCCGGCGTGCTGATGCTTTTCTGGTATTCGGCGAGCGTGCAGTCGGCCTGGACCTCGCTGGCGGACCTCGGTCCGCGCTCGCCCGGCGGCATCATGCGCAGCGTGCACCGGTATTCATCCGACCTGCTCATGCTCCTCGTGCTGGCGCATGCGCTCCGCACCTTTCTCGCGCGCAAGTTCGCCGACGCCCGCTGGCTCGCGTGGGTGAGCGGCATCGCGCTGCTCGGGCTCGTGTGGTTCATCGGCTGGACCGGTTACTGGCTCGTGTGGGACGAGCGCGCCCAGCTTCTCGCGCTCGACACCATCCGCGGCCTCGACGTCCTGCCGGTGTTCGGCGAGCCGATGCTGCGGCTCTTTGCCTCGGACCGCACCGTGCCGTCGCTCCTGTTCTTCGTGGTGTTTTTCCTGCACATGGTGCTCCCGCTTGGCATCGCCGGCGGCCTGTGCCTGCACCTCGCGCGCCTGAGCCGCTCGCAACTCCTGCCCGATTGGCGCCTGTCCGCCTGGCTGACCGGGGCCGTGGTCGCGGCCGCGCTGGTTTATCCGGCGACCAATGCGGCGGCGGCCCGGATGGCGGTGAAGCCGGGCCTGCTGACCATGGACTGGTGGTATCTCTGGCCGCTGGCCGTGACCGCGCGGCTCTCGGGCGGCGGCATCTGGCTCGCGACGCTGCTCGCCACGGCGGGACTCGTGACCGTGCCGTGGTGGCTGGCGCGCCGGCGGCCGCGTCCGGTCTTCCAGGCGAAGGTCAACATCTCGCGCTGCTTCTCGTGCACGCTGTGTTCCCACGACTGTCCCTTCGGCGCGATCACGATGGTGCCGCGCACCGACGGCAAACCGTTCCCCTCGCAGGCGCAGATTGATCCCGACCGCTGCATCGGCTGCGGCATTTGCGCCGGGGCCTGCGACACGCAGGGCATCGGCCTCGAGTGGTTCGATGCGCAGCACGTCACGCGGGAACTGGAGGGCCTCGTGGTGACCGAGGTGGGGCGGGGTGCGCCGCCGGCACTGGCGCTCGTCTGCGCGCAGTCCGACGGCGGCTGGGAGCTGTTTGATACCGTGGCGTGGGCGCGACGGCTGCCGGGCTACATTGTGCGGCCCATTCCCTGCGCGGGCTGGGTTGAGCCGAAACTGATCGAACGACTCATCAGCAAGGGCGCGGCGGCCGTGCTGATCACGGGCTGCGGGTCGAGCGAGGCCTTTTGCAAGGAGGGGAACCGCTGGCTGCCGGCACGTCTCAACGGCACCCGCGAGCCGGTGTTCCGGCCCAGCCGCGCGGATCCGCGCAAGGTGGCGCATGTGACTTTTGATCCCCTGCGTCCACAATTGCTGACGGCGGCGGCCGCGCGTTTGCTCAGGCAGGAACCGCTACATACCGCTCCGGTCCGCGGACGGCTCGTCCCCTGGCTGACCGGGTTGCTGGTGACGGTGGCGGTCGTCGCCGGGATGCTGTTCGTGAGCGACGCCCCTTTCCGCAATCCCGCCCCGGCGGACGCGGAGTTGGTCTTTTCCTTCTCGGCGCAGGGCGACTGGCTGTCGGGAGCGACGGCGGCGCTGCCCAGGCCCGAGGATGACAGGCGGCCGGTGCACATGCGCACCGCGCAGCCGGCCAAACGCACGCGCCTGCCGGTCACCGTGCGGCTCGAAGTGGACGGCGTGGTGCAGGAGCACGTGTTTCAACCCAAGGGACTGAAGTCCGACGGTGCCTCGGTTGGTGAACTGCGCGTGCCGCTGACGCCGGGAACGCATCGGGTGGCTGTGAGCCTTGTAACCGGCGTGGCGACCCAACAATGGCAGGCGGAGGTCGTGGCGCAGGCCCGGCGCCTCACGGTGCTGACGTATGACCCGGTCACGGTTTCCGGCTGGAGCCGTAGGAGGCATGGCGGATCTCTGACCTGGGAGCGCGACCGCCTGCCCTCCGCAGGCCCCGCGAAGGAGGGCCCTCGGTCGCAATGCACCACAATCGGAATAAATCCGCGAAAATTGCAGTGCTGATCAGCGCGTGGAGATTTCGTTGATACGTGCCTCTGCGCACAATTGCGACCGAGGGCGGTCGCGCTCCCCAAATAATCGACCCTTCTCGCCAGGCCGGACCGAGGTCCGGCCCTACATTTACAAATTTCCGCGTAAGCAAGTGTTTGAGGTAGGGCAGGTCTCTGACCTGCCTTTTTGGCGCATAGCCGCGGTGCGGCGCGCAATGGCGGGTCACAGACCCGCCCTACTGGCCGTGAATCGATTATCCGAGTTTCGGAATAGCCGCCCTCAGATGGCGTAATCAACCGGCTTGGCGGCGAGGCGCGTGCGGCGCTTGCGCCGGAGGCAGATCTGGTCGAACACGGCCAGTTCCTCCCGGGCGATGCGGCGCACGGTGGTGCAGAGCTCGGTGACGGCTGTAACCCTGGACTGGGGGCTGAGGGCCGGTTGCCCGGCCTGCAGGTGGATCAGGGTCTCCATCAGCGCCTGTTCGAGGGCGAAGTAGTAGACGCGCATCGGATTGCAGTCGCAGCGGCAGCGGGGGCGGGATGACAGCGGCTCCTGCGGCCGGCCGGGCAGCGCGGCGAACACGGCGTCCAGCGTGCGGTCGAACAGGAACACGAGCGTGTCGGGATTCGCCAGGGGCGTCTCCACGCGCTCGATGCGCAGCAGGGTTTCCCAGCGGGCGCGAATTTGCGGCCGCCGCTCTTGCAGGGCCAGGAGCAGGGATTTGTCCATGGAGAAAATGTGAAAAGGGCGGCGCCGCCCTCGCCTTTGTCACGTATTACGTGACAAAGGGCCGGGGGCCGGTTCAGCCGGCGGCGGACTCGGTCACCTGGGTGAGGAGCATCGAGAAGGCCTCAGGGGCGCTGACGGCGTGCAGGGCGCCGGGGGGCAGGTGCAGCAGGTCGCCGGGCTTGAGCATGTGCACGGTGGGGCCGACGGAGAATTTGCAGGTGCCGGTGAGGATCTGCACGAGGGCGCGGGCCTTGCTGGTGTGCTCGGAGAGTTCCTGGCCCGCGGCGAAATGGAACAGCGTCAGGCGCAGCGCCGGGGTGGTGAGCACCGCGCGGCTGACGATGCCGTGGGCGACGTTTTGCACCGGGTCGAGCAGCGAGCAGGTGCCGGATTCGGCGAGGGAGAGCAGGGTGTTCTTTTTCAAAAGGGGGGCGTGCCGGACAGTATACCGGAATCGGGCCCGAAGCCTTGATCCGAGTCATGTTTCGGCGG
>JADJZJ010000020.1:0-50000 GCA_016715765.1 Opitutaceae bacterium
GTCGTACCAGCGGCGGCGCTCGTGCAGCATCTCGGTCTTCGAGATCCGGCCGGAGAAGATGACGGTGTCCATCGGGAACTTCTCGATCCGGAAATGCGTGTTGAAGAAATGGAAGGTGAAGATGAAGCCCGCGGCCAGGAGGGCCTCGTCGGAGTGGATGACGTGGGCGATGTTGATGATCCAGCCGGGCAGGAAGAGCGTGAAGAACTTCGGGAACCAGAGGATCAGGCCGGACACGCCGATCATGAAGATGCCCCAGAACACCGCGAAGTAGTCGAAGCGCTCCCAGTAGGTCCAGCGGTCGAACTGCGGCTTCGGGCCCTTGCCGAAGAACCATTTCTGGTGGGCGACGAAGTCGCGCCAGTCCTGCAGCGAGGGCACCATCGAATCGGGCCCGAAGATGGCGCGGAAGAAGCGCATGGGCTCGATGCGGCCGGTCTCGGGATTCCGCACCTGGTGGCGGCGGGTCCAGAGCGAGCCGATGAGCTCGACCAGGTGCAGGAAGAAGTAGAGGAAGGTGATGATCGCGCCGAAGTGGTGCAGCGTGCGCGCCACGCCGGCCCCGCCGATGAGGTGGAAGATCACCTTCGCCCAGTCGGTGTAGTAGAACTTCAGCGGCATGCCCGTGATCACCAGGAGCAGGAAGCTCGTGACGACCAGCAGGTGCAGGAAGCGCTCGAAGGGGGTGAAGCGCGTATACTGCACGTCGTCGGCCTCCTGCTTGATGATGGCCTCGCGGAAGGTCTTCGAGTCCGTGAGGTACAGGTAGATGGACCGGAAGAGCCAGAACACGGTGTGCAGGCCGAAGAAGGAGAACGTGCCGATCAGCAGCGCGGTCATGAAGAGGAAGACCTTGTTGAGGATCGGGTAATTCACGCTGTCGAGCGGGTTGGCGTGCGCCTGGAACTGGGTGAACTTCTCGTTCACGCCCGGGTGGCATTGCTGGCACGTGCCGACGATCTTGTCCTTGGACAGGCGCGAGCGGCTGTCGCTGACCGGGAAGACGTCGTGGTGGCCGTGGCAATCGTAGCAGGCGGCGACGCTGGACGCGACATTGGGCTGGCCCAGGGCCATGGCCTTGCCGTGGTAGGTGTCGCGGTAGTGGGCGAGGCGGTCCTCGTGGCACTTGCCGCAACTCTCGTCGCTGACCTGCTTGAAATGCGCGGTGGCGGGCTTCTCGATGTCATGGGCGCTGTGGCAATCGATGCACACGGGCCCCTTCGGGTCGCCCTTGACGAGCAGCTGGCCGTGCACGCTGGCGTTGTAGGTCTCCTCGATGCCGAGGTGGCAGGTGCCGCAGGTGGTGGCGATGTTGGCGTGGTTGGAGCGCGAATCCTTGTCGATGCTGCGCTTGATGTCGTGGACGCCGTGGCAGTTGTTGCAGGAGGGCGCGACCACGAGGCCCATCTTGATCAGGGCCTGGCCGTGGATGCTGTCGGCGTAGTGCGCCGCGGCCTCGGATTTGCCCATGCGGTAGTCCGTCGTGAGCTTGGCGTCGTCGTGGCACTTGCCGCAGGTCTTGGAGAGGTTGAGCTTGAAGACCGGCGAATCGAGCTGCTTGACGGGCACCATGTCGTGCGTGCCGTGGCAGCTGGCGCAGGAGGCGGCGTCGGACGCGCCCATCTTGTGGCTCATGCCGTGGATGCTGCTGGCGTACTCGTTGACGGCCGCGTCGTGGCAGGTGGCGCACTGCGCGGGCGGGAGATCGGAGGGATGCTCGGCCTCGGTGATCGTGGCGTGACAGTCGACGCAGTTGAGTTTGCCGTGGACGGATTTGGCAAAGAGCTCGGGCCGGACACCGACCCACTCGGGCGGCAGGCCCTTCTTCCGCGGGATGAACTCGGCCTCATGGCAATCCATGCATTCGCTGTTGGGCACGGCGGGGGGCGCCTTGGCCGCCGGGGTCTCAAGGGTCGCGGCCGAGGCCGCGCCGATCCAGAGCAGCCAGGCCGCCAGCAAGCGCACCAACGGAACATTCAAAATCCGGGGAGCTTTCATAGGGTGCCGCAGTATGCAGTTATTGCACAAGCCGGGCTACGCAGCCTTTGCGGAGTCTTGGCCGTTTCTTGCGCAGGGAAACGGCGGAGCGGACGAGCCCCGATCAGGAAATATGGAAATCAGGAAAGCTGGAATCAGCCGGGAATGATCCCGGTATTCCCAGTGTTCCTGAGTTCCACAATCAAACAGGTCTGGCCTTTTTAGGCCGCCTCAGGATTTCGGCGGCGCTTCCTTGCCAGCCTTATCCGCCTTGGCGGCCTCCGCGGCCTTGAGCTCGGCGAGCTGCAACGGGTGCTCTTCCAGCATCTCCTTCTCGGACATGCGGCCGGTCAGCCAGGCGAGGTTCATGGGATAGACCTCCGGGTTGAAGATCACGAAGTAGAAATGCCAGACGATGATGGCGAGCGTGGCCAGGATGGCCTCGTAGAAGTGGACGATGCGCGCGATATCGAAGCCGAGCTTGGTGATGTAACCCATGGAGGTGTTGTCGAACCAGAGGATCACGCCCGTGAGCGCCATCAGGATCGTGCCCCAGGCCATCGCCCAGTACTCGGCCTTCTCGATGTAGCAGAAGCGGCCGAAGGCCGGCTTCGTGGCCGAGAGGCCGAGGTTGTACTTCAGCACGTGCCACGGATCGGTGACATCGCGCCACTGCGGGAGCAGGTCCTTGAAGAGCTTCCGGCCGTTGGCGGTGAAGGCGAGGTACCAGATATGCCAGACGCCGCTGAGGACCATGACGACACCGGCGACGCGGTGCGTGAGGCCGCGCAGCGCGAAGGCCTGGTCGCTGAGCTTGCGGATGCCCACGACCCACCAGGCCTCGGGGTAGCGCAGCATGAAGCCCGTCACGACCAGCAGCACGAAGCTGATCACCAGCACCGCATGCTGCAGGCGCTCATGCACCGTCATGCGCAGGTACAGCCGGTGGGCCACGTGCTCCTCGACGATCTCGCCCTTCTGGATGGCGAGCTTGATGCGGGTCTTCTTGAGGAAATCGAGCAGGTTGTGCACCGCCATGCCGCCGACCACGGCCACGATCAATACGACATAGAGGTTGGAGATCCAGTAGAGCCAGGGCGATTGGGCGCGGTCCTTCTCGCTGGCGTGCACCGAGCCCATGGCGAACCGCGTGTTCGCGCCGGGGTGGCACTCGCCGCAGGTCTTGTAGAGGTTGCTCTTGTGGACCGTGGACGTGGGGTCGTTCTGCGACTTGATGGCGTGGTCGCCGTGGCAGCTGGCGCAGTTCACCACCTCCACCGCCCCGCCCCGCACGGCCAGGCCGTGGTAGCTGTCGGTGAAGGTGTTGAACGTCTCGGCGGAAAGCCCGTAGCGCTGCGTGAGCCGGACCGAGGCATGGCATTCGGCGCAGACCTGCTGCGCGAGATTGGACTTGTGCACGCGCGCGGTCGGGTCGGTGTGCTTGCGGATATCGTGCTCGCCGTGGCAGCTGGTGCAGTCCGCCGAGTCGAGATTGCCCTTGGCCAGCGCCGTGGCATGCACGCTGGACGTGTAGTGTTCGGCCTGCTCGGCGTGGCACTTGGCGCAGGTCTCGGTGAGATGGATGCGGTTCACCTTGGCGTCGGCCACCGCGGCCTTGTTCATGGCGTGCGCCCCGTGGCAGTCCACGCAGCTGGCGGCATCGGCCTTGCCGTCAACCAGCGCCGCGCCGTGCACGGACTGGTCGAAGGAGGAGACGAATTTCGCCCCGAGGTGCGACAGGCCGGCCACCTCGGCGTTGCTGACATGGCAGGATTCGCAGAGTTTGACCTGCGCCAGCTTCAGGGTGCCGGCCGCCAGCGCGGGATCGGCCCTGGTGACATTTTCGCGGTGGCAGCTGAGACAGTCGGGGGTCACGCGCGCCCCGGTGCCGGGACGGTAGACATGCGCCGAGGCCTGGTAGGCCTTGGCCGCCTCCTCGTGACACTCGCCGCACGACTTGGTCTGCCGTGTCGCCGTGAAGGTGAAGTCGGCATGCTTCGCCCCCACCGTCTCGTGGGTGCCGTGGCAGGCCTTGCAATCGGTGTCCTTCCCGGCGGGCACGGGATTGAGCGCGAGCCGGGGATGAAAGGCGTGCTTGGCCGCGGTATCCTCGTGGCAGTCCAGGCACGACACGGCGGGCAGCTTTGAATCGTGCGGCGCCTCCGTGATGGTCGTGTGGCATTCGACGCAGTCCAGCTTGCCGTGCACCGAGGCCGCGTAGGCCTCGGGCTTCACACCGATCCACACCTTGGGCTCGCCCTTTTTCGGGGCCTTGAACTCCGCCTCATGACAATCCATGCACTCATCGTTGGGCACGGCAGGCGGGGTGCGACCCGCGGTTGCCTCGGCACGGATCTGACCCGCACCGAGCGCTGCCAACGCCATCACCACGAGGGCAATCCACCCCGGGGGACAATTGAACGACGCTTTCATGGATGTTGCCCGGCAGCATGCACCAAAGGCCATCCACCCGCTCCGCACGGGTTGCGCGAGTATGCGCAGTTCTTGAAAAAACCCCGGGCGCCCGGCTGGCCGGGGCCCGGAGTCGCGCGCGTTACTTCTGGATGCCGCCGTTGTGGCAGTCGGCGCAGCTCAGCTCGGGATCAAGTTCACCGCCGGGATGCTCAAACTCCTGCCCCTTGGCGGAGAGCATCTCGAGCTGGGCGCCCTTGCCCTGCGACAGGATCGAATGGCAGGAGGTGCAGTCGCTGCCGTTCACCGTCAGGCCGGTCTCGGTCTTGTGCTGGTTGTCGTGGCAGCGGAAGCAGCCCGGCCAGTCCTTGTGCCCGATGTTGTTCGGGTAGACGCGCCAGTCCGCCTTGCGGTCGGCAAAGATGGAAACGCTGAAGATGCGCTGCACTTCCGCGATGGCCGCGGGGAGCTCGGCCGCCTGCGCCGGATCCTTGTACTTCGCCCGCATGAACTCCTCGATCAGGCGGGGGGCCTCCGCATCCGTGGTGAGTTTGTCCTGGGTCATGGCCTGCACGGCCACGCGCTTGATGTTGGGCAGCTTGAGACTGAGGGTGCCGGCGGCCATGGATTTCTCGACGGCATCGTTGGCCGTCGGGAAGACGTGCGCGGGCCGGTTGTGGCAATCCATGCAGTCCATCACGCGGATGCGCGCGGGGTCCGGCTCATCCTTGAAGTCCTCCGTGCGAAAGACGCGCACGGAATTGTCCTTGAGGTTGGTGACCCGCATCCAGGGGATGTCCTGGCGCTTCTCGTCGGTGGCAAAGTACTCGACCTTCTCGTTCTCGTTGACGTGCCAGTGGATGCCGCCCGGGGGACTGCCCGGCTTGCTGGTGTTCACATGCATCAGCATGCGCGCGGTGTAGGCGGTGTTCTTCCGGTCGGAGAGAAAGTGATCGAAGACCATCTCGACGTTGCCGTGGAATTTCTCCGGCCAGTGGCACTTTTCGCAGATGTCCTGGGCGGGACGGAGATTCTTCAGGGGCGTCGCGATGGGCCGTTCGTAATCCGTGAGGGTGTAGGCGATGAGCTGGTGCGCGCCGTTGATCTTGGCCTTCACGAACCAGACCGCGCCCGAGCCGATGTGGCAGTCCACGCAATCCACGCGCGCATGCGAGCCGCGCTGGTAGGTGACATACTCCGGCGTCATGGCCTTGTGGCAGACCTCGCCGCAAAAGGCGTTGGATTCGGCCACATGATAGGACTGGTAGCTGCCGAAGGCGCTGAGCATCAGAAAGCCCACCGCCGCGACGCCAAAGAGAATGACCCGGCGGCGCTGCGCGGGCTTGGAGAAATCCAGCCGCCACTTGTCCGGCATGCTGGTGTGCTTGAGCGCCCAGCGGCGTTGCGCCCAGGCGCCGAAAAACATGGTCGCAAGGCCGGCGATCAGGAAGCCCGGCGCGACGATGTAGGTGAAGATGCCGAGATAGGGATTGTTGCCCTTCCCCGTCAGATCCATCCAGGCCAGAAACAGGAAGGAAAACAGGGCGCCCACGGCGAGCACGGCGCCGATTGCGCTGATCCAGTTGTTGTAATTCGAGAGCGGCCTGGCGGGGGCGGGCGCGGTAGGAGTCGGTGTGGGATCAGACATGGCGGGGTGGGCTGGTGGAAAAAATCAGACTGGACCCGGGCGGAAGCAAGTCCCGCCCGGGAGCGATGAAACTCTGACCGGCGCCAACTCAGGCCTTGAAGGCGCGAATGAAAGCGACGAAGTCCTTGATCTCGTCGGCCGAGAGCTCGTCCTTGAAGGCCTTCATCTTCTCCTTGCCATCGGCCATGACGCCCTCGGTGGTGACCTTGATGATCTCCTCATCGGTCATCTTGGCCTGCACGGCGGCATCCGTGTAGTCCTTCAGCTTGAGCTTCTTGCCCACCTTGGTCTGGCCCTTGCCATCGGCCCCGTGGCACTTGGCGCAGTGGTTGTCCCAGTTTTCCGCGGCCGGAGCGGCAAAGCCCAGGGCGGAACCGAGGAGGAAGGTGAGGCTGGCGGCGATGATCTTCGTGTGTGCTTTCATGATGATGCTGTTGGGTTGGGGGATTAAGGTTGGGAGGCTTGCCGGTCGGAGCCGGGATGTCACGTCCAGTATGACCGTCAATTGTCCTGGAAGCTCCGCATGCGTTGCGGAGATATGCGCAAAACTTGCAGGAAGAAAGTCGTCCGGGACGCGCCATATAGAGGTGGAAGCAGTTGCGCGCATCTTGTCGCTATTACAATGTCTGGTTAATGCTCCGCAAGATATGCGCAGCAGATGCCCCGCTGTTTGGCATACTCTTTCTCCCTGATTCGGCCGCAATCACACCCCGGCACCGTGCCGGTGTCCGAGTGGTTGCCATCCGGTCCGGTTTCAACCACCACTTTCCACCATGCGTCATCCCGCCACCCGCACCCTGCTTCTGACCTTGCTGCTCGCGCTCGCCGCGTGCCGTGACCCGAAGGTCGAAGTCTACCAGATTCCCAAGGAGCCGGACGCCCCGCCGGCCCAGGTCGCCGCCGAACCGCCCCACCCCGGCATGGCAGGTGCCGGTGACATGGCCAATGCCACCGTCGCTACCGCGGACGGTCCCAGCCTGGTCTGGACCGCTCCAAGCCACTGGCGGACAAAAACGGGTTCCACCATGCGCAAAGGCAGCTATGCCATCGGACCCGAGTCCGGCCCGGCCGCCGACCTCGCCATCACCGCCTTCCCCGGCAATGTCGGCGGCGATCTGGCCAACGTGAACCGCTGGCGGGCACAATTGCAGCTGTCCCCCATCGCGGAAGCAGAACTGGCCGACGTGCTGATCCCCATGGAGGCCAATGGCTTGAAAATACTCGTGACCGATATTCTGGGCGGCACGGCGGACAATCCGCAGCGCATGCTGGGAGCCATTGTCCCCTTCAACGGGGCGACCTGGTTCTTCAAGCTCGTGGGACCCGACGCCCTGGTGGCGGCGGAAAAACCCGCCTACCTGGCCATGCTGCAAACCGTCAAGACCAGTGCGCCCGCACCAGCCGCCGCGGCCCAGCCTGTCGCCGCACCGACCGCTCCCGCGCCCACCCCCATGCCACCGGCCGCGGCCGACATGGCCGGCACCGCCGTGCGCACCGCCGGCGGCCCTGACTTGAAATGGTCCGCCCCCGCCCACTGGCAGAACATCCCCGCCTCCGGCATGCGCAAGGGCACGTTCCGCGCCACCGGTGCGGATGGCGCCACGGCCGAACTCGCCATCACCGCCTTCCCCGGCGACGTCGGCGGTGAACTCGCCAACGTCAACCGCTGGCGCGGCCAGCTCCAATTGCCGCCGATTACCGACGCCGAACTCCCCGCCGCGATCACCCGCCTCACCGCCCACGGCCTGAAAATCGCCGTCGTCGAATTCACCGGCGGCACCGCCGCGGCGCCGCAGCGCCTGCTCGGGGCCTCGGTGCCGGTCGACGGCGCCACCTGGTTCTTCAAGTTCACCGGTCCGCCCGCGCTGATCGAACAGGAAAAGTCCGCCTTCCTCGCCTTCATCCAAACCCTCCAGACCCCCTGACCATGATCGCCACCCTTCTGCGCGACCTGCGGGACCTGCTTGTCTCCCTCAAGCTGACCGTCGCCCTCATCATTTTTTCCTGTGTCCTGATCCTCGCGGCCACGCTGGATCAGGTGAACCTCGGCATCTGGGCCGTGCAGGAGAAATATTTCCGGACCTTCGTGGTCTATTGGCAGACCGGGGACCTGAACCTCGCGATCTTCCCCGGCGGCTACACCATCGGCGGCCTGTTGCTCATCAACCTCCTCGGGGCGCACTTCTACCGCTTCCAATGGACCTGGCGGAAGACCGGCATCTGGCTCGCCCACGCCGGCCTCATCATCCTGCTCATCGGCGAACTGCTCACGGGCCTCTTCCAGGATGACTACTACCTGCGGCTCAATGAAGGTGAGACCAAGAACTACTCGGAGAGCCACCGGCACGTGGAACTCGCCCTCATCGACACCAGTGCGCCGGACACCGACACCGTGGTCGCGATCCCCGAGGAACTGCTGAACCGCCAGGATCCGCTGCAGCACCCGAAGCTGCCGTTCCGCGTCACGGTCAAAACGTATTTCCAAAACTCCACCCTGCACATGCGCGCCCCGCATGACGCCAGCGCGCCTTCCGAGGCCAACCAGGGCGTCGGCCCGCAGATCATGGCCACCGCGCAGCCGCTGACCTTCAAGTCCGATACCCGCAACCTGCCCAGCGCCTATGTCGAGCTGGCCGGCACCGAGGGTCCGATCGGCACCTGGCTCGTCTCCACGATGCTGGATGATCCCCAGACCTTCACGCACGCCGGCCGCACGTGGAAAATGACGCTGCGCTTCGCCCGCCACTACAAGCCCTACTCGCTCACGCTGCTGAAATTCAGCCACGACCGCTACGCCGGCACCGAGATCCCGAAGAACTTCTCCAGCCGCATCCGCCTGACCACCCCCGACGGCCGCGACGACCGCGAGGTGCTCATCTACATGAACAACCCGCTGCGCTACGCGGGCCTCACCTTCTACCAGGCCGGCTTCGAGAACAATGACCGCACGACGATCCTGCAGGTCGTGCGCAACCCGAGCTGGCTGATGCCCTACATCGCCTGCATCGTGATGACGCTCGGCCTGCTCATCCAGTTCGGCATCCACCTCTTCGCGTTCGTCACCCGCCGCCGGACCTCGGCTGCGGCCACCGGCCCCGCCCCCCCGCGGCGGCATCTATCCCGCTCGTGGTCCTCGGCGTCCGCGCCGCCGCGGTCCTCACTCTGCCCCCCGCGCGAACGCAGTGAATACAACCTCAATGCCTTCGGCGACCTCCCCACCCTCGTCAACGGCCGCATCAAGCCGCTCGACACCGTCGCCCGCACCTCCCTCCTCGTCCTGCAGGGCCGCCAGCGCGTCAAGACCCCCGACGGCCGCACCCTGCAGCCCGCCGAATGGCTGCTCGACGTGATCTACCGCCCGGACATCGCCAACAGCTACCAGCACTTCGAGATCGTCCACCCCGACGTGCTCGCGCTCCTCAACCTCACGGCCGAGGAAGGCGCCGGCAAGAAGCGCTTCAGCTTCATCCAGTTCTCCAAGGGCCTCCAGGAGCTCGACCGCCAGGCCAAGTTCGCCGACGCCGTCGAGTCCGCCGTGCGCAATCCCTTCCAGCGCGCCGTGGTGCAGCTCCGCAACAACATCGTCCTTTTCCAGCGGCTCCAGAGCAGCCTGGTCGCCCCCGGGATCGACGACTACCTGGGCAAGCTGGCGAACTTTGACACGATCGTGCCGGCCGGTCTCGCCGCCGCCAAGGCCCAGCGGGCCGGCGAAACGTTCGACCAGAACGCCGCCCGCCTCCTCCGCGACCTGAGCGTCAGTTTCGCCTCCATGGAATCGTTCGGCTACCTGCTGCCCATGCCGCCCGCGACCGGCAAGTCCGACCCCACCGGCTGGCGCAACACCGGCGCCGCCCTGCGCGAAAGCATGGCCAACGGCCGCCTTGACCCCGCGGTCGCCAGCTATGTCGCCATCGGCCAGGCCTGGCGCGCCTACCAGCCGGCGGAATTCAACCGCCTCGTAAAGGAGTATCGCGCCAGCCTGGACCGCGAGATCCCCGATCTGATGCGGAAGTCCGATGTCGAATCGCTCTTCAACTCCTCCCAGCCGTTCTACACGAGCTCGGTCCTCTACGTGATCGCCTTCCTCGTGGCCGTGTTCTCCTGGCTCCGGTGGCCCGGGGCCCTCGGTCGCACGGCCTTCTGGCTCACCACGCTCGCGTGGCTGCTGTCCACCGCCGGCATCGTCGCCCGCATGTGGATCGAGGGCCGGCCGCCCGTCACCAACCTCTACTCCTCCGCGCTCTTTGTCGGCTGGGGCGCCGTGGCCTTGTGCCTCGTGCTCGAGGTGATCTACAAAAACGCCATCGGCAGCGTGGCCGCCGGCCTCATCGGCTTTGGCACGCTGTTGATCGCCCATCACCTGTCGCTGGGCGGCGACACAATGGAAATGATGCGCGCGGTGCTCGACTCCAACTTCTGGCTGGCGACGCACGTCGTCACCGTGACCATTGGCTACTCGGCCACCTACCTCGCGGGCTTCCTCGCGCTGATCTACGTCGCCCGCGGCGTGTTCACCAAGTCACTTGACCGCGGCACCGCCGACGCCCTCAACCGCATGGTCTACGGCATCATCTGCTTCGCCACGCTCTTCAGCTTTGTCGGCACCGTGCTCGGCGGCATCTGGGCCGACCAGTCCTGGGGCCGCTTCTGGGGCTGGGACCCGAAGGAGAACGGCGCGCTCATCATCGTGCTCTGGAACGCCCTCATCCTCCACGCCCGCTGGGGCGGCCTGGTGAAGGCCCGCGGACTGATGAACCTCGCCATCTTCGGCAACATCGTCACGAGCTGGAGCTGGTTCGGCGTCAACATGCTCGGCGTCGGCCTGCACAGCTACGGCTTTATGGACGCCGCCTTCTGGTGGCTCATGCTGTTCGTCTGCAGCCAGCTCGCCTTCATCGCGATCTCCAGCCTGCCCCTGTCCAAGTGGCGCAGCCCGCTGGGGCGCGCGCTGCGCGGCATTCAAATCCTGCATTGTAGGGCGGGGCCCCACGCCGTGTCGTTCGTTTCGGGGGGGGCGGGGCCTACCGCGCGCCGGGGGGGGAACAATCCCCCCAGCAGCGGATGATCCGCCAGCAGGCCGGCGCGAATGGTGCGCAACCTGCCGCCGGCGGCGTGTTCCGCCACCTGACAAATCCGGGCGACATCCCCGCCCGCGCCCGCGTGCCGCCCCGGCAGGAGAAACAAATGTGCCACCACAACCACGCCCGAATTCCAATGCCGGGTTGTCAGCAGGTGCGCCAGCAGCGGCTCGTTGAAATCATAGTCGGCGCCGGGTCGGCGCTCCATGCTGCATGGAGCCACGGCCGCCACCTGCCCTTCGAGTTGGCGGGCGAGCTGCACCGCGATTTGATTGCGCACCTCCGTGACTGCGCGCACCGGGCTGCCGTGGTCCACCACGGCCACACGGAATGATCCCGCCTCTCCACCCGTCCCGGCCAGCGTCGCCGTGACTTGCTCCGCCAGGATTTTCACCAACCGGTCGTCCGTGTCGGCATGGAGGGACGGCGCCACGCGCACCTTCAGGCCGGAAACTCCGCCCGCAGCCGGTTCACGATCTCTGGCAGAAATTCCGACAGCGCCCGCGAGGGACCGATGAACAGCGGCAGGAGGGTAAATTCACTTTCGCCCGAGGCGAGACGCCGCCGAAGCGCCGCCTCCACTGTCTCCGCGGCGCGTCCGCCGAGCTGACCGGCCGGCACCCGATTGGAATGCAGCAGGGAAACCGGTTGGACCGGACGGCGCAGTCGCCCGCCCAATTCATCCGCCAGCCCGCGCAGGCGCAGGATCGCCGCCGGCTCGAGGGAGCCATTGTCCATCAGCAGCACACCCGGGATTGGCTGCGAATCATTCATGCGCCCGCCAACAGCTGCTGACCGATCGCCGCGCGCGCCAGTTGCGGCCAGCGCACGACCTCGCCGACAATGATGAGCGCGGGTTGACCGGCCAGGACCGCGCTGAGCGGCTCCGCGGTTGCCAGCGTGGCCAGATGCACGCTTTGGTCCGGCAAGGTCGCATTGGCCACCACCGCGACCGGAGTGCTCCCGGCCAGGCCGCCGGCGCTCAGCGCCCGCGCGATTTCCGGCAGCCGCCGCACGCCCATGTAAATGCACAGCGTCGCGCCCGTCCGCGCCAGCGCGGACCAATCCACTGCCCCGTCGTTCTTCCCGGCACACTCATGCCCGGTCACAAAGACCACCGCCGACGCCGTTCCCCGCAACGTCAGCGGAATCCCCGCCGCCGCCCCCGCCGCCACGGCCGCGGTCACTCCCGGCACCACGGCGTACGGAATCCCCGCTTCCGCCAGCGCCGCCATTTCCTCCCCGCCGCGCCCAAAAACCAGCGGATCCCCGCCTTTCAAGCGCACGACATGTTGGTTTAGGAGCGCTTCGCGCACGATCAGCTCGCCGATCTGCGCCTGCGGCATGCAATGCTGCCCCGCCCGTTTGCCGACATAGATCCGGGTCGCGTCCGGCCGGCACCAGCCCAGCAGCTCCGCATTGGCCAGGTCATCATAGATCACCACATCTGCTTCCATCAGAGCTTTTTGCCCACGCAGGGTCAGCAAATCCGGCGCGCCCGGACCCGCGCCGACGAGCGTCACGCGTCCGCCGGCCGCTTGCCTGTCATAATCTGTGTTTCCTGCTTTACTCATCCGGATTCTTCATACCTTAGTTATTTACTTATTTAATCAACTTAAAAGTTTGTCATGTCTGAAAACACCACTCCCAAGCTCAGCCACAACGAGGTCATCAAGGCGGCCATCCCCACCCTCGCGGGCAACATTGCCGCCACGATTGCCGACCCGGCGGCCGACCGCTTTTCCGAGGATGACCAGCAGTTCATCAAGTTTCACGGCATCTACCAGCAGGACGACCGCGACCTCCGCAAAACCGCCAAGAAATTCCAGATGATGATCCGCGGCCGCATCCCGGGCGGCGTGATGACGGCGGCCCAGTGGGTCACGTTCGACGATCTCGCGACGCGCTACGGCAACAACACGCTGCGGGTCACGACGAGGCAGAGCATCCAGTTTCACGGCGTGCACATGTCGGGCCTCGGGCCGTTGGTGAAAAAGATCAACGAGTCGCTGCTCTCCACCCTCGCCGCCTGCGGCGATGTGAACCGCAACGTCACCGCCCCGCCCACGCCCGCCTACACCCGCGTCCGCGAGCAGGTGTATGCCGACAGCGTGCGCCTCGCCGATGCCCTCGCGCCCAGGACCAAGGCCTATCATTCGATCTGGATCGAGGGCGTGCAGCTCAAGCTCGACGACCCCGCGAACCAGGACTTCACCGATCCGCTCTACGGCCGCACCTACCTGCCGCGCAAGTTCAAGGCGTCCTTCGTCATCCCGCCGGTGAACGACATGGACATCTTCACCAACGACCTCGGTTTCATCGCCGTCGTCGAGGGCGACCGCCTTCTCGGCTACAACCTCGCCGTCGGCGGCGGCATGGGCCGGAGCCACGGCAATGTGCAGACTTTCCCGCGACTGGCCGACGTGATCGGCTTCTTCGCGCCGGAGCACGTCATCGAGGTGGCGAAGGCCGTCCTCACCATCCACCGCGATTTCGGCGACCGCGCCAACCGCAAGCACGCGCGCCTGAAATACGTTGTCGAGGAGCGCGGCACCGCCTGGTTGCGCGATGAGGTCAACCGCCGCGCCGGTTCACGCTCGCGCCGGCCGCCCGCGTCGAATTCAACACCACGGGCGACCTGCTCGGCTGGCACCGGGCCGTGGATGGCAAGCTGTTCCTCAGCCTCTTGGTCGAGACGGGCCGCATCAAGGATCGCCGGGCACGCCAGAAAACCGCGCTGCGGCAGGTCGCGGAGAAATTCCCCACGTCGAATTCCGCCTGTCAGCGAACCAGAACGTCATTCTCGCCAACGTGCCGGAGTCCGACCGGGCCGCGATCACCAGCCTCCTGGCCTCCCATGGCGTGAAGGTCGACCAGCAGGCTTCCATTTTGCACGCCGCCTCCATGGCCTGCCCCTCGCTGCCCACCTGCGGGCTCGGTCTCGCCGAATCCGAGCGCATGCTCCCGGCCCTGATCGACCGCATCGAAAAACTCGGCGGTGAACTCGGGCTGGGCGGCGAGGAAATCATCATCCGTTCCACCGGCTGCCCCAACGGCTGCGCCCGGCCCTACATGGCCGAGATCGCCTTCGTCGGCAAGGCCCCCGGCCGCTACCAGCTCTGGCTGGGCGGCAACGCCGCCGGCACCCGCCTCAACCGCGTGTTCAAGGAGACCATCAAGGAAGCCGAGATCGAAGCCGAGCTGCGCCCCGTCCTCACCCGCTGGAAAGAAGAACGCCTGGCCGGCGAACGCTTCGGCGATTTCGCCGCCCGAGTCCTCTGGCCCGACTCGCCACCCCCGCCGCCCCGGCCGCCTGATTCGATCTCCGAACTCCGATCTCCCATCTCCGATTCATGACTCCCGCCCAAATCACCGCCGCCAACGCCGCCCTGCGCGACCGCACTCCGCGCGAGATCATCGGCTGGGCCCTCGCCCAGGCGTCCGGCCGCGCCCTGGTTTCGACGAATTTTCGCCCGTACGAAGCGGTCATCCTGCACCTCGCCGTGCAGGCGCAGCCGGATATCCCGGTGTTGTGGGTGGACCACGGCTACAATCGTCCCGCCACCTACCACCACGCCGAACAGTTGCGCGCCCGGCTCAAACTCAACCTGAAGCCCTACCTCCCGCGCCTCAGCGCCGCCCATCGTGACGCCCTCCACGGGCCCATTCCCGACACCTCGGACGAGGAGGGACTCAAGCGCTTCAGTGCCTTGATGAAACTCGAGCCGTTCCAGCGCGGCATGCGCGAACTCGCCCCCGGGTCTGGATCACCGCCCTGCGCAAGGTGCAGAACCCGGATCGCGCCGGCCTCGATATCGTCTCCCACGACGCCAACTTCGGCACCCTCAAGGTCAGTCCGCTCTTCCATTGGAGCGACGCCGAACTGGAGCACTACCTTGCCGAGTACCAGCTGCCGAATGAATGGGACTACTTCGATCCCGCCAAGGCCGACGAAAAGCGCGAATGCGGCCTCCACGCCGCCTGGGGCGGAGGGGCCCCACCCGCGCCGATCTCGATCTCCGAACTCCCATCTCCGATTGCGAACACCGTGAGCAATTACCATCTCGACCATCTGCAGTATCTCGAAACCGAGGCCATCCACATCATGCGGGAGGTCGCCGGTGAATTTGAACGGCCCGCCCTGCTCTTCTCCGGCGGCAAGGACTCCATCTGCCTGCTGCGCCTCGCCGAAAAGGCCTTCCGGCCCTCGGACATCCCGATGCCGTTCCTCAACGTCGACACCGGACACCATTTTCCGGAGCTCAACGAATTCCGCGACCGCCGCGCCCAACAACTCGGCGGCAAGCTCATCGTCCGCAAGGTCGAGGACGCCATCGCCAAGGGCATTGCCACTCCCGCCCCGGGCGAGATCAGCCGCAACCGCCTGCAGATTCCGACGCTGCTCGCCGCCATCGAGGAGTTCCGCTTCGACTGCTGCATCGGCGGCGCCCGGCGCGACGAGGAGAAGGCCCGGGCCAAGGAGCGTTTCTTCAGCTTCCGCGACAGCTTCGGCCAGTGGGATCCGAAAGGCCAGCGGCCCGAAATCTGGAACCTCTACAACGGCCGGCTCAACCCCGGCGAAAACATGCGTGTCTTCCCGCTGAGCAACTGGACCGAAATGGATGTCTGGGAATACATCCGTCAGGAAAGGCTCGAGGTCCCGTCCATTTACTTCAGCCACCGCCGCACCTGCGTGCGCCGCCAGGGCCAGTGGCTCCCGCGGAATGACATCGTCCCGCCCAAGCCCGCCGAGGAGGTGCGCGAACTCACCGTCCGCGTCCGCACCATCGGCGACATCATCAGCACCGGCCTCGTCGAGTCTCCCGCCGCCACCGTCGACGACATCATCGCCGAGATCGCCGCCGCCCGCGTCACCGAACGCGGCTCCCGCGCCGACGACAAGACCTCCGAGGCCGCCATGGAGGACCGCAAGAAGGCGGGCTATTTCTACCGGGCTCCCGCGACCTTGCGTCCCATCCACTTTCGATTCCCATCTCCATCGCCATCACCCCAACCGTTGATTGCTGCGTTTCAACACGTGCGGCAGCGTCGACGACGGCAAGTCCACCCTCATCGGCCGGCTGCTCTACGATTCGAAATCGCTGATGGAGGATCAGATCGAGGCGCTCGAGCGTTCCGCCGACATCACCGGCGGCGGCCAGGTCAACCTCGCCAATCTCACCGACGGCCTCCGCGCCGAACGCGAGCAGGGCATCACCATTGACGTCGCCTACCGCTACTTCGCCACGCCGCGCCGCAAGTTCATCGTCGCCGACACGCCCGGCCACGTGCAGTACACGCGCAACATGGTCACCGGCGCCTCGACGGCGAACCTGTCGATCATTTTGGTTGATGCCCGGGCCGGCGTGATCGAACAGAGCCGCCGCCACACCGCCATCGCGTCCCTGCTGCGCATCCCGCATCTGGTCATCGCGGTGAACAAGATGGACCTCGTCGGCTGGAGCGAGGCGCGCTTCAACGAGATCCGCGCCGAGTTCGAGCAGTTCCTGCCGCGCCTCGACATCAAGGACGTGAAGTTCATCCCCCTGAGCGCGCTGAACGGCGACAACGTGGTCACGCCCTCCGCGCACACCCCGTGGTATGGCGGACCCACGTTGCTGAGCCACCTCGAGACCGTGCACATCGCGAGCGACTGGAACCTCCAGGGCTTCCGCCTGCCCGTGCAATGGGTCAACCGGCCCAACCAGCCCACTGATGCGCGGCTGCACGATTTCCGCGGCTTCAGCGGCCAGATCGCCGGCGGCATCGTCCGCACCGGCCAGAAGGTCATGGTTCTCCCCAGCGGCATCACGACCACCGTGAAGGAAATCCACACCTACGACGGCCCTGTTTCCGAAGCCTTCTGCCCGCAGTCGATCACACTGGTCCTCGCCCACGACGTTGATGTGAGCCGGGGCAACATGATCATCGGACCCGACGACCTGCCCGGCGCCTCCAACGACCTGCACGCCAAGGTCTGCTGGATGCATCCCAAGGCGCTGCAGCCGGGAAAAAAGTACTGGCTCAAGCACACGACCCACACCGTGCAGGCCGCCATCACCGAGGTTACCCACCGCATCAACATCACCTCGCTGGAGCAGGAACCGGCCGCGGCCGGCCTCGCGCTCAATGACATTGGCGAGATCCGCCTGCGCACTTCCAGCCCGCTCGTGTTCGACGGCTACGCCCTCAACCGCCTTACCGGCTCGTTCATTCTAATCGAACAGGGCACCCACGCCACCGTCGCCGCCGGCATGCTGCACCCGCCAAGGGAGCTTGTGCGACCAGAGGATGCGGATTTCGTGATCTGAGTTCGATGCAGCCGGAGTGGCTACGAGCGTGAGCGAGTGGACCAGACGTCGCGAAAGCGGCCAATCCACTCGCTCACGCTCGTAGCTACATCCGCCCGGCCCGGAACTTGAGCGTTCAGCGTTAAGCGTTCGACGTTCAGCGTTCGCCGGCGCCACCGGCGCCGGCGTCAGTACCAACCTTCCGCCCACGCCGTCTCATACATCGCGATGATGTTCTCCGTCGGCGTGACGGGCTGGATGTTGTGGCAGGGCGCCAGAATGTAGCCGCCGCCGGCGCCGAGCTGGCTCAGGCAGTCGCGCACCTCGCGGCGCACGTCCTCGACGCTGCCGTGCGGAAGCACGTCCTGGTTGTCCACGCCGCCATGGAAGCACAGGTCCGCCCCGAAGTCGCGCTTGAGGCCGGGCATGTCCATGCCCGGACACACGTGCTGGATCGGATTCAGGATATCCACGCCGATCTCCACGAAGTCGGGAATGATCCGGCGGATCGCGCCGTCGTCGTGATGCATCACCAGCGCGCCGGCCTGGTGCGCGAGGTCGGTGAACTTTTTCTGCAGCGGTTTGAACCAGCGCCGGTAGCACTCCTCGCTGATCATCAGGTCGTGCTGCGAGCCGTAGTCGTCCGTCACCTGCGTGATGTTGATCTTGCCCTTGCCGGCCTCGAAGAAGCGGTTCGCGTAGTCCCAGCAGAATTTCTCGATGCGCGACAGCATGTACTCCGTGAGCTCGGTATCCACGAGGAGGTCCACGCAGCTCTGCTCGAGCCCTCGGATGTGGTTGTGCCAGTAGAACGGCGCCACGTAGCAGCCCTCGATCGCATGCTCCGGCCACGCGTCGCACTGCGCCTCGATCGTCGAAAAATCATACCAGTCGGCGCTCGGCCATTGGAACGCCTCCAGTTCCGCCATGGTCGTCGCATCCTTCAGCGCCCAGCCGACCGGGTCGCTATACTTGCCGGTGCCATACTCGATCTCGCGTACGCTCATCCACCACGGCGGCACCTGCCGGACGCCACCGGGCAGCGGGCGCTCGGGCGGACCGACATATTTCGGACTCACCCCCACGATCTTGTCGAGGTGCAGGTGCGTCCAGATCTCGGGATCGGTTGTGACGCCAAAATGCGTCCGCAACCGGTCACGCACTTCGGGCGTCATCCAGATATCGAGGGGCACCCGGTCGGGCTTGCCGCGGCGGGCGGCGGTCAGGATTCGTTCACGCGGGGTCATCATGGGGAGAAGGAGCGCCGGCCGGACGGCACGGCGCACGAATGAGGGAGACGCGAATTGCCGCGGCCTCTCAATCTCCATATGTCCTACACCGGTCGTTATTAAGCGACCCACCGCCGTCCAGTAGTCGTGCGTTTGGCTTCTTGGGAGCGCGACCGCCCTCGGTCGCAATGCACCCGAAGCAGGACAAATACCTCAACATTCAACTCCCGGCTTATGCTGCGTGTGGGATCGGATGTATTTGCCGCATGCGAAAATTTGCGACCGAGGGCCCTCCTTCGCGGGGCCTACGCCGGGCAGGCGGTCGCGCTCCCATCGCCGGCCACGGTCTCCACGAAAATGAATTGCCCCACTTCCCCGCCCCTACTTGAGTTCTTGGGTGAAGATTTCTGTCAAAGTTGACTACGCCTGTCGCGTCCTCGTTGAAATGGCCCGTCTGCATGGCACCGGGCAACTCTCCCAGATCGAGCACCTCGCCAAGGTCGAAGCCGTGCCCTCCAACTTCCTCGCCCAGATCCTGAGCGAACTCCGCAACGCCGGACTCATCATCAGCAAGCGCGGCATCCAGGGCGGCTACATGCTCGCCCGGCCTCCCGATCAAATCTCGCTCTACGATATCATAAAAACCATTGACGGTGAATTGCTTGAGTTCAGCGGCAATCATGCCGGACGCTCCGGTCGCAAGCTGAAGCAAGCCTGGGGGGAGATCCGCGCCACCCTCGACGAAAAGGCCCGAAGCTACACCCTCGACACGTTCGCCGCCAAGGATACCGGTGAGATGTACCACATCTGATTATCCACGCGCATCCCCGCCCGTTGATGACAAAGAAACTCTTTTCCGCTCCTTGACGCAACCCACCCCAACAATACTATATAAACCTTATGTCCTCACTAATCTTTAACGACATCGTCGCCACTGTCGGCAATACCCCGCTCATCAAGCTCAACCGCATCGCGACCGGGCTCCCCGCCAACATTTTCGTCAAAGCCGAGTTCTTCAACCCTCTCGCCAGCGTCAAGGACCGCATCGGCCGCGCCATGATTGAGGCCGGCGAACGCGACGGGCGCATCAAGCAGGGCACCGTCATCGTCGAACCGACCTCCGGCAACACCGGCATCGCCCTCGCCTTTGTCTGTGCCGCCCGCGGCTACAAACTGATCCTCACGATGCCCGAGACGATGTCCGTCGAGCGCCGCGTGCTGCTCCGCATGCTCGGTGCCGAGATCGTGCTCACGCCGGGTGCCGAGGGCATGAAGGGCGCCATCGCCCGCGCCAACGACATCCTCGCCCAGCAGGGCGACCGCGGTTTCATGCCGCAGCAATTCGAGAATCCCGCCAACCCGGAGATTCACCGCCGCACGACCGCCGAGGAAATCTGGGCCGCCACGAAGGGCAACATCGACGCCTTCGTCTCCGGCGTCGGCACCGGCGGCACGATCACGGGCGTCTCCGAGGTCATCAAGTCCCGCAAGGCGCTCAAGACTTTCGCCGTCGAACCCTCCGCAAGTCCGGTGCTCTCCGGCGGCAAACCCGGCCCGCACAAGATCCAGGGCATCGGCGCCGGCTTCATCCCGAAGAATTGCAACGTGAAGATCATCGACGAGGTGATTCAGGTCAGCAACGACGACGCCTTCGAGACCGCCCGCCAGCTCGCGCTGCAGGACGGCATCCTCGGCGGCATCTCCACCGGCGCCAACGTCTGGGCCGCGATCCAGGTCGCCAAGCGCCCGGAGTTCGCCGGCAAGAACATCGTCACCGTCGGCTGCAGCTTCGGCGAGCGCTACATCTCCACCGCCCTCGCGGAGAAGGCGCGCCAGGAAGTGTCGACCTGAGTTGTGTCTTCCTTTGAAAACCGGCTTCGCCGCCTGCTTGTGATGTCGGGCGGGGTCTCCGAACCCCGCCTTTGAATGGCGTTCGTATTCGAGGCGGGGTTCGGAGACCCCGCCCGACAAAATCTGTTTAAAGTCTCGCCTGAAACCGCCCGAAAGCGTTTGCAAGTGCCGTCCCTTCCCGGCCGCCATGCACCACGAAGAAATCAAGCAGGCCCTGCTCGCCTCTTACGAACGCGACGGCGGCATCAACCATCTCGACGGGGTCAACCTGCCGACGCAGGACTCGGTGCAGCAGCTCGCATCGGACTACATGCACCTGATCTTCCCGGGATTCTTCGAGTCCAGCGGAGTCACGCGTCAGCAGGTGCCGGCATTGGTGGACCAGCTCCTGGTCCGGATCGAGCAGCGGCTCGCCACGGAGATTGAAAAAAGCCTCCGCTTCGCCAACGCCCCGGATCCGGCTAAAAATGCGGCCGAGCTCACCGCCACCGCCCTCAACCGCCTGCCCGCCCTGCGGCAGATCATCCAGACCGACGTCGCCGCCGCCTACCACGGCGACCCCGCCGCGCGCAGCATCGAGGAGATCATCCTCGCCTACCCCTGCGTGCTTTCCATTTCCCTCCAGCGCTTCGGCCACGAACTCTACGGCCTCGGCGTGCCGCTCCTCCCGCGCATGCTCACGGAGTACGCCCACGAGCGCACCGGCACCGACCTGCATCCCGGCGCCACCATCGGCACGCATTTCTTCATCGACCACGGCACCGGCGTGGTCGTGGGCGAGACCGCTGTCATCGGCAACTACGTGAAGCTCTACCAGGGCGTCACCCTTGGGGCCAAATCCTTCGAGACCGACAGCGCCGGCAATCCCGTGAAGGGCGTCAAGCGCCACCCCGAGATCGGCGACCACGTCACCATCTACGCCCACGCCACGATCCTCGGCGGCGACACCCATATCGGCGAGCATTCGATCATCGGCTCCAACGTCTGGCTGATGAAAACCATCCCGCCGCGCTCCGTCGCCTACTACAAGGGCGACCAGCTCGTCGTCCGCCACCGCGAAAAGCGCGAGGAACTGGTCGAGGGCGAGTCCACCGACGGGCGACCGACGGATTGGCAGATCTGAGCGGCCCGCGACGCAGGCGCGGGAACGCTCAACGCTTAACGTTTAACTCTTAACCCCCAAGAAATCAGATCATGTAGGGCCGGACCTTGGTCCGTGCCTCGAAGGCGTTGACGGCTGCGCTGCGCAATCAGGCACGGACCAAGGTCCGGCCCTACAAAACCATCCACTCGCTTACGCTCGTGGCTACAACACCTTCGGCCACTTGAGCGTTAAACGTTAAATGTTGAGCGTTAAGCGTTCTCCTCTCCCACTCCCTCATGAAAGTTCTCCTCCTCGGCGGCACCGGCCAGATTTCCACCGGCATCGTCAAAGCCCTCCAGTCCCGCGGCGCGGACATCACGGTCTTCAACCGCGGCCAGACCGACAACCGCCTCGGCCCCGGCGTGCGACAGCTCACCGGCGACCGCAATGACTTCCCCGTCTTCGAGCGCACCATGGCCGCCGCCGGCACCTGGGACGTCGTGATCGACATGATCTGCTTCCGCCCCGACCAGGCCGAGAGCGCCGTGCGGGCCTTCGCCGGACGCTGCGGGCATTTCATCTTCTGCAGCACCGTCTGCACCTACGGCAATACACAGACCATCATTCCCACGCTCGAAACCACGCCGCAGACGCCCCACTCCGCCTACGGCCGCGACAAGGTCGCCTGCGAAAAAATCTTCCTGCGCGCCCACGGCGGTGGCGCGATGCCGGTAACGATCTTCCGTCCCTCGCACACGTTCGGACCCGGCGGTGGCATCATCAACAATCTCGGCTGGGCCCCCACCTTCGTCGACCGCCTGCGCCGCGGACTGCCCATCATCGTGAGCGGCGACGGGCACGGTCTCTGGCAAAGCGCCTATGCCGACGACGTCGGCCTGGGTTTCGCTTTTGCCGCCGGCCACACGCACTGTTTCGGCGAGGCCTACAACGTCGTGGCCGACGAGGTCGTCACCTGGGACGATTACACCCGTCGCACCGCCGCCGCCCTCGGCGCCCCCGCGCCCCGCCTGGTGCACCTGCCGACGGATCTTCTGCTCGCCCTTGATCGCCCGCGCTTCACCGCCCTCGAGGAGATATTCCGTTTCCACGGCGTATACTCGAACGCGAAGCTCAAGCGCGATGTCCCGGAATTCCGTCTCGCCACGCCCTACGAGGAAGGCGTCCGCCGCACCGTCGCCTGGATGGATGCGCACCACAAGGTCGTGTCCGCCGACACGGATCCGTTTGAAGACCGGCTGGTTGAAATGTGGGAGAAATTCAGCGCTGCGTGCGGCCGGAGTCTCGCGATCAAGTAGGGCAGGTCTGTGACCTGCCTTCTCAAGCTTCATCCGCAGTGTGGCGTCCGCAGGGCAGGTCAAAGACCTGCCCACCTTCGATCTCCGATCTGCGAACTCCGATCTCCGCTCAGGCCTTTGCCTGAGGCGCCTGAGGTTTCACCATGAACGGCAGGCACAACAGGCACACCAATCCCGCCACGGCATCCAGCGTCAGCGTCATCGGGTAGCCCCAGGCCTCGATCGCGTAGCCCTGCCATGTCGCCGAATAAGAAATCACCAGGTTCATCATCGCCATGTAGGCCGTGAACTGCGTCGCCGCCACCGCGGGGGTCGTGATGTCCATGAACAAAGCCGAGCGCGTGCCATACATCAGGCCCTGGAAGACGGCGAAGGCCAGGCAGGCCGTCCAGAAGGCCGACAGCAGCATGCCGGACGGCACCGGCCGGTCACGCCATTGGGGATCAACCGGCATGATCCAGCCCTCGCGAAACATGATCCAGGCGAGGCAGAGGCCGGGAATCGCCGTCCCGATGTAGAAAAGCGTGAGCATCTTCCGGCGCCCGAACCGGTCGGAGAGCCATCCGCCCACCACGCAGCACGCGGCACTGATCACTGTGGAGGCAAGCGCCAGCTGCGCGACCTTCCGGTCATTCAGCCCGAACTCGACGGCGAGGTTGGACTGCAGGGAAAGGCTCAGGGCATAGGCCCCGCCCGGCAGCAACGCGAAGATCACGCCCACCCAGGCTGCCCGGCTGCCCGTGAAGGCCCGCAGCGCGTCGCGGCCGAATTGGTAGAGTTCACGCCCCACCGTCGCCAGGGCCGATCCCTCGGCCCGCGCCCGCGGCGGCCCCTTGGGCTCACGCATCGGCAGCACCACGAACAGGGTCACGGAAAGGACCACGGCGACGACAAAGACAAAGGTCGCCGGGAGCCCCGTGTACGGAATGAGAAACAGGACCCCCGCCCCACCCACGGCCTGGCCCAGATAGGCGCCGCTGAACATCAGGCCGTTCGCCAGCCCCCGTTCCTTTTCGCTCAGGACATTGCAGGCGAGTGCATCAATCGCCACATCCTGTGTCGCCGCGAAAAAGTTCAGCCCGAAGATGACGATGGTGAAGAATTTCAGCTCCGCGGTGAAATTGATGGGCATCGCGGCCAGCAGCATCACGGTCATCATGATCTGCGTGAGCACGATCCACATGCGCCGGCGCCCAAAGCGGTCCGTGGACAGCACATCCACAAACGGCCCCATCACCCATTTGAAGGCCCAGGGGAGGTAGAGGGTGCCGACGAAGGCGCCGATCTCAGTCGGGCCCAGCCCCTGCCGGCGCATCTGCGTGGCGATCGCGGTCGCGGTAAAACCGAGGGGAATGCCCTCGGTGAGATACAGGGCGAAGAACGCAAAAAGGCGGCCGGGTTTCGAGGCCAGCAGGTCGGGTAATTTCACGGGGTAAGCCGGCTAAGTTGGTGATCGGACGGCCGGGTGCAAGGATGCATCCGGGGGGTTGGAATGGGAGTGCCCTCGTCGCAATCGAGAGAAGCCGAACTGAGTCGAGAACGAGAAAGAGAACGAGAACGAGTACGATCGTTCTCTTTCTCGTACTCGTTCTCGTTCTCTTTCTCGTTCTCGCTGCCTTGACGACTTCGTGGAATTGCGACCGAGGGCGGTCGCGCTCCCCGCAATCCCTCCCCCTTCACCCAACCACCGTGCTCAAATACGCCAGGATCGCCCCTCGCCCTGCCTTGGTCTTGGCCGAACTGAGCAAAATCACCGGCGGCTCAGCCCGCCACTCGCTCATCGCGGCGGTAAAGGTCTTGATGTTAGCCTGGCTCCGGGCCGCCGACTGCTTGTCCGTCTTGGTGAAGATGAGCGCATACGGGACCTTGCAGCCCTCCAGCCAGCGCAGGAATTCGAGGTCGATGGCCTGCGGCGGCAGCCGCGAATCGATCAGCACGCACACGCTGCGCAAGCTGCGCCGGCCGGTGAGGAAGTCCCCGACCGCCTGGTTGAAGGCGTAACGCTGCTGCTTGCCAATCGACGCGTAGCCGTAGCCCGGCAGATCGACGAGGCGCCAGGAGCCGTTGATATGAAAGAAATTGATGAGCTTCGTCTTGCCCGGCGTGTCGGAGACCATCGCGAGTTCGCGGCGCTCGGTGAGGAGATTGATGAGCGAGGACTTGCCGACGTTGGACCGCCCGATGAGCGCGACCTCGGGTTGCGCCCACTCGGGGCACGACCGCAGGTCGGGGGCGCTGGTTTGGAATTCGGCGGTTTTGATCTTCATGAAAGGTAATGGATAGCGAGCCTCTGAAAACGAATCTGGAACTCAGGAAAGCAGGAACAAAAACTCGTTTGCCCTCTGTTTCCAGTATTCCTGAGCTCCATATTTACTCCGGTATGAGTTCATCGGAGCTTCCTTAAGCCACCGGTGCGGGTGCAATACCGGCGGCATCAGGTGCCGTGCCATAGGGTCCGTAGCCGCGCAGGATGGCGCGGCGGCAGAGGGCCTCGGCCCGTTGGAAATCGCGGCACACCTGCGGGCGGCGCTCGTAGATGGAGCAGAGGCGCGAAACCGGATCGAGCGCGACGCAGGCGCCATCACCGTGCTGGTCCATGCATCGCACCCCGGAGTGCTCGACCACGAATTCCTCGGGGACGTCATCCACCAGCGGCGTCAACTCCACGAGGAGGTGACAGCATTGGCCGCAGCCGGCACAGGCAGGGAGATCGTCGAGGGCGTTAAGCATCGGTGGTTGTGCAACCATACACAGATGCCGGCCGGAGGCGACACCTGGTTGCGGCCGATTTTTGCGCCGTCCTCAAAGTCGGCCCAGCCCGCCCGCCAACGAAATGCCCCAGCATTAGCGTCCCAACTGGTCGCTGCCTGGCGGTCAAAAACGGGTGGCAATCCTGAACATTTCACGCAACTTCCCCCGCATGGCTTGGAGCCCATGTCACTACCCCGCATGGATCGGCAGCACCGGCATTTGCCTGATCCGTTTTATTACCGGACTCACCCTCGCCGGAATGCTGCAGACCCCCGCGATCGCCCAGGTGAACTTTGTTTGGAACGGCGGCGACCTGGTCGGCGGCGTCATCACTCCGTCGGCCCTGCCGGCCAACACGGTCCTGGCTGGCAACACCCTCACCCTGGCCACCTCGGCGGATCACGACCTCCAGGGCCTGGTGCTCACCAATCAAGGCACCATCACCTGGAATTCCGGCTATATCCGCGGTGGAGCCGGCAGCAGCATCCTCAACGCCGTTGGCGGCACGTTCAATGACGCCAACTTCTCCGGCTACACCGTGCACAATCCCGGCTGGGGCGGTTCTTTCATCTTCACCAATGACGGCGACTACGTCCGCAACACCACCAACACGACTTTCTTTGACATCCCCTTCAACAACAACGGCACGGTCGATCTGCAGCAGGGCGACATCCAGTTCCGCGCCGGCGGCGCCCTGGCAAGCGGCGGCAGCATCACGGCCGCGAGCGGCACCAATGTTTACTTCACCAGCGGCTACACGATCGCCAATGGGACTTCGCTCGGCGGCGCCGGCACCTTCCGGCTGACCGCCGGCACCATGACGGCCAGCGGAACCATCAACGTCGGCAACTTCATCCAGACCGGCGGGGCATTCGTCGGCACGACCACGCTCGGCGGCGCCTACAGCTGGAACGGCGGCAACTGGAACACTGCCAACGTGACTGTCGCTTCCACCACGGGGGTTCTCACCCTCGCCAACAACGCCGACCACGACTTCAACGGCGGCACCATCGTCAACCAGGGCACGGTCAACTGGCAGAGCGGCTACATTCGCGGCGGCAGCGGCGCCACCTTCACCAACGCCGCCGGCGCCACCTTCAACGATCTCAACGCCTCCAGCTACACGGTGCACAATCCGGGCTGGGGCGGCTCCTTCGTCTTCACCAACGACGGCACCTATGTCCGCAACGCCGGCGGCACGACGCACTTTGACGTCGCCTTCAACAACAACGGCACGGTCGACCTGCAGCAGGGAGACATCCAGTTCCGCGCCGGTGGCACCTTGACCGCCTCCGGCCAGATCTCGGCCGCGAGCGGCACCAACGTCTACTTCACCAACGGCTACAACGTGAGCAACGGCTCCTCGCTCACCGGCGCGGGCACCTATCGACTCACCGGCGGCACACTTAACCTCTCCGGCCAGGTCAATGTCGGCACCTTCCGCCAGACCGGCGGCTCGCTCGCCGGCACCGGCACGCTCAACGGGCTTTTCCTCTGGGATGGCGGCAACTGGAACGGCTCCAGCATCACCGTCGCCGCCAGCACCGGCATCCTCACCCTCGCCAACAACGCCGACCACGACTTCAACGGCGGTACCATCGTCAACCAGGGCACGGTCAACTGGCAGAGCGGCTATATTCGCGGCGGCAGCGGCGCCACCTTCACCAACGCGGCTGGCGCCACGTTCAACGATTATAACGTCTCCGGCTTCACGGTGCACAATCCGGGCTGGGGCGGCTCCTTTGTCTTCACCAACGACGGCACCTACGTCCGCAACAGCACCAACACGACATACTTTGACATCCCCTTTAACAACAACGGCACGGTCGACCTGCAGCAGGGAGACATCCAGTTCCGCGCCGGTGGCACCCTGACCGCCTCCGGCCAGATCTCGGCCGCGAGCGGCACCAACGTCTACTTCACCAACGGCTACAACGTGAGCAACGGCTCCTCGCTCACCGGCGCGGGCACTTATCGCCTCACCGGCGGCACGCTCAACCTTTCCGGCCAGGTCAATGTCGGCACCTTTCGCCAGACCGGCGGCTCGCTCGCCGGCACCGGCACGCTCAACGGGCTTTTTCTCTGGGATGGCGGCAACTGGAACGGTTCCAGCATCACCGTCGCCGCCAGCACCGGCATCCTCACCCTCGCCAACAACACCGAGCACGACCTCAACGGTGGCACCATTGTCAACCAGGGTACGGTCAACTGGCAGAGCGGCTACATTCGCGGCGGCAGCGGCGCCACCTTCACCAACGCGGCTGGCGCCACGTTCAACGATTATAACGTCTCCGGCTTCACGATGCACAATCCGGGCTGGGGCGGCTCCTTTGTCTTCACCAATGACGGCGCCTACGTCCGCAACAGCACCAACACGACATACTTTGACATCCCCTTTAACAACAACGGCAGCGTCAGCCTGCTGCAGGGCGACATCCAATACCGCGCCGGCGGATCCATCACGGCATCCGGCACGATCGCAGCTGCCGCCGGGACCCATGTTTACTTCACCAACGGCTACAATGTGAGCAACAGTTCGTCCCTCACCGGACCGGGCACCTATCACCTGACCGGCGGCACGCTCAATCTTGCCGGCCAGGTCAATGTCGGCACGTTTCAGCAGACCGGCGGCACCCTGGCCGGCACCGGCACCCTCAATGGCGCCTTCCTGTGGAACGGCGGCAACTGGAATGGCGCCAGCATCACGGTCGCCCCCGGCACCGGTGCGCTGACCCTTGGCAACGGCGCCGACCATGATTTCAACGGCGGCACCATCGTGAACCAGGGCACGGTCAGCTGGCTCAACGGCCACATTCGATCGGGATCCGGCGGTTCCTTCACCAACGCCGCCGGCGCCACCTTCCACGATCTCAACGCGTCCGGTTACTCCGTGCTGAATCCCGGCTGGGGCGGCTCCGTTGTTTTCACCAACGACGGCACCTATATCCGCGACGCCGGCAGCACGACCTACTTCAATGTCCCCTTCGTCAACGGCGGCACCCTGTCACTCCGGCAGGGCGAACTCCGGCTGACCACCAGCAATACTTTCCAACCGTCCGGCACCCTGGCGTTCACGCTTGCGGGACCGACGGCCGGCGCCGACTTCGGCACGCTCAACGTCACCAACACCCTGCTCTTCGACGGACTGCTGCAGGTCACGTTCGCCGATGGCTACGAGGCCTCCGTCACCGCCGTCGACACCTTCACCCTGGCCAACGCCGGGGCCCTCAGCGGCAGCTTCCTCAATGTCGCCGATGGCGGCACCCTGCTCACCAGCGACGGCCTGGGACAGTTCACCGTAAACTACGGCACCGGCAGCGCCTTTGCCGCCAACAGCCTGGTGCTGTCGAATTTCACCCCCGTGCCCGAGCCCTCGACCTTCGTGCTGCTCGCACTCGGTGCCGCCGCCGTCTTACTGTATCATCGTCGCCGATAGCGGTGCTGTAGCTACGAGCGTGAGCGAGTGGACGGGGATGGACCTTATGGACTGAATGGACGCGATGGACCAAGCCAAGGCCTCAGGTTTCAGGTCTCAGGCTCCGATCTCCGGTCTTCCTCACTTCTGCGCTCTTGCCTCCCCTCCGCTCCCCGGCAGTCTCACCCCCCGATGTCAGCCGAAACCGTTACCCCCGGTTCTGAACAACCCCCATCCGACGGACGCAACGCCAGAGGCGAATGGCGTCCGCCCTACCCCATCCGGTACTCGCCGCTCTTCACCTGGCCGCTGCGCGCCGCCGCCATCTTCAAATGGCTCTTCGGCTGGCCCGGCTTCATGTGGCCGGTGAACCTGTCGCTCCTGCTCATCTCGACCGTGTCATGGTACCTGACCCAGCCGGACCTCGCGCGCTGCGCCTCGTTCGAGTTCGGCTGGATCGCCCAGATCTGGCTGCGCAACCAGGCCATGATGTGGCTCTATTACGGCGGCTTCCACTACTACCTCTACATCCGCAAGGGCGAAGGGTTGAACAAGAAGTACGACCCCAACTGGCCCGCGCGCAACAGCCGCAAATTCCTGTTTCAGGACCAGGTTTACGACAACGTGTTCTGGACCGCCGGTGTCGCCGGGCTCATCTGGACCGGCTATGAGGTCGTCACCATGTGGCTCTACGCCAACCACCACATTCCCTGGCTGGATTGGTCGCGGCACCCGGTGTGGTTTGTGGCGTGGTTCTTCATCATCCCCCTGTGGCGCGAATTTCACTTCTATTGGGTCCACCGGCTCATCCATTGGAAACCGCTCTACCGGCACGTCCACTACCTCCACCACAAGAACGTCAATCCGAACGCCTGGTCCGGCATGGCCATGCATCCGGTCGAGACGATCATCTATCTCAGCGTGGCCTGCATCCACTGGATCGTGCCATCGCACCCCTTCCACTTCCTGTTCGACCTGCAGCACGCCGCGCTCGGACCGGCCAACGGCCACCACGGCTACGAAGGCCCGATCGTCCACGGCAAGGTGCCGACCGGCTCGTATTTCCATTACCTGCACCACCGCTACTTCGAGTGCAATTACGGCGAAAGCACGCTCCCGCTCGACCGCTGGTTCGGCACCTTCCGCGACGGCCTGCCCGACGGCGAAGGCTCCAACCTCGCCGGAGAACACAAGGTCTGAAGGCAGTAGCGAGCAGTGAGTAGCGTGTCGCGAGTAGATGACGCGGAGGGGACAATTCTTTTTAACCACGGATCACACGGATGGCACGGATTGGGTTCTGACCTCCGATCCCAAGGCATTTTTGACCACAAAGAACACAAAAGTCATGACGCGTATGTTGCATCCGAGGCGCCTATAGGCGCGCGGGCGAGTATCCCAACCGGACGGACCTTTTGTGCTCTTTGTGGTTAACTCGGTTTGGCAAGATCGGATCCGTGTCATCCGTGTGATCCGTGATTAAATAGTTTGGCAAGAACCCGCACCTTTTCAAACCGGTGCTCCGTCCCCGCCCGCAACCGCAGCACGTTGCCGCGGTGCGTGAAGAGGACGAATCCCGCGACCACCACTGCCGCCGCCATCCACACCGGCCGGTGCGGTTCCGGGGCATACAGGACGGCCGCGGGAATGAGCGCCGCGCTCGCCAGGATTGAGCTCAACCCCACGTAGCCCGTGATCGTCAAAACCAGCAACGCCACGACCAGCATCGTCAACACGCCCACGGGCCACAGCACGAGCAGGGCCCCAAGTACGGCCGCCACGCCCTTGCCGCCGCGAAAGCCGAAATACAACGGCCATACATGACCGATCGCCGCACCCGCACCGGCCAGCAGTGCCACGACGAGCGCATGCCGTTCATCGGCGATGCCGCAGCCGCCGGCCCAGGCCGCCAGCGCCGCCTTGCCCACGTCGATCACCACGACCCCCAAGGCGAACCACGGCCCCTGCGTGCGGAGCGCATTCGTGCCGCCGGCATTGCCGCTGCCCTGCTGGCGGATGTCCACGCCGCGCAGGCGGCCGAGGAGCAGGCTGCCGGAGATCGAGCCCAGCAGATAGCCCAGGATGATTCTGGCGATGTCCACTATCATGGCGTTGGCGGTGCGTAATCCTGCACGGCAATCACCAGCGAACCTGGACCCGCATGCGCCCCGATGGCAACGCCGGTTTCCACCACCCACAGCCGGTCCACGTTGGGCACCAGCGTCCGCAGGGTGCGCTCCACCAGTGCCGCATCCGCCGGGCAATCGCCGTGTCCGACGATGAACCGGTAACACCGCGCCGGGTCGAGGGTCCGTGCAATCCGCCGGGCAAACCGGACGGGGAGATGGTGCCGACCCCACAACGCGCCCTGCAGGCCGAGGCGGCCGCCCTTGCTGCAGAGGATGAGCGACAGCCGCAGGAGCCGCGTCATCGGCAACGCCGCCTTCGGGATGCGTCCGCCGCGCACCCCGTAACTGATGTCGCGCACGATGGCATAGACCGACGTCCGCCCGCGCATGTGCGCGAGCCCCTCGAGCAGGCGGCTTGCGTCCAGTCCGGCCTGCGCCGCCTCGGCCGCCCAGATGACCATGAGCCCCTGCCCCGCCGCGACCTGCTCGCTGTCGAAGACGGTCACCCGTTGCGGATCACTGCGCGCGGCCGCGCTCTCGGCCGATTGCATCGTGCCCGAGAGCCTCCGCGACAGGGACACATCGATCACGCGCTCGTGGTGTGAAAGCAGCAGGTCGAACATGCGCCGGAAATCCCCCGGGGACGGTTGCGACGTGCGCGGCAGCGCCGGTCCGGTCCGCATGGCCGCGTAAAATTCGCGCGGTGAGATCGTCTGGCGGTCGATGTGCTCGCGCCCGGCAATGGAGAGGCGTTGCGGCACGAGATGGATGTTGAGCCGCTCAACCTCCTCCGCCGGCAGATCGGCGCCGGAATCCGCAGCGATGGCCACCCGCCGGCGGCGCGCCGCCGATTCCGGGGTGGATTCGCGCCGATCCTCGATGTGTTGCGCCGACACGGTCCCGAACCGCGCGGCCAGTGCGAGCAGTGCCGCCGGCTCATTGAGCTCGGCATGCAGCCGCACCTGCGTGCGCGAACCGGCCAGCACGATTTTCGCCGCCGGCAGGGTCCGCAGGGCCGCCTTGAGGACCGGACGTTCGATCCGCTCCGCGTCCACCGTGCACTGCACGAGATAGCGACCCGCGCCCCCGCCGCCGCTGCCCGGAAATGTTTCCACCCCGGGGGCCGGCGGTTCCAAGGCCGGCCCGGTTTGATCCGCCGCGCGGCCCTGCCCGACCAGTTCGTTCATGCCTTCGAGCAATTCGACAAAGCCGCGGGCCCCGGCGTCGACCACGCCGGCCGCGCGCAGCGCCTTGAGTTGGTGCTGGGTTTGCATCAGGGCGATGCGGGTGCGGCTGAGCGCGGCGACAAAACCTTTTCGCAGATCAAGTTCACCAGCCTCCGCCTGCGCCTGCATGCCCCCGGTGAACGCTTGGATCACGCTGAGCATCGTGCCTTCGCAGGGATCGGCCATGGCGGTCCGGGCCTCCGCGGCCCCGAGGCCCAGCGCTTTGGCCAGCACGGGGAGGGTCACCGATTCATCCGGTGGCAGGGCGGTCGCAACGCCGTGCAGCCAATGAGCGAGAATGGCACCGGCATTGCCGCGCGCGCCGTCGGCCGCATCAGTGGCCAAACCATGGAGGAGTTCGCGCACGCCGGCCGGTGACGGATGCCGGAGACTCTGCAGCATGGCGGCGAGGGTGAAGGTGAGATTGGTGCCGGTGTCTCGGTCCGGAACCGGGAATACGTTGATGCGATTGAGTTCCTCCCGCTGCGCGGCCACGCGCCGGATGCCGGCCAGCAGCGCGCGGCGCAAACCATAGGGCGAAAGCTTGTGCAGGCTCATCAGCAGCCGCGACCGAGGGGCCGCGAAGCCAGGGGGGCGCCAGGCAGGTTCGACAACACGAGTGCAATAGACACCCCCGCCCAATTGGCATCCAGCCAAATCCTGACCGGAGTATTAACCACGGATTTTGAGCCCTGTCGCTTCGCTCGGTAGCACGGATGGCACGGATCCGATCCGGTTTTAACCACAAGGAACACAAAGGTCATGACGCGTATGCTGCATCCGAGGCGCCTATAGGCGCGCTGACGAGCGACCCATCCGGACAGACCCTTTGTGCTCTTTGTGGTTAATCCGGCTTGGAGAGATCGGATCCGTGCCATCCGTGAAATCCGTGGTTAAAATGTCCGGGAGATAACCACTCATGTAAAACGCAGTGCGTACACATCGGCGTCTTTCAGGCTCAGGCGCAGCCGTACCGGTTGATCCGCCCAAGCGGATACATTGGTGCCCTGCTTCCATGTGACCACGCGATCCACCGCGTCGCCAAACACCGGCTCACAATCGGCCAGAGCCAATCCGGGGAGCGGGGTTCCGGCGGCATCCTGCAATTCGACCCGCACTTCGCCCGCCGCACCGGTCGCGAAATTCAGCCGGAGCTCGCCGCCGGTGAAGGTCAGCGGCTGCGTCACGACCTCGCCGCCGGCCATCGGCGCGTGCAGGGACACGAAGCCATCCAGCCGCAGCGTGTAGCGGCGCACCACGCTGCCGCGGCCCAGCCAGTAGTTTTCCAGCACATAGAAGGAAAGATCCGGCGGTGCGTCGGGACCGAGGTCCGACGCCGTCTCGACCATGTGCCACGCCGCGTACTGATGGCCGTAGTTCCACGTGCCGGTGCGTTCCGGGCCCGGCCGGATGAAGCCCTCGGGCCAGCGCGTGAAATTCACGCCGTCGCGGCTGCACATGAGCAGGGTCTCGGTCAGCGCCTCGCCATAGCGCGGCTGCGCCGCCGACCGCTGCTCGCGGTGCTCCCTGTCGGGCAGCGCCCGCAGCGATGCGCCCCAGGGCCGCTCGCTGTAGCGCACGGGCAGGCCGATGAGCAGGTGCGGCGCGCGGTGGTAGGGTTTGATCTGGTTGACATAGAGCTCCTCGGCCGGTGGCGAAGCGGCATACGTGAGATCGCTGGCCGGACCCCAGTGCAGGAAATCCGCCGACGTCGCCGTGCGGATGCCGCGCGGCCCCTGTGGCTGCCACACTCCGGTCTTCACTTTGCCGCCGGGAAACGCACGCCAATACGCCCGGTAGCAATGCTGCACCTCGTCCCAGAAGGCGAGGTTCTGCGAATCAAACGCGCCATCGGTCACGATCGGCCCGTCGCCCAGCGGCGACCAGTGCAGTCCGTCGGGCGACTGCATGGCGACCAGGCCGAGCTCACCATCGGACCGGAACACACCCTTGTAGCGCGCCTCGGACGGCGCCGCCGGGTTCGCATCCTTAAAGATCGCCGGATGCGCCGCATCCACGTCGAGCGGGCCATGCCGGCCCGTGGCGATGACGATGTTGTTGGCCTGCGAACCGGCGAACTCCACCAGCCCGAGTTCGGGCTTGGTCCAATGCAGCCCATCGGGGCTTTCCGCATAACAGGTGAAGCGATGCGGCGTGGCCTCGGAAACAATCCGGCCGGCGACGAGATTGATGTTGAACGCCTTGTAATACATCCGGTAGCGGTCGCCGTCACGAAACACGCTGTGGTAGCCCGAGCCGGTTCCCTCCCAGGGTGCATCATGCCGCAGCACAATCTCCCGCGGTTGCGGATGGTGCAGACGCCGGACGGCCTGACCGTCAAGCCGGCTGATCAGCACATCATCGATGAACATTTCCCGCCGCGAGCCGAGGTGCAGTGGATTGGTTTCAGCCAATGCCATGCCGCCATGCAACGTCCACCGTGCCACCCAGAGCAAATCTTTCTGTAGCCAGTCTTTTTTACGACGGATTGCACGGATCACACGGATTGGGTTCATGAACCCGATCCCAAGGCAATTAACCACAAAGAACACAAAGGTCATGACGCGAATGAAGCGCGCGAGACCCTTATAAGGGCGCGGGATACTCTACTCCTGCCGGACGGCAGCCTTGTGTTCTTTGTGGTTGAATCGGTTTGGAAAGATCGGATCCGCGTCATCCGTGGAATCCGTGGTAAATAAAGGGTTGTCTGCTCCGCGCTCTCCGCGGCTCCGCGTGAGCCACTGATCGGCACTTGAGCGTTCAGCGTTAAAAGTTGAGCGTTGGGCGTTATCCGTTTCTTCCCGATGCCTCCTCTCCCCGCCCCGTTCCTTCCCCTGCCAACGCCGGCGCAGCTCGCCTGGCAGGAAACCGAGACCAACCTGTTCGTGCATTTCGGCCTGAACACCTTCACCGGTCGCGAATGGGGTGATGGCAAGGAATCCCCGGCGCTTTTCAATCCCGCCAGTCTCGATTGCCGCCAATGGGCGCGCGCCGCCCGCGCCGCGGGTTTCAAAATCGGCATCCTCACGGCCAAGCACCACGACGGTTTTTGCCTGTGGCCGACGGCCACGACCAGTCATGCGGTCAATTCCTCGACCTGGCGCGGCGGCCGGGGTGATGTGGTGCGTGAGTTCGTCGATGCGTTCCGCGCCGAGGGACTCAAGGTCGGACTCTACCTCTCACCCTGGGACCGTCACGAACTGTGCTACGGTGATTCCCCGCGCTACAACGACTTTTACTGCGCGCAACTTACCGAGCTGCTCACCCGCTACGGCGAGTTGCACGAGGTGTGGTTCGACGGTGCCTGCGCGGAGGGGCCCAACGGACGGAAGCAGGTTTACGACTGGCCGCGGTTTCTCGCCCTCGTGAAGCAACTCCAGCCGGGCGCCGTGACATTTGGCGATGGCGGCACCGACGTGCGCTGGGTGGGCAACGAACGCGGATTTGCCCATGAAACCTGCTGGTCAACGGTCGATCCGCGCACGGTGCGTTTCCCGGGAGATTCGGGCAATGTCCAGGCCAACGACGCCACCGCCCGCACGGAACTGAAGCGGCACCTGGGCAGCGGCGATGCCCCCGACCCGACTTTTCGTGAACCACGAGTGTGGCGGCCCGCCGAGTGCGACGTCTCCATCCGTCCGGGTTGGTTCTACCATCCGGAAGAGGATGCCCAAGTGCGAACCGTGGAGAATCTTGTGGAGCTGTTTTGCCACAGCGCTGGCCGCAACAGCCTGCTGCTGCTCAACATCCCTCCAACCCAGGATGGGCTCTTTCATGAGAACGACATTGCCGCCATCACCGGACTGCGCCGGGAACTGGACCGGCTCTTCGACCGGGATTTGGCGCAGATGCCCGGCGTGAGATGGCATTCACCTTCACTGATGCAGGAGCGTCCGGAGGCTCCCTGGGCCGCTCCGGTTGGCGCGACCCAGGCGATGATTGAGATGACTTTCCCCAAAGTGGTGGCGGTCAATCTGCTTTGCCTGGAGGAAACCATCCGGCATGGGCAACGCATCGCCGCCTATCGTGTGGAGGCGGCTGTGGGTCCCTCCACCTGGCAGGAGATCGCCCGGGGCACCACCATCGGCCGCAAGAAGATCGACCGGCTAGCCGTTCCCGTGCGAACGCAGCGCCTGCGCCTGACGATCGAAGCCGCACTCGCCCCACCGGTTATATCGGCTTGGCGGGTGTATTAACGCAGGCCTTGAAGGCTCCTGACTGCGGTACTATCCGGTGCGTTTGCCCGACTTCGAAATTTGAGGAGGTTTTCGATCGCGACATAAAGCCGCTCCGACTCAGTCATGATCGGCACTTGAGCGTTCAGCGTTAAAAGTTGAGCGTTAAGCGTTCCTCCCTCGCCCTCCGACCGATGTTTCCGATCCCCGCCACCTTCGCCCTCGCCACCCACGACGGTCGCACGCGTACCGATCTCATCTGTCCGCCCCTCGACTTTGGCCACCCTACCCGCACCGATTTTGCGGGCGCCCGCTGGCGGCTTGAACTCACCGCCCAGGCAAAGGCCCCCGGTGCCTTTGCCATCACGGTCACTGCGACGGTCGAACAGGGTATGGCCCGGGCCATCGCTGCCGGACTCCGTTGGGAGGATTCCGGGTGGAGCCCCGCCAACTATGTCCTGATCCCGGGCGCGGTTTACGCCGGCAACCGCTTCCCGGCCCTGCGCCGCCCCTACCCGCCGCACATCCGCGACCTCGGCCAACGTGCCGACCGTCCTATCCTCGATATCGGCGATATTCCGCGCCTTTCCTTTGAGCCCGGTCGCTCCCACCTCGACCAGACTTCGCTCGACGCCGCCGTGCCAGGTCTGGGCGTTTACTTCCCCTCCGGACACCAGGCTTTTCTCCTCCTCACGCCGCAAACCTCGGCCCACGGCGCCTACGGAATTGAAGTCATCGAAAACGCCGATCGGACCCGGGCCGGGATTCTGCTTCTCACCCCGGGTTTCATTCACCCGCTCCCGGATGACAGCGATTCCGAACCCGGCATCGGCAAGCTCTCCGCCGTCCATCTGCACCCGGAGAACAGCCACCCTGCCGACCTCGCGACCGGCGATGCGATCACGCTCACCTTCGAGTTCCACACCTTCGCTTGCGCCGACGTCCATGAACTCTTCGCGCGCCTCTTCGCAAATCGCACGGCCCTCTTTCCCGCAACGACATTGCCGGCCCCGGAGGTGATGCCCTTTTCCGCCGCTTGGGATCTGATGCAGGCCAAGCACAACACGTCCAACTGGCACGAGGGCCAGGGCCTGTACCAGATCGGCCTGCCCTGGGCACCCGGCCAGTTCACGCAGTTCTGGCAAAACGGCTGGGTGGGTGGCGGCAGTACCGCGTTTGCCATGGCCCAGGAGGGCGATGCCACCGCGCAAATCCGCGCCGACCGCAATCTCGACTTCATCCTGACCCGCGGCGTCTCGCGCCTTGGGTTATTCAAGGCCATCATGTCGGAGACGGGGGCGTGGAAAGGCGATGGCCATGAGGGCTGGGATGAGCCCTGGTGCCTCGTCCGTCGTCAGGGCGACACGCTCTGCTTCGTCCTGCGTCAGCTCCTGCTGCGTCGCGAACGCCGCCAAACCGTGCCGTCCTCGTGGGAAGCCGCCGCCCGCCGGGCCGCCGCCGCCCTGTGCGAGGTGTGGGAGCGCGAGGGCGAGTTTGGCTTTCAGCTCAACTGCGACACCGGCCGGATCGAAATCCGCGGCTCCACCTCGGGTGCGCTCATCCCCGGGGCTCTCGTCCTCGCCGCGCAGTATTTCAACGAGCCCCGCTTCCTCGCCATCGCCCGCGCGGCCGCGGCCCATTACCGTGATCACGATCTGGCGTGGGGCGTGACCACCGGCGGACCCGGCGACGCGGTGCAGGCCCCCGACGGCGAATCCATTTTCAGCCTGGTCGAAAGCTTCATTCTCCTGCACGAGCACACGCGCGAAGCCGGCTGGCGCGAGGCCGCCCGCCACGCCTGCCATCAGGCGGCTTCGTGGTCTATTTCGTATCCCTACCGGTTTCCGCCCGCCTCCGCCCTCGGCACCCTTGGGATCGATGCCCGCGGCGCCTTGCTGGCCAACGCCCAGAACAAATGCGGTGTGCCGGGCATTTGCACGCTGTCCGGGCAGGGCATCCTGCGCACCTTCCGCGCCACCGGCGATTTACGTCTGCTTGATCTCCTGCGCGATATCGCCCACGCCCTGCCGCAGTATCTCTCCCGCGCCGACCGTCCCATTCCCGCCCGCCTCAACTGGGGCAATTCGCTCACCCACCTTCCGCCCGGCTGGATCTGCGAACGCGTCAACATCACGCCCTCCTGGCCCGAAGCCCTCGGAGAACAATCCGCGTATTCCTGCTGGTGCGAGGTCGCCCTCATGCTCACGTGGTGCGACCTGCCGGGAGTCTATGCGCAGCCCGACACCGGACTCATCCGCGCCCTCGACCATGTGCAGGCCGCGTGGACCGACGACTCGAGGCGAACCCTGCGCCTGACCAATCCGACACCTTTCCCGGCCCGAGTGCGGGTGATGTTTGAAACTGCAGAGATGGCGAGAGAACAGGCGCTGCCGATCAACTACGCGGCAGGGCTGCCGGTGGTGGACGTCGCGGCTGGTGAAACTAAAGAATTAATCGCAAAGACGCTAAGGAGCTAAGTTCGGAGCGAAGGATGGATTGGGTTCGAATCACGGACTAATGCAGGGTCTCACGCGGAGACGCGGAGGCGCGGAGAAGACTTCAAAGCGGGTTAACCACAAAGAACACAAAGGAGGTGTTTTGGCGGCGAGGCGCGACAGAGCGCTTATAAGCGCCACGGGGGATTGTCCGTTTGGGGTTCGGGCCAATCTCAATCCGGTTTTTAACCACTGATGGGCACTGATGAACACTGATATTCCGATCCTGATTCCTCTCGGACCAGCTCGTTGGTTTTCAACCAACGCTTGTTCCGCTCGGGGGTTTGATTTTCGAACCCATACACACCGAGCTCGATGATTGAGATCCGGTGTTCTCTGTCATTGGATCGAAATTACCATCCTGAGCGGACCGAGTTCTGAACGGATCTCAGAGCTCTGGTCCGCGAAGATTTGGTTCGGGCATCTGCGTGCATATGTGCCCATCTGTGGTTATAAAATGCCTTGGGAGCGGAGGTCTGATCTCCATTCGTGTCCCTTTGTGGTTAACTAAAAGGCGGGGTTAATAACTTTGCTCCGTCTTCGCGGCTTTGCTCCTTTGCGCTTAATCCGATTCCTCCCCCGCCTAACCTCGCTCGGCGTTGCGCAGCATGGTGCGCATGCAAGCGGCGCTGTAGGCCACGCCGGCGGGAGGGAATGGCGTGCGGTAGGTCGAACCCGGGGGTCGCGGCGGCGCCTGGTCGATCGCAAAGACCGGCACATGGTCGGGCACGAGCAATCCGTCGAAGCCCACGTCCACGAACGTGTTCATCATCTCCTGCAAATCCTGGTCGCCGTTGTCGATGAAGGTCTCCTGAAATCGCGGGAGCACCCCGCGGATGTTGCGGAAGTGCGCGTTGATCAAACGTCCATCGGCCGCCAGCCAGCGGATCATGTCATTTACCGGCTTGCCGGTCGCCTCAGCCGCCTCGGCCCAGGTACCGACACAGAAGTTCGCCCCAAGGTTCGGACTGCGGTTCATCGCGAAGAGCTTCTGATAATCCTCAAACGTGTGCAGAATGCGCGCCACGCCCCCCTGCTCCGGAATCGGAGGATCATCAGGATGGAAAGCCACGCGTACGCCACTGGACTCGGCCACGGGCATGATGTGATCCAGGCAATACTTCAGCGCGGCGCGCACCTCGTCCGCCGACCAGCGCCGGCCGGGGACCTTGTCGATCTTCGCGTACTCCGCGGTGTCGAAGATGCGGGTGCGAATGCCGTTCATGTCGGCGTAGCTCGTGTCAAAATACTGCGATCCCGGCAGGATGCCGAGCCAGGCCGTGTCGCACACCGGGATGCCCAGTTTGCCGAGATCCCTGATGCCTTGGGCAAACACCTCCAGCTGAATCTCGCGCTCCGGTCCGCCCAGCAGCAGCGCGGGGCCGCGGAAGTGATTGTTGGCCACCGATTGAATCTTCAGTCCGTGCTTCGCATAGCGTTCCTGCGTGCGGGCGAGGTCCTCGTAGCCGAAATCCTTCTCGTGCACATCGAGCCGACACCAGGCGAGCTCCAATTGACGCATGAGCTCCAGATGCTCGTCAGTCATCCAAGCGGACACGCGCATGCCGAGCTTGATCGCTGCCTTGCGGGGCGTAGGCCGCGGTGCCACCGGGGCGGAGACCGGGGCCGCCATCGCCGGCAGGCTGCCCGCCAGCAGGGCACCGCCCAGGGCGGCAAAGTTGGTTTTGATGAAATCGAGTCGCTTCATGGGTAACCTTTCTGCCGGGGGGTTTGTCCAATCCGAGCCTCCCGTAGTCAAATGCCCGGCGTCAGGCTCCGCAGCACTTCTTGTATTTCTTGCCGGAGCCGCAGGGACAGGGATCGTTGCGGCCGACTTTGGGCGCACTGACGATCGGGGCGGGACCTTCGCGCAAAACGCGCGAGAAAAGCCAGGCCCCATCGATCAACTCGAACTCGGATTTCTCGTGCATGATCCCGGACTTGCCGTCCTCGGTGAAATGCGCGGAGAAATCGACATGCGAGACGCCGGGACGGACGTTGGCCTCGTGGTGGTGAATCTCGAGTTTGACCCACTTGATGGGCCGCGGCGTGCCCTCATAGGGAGTTGGCGGAAGCTTCGACGTGGGCAGGTAGGTGCGATCGAGGTATTGGGTGTCGCCCACGACATGGGCCGTGTAACGGGAGCGCATCAGCGCTTCGGCGTCGGGGGCGGCGGCGGTGCCGGCGATGATGGGCGCGCAGCAGGCGCCGAAGTTGCGGCCGCTGCCACAGGGGCACGGGGAAGTTGGGAGAAGCGCGGTGGATTCGGGAGGAGTGGAGCTCACAGGAGATCAATTAGGGAGCATCCCAAGGCGATTGGCGAGCAATGGAAGGGGGCGCGGGCTCCGAGCCCGCGAACGCTTAACGCTGAACGTTTAACGCTGAAGTTCTGAATGTAGGGGCGTAGCATGACTACGCCCGGTTCGGCGCTCGAAGGTGGATGCGGCACTCACGGGCGTGGATAAACCACGCCCCTACATCGATCCCACAAACCTCCAATCCCAAGACATTTTTTAACCGCAAAGAACGCAAAGTTCATGACGCGTATGATGCATCCGAGGCGCCTATAGGCGCGCGGACGAGCTACACTACCGGACCAGACCCTTTGTGTTCTTTGTGGTTAAATCGGTTTGGAAAGATCGGATCCGTGTTATCCGAGCCTACGGAAGGGAGGCACGGATTTGGGCGATGAGGCTGAGACTGTGGAGGCGGGCGGCGTGGTCGTGGATCGCGCCGGTCACCATGAGTTCATCGACCCCGGTCCGCTGGAGAAAGGCGGCGAGACCGCGCTGCACGGTGGCAGGCGAGCCAACCACGGCCTCGCGAAAGGCGGCATTGACGCCGGCTTGTTCGGCCGGGGACCACAAGGCGTCCATGCTCCGGACGGGGGGCGGCAGCGGTCCGGGCGTGCCGCGGCGCAGGCTGACGAAGCTTTGCTGGAGCGAGGTGAAGTGGTACGAAGCCTCGGCGTCGGTATCGGCGGCAAAGACCTGGATCGCGGCCATGGCGTAGGGCTTGGACAGTCGGGGCGAGGGCCTGAATCCGTTGCGGTAGAGCCGGAGGGCGTTGATGAGATGGTCGGGCGCAAAATGCGCAGCGAAGGCGAAGGGCAGGCCAAGGGCGGCGGCCAGTTGGGCGCCATACAAGCTGGAACCCAACAGCCAGATGGGCACGTCGAGGCCCGCACCGGGGACGGCCTGCACCACCTGGCCGGGCGCTGCCGGATGGAAGTAAGACTGCAGTTCGACCACGTCCTGCGGAAACGTGTCCACCGGGTCGGCGCGTCCACGCCGCAAGGCGCGGGCAGTGGGCTGGTCGGTACCAGGAGCGCGACCAAGGCCGAGGTCAATGCGACCGGGAAACAGCGCGGCCAGGGTGCCGAATTGCTCGGCAATGACGAGCGGCGCGTGATTGGGCAGCATGATGCCGCCGGCGCCAACACGGATGGTTGAGGTGCCGGCCGCGACATGGCCAATGACCACGGCCGTGGCCGCGCTGGCGATGCCGGGCATGTTGTGATGCTCGGCGAGCCAGAAACGCTTGTAGCCGAGCCGCTCGGCATGACGGGCGAGTTCGCGGGTACGCACGAGAGCATCGGTGGCATCGCTGCCTTGGAGGATGTGCGCGAGATCGAGCACGGAAAACGGGACCATGGGATGAAGGGATTCGAGTCTGGGAAATTAGCGAGCGCGCGTGGAACCGCGAATGCTGATCTTTGAACTTTAAACGCTGAAGTGCTGAGATGCCGATCAGGGGCTCACGCGGAGGCGCGGAGACGCAGAGCACAAACCATTTTAACCACGGATCACACGGATGGCACGGATTGGGTTCATAACTCCGATCCCAAGGCATTTTTAACCACAAAGAACACAAAGGTCATGACACGTATGTTGCACTCGAGGCGCCTATAGGCGCGCGGGCGAGCATCCCAACCGGACAGAAACTTTGCGTTCTTTGCGGTAAAACCGGATTGGGATTAGCTTGAACCATCATCCAATGCAGTGCCTCACGCGGAGCCGCAAAGAACGCGTAGAATGAGTACCGCAGGCCTTAGGTAACAGTCTTCTCTGTCCCTCTGCGTCTCTGTGTTAAAAACCGATCGGGATCAGCGTAAGATCAGCGCAGATTAGCGTTTCCCCCGGATCGAACACCCGGGTCACAGGTTTCCCTTCAACCTCCGCCTCCTGTGGCCATTGTCTTCGCGTCTTTGCAGCTTTGCGCTTAATCTGAAACGTGCACGAAAAAGCCCCGGCTTTGGGGCCGAGGCTTTGGCGGAGAGTCAATTGATCACTGGCAGGCTTCGCATTCTTCGCCGCGACGCATGGCCTCGATGCTGCAGGCTTTCTTTTCGGCCTCGGAGTAGACCTTTTTGGCGGCGGCTTCGGCGGTGGCGGTGGCGGCCATGGCCAGCGGGGAATGGGTTCCACCGACATCGCCGCTGTTCTGGCCGCCGGCCGCGCCCTCGCTCACGGCTCCGCGCATTTCCTTCCGGACGCCGACGGTGGCCTTCTCAATGTTGGAGGCGCCGAGGGAACGGAGGTAATACGTGGTCTTGAGGCCGGTGTGCCAGGCCTGGCGGTACATGTGGCTGAGGGTCTTCAGGTCCGGCGTCTTGATCCAGAGGTTCACGGACTGGGCCTGGTCGATCCACTTCTGCCGGCGGGCGGCGGCATCAATGATCCACTTGGGATCGATGTCGAAGGCGGTGAGATAGCGGGCCTTCAGGTCTTCGGGAACGTTGGGGATGTCCTTCAACTCGCCGTCGTAGTACTTGAGGTTGTCGATCATCTCCTGGTTCCAGAGGCCGCGGGCCTTGAGGTCCTTCACGAGGAAGGGATTGAGGACGATGAACTCGCCGGAGAGGTTGGATTTGACGAAGAGGTTCTTGTAGGTGGGCTCGATGCAGGGCGAAGTGGCCGTGATGTTGGAGATCGTGGCCGTGGGGGCGATGGCGAGGACGTTGCTGTTGCGCATGCCCTGGGTGGCGATTTTCTGGCGCACGGAGGTCCAATCCATGCGGCCGCCACGGGGTACCTCGACGGGAACGCCGCGCTCCTGTTCGAGGAGGTCAACGGTGTCCTGGGGAAGCAGGCCGCGGTCCCACTTGGATCCCTTGTAGCTGGAATAGGTGCCACGCTCGGCGGCGAGGTCGGAGGAGGCCTCGTAGGCGTAGTAGGCGATGGCTTCCATGGCCTCGTCGTTGAACTCGACGGCCTCGGGGGAGGCGAAGGCGTGGCCGCGCTGATACAGGGAGTGTGCGAGGCCCATGACGCCGAGGCCGATGGGGCGATGGCGGCTGTTGGAAAGCTTGGCGGCGGCGGTGGGGTAGAAGTTGATGTCGATCACGTTGTCGAGCGCGCGGACGGCCATGCGGATGGTCTCGCGGAGCTTCTTGTGATCGATGGAGCCGTCGGGGAGGAGATGCGTCTCAAGGATGACGGAGCCGAGGTTGCAGACGGCGGTTTCGTCGTTGGCCGTGTTGAGGGTGATCTCCCGTGCAGAGGTTGGAGGAATGGATGACGCCAACATGGTCCTGAGGGGAGCGGATGTTGCAGGCATCCTTGAAGGTGATCCAGGGGTGGCCGGTCTCGAAGAGCATGGAGAGCATCTTCTTCCATAACTCGAGGGCCTCGATTTTCTGGCCGTGGACCTTGCCCTCCTCGGCGAGCTGCTCGTAACGGAGGTAGGCCTCCTCGAACTTTTTGCCGTAGAGTTCATGCAAGTCGGGCGTCTCGTTGGAACGGAAAAGGGTCCAGGACTGGCGGGCCTCCATGCGTTTCATGAACAGGTCGGGAATCCAGTTCGCCGTGTTCATGTCGTGGGTGCGGCGGCGGTCGTCGCCGGTGTTCTTCCGGAGTTCGAGGAACTCGAGGATGTCGTTGTGCCAGGTCTCAAGGTAGGCGCAGCCGGAGCCCTTGCGCTTGCCGCCTTGGTTGACGGCGACGAGCTGGTCGTTGTGGAGCTTGAGGAAGGGGATGACGCCCTGGGACTCGCCGTTGGTGCCGCCAATGTAGGCGCCGGTGCCGCGGACGGCAGTCCAGGAGCCGCCGAGGCCGCCGGCCCATTTGGAGAGGAAGGCGTTTTCGGCGATGCCACGGAGCATGATGCCCTCGATGGAATCGTCGACGTAGTAGAGATAGCAGGAGCTGAGCTGGGAGTGAAGGGTGCCCGAGTTGAAAAGCGTGGGCGTGGAGGAACAGAAGCGGCGGCTCTTGTAGAGGTCGTAGAGGCCGGTGACCTTGCTCTCGCGGTCGCCCGGCTCGTCGAGCATCAGACCCATGGCGACGCGCATCCAGAAGAACTGGGGCGTCTCAAGTCGGCGGGAAGGCTTTCGGGACTTATCGATGATGAGATAGCGGTCGTAGAGGGTCTGAATGCCGAGGAAATCGAACTCGAGGTCGGAGGAGGGATCGAGGGCGGCGGCAGCTTGGCGAGGTCGTAATCGAGGAGGCGGGGGTTGAGGCGCTTGATGGCAACTCCGTGCTCCAGGTACTTGCGGAAGGCGCGCTGATGGAAGTCCTTCAGCTTGCCGAGACCGTCGCGCATGATGTCCCAACCGAGCACCTCTTCATAAATGTAGGTGAGCTGAATGCGGCCGGCGAACTTGGCGAAGTCGGCGTCGCGTTCGATGAGGGTTTTGGAGTTGAGGATGATGGTCGCGTCGAGGTCCTTCTGGGTGATCTGGTCGTAGACGGCGCGACGTAGTTCCTGCTCGATGGCCTCGTTGGTGAGGCAGAGGTCGAGACCGATCCGGGCGAACTCGATGCGCTTGCGGAGGTCGGCGCCGTCCCAGAAGACATTGAGGCCGTCGGATTGCTTGACGACGATGAGCGAGGCCTGCGCCGGCGGCTCGACGGCGGTGGAGAGGTCCTCCAGGCGGTCGGTCTGGCCGGCCTCACGGGCGGCGGTGCGCTGGGCGCGGAAGAGGATGTAGGCCTCGGCGACCTTGTAGTGGCCGGCCTTCATGAGTTCTTCCTGAACCATGTCCTGAATCTCCTCGATATGGACGAAAGACTGCTTGGTGGCGTGCGCGCGACCGGAGACGGCCTTGGTGATGGCGACGGCGGGAGCGGAGTCGCGCTGGAGGGAGAGGAAGGTCTTGCGGACGGCAATCTCGACCTTCTGCTCGCTCCAAGGGACGACCTGATTGTTGCGGCGGATCACGCGGAGGGTGGCGGCAGCGGCGGATTCGCGATCGATGGAGATCTTGCGGGCGCGGTTGAGGAGGAGACTCTTGGCCACGAAATAGGCGTTGTTGTCGACGAGGGTCTTCTCAATGAGTTCGTAGAGGGCGTTGAGGGAGAGACGCAGGGGATTCTGGTTGCGGGCCTGCTCGGTGAGGTTGGCGACGATCTCACGGCAGATGCGGGCGACCCAGGCACGATTGGCGTCGGTGAAAATGTCCTTTTCCCCCTTGGCGAGGTGGACGTTGGTGAGGGCCTTGCCGAGGGTGTCGGCGACCTCACTGAGATTGAACTTCTCCTCGCCATGGGGGCAGAGGAGCATGACCGGCGGGACGGATGGTCCTCGCCGGCGAGCACATCGCGCCAGGCATAGTGGGGTTTTTGTTCGACGGGCGTGTGGACGGTGCGCTTGAGGGCCAGATCGTGCGCGAGGGAAGGATTGCTCATGGATAAATGGGCGAACGGCGGGGAACGGAAGGCGAAGGGAGTGAGACGCAGCCGCCAGGGGCGGCACCGGAAACAGGGAAAGGAAAAGAAAGGAACCAGGGCTGAAGAAAACCGGCGGCGGGAACCGGGGTCAGAGTTCGTCGTCGTGGGCTACATTGAGCGAGGAAGCCTTCTGGTATTCGGTGACGCGACCCTCGAAGAAGTTCTGCTCCTTCTTGATGTCCATCATCTCGGCGAGCCAGGGGAGCGGATTTTTTGCGCCGCTGGAAAGCGGGGCCAGGCCGCAGCTTTCGAGCCGGCGGTCCGCGATGAAATCAATGTAGGTGAGGAAGTCCTCGGCACTGAGGCCGATGGAATTCACGGGCAGGCAGTCGCGGATGAAGTCCTTCTCGAGGCGGATGCCCTCGGCCATGGTCTGGCGGAGCTCCTCCTTGAACTCAGTGGTCCAGATCTCGCGGTTCTCCTCGACAAGGTCCATGAAGAGATTCCGGAAAACCTCGATGTGGTTGGACTCGTCGCGGAGCGTGTAACGGAACATCTGGCCGATGCCGGGGAACTTGTTCTGGCGGTAGAGGGAAAGCACCATGCCGAAGAGGCCGTAGAACTGGGTGCCCTCCATGCACTGGCCGAAGACGAAGATGTTTTTCGCCAGCAGCTTCTTGTTTTCGGGGAGGGTGAGATCGAGATCCCGGCGGAGGGAACGGGAGACCTTGGTGACGAACTCGTTCTTGCGGACGATGGTGGGGATGTCCTCGAACATGGCCTCGCACTCGTGCGGGTTGATGCCGAGGGAGGAAATCATGTAAAGGAGCGAGTCGGCGTGGATGTTCTCCTCATGGGCGTGCCGGCCGAGCACGAGCTTGAGCTCGGGGGCGGTTACCAGCTCGCGGACGACGTGCTGGATGTTGTCGCCGACAATGCCCTCGGCGGCGGAGAAGTAACCGATGCCCATGCGGATGATCCAACGCTCGACGTCGGTGACGACCTTCTCATCACGCCACTGCTCGATGTCCTTGCCCATCGGGATATCCTCTGGCTCCCAGTGGTTGGCCTTCATCTTGCGATAGAGATCGTAGGCCCACTGGTACTTGAGGGGGAGGAGATTGAACGTCATGGTCTCGCGACCGTTGATGACTTTCTTGGCCGCGAAGGCGGCCTCGGCCTTGGCCTGATCGAGCACGAACGTCTTGGCACCGACTTGGAAGGACTTCTGCATGTTGCCGGAAGGTTAAATAGGGGAAAAATTAAATGGAAAAGTGACTGATCTGGGCGGGATTAGAATCTTAGCGAACTATAGTTGCCAAAACTTATTCACGCGTTGCCGACCACAACAGGATGTGGTCTCCAGCCTTAACAACCACAACCTATTGGTCTTCGCGTTTTCCTCCGTCAATAGGTTTTCCCGAAAATCATCAGTTTTTACGTGTAATTTTGGCTTGCGGGGCCGGGTGCATCTTCTCCCCGAGGGGGAAATCCGCAAAAATGAACACCGGTCCGGTTTTTCACCCCAAAACCGGAACCGCCCCACCCTGTCGCAGCCATGTTGCCCCACATCAGCGCGGCCTGGTGCGCCGGTCAAACGGCGGGAGAAACCTTGTGTATCCAGATTTCAATACGTGAAGTCGTCCCGCCGGCCGGCCAGAAAAAAGGCGGCCACCGTTTGGTGGCCGCCTTGGTGATGAAACCGATGAACCGGCGCCTTAGAAGCTCAGGCGGGCGCCGAGGTTGTAGGACCGCGGCGGGCCGAGGAACACTTCCGCGCGCTGGGCGCTGTGCGACGGGGCGAGGTTCAGACCGACCGCCTCGAAGGAGCTGTTGTCCGTGGCATCCGAAACGTAGGTCTCGTCGGTCAGGTTGAAGATGTGCGCGAACAGGCTGATTTCAAAGTTACGGAAATGCAGCGGGAGGCGGTAGTTGATGTGCACGTCGTAGAGCGTGTAGCTGGGAATGCGCCAGGGCTGGCCGCGATCCGCCGAGCTGCCGCGGGAGTCGGGCGTGTAGTCCGACCAGTAACGGTCATACCAGCGACCCTGGGTCTTGATGGAGAGACCTTCCGCAGGAAATACCGTGACGGCGTAGGCCATCTGGTATTGCGGCGCATCACCCACCTTGAGGTCGGCAATGTAGAGCTTGCCGGCATAGGCGGGATTGATCACCCCGGTGCTGATGTAGTACTGCTCGGAGTTCAGGACGTCATCCGTGTAAACCCAGTCCGCAAATGAGGCGGCGAAGTCAAAGCGAAGGAAACGGTTCGGCTGGTAGGCGCCCTCGACTTCAAGGCCGGCGTAGTCGGAATTCACCCCGTAAAGGTAGGTGATGGTGTCGGCCGACTCGTTGGTGAGCGAAATGGTGCGCTTGCGCCACTGGGTGAAGTAGTAGCTGGCCGAGACGTTGAACTTGCGATCCGGGGTGATGTAACGGACACCAGCTTCAGCGGACTTGAATTCTTCATTCTCCGGCTTGGCCACGAATTTGCCGACGATGTCGTTGATCGCGCCGTCGAAGATCGGGGCCTTCGATACGACGCCGCCGTTCACAAACGCGCTGAAATTTTCATTGAAGGCATACTGCACGCCACCCTTGAACTGGTTGCCGTCCAAGTTGTCCGTCTCCAGCTTGTAGGTGTCGCTGGAGCCGACGCTGGCGCGACGGAAGAGATCCTCGTAGCCAAACTTGATCGAGGAATAACCAGCCACCGCAAACGCAGTGATGGGGCCCTTCTCATACTGCCCTTGGACGAACAGACCCAGCCAGTCGACGGTGTTGGTGTTGTTATAATCCACCTGGTCGCCAAGTCCGAGGCGCGTGTTTGCGCCATCGGCCCAGAACTCACTGGCCTGGGCCGTGGTCGGCAGATAGTACTGGCCGCCGAGGAGATCGCGCACTTCGCGGAAGTGGCGGATCTCGGCGGTACGCCAGTCCACGCCGGCGGTGAACTTCAGTTCGTCGGTCGCTTCGTAGGAGAGCTTGGAAACGATGCCGTACTGATCCTGGTTGTTCACGCTGTTGCGCAGGATGCCGAGGGAACGACCGGCGGTCTTGGCGCTGCCGTTGGCCGCGACCGCGCCGGCATTGCTGGCGATGGTGCCATCCCAGTTGATGTTGCTGCCCCACATTGCATCCGTGTTGGCATAACGGGCGAAAGCCGCGGAACTCGAGCCGTTGTTGAGGGTGCCAGAGCCACCGCCACGTCCACCGGAGTAGTAGAACACACTGGTGAGCTTCATCCGGTCATTGATGTCCATGTACCAGTTCAGGTTCATCTGGGGTTTGTGGAAATAGTTCACACTCTCGTT
>JADJZJ010000020.1:57500-70297 GCA_016715765.1 Opitutaceae bacterium
CTCGGCCTTGCCTTCAATCCGTTCCCAGTGTCCTGAGCAACTACCTCAAAAACACCTCAAATCTGGCCAATATTTGCTAAAAATAGCCTACAAACTGCAATAATTGTCCATTTTCACCCATTTCGATGAAAATTGCGTGATTGCTTTTCCCTAGCTTTCTTTGAACGCTATACCCTCTTTAGCCACTAACAGTCTCAGCCACAACTCAACCAAGGCACACTTTGGACCTCAAACAAATCAAGCAGATCATCGATTTGATGAAACGCTCCGAGCTTTCGGAGTTCGCAGTCGAAGAAGAGGGATTCAAGTTGAAGATTCGCCGCGGAGGCAACGGTCTCCCCATTGTGTCCTCGAGTCGGGGCTCCAATCACCCTTTCGCCCTGGCCTCTGAGCAGGCCCCCGCCCCCAGCGTGGCTGCCGCCCCGGCAGCCTTGGCTGCAGGAGCCACCACCCCAGTTAAGGAAGAAGCCGATATCATTTACATCAAGTCCCCGATGGTCGGAACGTTCTATCGTGCACCTTCACCAGAGAGCAAACCCTTCGCCGATTCGGGCACCAAAGTGACTGAAACCTCCGTGGTCTGCATTATCGAAGCGATGAAGATCATGAATGAGATTCAGGCTGAGCTGAAGGGCACCGTGGTCGAAGTTCTGGTCGAGAACGGTCAACCGGTGGAATACGGCCAGCGTCTTTTCAAAGTTAAGCAGGGCTGAAACAGCCTCGTAACCAACCGCTACTGAGCGCTGCTAACCATTACCTGATAATGGTTAGTGTATCAAAGCCCACCTATGATTCAAAAAATCCTCATCGCAAATCGCGGTGAAATTGCTCTTCGCATCATTCGCGCCTGCCGCGAGCTGGGTATTAAAACCCTCGCCGTTTATTCCGAAGCCGATGTCCAGTCCCTGCACGTCCAATTGGCCGACGAGGCCATTTGCATCGGTGGGCCAAAGAGCGCCGACAGTTATCTGCGTGCCGACCGGATCATCAGCGCTGCCGAGATCGCCGACGTTGATGCCATCCATCCTGGTTATGGCTTCCTCTCCGAGAACGCCAAGTTCGCGGAGCAGTGCGAATCCTGCAATATCAAGTTCATTGGTCCCAAGTCTCAATCCATCAAGATGATGGGTGACAAGTCTGTCGCCAAGGACACCGTTCGTAAAGCTGGCGTCCCAACCGTACCCGGTTCTGACGGTCCCGTCGAGAGCGAGGCCGAGGCTGTCAAGGTCGCCCGCAAGATCGGATATCCCGTCATCATCAAGGCCGTCGCCGGCGGCGGTGGCCGTGGCATGCGCATCGCCCATAATGATGTGTCCTTTGCCAAGGAGTACCACGTCGCCCGAAACGAGGCCGAGAAAGCTTTCGGCAACGGCGCAGTCTACATCGAGCGTTATATCGAGAAGCCCCGTCATATCGAGTTCCAGATCCTGGCCGATTCCCATGGCAAGGTCCTCCACCTCGGCGAACGCGATTGTTCCGTTCAGCGCCGCCACCAGAAGCTCATTGAAGAGTCCCCCTCCCCTTTTCTCACCCCGATCTGCGCAAAAAGATGGGCAAGGCCGCCGTGCGCGCCGCCGAGGCCGCCGCCTATGAGAATGCCGGCACGATCGAATTCCTCGTCGACGCCAAGGGGAACTACTACTTCATTGAGATGAACACCCGTATTCAGGTGGAACATCCTGTTACCGAAGAGGTTACAGGCATAGATCTCATCAAGCAGCAGATCCTCGTCGCCAATGGTCAGAAACTCGAGTTCGACCAGGGCGACATCAAGTTTGAGCGCCACGCCATCGAGTGCCGCATTAATGCCGAGGACCCCGCCCGCAATTTCATCCCCTCTCCCGGCACCATCACGCTCTATTATGCCCCCGGAGGCCATGGCGTGCGCGTCGATTCCCACGCTTACTCCGGCTACACGATCCCGCCGCACTACGATTCCATGATCGGCAAGCTCATCTGCTACGGGCGCGACCGCAAAACCGCTCTTGAGCGAACCTACCGCGCCCTCAGCGAGTATCTCGTCCGCGGTATCAAGACCACCATTCCGTTGCATAAGGCGATCATGTCCGACCCCGTTTTCATCGAGGGCAAAGCCACCACCGCCTACATGGAAGACTTCATGGGCCGCACCCCGACCGACCTTTTCTCCTGAAGTGGCGGTTTGGTTTGTTAAACTAAGATTCCACGGAAGGGATTAAGGGTTTAGCGGCAGTCCGCAGCCCTGTGTCACCGCGAGACAAGCGGCCTTAAGGCCGCGTCAGCGCCAAATCGCACCATTCACCCATCGTGCGGCCCTCGACGGCCCAGCCCGGTGCCGCGGCCTTGAAGGCAGCGCGAACCTTATCCACCTCGATCGCCAGGATCCCGCTCAGCACCAGCAAGCCACCCGGAGCCACCGCGTCGACCAGTCGTCCGGCAAAGCGCATCAACACATCCGCCTGGATATTCGCCATCAGCAAATCCGCCTTCTGACCGGCCAGACCTGAGTCCAGATCCCCGGGAAAAAACCGCACAACACCTTCCATCCCATTCAGAACCGCATTTTCCTGACTTACCCGTACCGCCTCGGCATCGTTGTCGAATCCCCTGATGTCGCGGAATCCCAGCAATGATGCTGACAGCGCCAGAATGCCCGACCCGCAGCCGGCATCGATCAACCGGCCGTTCGTGCCCCGTGACGCCGCAAAGGCCACCAGCCGTTCACAGCACAGCCGTGTCGTCTCATGGTTGCCCGTGCCAAACGCCAGTCCCGGATCCAGCCACAACGCCACATCACCGGCCGGCAGCGCATAGGTGGCCCGTTCCCAAACCGGCACCCAATGCAACCGGCCTGATTGCCAAGCCTTGAAATGCGCCTTGTAGCTGTCCCGCCAGTCTTGGTCCGCCAACGTCCTTATCACCGGGGTTTCCATCAATCCCAGTTGCGGTTTTAGCGCCTCCCACTGCGCCCTTGCCTCGGATTCGGACGTGAAGATACCGACCAACCACGCACGCTTTGCGATGGCATCCTCCAGCAGGCTCCAGCCCTCGATGCCCAATTCCTGGAGCAGCAAATCGGTTTCTTCCACCGCCGCGGCAGCAATCTCAGCTTTGATTTCGGTCAGACCCATTTCACCAACCTCCCTGCCAACCCCAGGTCCTGCAACGCCAATTGCATCCAAACCTGTTGGCACCCGGACAAGCACAGGCGACAAGACCCAAAAAGCAAAAAGCGTGGCCATACTCTGCGGGATCGCAGAGAGGCCCACTTGAGGCCACACCCAACCCAAGCCACGGCATGAGTCCGACGTTGGGTGTTGAATGTTGGGATGCTGAAAATACGCGTGGCCCGGCGCGCGTCATTCCTCCTTGGGCCGCAGGATCAACCGGTAGCCCATGGTGTCATTGGGGCGGATGTCCGGGGTGAGTTCCACCCGGGAGGCGGCCCGGCAGTGCACCGGGCCGACCCGCCAGTTGCCACCGCGCAACACCGGATCACGATTCGTCCGCCCGCCGCGGGTCCACTCCGCCACGTTGCCATGCATATCATACAGGCCCCAGGCGTTGGGCTTGAATTTTGCCACGGGCGACGGAGCGCTCAATGCTCCGCCACGGGAATAAAAGGCCAGCATACTGAGCACCGGGTCCTCGCGCTCATTGGTCAGCTGGCTGCCGTCATTCAAGGATGTCTCCGTCCCGGCCCGGCAGGCATATTCCCATTCGGTTTCAGTCGGCAGATCGGCCGTAAATGGGAGACCCTGAAGCTGCAGCAGTTGGTTGATCTTGTCGATTGCCCCGCCCGGACCCGTGGCATCGCGCCAGGAGACTTGCTCCACCGGCCGGGTGTCATCGCCGAGGGCCCGGCTCGCACTGGGATTTTTCCCGGTGAGGGCGCGATGCTGGCGTTGGGTCATTTCCGTCGCGGCCACATAAAAGCCACTGGCGATTTCCGCGCGGGTCAGGGGCAGATCGTTGCGCTGCCGGCCGCGTTCCTCGGATGGCGATCCGGCGTTGAAGGCTCCGGCCGGCACCCAGCGGAGCTTGAGTTCGACGCCGTCGGCCAGCATCACGCTGATTTCCGGGGGCGGGGGCAACCGCTTGAGCTCAAGCGGCACCCGCGTGGTGTCCGGGGCAATATCCAGCGTCACGTCCAGGGATTCATACTTGGCCGCGCTGACCGCTAGCGCCACGCGCCCCGGCCGCAATTCAAGCACGGCCTCGCCGGCGGCATCCGCAGTCCCGGTCAGCTCACCTGCGCGGAGCTGCGCGTTCGGCGGCAGGCCGGTGAACTTCACCGTCACCGGAGGCACGGGTTGCATCGCTGGTGCCGCTTCAAGCACTCCGGGCTCGGCGCCGATCTGTCCTTTCCATTCAAGGTAACCTGGCGCTTTCACGCTGACCATCTGCGCGCCCGGTGCTATCGTCAGGACCAACCTTCCGTCCGCCCCGGCGGTAAACTCGTTGCCGCGGTAGCCGATCAGCGCTCCGGCCGGCAAACCGGTGAGGGTAAAGCTCCTCAACTCCTCGGCGGGAGCCGTCTCCGGCATGCGGACCGTCACCGCGGGTTCGGTCGGGGCATCGGCCATAGGCGCAGCTTTCACCGGGATCGGACCTGCGACCGGCTCGATGACGGACTTTTGTGGCCAGAAAAACACGACACCCGCGATCACGGCCACCACAACCACCCCCAAGGCGATCAGGGCGGGTTTCAAGCGGTTCGACTGCCGCAGGAGTTGCAGCCCCTCCAGGGCGGCCGCCGCATTCTGGTAGCGCTGGCCGGGATCCTCCGCGAGGCAGGTGGAGATGAACCGGTCCCAGCGCGGGTCCAGCCCCGCCACCAGCTTCGACGCGGGTTGGGCCAGGCCGTGCGGCTTGCGGCCGGTCAGCAGGTAGTAGGTGATCACACCCACCGCGTAGATGTCGGACCGCGCATCGGAGGCCTGCATGTTCCGCGCCTCGGGCGACATGAAATCGATGGTGCCGACAATGGTGCCCGTGGTGGTCACACTGTCGCCTTGGAACGGCGACATGGTGCCGCCGGTGCGGCGGTACTCCTCCTCCGCCACGACCCGCGCCAGCCCGAAATCGGAAATCTTGGCCTCGCCGGTTTTCTCCAGCAGCACGTTGGCGGGCTTGAGGTCGCGGTGCACGATGCCGGCATGGTGGGCGTGCACCAATCCCTGCAGGACCTGCCCGATCAGCCGCCACACCTCTTCCGGCGGCGCTCCCGTGCCCTTGCCCTTGCTGTGGGCCGCAAACCAATCCTCGAGCGAACCGCCGTCCACAAATTCCAGCACGAGATAGAGCCGGCCCTGGCTTTCGCCGAAGTCCGTGACGTTGACGATGTGCCCGTGCTTGAGGCGCGCGAGCATCTCGGCCTCGCGCTTGAACCGGGCCACAAACGAAGCCTCCTGCGCCAGCGTGGCCGGCAAGGCCTTGAGTGCGAAATGCTTTCTCAGGGCCGTGTGCTGCACCAGATAGACGACACCCATGCCGCCGGCACCGAGCACACGCTCGATGCGGTACTGACCCACGACATCGCCAGCCTGGAACAGGTCGTGCTTGGTGCCGGAACGTGGGGAAACGACCGTCTTGTCCGAGGCTGGATCCATGATGCTGGTCGCATTCAACCGCGCCGCCGCCCTGTTGCCAGTATAATCAAAAATGCAGGTTTGACCGGCTTTGCCTTTCACAGCTTATGTAACGTCAACATGCTTCGCCACCCCCGCCACTTTGTGGCCCTTGTGTTACTGGCTGTGGCTGTCAGCTCAGTCAGCCGTGCCGTTCCCCTCCGGATCAATGTCTCCCCGGCCGGTGCCACGGTGGTAACCGAAGCCGGCCAGCGTCTCCCCGCCCCCGCCACGGTCGATCTCAAACGGCGGACCACGCCCTACATGTTTGTCGTCGAAAAGACCGGCTACGAAAGCGAAACGGTCGCCTACGATACCCGGAGCAAGCTCAAGGAAATCTCCGTCACCCTCGAACCCCTCACCATCGAGAAGGAAGTGACCATCCTTTCCTCGCCCGAGGGTGCCGCGGTCACGATCGACGGCCAGGCCGCCGGCGTTACCCCGCTTCACCAGGAACGTGACCTTCCGGCGGACCGGCAAATCCGCCCCCTGGCAGCCGCTCAGTGTCAGTCTCGCCAGGACCGATCATCAGGGCGAATCGTTCTCCCTGGCCTACAACACCCCCGCGCCTCCCCGCGTCACCCTGGCCCCGTTGCGCATGGAGCGTACCTTCAGCGTCAACACGACGTCGGGCGACGGCGCCGCGATCCAGGCCACCCTCACCCTCGACGGCCGCGAACTCGGCGCCGCCCCGCAGAAGGTCACCGTGGTGTTCACCCGCGGCGACAAGACCAAGGCGTGGAGCCACAACCTGCTCGTGGCGGAAATCCCCACGATCTATCATCCCGTCGAGGTCACGCTCACCCAGAGCCTCTCGCCGGTGGTGAACCTCACCCTCAATCCCGTCACGGAACTGCCGGTCGCGCTGCACTCCCCGGTCATCGAGATGACACCGACGGGCGTGCGACTGGGCATCAGCCAGACCACGCGCACCGGCACCCTTGATTCAGGCGAGCGCAGCGCCTCGATCGCCAGCCTCTCCCGCGTCACCCGCTTCGCCCGCCGGGACCAGAACCCGAAGGCGCCGCTGCAAACCCTCAATTCCTACGCCATCACGCCGGACGGGGAATCCGCCGTCCTCGCCATCACCTCCCAGGATGACAACGGCAAGTACTACTCCGGCCTTTTCCTGAAGCGCGTCGAGGACGACGGTGGCGGCATCGCCCGGCTGGTGGACAACAACAAGCGCTACATCGACACGCAGCCCGTCATCGCCCCCGACTCGAACAACATCCTGGTCTTCCAGTCCAACCGCGGCGATCTCTCCAAGCCCGACATCTTCCGCGTCAACTTCACCGACAACCGCACCTCCGGCGGCGTCTCGCGCATCACCAACGACCAGCGCTACAATTACTGCCCCACCTACACCGACAGCAACCGCGAGGTGGTCTACCTGTCCGTCGAGCCCAACTACCCGCTCGCCCAGCCCCAGCTGAGCACGGTGAAGTTTGACGGCGCGCTGCCCACGCAGTTCCAGATCGTCGCCGAAGAGGTCAGCCACCGCGAACTGTCGAAGATCTACTTCACCCGCGCCGACGAGGCCAGCCGCAAGCGGCAGATCTACGCCGTGGAGCCCGACGGCCGCCTGGAGACCAACCTCATCTCCGACGACTCCTTCCTCAGCGCCAACTGCCAGAACCCCGTGGCGAGTTTCACCAATCCCGTGCGGGTCGTGTTCGTGTCCGATCGCGACGTCGACGAGCAGGGCCGCGCGAACAACAACATCTACGTGATGAATGCGGACGGCTCCCAGATCCAGCAGCTCACCGCCAACGGCTCCGACGACATCCTCCCCGCCTGGTCGCCCACCGATCCGAACATCATCTACTTCCTTTCGAATCGCGGCGGCGCTTACAATCTCTGGCGGCTCCGTCTGAAATAAACGGCCGATATGGAAGCTCCGCTTGCCCAGGCCTGGCTCGAATTGCCGGACGGCCGGATGCACTGGTTTGACCAGGGGCCCTGCACGATCGGCCGCGGCGACACCTGCACGCTGGTGCTCAATGTGCCCGGCATCTCCCGCAATCACGTGGTCATCCAGCCCAAACCGGGCGGCGGCCACTACCTGTCCGACCTGCGCAGCACCAACGGCACCTACGTCAACGGCCTGCGGCAGGAACAGACCGTCGCGCTCCGCGACGGCGACCGGATCGAGATCGGCGAGTTTCCCCTCGTCTACCGTTGCCAGCTGACCCCCGGCCAGGCCGCGGACAGCGGCCAGACCTCGGTGCAGATCCATTCCGGGCCCTGCTGGCTGCTGATGCTCGATCTGATCGGTCATACCGCGCACACCCATGCCGTCGGGGCCGAGGCCGCCTCCGCCGACTTCAAGCACTGGCTGGAACTCGTCCGGCCGATTTTGCTCCAGTCCGGCGGCACGATCAACGCCTACCTGGGCGACGCGGTTTTTGCCTACTGGCGGCAGGATCGGCACGACGCGGGCAAGGTCGGAGCCGCCCTGCAGGCCCTGGTCCGTCTCCAAGCCGCGGCGCCGCGGCCCTTCCGGATCATCATGCATCACGGCAAAATCCGCATCAGCGGCGGCCAGCAGGGCGAATCGCTCATCGGCACGGATGTCATCTACCTTTTCCGCATCGAGAAATCCACCAAGAGCCTCGGCGCCCGCTGCGTCCTGAGCGAAACCGCCGCCGTCTCGCTCCAGTTGGACCGGACCGCCCGTCCCCTCGGCCGCCATCCCGTGCCCGACTACCCGGGCGAACACGCGTTCTTCGCCCTGTAGCCGCACCGCGCCCGGCGGTCACGGCGAACGCCGGACCGCCAGCGCTCAACCTCAAAAGCCAATTTCGGAGGTGGAGGGATGGAGCATGAATTGCGGGCGGGGTCGTCTCAACCACGTAACGGGACATCGCGAACATCGCCGGTATCGAGGCTGGGCCATTTTCCGGGGACGGTTGTTTTGGGCTTGGGGCTTGGGCTTCTCTGGCGCAATCCTCTGCGGCCGTTCGCGGGCGCCCCCTTCGGTCTGGGGCCCGGTCATTTCCTGTTCCAGCGGTTGAGATCACGCTGCCGGTCAGGTCTCCAAGTTCCCGGCCATGCTCCACCACGCGTATGCCTCAGGGTTCTTTTCGCAGATTGATCCACTCGCTAACGAGCCCCGGGTGCGCGGGGCGGTTGGGCTGCTTGGCCGCCGCGGGGGTCCTTTCATGGCTTCAGCCGGTCTGGGGCCTGCCCATATTCATAAATGGTGCCGAGCGGGTGCGCCGCCGGCATTCCTGTATGGCCGCCAGATGGACCGCTTGCCGCGCCGGTGCTTGGGCCCGCGCGCGGGGGGCGGGGCTGGGCCCGGCATTGCCTTGGGCCGCGGGTCGCCTCGGCATGTTCCTTCCGTTCCTTCCCCAGTGATACATGCTCCCAAGGTTGTTGGGCCGGGCATTTCCTGCTCCGCGGCGCGCGTGAGCCCGCTGGCATCCTTGGAACACATTCCCCCGTAATACAAATAGGCCAAGTTAAGTTGACCTGGGCATATCCTGGTCCGCGGTTTTTCAGCCAGATGAAGGCCTCACGAGCATCCTTGGGAACGCCGTCACCCTTGCCGAAGGCTAGACCCAGTTTGTTCTGTGCCACGGGGTCACCCGCCTCGGCCAGTCCGCGCAATTTCCCCAAATCCACCGGCCCGGCTTGGAGCAAACCAGCAAGCAACAGCCCCAGAACAAGCATCACGAAGGATCGATTGTGCGTTGGCCCGGTCCTTCATTCGGACGGTCCCAGGAGGGCGAGTGGCGCGGTTTATTTCGCGAGCAGGCTCTCCACCTCGTCGAGGGTGCGCTCGAAGCTCCTCATCGCGGATTCGATGGGGGCGGGCGTGGTGAGATCAACGCCGGCGCTCTTGAGCAGTTCGAGCGGTGGCTGGGCGCAGCCGCCCTTGAGCATGCCGAGGTAGTCCTGCACGGCGGGTTCACCGAGCTCGCGCACGCGGTCGGCGATGGCGATGCCGGAGGAAAGACCCGTGGCGTAGGCGTAGACGTAGTACTTGTAGTAGAAATGCGGGATGTAGGCCCACTCGAGGCCGTCATCCTCGCCCATCGTGAAGCCGGGACCGTAGTAGCGTTTGACCAGATCGCGGTACGTTTCCTCCAGCTTGCCCGCGGTCAGCGGCACGCCCTGCTCGTGCAGGGTGTGGACGGCCCGCTCAAACTCCGCGAACATGGTCTGCCGGAAGATGGTCTGGCGGATCGACTCGAGCCGCTCGACGAGGAGGTAAATCCTTTCCGCCCGGTCGTTGGTCCGGGCCAGCAGGTAGTCGGACAGCAGCGTCTCGTTGCAGGTGGAGGCGATCTCGGCGAGGATGGTGGTGTAGCGGTAGTCCGGGTAGGACTGCGCCTTCATCGCGAGGTCGCTATGCAGGGCATGGCCGTATTCATGGGCCAGGGTCGACATGTCATCGAGCGAGTTCTGGTAGTTCATGAACACCCACGGATGCGGACCGTAGGTGCTGGCCGAGAAGGCGCCGCTGCGCTTGTCCTTGTGCGGGTAGAGGTCGAGCCAGCCGTTCTTCGGATCAAGGCCCTCGACGAGACGGCGGCCGTACTCTTCGCCCAGCGGCTTGAGTGCCGCGGGCAGGATCTTCTGCGCCTCGGCGAACGGTATGTCCTTCTCCACGCCGGCGACGAGGGGGATGTAGAGGTCGTAGAAGCGCACGTCGGGCAGGCCGAGGATCTGCCTGCGCAGCGCGATGTAGCGGTGGAGGAGCGGCAGGTGCGCGTTCACCGTGTTGACGAGGTTGTCGTACACGGCCGGGCTGACGTTGTCCTTGTCGAGGTAGGCCGCGAGCGCGGTGTCGTACCCGCGGGCGCGGGCATAGGCGACGTCGAGCTTGATCTGCCCGGCGAGCGTGCCGGCCAGGGACTGTTCGTGCTTGCGCAGCGTACCGAAGAGCCCGGCCACGGCGGCGCGGCGCACCTCGCGGTCGGGCGAGGCGCGGAGACGGCTGTAGTTGGAAAGGGTGAGCTGTACCTCCTTGCCCGCCGCATCCTTGATCTGCGGGAGCGGGAGTTCGGACATGATGGCGCCATGGGTGTCCTCGTAACCCGAAGGCAGTTCATTGAGGTCGATTTCAGCCCAAAGATTGTCCCCGAGGAGACCCAGGGCCCGCTCGGCATCGGCGGAGAGCACGCGGCTGGAGCGGCGCTGCAGGTTTTCAATGTAGGCCCGGTACGGCTGCAGCCTGGGCTCGGCGGCCACGGCTGCGGGCACCGCGCCGGCCGGGAGGGCGAGCATTTCGCGGCGGATGAAGGTCGCCGCCTGCATCAATTCGTCCATCGCCGCCAGGCTCCGCTGCACGAGCGCGCCGGCAGTGTCGTCCGTCAGCGCGATATTCTGCCGGAGGTTGGCATAGAGGGTGAGCTTGTTGGCATCGAGATGCAGTTGGAAATAGCGGTCGAGGCAGTTGAAGAGCGCCGCGGGATCGGACAGGCGGCCGGCGAATTGCGCCAGCGCGGGGATGTCCTGCCGCAATTTGACGAGAGCCTGGTCGAAATCCGCATCCGAGGCAAAGAGCGGTGAAACGTCCCAGGTGTATGCCGCCGGCACGGCGCTGCGCGGGGCGTTGGAGTCGGGGGTGTAGGCCGGCAGTTCGGCCGCCCGCAGCGCGCCGAAGGCGAGCAGGGCCAGGAGGAATGCAGCGAGGGGAGATTTCATGGGTGGTTTTTCGGGGAGTTTCAGCGGCATGGCGGGGGCGGCTCAAGAGCAAAGCCCGTTGGATGTAGGGCAGGGATTCCGATCCCCGCCTTTACCGTACCAAATGCTGAATTCCTATCTTTCTCTTAATCTTTATCTTTATCTTTCTCCGGCCTTGAGTTTGGCGGGAGATTGCGACCGAGGGACCCCATCTGAGAGCGCGAGCGTCCTCGGACGCATTTGCTCGCAAGCTTTCAGGCCGAGAAAGAGAAAGAGAAAGATTAAGAGAAAGATTGGATAGGAGGTGTAGGGGCGCAGCTTGACTGCGCCCTTTGAGTCCCATCTTCGCTTGCGGTCACGAAGGGCGCACACGAGGTGCGCCCCTACAAGGTTTTACTCCAGGAACCGCTCCCGATACGTCGGATTCTCGCCGGCCATCTTGAGGAAGACATCCAGGGGCACGATCTCGAAGTCCTGGCCCAGTTTGTCGCAGATGGACTTTACCCGGGCGACGTCGCTGTTCTCGCGGACGTGCACGAGGAGGAAATACGGACGGGCATCGTTCATCAAGGCGAGCTCCTGCAGGTCGGCGGCGGCCTCGGCCTCGGATTTTCCGGCCGGGAGGTAATAGTCGTACGACAGGAACGGCCGGCCGTCGCGGACCGTGAACGTATTGGCGGCGTAATACCCGTTCACGAAACCGATCGCGTCGGGCATGTTGGCGTAATAGGCATCGACGATGTCGCGCGGGAGGTTGTTCTCGGCCGCCTCGGTGGCCTGGCCCGCGTAGTCCATGATCTCGAAGACCCGCAGGTCGAGCTTCTCCATCAGGTCACGGGCGTTCGCGATCTCCTTCGGCAGCCACTCCTTGGGAAAGGCCTTGGGATAGCAGTAGGATGAACCCGAGAGGCTCCCGATGAAGTAGTCGTTGGGCGTGGCCTGGTCGTAATAGTACTCCAGCATCGCCGGCGAGAGGTTGATGAATTTCATCGTGACCTCCCAGGCGTAGGGAATCGAACCGCGTCCGGGCTTCAGCCATGCGCCGATGCCGAGGCCGTCCGTCTGGATCAGGGCGAGATAGACCTTTTTCTCCGGCACGTACTTGCGGCCGGGTTCGATGTTGTGGTGGTTCTTGAAGACGAAGCCCGGCGAAACCGGCACATGCACGAGGAAGCTGGTGTTCGGCATGGTGTTCAGGCCGTCGGACGTCAGCGCATAGGACGAGAGCAGACTGGTCATCTCCTCCTCCATGTCCTTCTTGTAGGAATGCCAGCCCCAGACCTGCCCGAGGGGCTTCATCTCGGCGTAGAGACTCTTGGTGAGTTCATATTCCTGCGTGTCGGTGCGGCGGTTTGACAGGTCGGAGCAGAAACCCTGCTTCAGCATGCCAAAATCAGCGCACGCCGGCATGAGCTGCGTGCCATGCACCCCGCCGAGCCAGACGATGACATCGCGCGAGCAGCGCGCCCAATAGCGCTCCTTGGCCCAGGCATAGATCTCGTGGTCCGGTTTCCCGGTGAAACGGCCGCGGAAATCGTCGATCGGCTTCAG